>NZ_JBSVRF010000001.1:0-796823 GCF_054052025.1 Luteimonas sp. A478 | reverse complement strand
GGCGCCCGCACCAGGCGCTGGGCATGAAGACACCCGCTGAGGCGTATGCTTTAGCGGCCTGATCTGAGCAGAAACCGCTGGGTCATTACATTCAAACAGTTCGCGAATCCCAGTCGACGCTGTAGCAAGATCCTCTTGGACGATCCTAGGCAACTTTGACGTTTTTAGGGCACGTTCCCGAGCGGACTCAACATGCTTTGTCCAGATGTTCCATATTCGGTTTGGGCTTCCGACCCCAATCCATTTCGTCAGAGTGTATTTCTCTACGTCTTTTCCGGCAGCTGTCATCTCCAGTCCTGCCTGTATTACTTCTTCTTCTGAAACTTTTGGTGGGCGGCCGATAGAAATTATTAAATTTCCTTTGTCTGTATTTAATAACAAGCAAGCAAACAAACAAATAAACTGGTCTGGTGAGCTATAAGGCTCTCCATCCATCGAAGTGCGAGATATCGGTAATTAATTCTGTCGGCCTAGCAGGGCATTAATGTCGGCGAGGTGTCTGCTGGCAGTCTCGGGGCTCGCAGGAGTGATTCTCTTGCGGCTGGATGCTTTCTCAGCTTCTCGGCGACGAGCTGCAGCAACTTCAACTCCCAAGTCCGGATGGAACTCTCCATTGATTGAGCGTTGGATCAAAGCGCGAAACCAGGAGAGCCAAGAATTTCGGATGGCGCCCTTGGTTATCGACGCTGATAACTCGTCCAGCAACTTTTGATGGCACGCTGGGGGAGCCGCGCTCAGCATTTGTATAGCGCACAGACGGTCTTCGTTAGACAGCTGCGGCGGGAAATGCATCTCCTCGTCTGGAGAGCCGGCACTCAAGTCTGCGGAAGCTGCTGTTGTCTTTTTTTCCTCTGTGTCTACAACTACTACTATTTCCTCTGACGATGAATCAACGGATGAAGCTTCAGTAGTAGTAGTTCTTTGCTTTTTTATAGTTTTTGTATTTGTATCTGGCTTTCCGGCGGCCGATTTATCCAGATGCGGAGGGTCCAATTGCGGAGGGTCCACATGCGGAGGGTCCACATGCGGAAATCCAGCTTCTGGCTCAGCCTCCCCGTTTGGCTTTGGCACACTTCTGACGATCCATCGCGCACCTGTGAACATCCCCGCCTCGCTGCGGGGTCGCAAAATGCTGAGGTAACCAAGCTCCTTGAGCTTGTTGATTGCGCTTCGGGTCGAAGTTTTCCCATCAGGGCGGCGCCGGCTCAACCATTCCAAGCTAATTCTTTTGCCGTTCGGAAGGTGCAATAGATCACAGAGCAAGCCAAGGGCCTTCCAGTCAAGTTCGCGATCACCAAATACGCTATTCGGAATGATCGTGAAATTTCGATCGCATTTCGCTTTGATAACAGTGAGAGTCCCCGTTGCAGGGTTGGGATTAGACATTTTCCGCCCTCCCATTACGCTCTCGGCGTGTGCGTTGTTCGGCCCTGGTAGGTCTGCCGCGACCCCTTGTCTTTGACCTTGCGGGTGTAGCCGTCGCTTGAGGAGTTGACGGAATAGGTGCAGGGGTTGCGGTAGTTACATGGCTCGCGAGCCACTGCTCGACGTCTTCAGCACGCCATAGAAGGCGCTTAGTGCCGGGCAGCCGACAAATCGGGGGAAGGGATGTGAGATTCCGGCTGGCCGCCGCGCGAATTGTGGAAGCCGACTTACGAAGACGCCCAGCGAGGTCTTCCACTGTAAGCAATACAGTCATGCGAATACTCCGTCCGCGTCGCACCGACAGACGATGTCGGTGCAAACGTCGGATGAGTCCGCGGCAGCCGCTGCATATTGCTCCCTCTGGCCTGGTGGCAAAGAGGGGCTACAGACCGGCCGGGTTGTGCCCACCGTTTCCAGCTCTCCAAGTGGCGTCGCGCTTTTCCGGCCTCATCCTGGACGGGCGCTAGCCTCTGTGGCGATTGCCGGCGAGTACGATCCGGCATCCTTTCTCACCTGCAACTACGTCCGCTTTTCATCGCAGGCTGCTGAACTCGTCGCCGCTTGACCGGGGAACATCTTGGCTAGCCTTCAGCCTGTTGGTCGTACGTGTCTTATCAGCGCTTGCACACAAGATAGCTGTGTTGTTCGAAAAAGTCACACAGAAGGCCGCTTTGTGCGGCCCTTCAGGGGCGTTGAATGGCACGAATATGTCACAACTTGTGTGCCAAACAACGACCCGAAAAGCAACGCAGCGCATCACGTCGTTAGGCGTAACGCGCTGTTTATATTGCATAAAATGGTGGAGCGGAGGAGGATCGAACTCCCGACCTTCGCGTTGCGAACGCGACGCTCTCCCAGCTGAGCTACCGCCCCACGGATACCACATCGACGGCCGGCATTATACGGCCGGGTCGGCGGACGGCAACTGCTCCGCCATCAGCGGTGCCAGCACGGGTTCAAGCTGTTCGCGGCGCCAGCCGGACAGGGCGTCGGGCCAGCGGCCGGTCTCCAGCAGCTGCTCCAGGCGCTTGCGCGATGCCAGCACGCCATCGGGGATGCCCAGGCTTGCGCCGAGGGCCGAGACGGCCTCCTGCATCTGGCGCACGGTCTTGCGGTCCGCCTCCACCGCAGGTGGCTCGGGAGCCTCGGCTTCATCGGCCAGCGGCGTTTCCAGCGCGCTCCAGATCTGCGCGGCCAGCTTGCGCGGCGCCTTGGGGTGGGCGTCGAGGCGGCGTTGCAGCTGGTCCTGGTTCTCCGGCGGCCTGCGGGCGAGTTCGAACGCAAGCTCGTTGTCCAGAACCCAGTTGCGCGGACGGTCGTGGCTGCGGGCGCGGGCCTCGCGCCAACGCAGCAGGCGCAGCAGGCGGATGCGGGAAGGGCCATCCACATGCTGGGCGCCGCGGGCCGAAAGGTGTGGCCAGGGCTCCGGCTCGCTGCCGGCAGCGCTGACCTGGCGCGCGCAGTCGTCTTCGAACCAGTCGCGCCGGCCGAGCGCGTCCAGTCGCGCGGACAGCTGGTCGTACAGCCCGCCGAGGTAACGCACGTCGTCGGCGGCGTATTCCAGCTGGGCGTCACTGAGTGGGCGCTTGAGCCAGTCGGAACGGGTCTGGCCCTTGGCCAGCTCCACGCCCAGCAGGTCGGCCACCAGGCGCTGGTAGCCGATGCCAGCCGCTATCCCGGTCAGCGCTGCCGCCACCTGGGTGTCGAACAGCGGCGTGGGCGCGGCGTTACATGAGTGGCTGAAGGCGACCAGGTCTTCGCCGGCGCTGTGCATGATCTTGACGATGGACTGATCCAGCAGCAGCGGGCGCAGCGCGTCCAGGATGCCCGGGGCGAGGGGGTCAAGCAGCAGGATGTCGTCGTCAATGGCAAGCTGTACCAGCGCCAGTTGCGGCCAGAACGTGCGCTCGCGGATGAATTCGGTATCCAGTCCGACGTGTTGCGGACGGCTGGCCAGACGGTTGCTGAGAACGGTGGGGTCGGTGACCCAGATCGGGTTGGATGCAGACATGGGGCGAGCCTAGCAGGTCAGCCCGGACCTGAACCGGCGCGCGGATGGATTGACGCTCTCCGCAGCGCGCCCTACCGTCGCGGTTTGACCGTTCCGATCCTGGAGGATCCGTTTGCGTATCCAGTCCCTTCTCATTGCCATTCTGATCGCGGTGCTGTGCGCCAGCTGCGGCAGGAAGTCGGACGCCGACGCACCCGTGGCGGAGGAAGCGGCGGAGGCCGTCTCGGGCAGCGTGACCATCAGCGGCGATGACAGCCAGGCAGGCAGCCTGACCTGGAAGCGTCCGCAGGTGACGCTGGACGAGGAGGGCACCGAACAGGCCCGGGAACAGGCGGGCGCGGCGTTGGAAGAGGACCGGCTGTACGACGACGGCGATGCCGCGATCCCGTTGTACCTGGCCCTGCTGGACCGCGACGCGGACAACGAGGATGCCAGGGCCGGTCTGGAGCGGGCCAGGCAGCGGCTGCTCGAGCTGGGGTCGCAGGCGCTGGGCGAGGCAGGCGACGACGCGGTGGCCCTGCGCGATGCGCGGCGCGTGGCAGCGGTGGCGCGGGGGGTGTGGCCGGACGACGGAGAGGTCGAATCCTACCTCCAGCAGGTGGACCTGGCCGAACGGCTTTGGCAGCTCAACAGCGAGGCGGAAGACCGGATTGCCGCCGGCAATTACGGGGAGTCCGGCAGCGGCGGAGCACTGGCCGTGCTGCGCGAGGTGCTGGAACTCAGTCCGGGGCAGCCGCGGGCCATGCAGAACGTGGCCGCGGTGGAGAGTGCCCTGATCCGGGATGCCGAAACGGCAGCAGACGAAGATGATTTCGACACCGCCGGAACGTGGCTGGATCGCGCCGCCACAATCCGGCCGGAAGCCAGCACGGTGCCGGATGCGCGGCAGCGGATCGAGCGCCAGCGTACGGTGCGCATCGCCCAGCTGCGTGACCAGGGCGTGTCCGTGCTGGCTGAGTTCGACGGCATTGCGAAGGCGCGCACGTTGCTGGCGGAGCTGCTGCGCATTGCCGAGCCCGGCGATCCGGCGGCGGCGGAGCTGCGCGAGCGCATTGACCTGGCGGTGCACTACGGCCTGTTCCGGCCGGGCCAGGTATTCACCGACGCCCTGGAAACCGGGGGGCGCGGGCCACGCATGGTGGTGGTGCCCCACGGTGCTTTCACCATGGGAGCTCCGGAAAGCGAGCGCGGGTCCACGGATCATGAGCGGCCGCAGCGCAATATCCGCTTCGACCGCGGTTTCGCGATGGCGGTCACCGAGGTCAGCGTGGGCGAGTTCCGACGCTTCATCAATGCCACCGGATTCCAGCCGCGGGCGGTACGGCGGGGATTTTCCATGGCATGGGACGAGCGCAGCGGCAACTTCGTGCGCAGCAGCGGGGTGGACTGGCGGTCCGGGTTCGCAGGTGGCCGGGCCGGCAGTGACATGCCGGTGATCCATGTGAGCGCGGAGGACGCCCAGGCCTATGCCGACTGGCTGTCGCAGCAGACCGGGCGCCGCTACCGGCTGCCGAGTGAGGCCGAGTTCGAATATGCGCTGCGTGTGGGCACGGGCACTGCGTTCCCCTGGGGCGATGGCGCGCCGCCTGAAGGCAGCGGCAATTTTACCGGTGACCGGGACCGCTCATCGGGTCAGCGCAGCTGGAGCAACGCCTTCAGGGGATACGATGACGGCTACTGGGGGCCCGCGCCCGTGGGCAGCTTCTCCGCCAATCCCTGGGGCCTGCACGATCTTGCCGGCAACGTCAGCGAGTGGGTGGCCGACTGCTGGCACGACAGCTATCGGCGGGCGCCGCGCGACGCCGCCCCCTGGGTCAATCCGGGCTGCCGCATGCAGGTGATCCGGGGTGGTGCTTGGGCCAGCTCGCCGGAGCAGACCCGGTCCGCCTGGCGCGCGCCAGCGGAGCGCGACACCACCAATGCGCGGATCGGCTTCAGGGTAGTGCGGGACCTTTGATTTGCCCGGCGCCCATGGGGCGTCATTGCCAGCGGAGGAGAGCTCATGGGACAGCGACGGGATGCAGGCCAGCGGCCCGCACGGCGGCGGGGCGGCGGGCTGAGGATATGGGTGCTGGTGGCCTTCATCGGCTACGGCGCCTGGTACTGGTTTTCCAACCAGAGCGTGGATCCAGTGACCGGAGAGAGCGTGCTCATCGACCGCTCGCTTTCCGCGGAGGATGAAAAATCCCTGGGTCTGCAGGCGTACGAGCAGATCTTGGCCCAGGAGCAGCCGGTTGATCCTGATGCGCCGATCTCGCGCCAGGTACGCAATATTGCCGAGCGCCTGCTGTCCAAAGTGGATGTCGTGGAAGCTGCGCTTGCCGCCGAGCACGGCCTGGAGCCCTCGCGGTTTTCCGAGTCCTTCGAGTGGGAGGTCAACGTGATCGAGTCCGAGCAGGCCAACGCGTTCTGCCTGCCGGGTGGGAAGATGGCGGTCTACACCGGCCTGGTACCGGTTGCGCAGAATGAAGACGCGTTGGCGGTGGTGATGGGCCATGAGATCGCCCACGCGCTGCTGCGCCATGGGGCGCAGCGGATGGCCCAGCAGCGCCTGAGCCAGATCGGCCAGGCAGCGGGCGCCTTCAGCGGCATGGATCCCCAGCAGCAACAGATGGTGATGGCGGCCATGGGCTACGGCTATCTGCTGCCTTATGCGCGCAAGCATGAAACCGAAGCGGACGAGGTGGGGCTGATGCTGGCGGCTGCGGCCTGTTTCGACCCGCACGAATCGGTACCGTTGTGGGAGCGCATGGGTCAGGCCAGCGGGGGCGAGGCGCCGCCCGAGTTCGCTTCCACCCATCCCAATCCCGGTACGCGCATCCAGAACCTGGAAGCGCTGTTGCCGAAGGCGCTGGAATACCGAGCCCGCTTCTGCGAAGAGGACGCGCTCCCCATGTAGGAGCGCGCCGTGCGCGCGAAGCCGCGTGACGCCAGGCCCACAACGGACGGCTAGAAGCTGATGAACAGTCCGCCGTTGACCGGCAGATTGGCGCCGGTGATGAAGCCGGCTTCATCGGCGGTGAGGAATTCCACCGCCCGCGCGATCTCTTCCGGCTGGCCAAGGCGGCCGGCCGGTACCTTGGAGACGATGTCGTCCCGCACCTGCTGCGGCATCGCCATCACCAGCGCGGTTTCGCAGTACCCCGGAGAAACGGAGTTCACCGTAACGCCCTTGCGTGCGCCTTCCCGGGCCATGGCCATGGTGAACCCGTGCATGCCGGCCTTGGCCGCCGAATAGTTGGCCTGGCCGAACTGTCCGGTCTGGCCATTGACCGAGCTGATATTCACCACCCGCCCGAAGCCGCGCGCGGACATGCCTTCGATCGCGGGCTGGCACATGTTGAATACGCCGCCCAGGTTCACGTCGATCACCTGCTGCCACTGGTGGCGGTCCATCTTGCGCAGGGTCACGTCGCGGGTGATGCCGGCGCCATTGACCAGGATGTCCAGCGAGCCGTGCTCCTGTTCAACGGTAGCCACGAAGGCTGCGCAGGTCTTGTGGTCAGTCACGTCCAGTTCGGCGAAGCTGATGTCGAGGCCTTCCACCCGCAGGTTGAAGGCGGCAATGCGTTCCCCATCGTCCGCCAGGTCCGTTGCAATCACGGTACGGCCCGCCTGGGCCAGGGCCACGCAGATTGCGCTCCCAAGGCCGCCAATGCCGCCGGTCACGACGGCAATTCTCTTGCTCATGCAGCGGATCCTTCAGCGTTCGCGCTTGTCGCCGGGGCGCTCGCGTCCGCCGGAAGGTTTCTGGCCAAGGCTGCCGGTCAGGTTCTTCTGGAATTCCTGCCACATCTCCATGTTGCGCTCGGTGAGCTTGTTCATCATGGCCCACGGCGTCTGGTCAACCAGCCCGTCCATCTGCTTGCGCAGCTGGTGCTGCTGTTCCAGGAACGAGTGCATCGAGCGTTCCAGGTAGGTGCCCATGAATCCCTGCAGCGAGTCGCCGTAGAAACGGATGATCTGGCTGAGCAGTTCGGTGGACAGGATCGGCGTGCCGTCCTGTTCGTGCTCGGAGATGATCTGCAGCAGCACCTGGCGGGTCAGGTCGGCGCCGCTGCGGGCGTCGACCACTTCGAAATCCTCGCCATCCACGATCAGCTGGCGGACATCCTCGATGGTGATGTAACTGGAAATCTCGGTGTCATAGAGACGCCGATTGGGGTACTTCTTGATGACACGGGTGGAGCTCATTGAACAAGCACTCACAGATCCCTGTTGCCTTGCAGCATGGCGCAGCAGGACAGGCCTTGCAAGCTGCACCAAAGGGCAACCGGCGCGCCCGCCGCAGCGCGGAAAGGCGCCTGCGGCCGGCTACCAGCCCATGTACTGGCCGCCATTGGCGGCAAGGTTTGCGCCGGTGATCCAGGATGCTTCTTCGGGCATGAAGAAGGACACCGCGTAGGCAATTTCCTCGGGCGTTCCAAGCCGTCCGGTAGGGATCTGGGCAATGATTTTCTCGCGCACTTCCTCCGGCACGGCCATCACCATGTCGGTGCCGATGTAGCCCGGGCAGACCGTGTTGACGGTAATGCCGTAACGGGCGTTTTCCTGCGCCAGCGAGATCGTGAAGCCGTGCATGCCGGCCTTGGCGGCGGCGTAGTTGGCCTGGCCGTACTGTCCCTTTTGGCCATTGATCGAGCTGATCTGCACGATCCGGCCCCATTTGCGATCGCGCATGCCATTGATCACGGGGCGGGTGACGTTGAACACCGAGCCCAGGTTGGTGTTGATCACCTCCTGCCACTGCTCGGGCACCATCTTGTGGAAGGTGCCGTCGCGGGTGATCCCGGCGTTGTTGATCAGGATGTCCACCGGCCCGAGCCTGTCCTCCACTTCTTTCACCATGGAAGCGGACTGCTCGGGGCAGGTGACATCGCCGGACACGGCGGTGATGTCGTAGCCGCCCTGCTTCATCTGTGCCAGCCAGGCCTGGGTGCGTTCCTCGTTGCGGTAATTGGTCGCCACCTTGTGGCCCGCGTCGGACAGGCGCTTGCAGATCGCGGTGCCGATACCGCCGGTACCCCCGGTTACCAATGCCACGCGCGTTGTCATGATGCTTGTCTCCGATAGGGCTGCTGGCAGGCGCGCGGGATCGCGCGTGCTCTGTCTGATTCTATGCATGGCCGATGACTTGCGTGTTGTGCGCTGCGGCGAAGCGCTCCGGATCGAATGCGAAAAGAGCATGCGGACCACTTGATTTCCACCGCGTGCGCTCATACTTCACGACCATGTGTTGGTGGCCGAAGCTGCCAGCAGTCATTCAATCCCTGGAGCCTTCAGTCCGATGTTCAAGCGCGTCTTCCTGTTTCTTGCCACCAACCTTGCCGTGCTGGCCCTGGTCAGCGTGGTCATGGCGATTTTCGGCATCGATCCGGCGACCAATGCCGGCCTGTTGATGTTCGCCGCGATCTTCGGCTTTGGTGGGTCCTTCATCTCCCTGGCCCTGTCGAAATGGACTGCCAAGCGGTCCACCGGCGCGCAGGTGATCACCCAGCCGCGGGGCGAGATGGAGCAGTGGCTGCTGTCCACGGTGCAGCGGCAGGCCCGCGATGCCGGTATCGGTATGCCCGAGGTTGCCATCTACGACGCGCCGGAGATCAACGCCTTCGCCACCGGCGCGCGGCGCAACAGCGCGCTGGTGGCGGTGTCCACCGGCCTGCTGCGCTCGATGACCCGTGATGAAGCCGAAGCGGTGCTGGCCCACGAGGTCGCCCACGTGGCCAACGGCGACATGGTCACCATGGCGCTGCTGCAGGGGGTGCTCAATACGTTCGTGATTTTCCTGGCGCGCATCGTCGGCCGGGCGATCGACAGCTACCTGAGCGGCAACCGCGACTCGGGTGGCGGCGGGATCGGCTATTTCGCGATTGTGTTCGTGCTGGACATGGTGTTCGGCCTGTTCGCCAGCATGATTGCCATGTGGTTTTCGCGGCGTCGCGAGTTCCGCGCCGATGCTGGTGGCGCGGAGCTGGCCGGTCGGGAAAAGATGATCGCCGCACTGGAGCGGCTGAACCAGACCTACGGCCAGAACACCCTGCCCAAGCAGGTGGCCGCGTTCGGCATCAGCGGCAGTGTCGGCGGCGGTCTGAAGAAGCTGCTGATGAGCCATCCGCCGCTGGAAGAGCGCATTGCCACGCTGCGCAACGCTTCGGTCAAGTCGGGCATGACGATCCGCGTCTGAATCCTGCACCGTGGCCCGGAGCCGGTCCGGGCCACGGCAGTGCCGCTTCGCGGCTCTGGCGCGCTTTGCCTAATCGAATTCGTAGCTCATGCCGGGCCCGGCCTGGGCCAGGAAACTGCCCTGGGCGTAATCGATGCCGGCGGCGAACAGGATCGACATGCTCGCCGCATCCTGGATGTATTCGGCCACGGTGCGGATTCCCAGTTCGCGGGCCTTTCCGGCGATCTCGGACACCCGCTGCTGGCTCTCCTGGTTCTGTGGCAGGTCTTCGCTGAAGCTCCGGTCGAGCTTGAGCAGCTGCGGCTGCAGGTGGCTCAGCAGCTGGAATGAATCCAGCCCCGAGCCGAACTGGGTCAGTGCCAGGCGACAGTCGAACTTGCCAATGGCCGCGGCGAAGTCCTGCGCCGCCTTGAGGTGGGTGAACACCTTGGCCTCAGGCAGTTCCAGCACCAGGTATTCACCCGGCACGCCGTGCCTGGCCAGCTGTTCGCCGATATAGCGCACCAGGCTGTCGTCATGCAGGGCGGCCTGGCTGATTTTGACCAGCAGGGTGGTGGGCTTGTTGGCCTGCATGCGCTCGCCGATGCAGGCAATGGCGCGTCCCACCACGTGGTGGTCGATCTCCCACAGCAGCCCCTGCTCTTCGGCGATCTGCAGGAACTCCAGCGGTTTGACCAGCTCGCCTTCGCCGTCGTCCAGCCGCAGCAGGCTCTCGTAGACGGCCCCGGTATCCCCATGCAGGCTGATCACCGGCTGGTAGTGCAGCACGAAGCCGTTGTTGTCCAGGGCATCGCGAAGCCGCGCCACCCAGGCCTGCACGTGCTCTTCCTCGGCCCGGTCGACCGCGCCGGGATCGAAGATCTCGAAGCGGTTGCCGCCCACGTCAAGGGCGGTGCGGATACCTTCGTCCGCCTTGGCCAGCACCTGGCTGACACTGGCGATCTTTTCGCCAATCTGCACGCCGCCGATGCTGATTGTCACCACGCTTGAATGGGTGCCGATCTGGAACACGTCCGCCGCGAACCCCTCGGCAAGGCGTCGGGCCATCGCCTTGGTGGCGTCGTAATCGGCGTCGGGGATCAGGACGGCCAGGCGATGCTCGGCGTAGCGTGCCGGGATGGCGTCATCGCCCACGCAGGCCTGCAGGCGCTGTGCGAGTGCGGCCAGCATGTCGTCGGCTGCATCCAGGCCGATCTCCTGCAGCAGCCGCTGGTAGTGGTCCGGCTCGATCATCAACAGGCCGTGGCGGCCTCCGCCCTGGGCGGCGTTGGCAACCGCGTCTTCCAGTCGGCGCAGGAACGTGGGGCGGTTGAGCAGTCCGGTCACCTGGTCGCGCTTGCGCAGCTCTTCCAGCTGGCGGGCAAGCTCGGGGTCCACCTCCTCGCGGCGGAAGATCACCTGCAGGCAGGCCTCGCCTTCGTACTGGGCCGGGGTGAATTCCATCGAGGCGGGGAAGCCGTTTCCTTCGATGTCGCGCGCTTCCAGGTCATAGCGATCGGGCGGTGATTCGCCTCGGGCCAGGCGCTTGAGCAGGTCCTTGAACTCCTCCACGTGCTGGGGCGCCACCATGTCCAGCAGCGACATTCCTTCCACGTCTTCGAACGAGTCGTAGCCGAACATTTCCAGGTAGGCCGAATTGGCGCGGATGTGCATGCCTTCATGGATGTAGGCGATCGGATCGCGCGAGGAATCGATCAGCGCGTCGCAGCGGCGTTCGGTCTCCCGCACCCGGCCTTCAAGCAGCCGCAGCATGCGGCGGGCGTTGAGGTCGTTGCGCTCATCGCGCACGGCGTTCAGCAGCAGCTGGTCGTTGTCGCGCAGGACGATGCGGCGCACGCCATGGGCGTGGGCGCTGATGAAGCAATCGCGGTCGATGCTGTCGGCCACGGCCAGCAGGGGCACGTCCTTGCCGCTGGCCTGGACCAGCCGGGCGACGTCTTCCAGGGTGATGGCACTGGAGGCCAGCGCTGCCAGGATCAGGTCGATCCCCTGGCCCGAAAACATGCCTTCCAGCTCTTCCAGCGAAGCGGGGCGCAGCGGACGCACGGCGATGCCGGCGTTGCGCAGCGCGCTCACGATCGCCTCGGCCTCTTCCATGCTGTCGTCGATGACCATCAGCCGAAGCGCGTTGTCTTGATGTGCCGCCATTCAACCTCCCCTAAAGTGCTCACGGGTTATGCCACGCACCCCCGGCCGAGTCCATTCAAGATGCCTCAAAGTGGGCGCTTGGACGCGTCTCCGGCGACCTCGCGCACGAGCTTTGGAACCAGATAGCCCGGCAGGCGGTGGAGCAGGGCGCGGTGCAGGGCCATGGCCGTTGCGTCAGGCACCTCGAAATGCGCCGCGCCGGCTACCCGGTCCAGCTGGTGCAGGTAGTAGGGCAGCACGCCCGCCTCAAAGCCGCGCTCGCACAGATCGGCGAGCGCCTGCTCGCTGTCGTTCACCCCGCGCAGCAGCACGGCCTGGTTGAGCAGGGTGGCGCCGGCATCGCGCAGTCGCGTCATGGCGGCATCCACGTGGGTATCGAATTCGTTGCCGTGATTGGCGTGCACCACCACGGTGGTTGGCCAGGGCAGGGCGGCCAGCCAGCCGATGAGTTCATCATCCACCCGTTCCGGCAGCACGATTGGCAGCCGGCTGTGGATGCGCAGCCGTCGCAGGTGCGGGACCGCGACCAGGGCGTCGGTCAGCTCCGCCAGCTTGGATGTGGCCAGCGACAGCGGGTCGCCGCCGGACAGGATCACCTCATCGATGCCCGGATCCGCCGCGATGGCGGCTGCCGCCTCGCGCCAGCCCCCGGCGGCGGCGGTTTCCTCGGCGTAGGGAAAGTGGCGGCGGAAGCAATAGCGGCAGTGGACCGCGCAGCTGCCGGTGGACACCAGCAGGGCGCGGCCGTTGTACTTGCGGATCAGGCCGCGACCGGCGCGGGCGGCGCCGTCGCCGACGGCGTCGATGTCAAACCCCGGGACCGGGCGCATTTCATCATCCAGGGGCAACACCTGGCGCAGCAGCGGGTCGTTCAGGTCGCCGTGGCGCATCCGGGCCACGAAGCTGCGCGGCACGCGAAGCGGGAATTGCGCCGCGGCGCCAGCGGATACCGCGCCGGCCGCCTGCTCGAGCCCGAGCAGCGCGAGCAGCTCGCGCGGGTCGCGTACTGCTTCGCGCCAGGCCTGTTGCCAGCGCCGGTGCTGCATGGATAGGGGGGCTGCAGGTATCATGAATGGTCAGTTTCCGTCCGGCCCGGAAGGTTGGGCCGGACCCCCCACATTCTAATCCGCCCGCGCGGCGGACACCGCAGGAGCAACCGATGGCCAACCACGGCATGAACGACGTCAAGAATGGGATGAAGATCCTGGTCAACGGCGAACCGGCGGTCATTACCGACACCGACTTCGTCAAGCCCGGCAAGGGCCAGGCCTTCACCCGGGTCAAGTACCGCCAGATCCGCACCGGCCGGGTGCAGGAAGTGACCATGAAGTCGACCGACACGGTGGAAGCGGCCGACGTGCTGGATACCGATATGCAGTACCTGTACAGCGACGGCGAGTACTGGCACTTCATGAATCCGGAATCCTTCGAGCAGGTGCAGGCCGATGCGACCGGCATGGGCGGCGCCGAAAAGTGGCTGAAGGGTGAGGAGGAGTGCGTGGTGACCCTGTGGAACGGCACCCCGATCCAGGTCACCCCGCCCAATTTTGTCGAGCTGCAGATCTCCCAGACCGACCCGGGCGTGCGCGGTGATACCTCGGGCGGCGGCGGCAAGCCGGCCACCCTGGAGACCGGCGCCGTGGTCCGCGTGCCGCTGTTCGTGGGCCAGGATGAAATCATCAAGGTCGATACCCGTTCCGGCGAGTACGTTTCCCGGGTGAAGTGACGTGGCGGACGCTCCTTTGACCGAAACCGCTCCAGAAGCCGTTGACCTGCTGATTGAAGCCGGTTACGTGGTCCCGATCGAGCCGCACGGCGTCGTGCTGGAAGACCATGCCGTTGCCGTGCGCGACGGCGCCATCGTGGCCGTGCTCCCCGCCGCCCAGGCGCGTGCCCGGTTCACGGCCAGGGAAACGGTGTCGCGCCCCCACGGCGCGCTGATTCCGGGGCTGGTCAACGCCCATACCCACAACCCGATGACCCTGCTGCGCGGCATTGCCGACGACCTGCCGCTGATGGTGTGGCTGCAGGAGCACATCTGGCCGGTGGAAGCGGCGGTGATCGGGCCGGAGTTCGTGGCCGACGGCGTGGAGCTGGCGATCGCGGAGATGCTCCGCGGCGGCACCACCTGCGTCAACGAGAACTACTTCTTCCCCGATGTGCAGGCCGCCACCTATCGGCGCCACGGCTTCCGCGCCCGGGTCGGCCTGCCGGTGATCGACTTCCCCACCGCCTGGGCGAAGAGTGACGACGAATACTTCGACAAGGCCGGCGAGGTCCACGACCAGTGGCGCGGCGATGCGCTGATCGACACCGCCTTCGTCCCGCATGCGCCGTACACGGTCAAGGACGCCAGCTTCGAGCGCATCCGCATGCTGGCCGACCAACTGGACGTGCCCGTGCATCTGCACCTGCACGAGACCGCGCAGGAGGTGGAGGAGTCGCAGAAGCAGTACGGCCAGCGGCCGATCGCCCGCCTGGACCGGCTGGGGCTGATCAACGACCGCCTGATCGCCGTGCACATGACCCAGCTGACCCAGGCCGAGATCGAGCTGTGCGCCGAGCGCGGGGTGTCGGTGGTGCACTGTCCGGAATCCAACCTCAAGCTCGCCTCCGGTTTCTGCCCGGTGTGCGCACTCGAGCGTGCCGGCGTGAACCTGGCGATCGGCACCGACGGCTGCGCCAGCAACAACGACCTGGACATGTTCGGGGAGACTCGCACCGCTGCCCAGCTGGCCAAGGCGGTGGCCAATGACGCCGCAGGCTTCGACGCCGCGACGGCCCTGCGCGCGGCGACCCTTGGCGGCGCGAAGGCGATCGGGTTCGATCACCTGGTCGGCTCGATAGAACCCGGCAAGCAGGCCGACCTGGCCTGCGTGGACCTGTCCGCGCTGGAGTCCCAGCCGCTGCACAACGTGCTCTCGCAGCTGGTCTATGCCACCGGCCGCCACCAGGTGAGCGACGTATGGATCGCCGGGCAGGCAAAACTGGCCTCGCGCAAGCTGGTGGGCATGGACGAGGACGCCGTGATTGCAAATGCCAGGCAATGGCGTGGACGCATTGCCGGCCTCCATGGACGTACTCCGTGAGCACTGACAACTTCCGCCAGGCGGAACTCGACAAATTTGCCGCCCTTGCCAGCCGCTGGTGGGACCCGGACGGTCCGCAAAAGCCCCTGCACGCCCTCAACCCCGTGCGCTTGGACTACGTGGCCCGACGCGCCCCGCTGCGCGGTGCGCGGGTGCTGGACGTGGGCTGTGGCGGCGGCCTGCTGAGCGAGGCGATGGCGCGCGATGGCGCAGAGGTGACCGGCATCGACCTGGCCGAAGAGCTTGTCAGGGTTGCCCGGCTGCATGCCCTGGAGTCCGCCGTGCAGGTGGAGTATCAGGTGACCCCGGTGGAAGCACTGGCGGTGGCGCAGCCGGGCAGCTTCGACGTGGTCACCTGCATGGAAATGCTGGAGCACGTGCCGGATCCGGCGGCGATCCTGCAGGCCTGCGCCACGCTGCTGAAGCCGGGCGGCATGCTGTTCGTTTCCACGCTCAACCGCACGCCGCAGGCGTTTGCGCTGGCGATCGTTGGAGCCGAATACGTGGCCCGGCTGCTGCCCAGGGGCACGCACAGGTACGAGGACTTCATCAAGCCTTCGGAGCTGGCTGCGTGGCTGCGTGGCGCCGGCATGCAGCTGGATGACGTCAGCGGCATGATCTACGAGCCGTGGCGGAATTCCGCACGCCTGTCGCGACGTACCGGGGTCAACTACCTGACCGCAGCGCGCAAGCCGGGTGGCGGCAATGACTGAGGCCGTGGCGGGCCGCTTCCCGCCCGCCGTACTGTTTGACCTGGATGGCACGCTGCTCGACAGCGCGCCGGACATGCTGGCCACCGTGAACCGCATGCGCGATACCCGCGGAATGCCGCCGCTCGGCCTGACGGCGCTGCGCCCCACCGTATCCAAGGGCGCGCGGGCGATGTCCGCGGTGGCGTTTCCGGACCTGTCGGCGGAAGAAATCGCCGCACTGGTGCCGGAGTTCCTCGATATCTACCGCCAGGAGCTGGGTCGCCACAGCCATGCCTTCGAAGGCGTGGAAGAGATGCTGGCCGCGCTGGAGCAGGCCGGCACCGTCTGGGGCATCGTGACCAACAAACCTGAATATCTCGCCCGCGAAGTGGTTCCGCAGCTGGGCTGGCAGTCGCGCTGCGCCGTGCTGGTGGGCGGCGATACCCTGGCCGAGCGCAAGCCGCATCCCTTGCCGCTGCTGCATGCGGCCGAGGCGCTGGGGATGCCCGCCGGCCAGTGCGTCTACGTGGGAGACGACGAGCGTGACATCGTGGCCGCCCAGGCCGCGAGGATGCCCTCCGTGGTGGCCCTGTGGGGCTACCGCCTGGACGGTGATGATCCGATCGCCTGGCGCGGCGACGTGATGGTCGACGCGCCGCATGACCTGCTTGACCCGGCCGCCTGGCCGGCGGTGGGTTGACCGTGGCCCAGCAAGACCCGGCAGCGGAAGACTTCACTGCCAAATGGCGACGACGCTGGCCGGAATGGGGCATTGCCGAAGCTTTCGTGCCTGCATCCCAGCGCGAAATAGCGCTGGCCTGGCTGTCGTTGCAGAACGAGCTGGCGGAAGCTGCGTGGGGCGGCGAAGACCCGACCCCGGGTCTCGCCAAGCTGGCCTGGTGGCATGAAGAGCTGGAAGGCTGGGCCAAGGGCGGCCGTCGCCATCCATTGGGCGCATCGCTGCAGCGCCTGCCGGCGCCCTGGACCGGACTGGCGAGGGCCCTGTCGGTTCTTCCATCCACGCGCGGGCAGGACGCGGCCACCGCGCAACCCGTCCTGGCCAACCTGGCAGACGCGCTGGACGTATGCGAGGCGGGCCTGTTCGGAGAGGCTGAAGACAGGGGTGAGCCGGCTGCGGATGCAACTACGTCGGCATTACTGGCCGCGCGCGCCCTCCTTACCGGTTCGCGTGAGGATGCCGGCTGGCTGCTGGAGCGCTGGCCACGGGGCGCGAGTGGATCGCGGCCGGGACGCCTCCATCGCGCCCTGCTGCGTGCCAGGTTGCTGGCGCTGCAGGCAGGCAGGCGCGAGCAGCAGCTGTCCGGCTGGCGGGTCCTGGGGGCGTCCTGGAGCGCAGTACGCGGCAGCTGAGGCCAGTCTCCAGCCCCGAACCAGCCCCAAGTGGCCGGACGCAGCGTTTCAGGGGCGTTGCGCAGCCTCCCGTTACACTATCCAGCCTTGATTCCCGTTGCCGTAAAGGCCCCCCACGCAATGAGCCAATCTCCCGCCCAGACCCTGCCCGACGTCGCCGACGACGCCGCCTTTGCCGCCCGCGCCCTGGACTGGGTCGGTATGGAGAGGATCGCGCTGCCGTTGCGCGTGGCTGATGGTGACGGAGGTGCGCTCCAGGTCCCGGCTTCCGTGGACGTGTTCGTGGACCTGCGCAAGCCCGACACCCGTGGCATCCACATGTCGCGCCTGTACCTGCGGCTGCAGGATGCGTTCGCCAGCGAGACCATGACCGTGGCCGGCCTGCGCAGGATCCTGCAGGACCTGGTCGAGTCCCAGCGCGGGCTGTCGTCTTCCGCGCGCCTGGTGCTGCGTTACGAGCACATGCTCAAGCGTGCCGCGCTGGCCAGCGACAACGCCGGCTGGAAGAACTATCCGGTGGAGCTGGAGGCCACGATCGTCGATGGCCATTTCCGCCTGGCGCTGGCGTTTTCAGTCGAGTACTCCAGCACCTGCCCGGCCTCGGCGGCACTGTCACGCCAGGCCAACTCGGAGCGTTTTGCCGCCGATTTCGCCGCGGCCCGCCCGCTGTCGGCGGCGGTGGTCGAGGAATGGCTGGCTTCGGAGCGCGGCCTGGCCGCCACTCCGCATGCCCAGCGCAGCAGCGCCCAGGTGAAGGTGGAACTGCGGCCCGCGTTTGATGAGATCCCGTTGGCGGCGATGGTGGATGCCATCGAGGCGGCCCTGGGCACGCCGGTGCAGACCGCGGTCAAGCGCGAGGACGAGCAGGCATTCGCCCGGCTCAACGCCGAGAACCTGATGTTCTGTGAAGATGCCGCCCGCCGCGTGGCCGCGGTGCTGGCCGCGGATGAGCGCGTGGAAAAGTTCGACGCCCGCGTGGCCCATTACGAGAGCCTGCACGCCCACGACGCCGTGGCCCGCGTCACCGGCTGATCGGGCCGGCCACCGGCCGGGCTTGCCGCGCGGCGATACTCAGAGAGCCCGTTCCAGCACCAGCTGCGGGTCAATCCGCACGTTGAGCCAGTTCATGCCCCAGTGCAGGTGCGGGCCGGTGGCGCGCCCGGTGGCGCCCACTGCGCCGATCACCTGGCCCTGTTCAACCGTGTCTCCCTCCTGCACGTCCAGCCGGGACAGGTGCAGGAAGTTGGAGCTGATGCCGTGGCCATGGTCGATCAGCACGGTGCCCCCGGTGAGATACAGGTCGGCATCGGCAAAGGTCACCAGGCCCGCGGCGGGGGCCTTGATCAGGGTGCCCTGCGGTGCGGCGATGTCCATGCCCGAATGCGGGGAGCCGGGCTTGCCGTTGTAGACCCGGGCGCGCCCGAAGCGGCCGCTGATGCGTCCTTCGACCGGCCAGATGAAGTGCTGGGCAAAGCCCGTGCGCGCGTCATCGCGGGTACGCGCGGCTCCCACCCGGGCCTGTTCGCGGCGGATACGTTCGGCGATGGCCGGTGGTGGATCCACGGTAGCCGCAGGTACTCCATCGACCCGCTGCAGCGGCCAGTCGCGGGTGCCGACGGCGATGCGGATGGTTTCCACCGCGCCATCCGGACCGGTCACGCGCACCTCGGCCGGGCCGCTGTGGTCACGGCCGATGCCGAATACCACGCTGCCATAGCCGGTCACGCGCAGGTTGCGACCGGCATGCTCGACCCGGCTGTCGGGTGGCACCTTGCCGATCACCATCGCACCCTGCTGGACTTCGGTGGGAAATACGATACGCTGGTCGCCGGCCATGGCGGCGGACGCGACGCAGCCCAGCACGGCTGCAAGCAGCAGATGGAGCAGGGCGCGCATCAGCGGGCGAACTCCAGGCGTCGGCCCTGCGGGTTACCCACCAGCTTGTCTCCGTCCCACGCCAGCTCGCCGTTGACCCAGGTCGAGGCGATGCGGCTGCGGAAAGTGGTGCCTTCGAAGGGAGACCAGCCGCAGCGTGACAACACCTGTTCGCGGGACACGGTGAACGGAGTGTCCTCGACCAGCACCAGGTCGGCCCAGTAGCCTTCGCGCAGGAAGCCGCGCCCCGCCACGTCGAACAGCTGCGCCGGCGCGTGGGCGAACTTCTGCACCACTTTGGCGGTATCGAAGTGGCCCTCGTGCACGCATTCCAGCGCGGCGTTGAGTGCGAACTGCACCAGTGGCAGCCCGCTTGGCGCGCGCACGTAGGGCGCCTGCTTTTCCTGCAGCGTATGTGGTGCATGGTCGGTGGCCAGCACGTCGATCACGTCTTCGGCGAGGGCGCGCAGCAGGGCGTCGCGGTCCGACGCTTCCTTGATCGCCGGATTGCACTTGATCTGGTGGCCCAGGCGGTCGTAGTCCTCGCGGGAAAAGCGCAGGAAGTGGATGCAGGTTTCGGCGGTGATGCGCTTGCGCACCTTGCCGTCGGCATCCACAAGCGGGCCGGCCTCGAACAGGGCCAGCTCGTCGGCGGTCGAGATGTGCAGCACATGCAGGCGGGTGTCGTGGCGCCGCGCGAGTTCCAGCGCCAGGCGCGTGGATTTGATGCAGGCTTCGCGCGAGCGGATGTCGGGGTGGCAGCGGGCGGGGATATCGTCGCCGTACTTCTCCCGGTAGCGGGCCAGTTCGGCATCGATCATCGGGGTGTCTTCGCAGTGGGTGATGATCGGAACCGGGGTGTCGCGGAAGATGCCGTCGAGGATCTCGGGATTGTCCACCAGCATGTTGCCGGTGGAGGCCCCCATGAACACCTTCACCCCGGGAGCGGTCCTGGGGTCCAGCCCGCGCACCGCCTCCAGGTTGTCGTTGCTGGCGCCGAAGTAGAACCCGAAATTGGCATGCGCGCGGCCTGCGGAGCGGGCGTATTTGTCCTCCAGCGCCTCCCGGTCGAGCGTGGGCGGGCTGGTATTGGGCATGTCCATGAAGCTGGTCAGGCCGCCGGCCACCGCCGCGGCCGACTCGGTGGCGATGTCGGCCTTGTACTCCATGCCCGGCTCGCGGAAGTGCACCTGGTCGTCAATCATCCCCGGCAGCAGGCGGCGGCCGGCGGCGTCCACCACGCGCTCGTTGCCGCGCGCGGCCAGGCCGGTTCCGATTTGGGCGATGCGTCCGTCCTGGATGCGCAGGTCGCCGTCGAACTCGCGGCCTTCATTCACGAGGCGGGCGTTGACAATCAGGGTGTCGGTCATTGCTTGGGTTCCGTACTATGTGGGGGTGGCTCTGGCACAGGGTCATGACCGCCGGGATGCAGCGGGTGGCAGCGGCCCAGCCGGCGCAGGGCCATCCAGCCGCCCCTGAAGGCGCCGTAGCGCCCGATCGCCGTCATCGCGTATTCCGAACAGCTGGGCACAAACCGGCAGCGGGGTCCGAGAAGAGGGCTGATCAGCCGTTTGTACAGGCGCAGCAGGGCGATGAGGAAACGGTCGATCACGGTCCGGAAACTGCTGTAAATCCGGCGGCTGAACTTGCCGCTGGGGCCGTGGCAGGGTATAACAGCGCGCCTTCCCACACCAAGGGAATCCGCAGTCGGGGATATCGCAGTGGCTACCAAGAAAACCGTCAAGAAGTCCGTCAGCAAGGGATCTGCCGCCAAGGCGCCTGTGAAGAAGGCGGCCTCGACGGTGGCGAAAAAGGCCGCTGCGAAGAAGACCGCGGCCACCAGCAAGGTGGCTGTAAAGACTCCAGTCAAGAAGGCGGCGGCCAAGAAGGCCGCGGTCAAGAAAGCCGCAGTGAAGAAGTCGGCAACAAAGAAGGTGGCAGTGAAGAAAGCTCCAGTGAAGACCGCGGCGAAGAAAGCCGCCGCGACCAAGGCTCCTGCAAAGCAGGCCCCAGCGAAGAAGGCGGCCGTCAAGAAGGCGGCTGCAAAGAAGGCTGTCGCAAAAAAGGCAGTCGCAAAAAAGGCAGTCGTGAAGAAGGCGGCGGCCAAGAAGGCCACCCGGCCGACTCCCGTCCGTTCGCGCGGCAAGGTGGCCGTCGCAGTGACCGCGCGCCAGTCGGCTCCCGCGGTCAAGACCAAGTACAAGGTGGTGGAACACTCCGTGGACAAGGCCACCGGCCGCCCGATCATCCCCAAGGGCTACAAGCCGGGCGTGGACGAGGAGTACATGAGTCCTCTGCAGCTCGAGTATTTCCGCTACAAGCTGCTTTCCCGCCGGGAAGAGCTGGTGGATGAGTCCAGGCAGACCATCCAGAACCTGCGCGGTGAAGTGCGCGACGTGGGCGATGAGGCCGAGCGCGCGAGCCGGGAAACCGAGAACGCGCTGGAGCTTCGCACCCGCGACCGCTACCGCAAGCTGATCAGCAAGATCGAGAGCATCATCCGCCGGGTCGACGAGGGTGATTACGGCTACTGCGTGGAGACGGGCGAAGAGATCGGCCTGGAGCGGCTTGAAGCCCGCCCCGAAGCCGAGCGCACGATCGACGCGCAGGAACGCTGGGAACACCTGCGCAAGCAGATGGGCGACTGAGCCCGGGTTCCAGCACGGCTGAACAGAAAACCCCGCTCCGGCGGGGTTTTTTCATGGGCCGAGCGGGCCCCTGGTCTTTCAGCGCCGCCCTAGCGCAGGTCGCGAAGGTCCAGCCGGCGCAGCTTCGGCGCTTTCAGTGCGGTGGTCACGACCACGCCCATGGTCACGCAGCCTCCCAGGACCACGGCCGGCACCAGCCCCAGCAGGCGGCCCATCGAGCCGGCGTAGAAGGCGCCCAGCTCGTTGGAAGAGCCCACGAACAGCCCGTTGATGGAAGAGACCCGGCCGCGCATCTCGTCCGGCGTGGCCAGCTGCATGATGGTCGAGCGCAGCACCACCGAGACCCCGTCACACATGCCGGACAGCAGCAGGAAGAAGGCCGACAGCCAGAACAGCCTGGACAGGCCGAAGCCGATGATGCACAGGCCGAAGCAGGCCACGGCGATCAGCAGTATCCGTCCGGCGTTGCGCTGGATCGGGCGTCGCGCCAGCCAGATGCCGACCGCCACCGCGCCCAGCGCCGGAGACGCGCGCAGGATCCCCAGGCCTTCCGGCCCGTAGTGCAGGATCTCGCGGATGAAGGCCGGGGCCAGGGAAATCGCTCCGCCAAACAGCACCGCGAACATGTCCAGCGCCAGGGCCGCCAGCAGGATCTGGTGCCCGAACACAAACCGGGCGCCATCGGCGATGCTGGCAAACACCGGCCCGCGCTGCAGCTGTGGTGCGGGCTCGGTCACTTCCATCCGCGCCAAGGCCAGGATCGCCGCGGCGGCGAAACCGGCGGCGAGTCCGTAGGCGACCCCCATGCCGGCCCAGCCCACCAGCACGCCGCCCAGCGCCGGCCCCACCACCAGGGCGGACTGGAACACGATGCTGCCCAGGCTGGCGCCGCGGACGAACTGCTCGCGCACCAGTACCCGCGCAAACAGTGCGTTGTAGACCGGACCAAGAAAGGAGCGCACCGCGCCGGTCAGGATCACCGCCGCGTAGATCTTCCACACGCCCTGGCCGAACCAGCCCAGGGTGATCGCCACCAGCAGCAGCGGGGTGACCGCCAGGCCGGCGCAGGCCACCATGCCCAGCCTGCGCCGGGGCAGGTGGTCGACCAGATAGCCGGCAAACGGCGCCACGCAGAAATAAGGCAGCACCTCGGCCAATCCGATCAGGCCCAGCATCCACGGATTGCGGGTCAGCTCGTACACGTGCCAACCCACCGTGACCGCGACCATCTGATAGGACAGGATGGTGCAGATCCGATAGCCCATCAGGGCCCGGAAGTTGGGATTTCGCAGTGGCGGAGTTGGCGTGGCGGCGGTGGCGGCGGCCGCGTTCACCCTGTAGAGGCGCGCTCGGCCTGTTCGCGGATATATGCCAGCAGCGCGGCCAACCCGTTGTTGCGGGTGGGAGACAGGTGCTTGGCCAGGCCGATGTCGCCGATGTAATCCGGCCCGGTGGCAATGATCTCGGCGGCGCTGCGGCCGGAATAGACCCGCAGGGCCAGGTAGATCAGGCCGGAGACGATGGCCGAATCGCTGACAGCGGCGAAATCAAGGCGGGTGGCGTCGCCGGAGGGCACGATCCACACCATCGACTGGCAGCCGTGCAGGCGGTGCTCATCTGTCTTCCATTCTTCGGGGAAGGGCGGCAGTTTGCGACCCAGGTCGATCAGGTACTGGTAGCGTTCTGACCAGTCGCCGAAGAAGGCGAATTCGTCACGGATCGCGGCCTGGGCGGCACCGGGGGTGGGTTCGAGCGGAAAAGGGGTGTTGGACACAGCAGCAGGCGGCCGGATGGCCGCGGTTCGGATCAGCCCGCTATTGTCGCAGAAACCGGCTCATCATCCCCTACGGGGGCCGGCCAGGACGATCCAAGCCGCCCAGGCCGCGGCTCAGGCGCGCTTGCGCACCCAGCGCACGCCCTGGGGTGTGTCTTCAAGCACGATGCCTTCGCCGGCGAGCTGGTCGCGGATGGCATCGGCGCGGGCGAAGTCGCGGCTGTCCTTGGCCGCGGTGCGCTCGTCCACCAGGGTCTGGATGCGGGCGTCGTCATCGGCCGCCGCGCCGCGGGCAAACCAGACCTGCGGATCCTGCTGCAGCAGCCCCAGGGCCAGGCCGGCGCCGAGCAGGCGCGCCTTGGCCGTGGCGCGGGCCTCGTCATCGCCGGCCTTGCGTGCTTCGCCGGCCAGGCGGGCCAGCTCGGCCAGTGCCTGCGGGGTGTTCAGGTCTTCGCTGAGCGCGGCTTCAATCGATTCCGGAATGGCGGGCTCCGCCGACACGTCGGCCAGGTCGCGCAAAGTGGCGTAAAGCCGATCCAGCGTACGCAGGGACTGTTCCACCAGCCCGTCGGACCAATCCAGCGGCTGCCGGTAGTGGGCCGAAAGCAGCGCGTAGCGCAGCGCCTCGGGCGGGTGCTCGGCCAGCAGGTCGCGCACCTTGGCGATATTGCCGACGGATTTGGACATCTTGGCGCCGGACAGGTTGAGCATGCCGTTGTGCAGCCAGAAGCGGGCAAAGGTGCGGCCGCCGTGGGCGCACTCGCTCTGGGCGATTTCGTTCTCGTGATGCGGGAACTGCAGATCGACGCCGCCGGCATGGATGTCGATGGTTTCGCCCAAATGCGCGGCAGCCATGGCCGAGCACTCGATATGCCAGCCCGGACGACCAAGGCTCCATGGTGAATCCCAGCCGGGCAGGTCGGCGGTGGAAGGCTTCCACAGCACGAAGTCGCCGGGGCTGCGCTTGTACGGCGCCACGTCCACCCGGGCACCGGCCAGCATCTGCTCGGTATCCCGGCGCGAGAGCTTGCCGTAGTCCGGGTAGCTGTCCACCGCAAACAGCACGTGGCCCTCGGCGGCGTAGGCGTGTCCGGCTTCGATCAGGCGCTGGATCATGGCGATGATCTCGCCGATGTGGGCGGTGGCTTCCGGTTCGATATCGGGCGGCGCCACGCCAAGCGCGGCCATGTCTTCGCGGTAGGCGGCGGCGAAACGATCGGTGATGTCGGAGATCGGCACGCCTGCCTGGCTGGCGGCGGCGTTGATCTTGTCGTCCACGTCGGTGATGTTGCGGGCGTAGCGCAGCGCGCCGTAGCGGCGGCGCAGCAGGGCGGCCAGCACGCCGAACACCACCGGTCCACGGGCGTTGCCGATGTGCACGTAGTCGTACACGGTGGGGCCGCACACGTACATGGTCGGGCAGGCGGGATCGAGCGGCTGGAAAGGCTCGATGCGGCGGGTCAGGCTGTTGTAAAGGCGCAGGGTCATCTGTTCAGTACGGTCAGGGAGACCGGATTCTATCGGGCGGGGCAGGTTCACGACAGCGCCGGTTCAGGAGGTGAACGCGCGCAGCGCCTAAACTTCTCCTTGGGCAAGCTTGCCCTCAATCCCCGCAAAGGTCCGATGCTCCGATCTTTCCCGACCCTGCCGATCCTCCTCTGTGCCGCGTTGAGCGTGGCACCCGCCGTGGTGGCGCAGGAGCGGGGGCAGCAGGCGGACCAGGGGATGGCCGGGTTGCCGGCGCCTCCCGTGCCGGGCGCGCAGGAGAACGTGCGGATCGAGTTCGCCCGGGTCCTGGCTGCCGAGCCCGTCCACCAGATCCTGCGCGCCACCAGCATGGTGGAGCGCTGCGAGGCTGCCAGCCCGGTGGCCGAGGATGGCGAGCGTCGTGGCCTGCAGCGGGTGGTGGGCGCAGTGCGCGATGTGCTGTCCTCCGACGACAAGGTGGAGGAAGTGGACGCCTCGGCGGGCGGGGAGTGCCGCATGGTGCCGGTGGAACGCGAATTCCGGCGGCCGATCGGTTTTGACGTTGATTACGTGCACCGCGGCGTGAAGTACCGCTCACGCATGCCTTACGACCCCGGCAACCGGGTCCGGGTGCGGGTATCGGTCACCCCGGTGGTGAGCGGCGAATAGCCTGGAACAGCTTGCCGCGGCCCCCGCCGCATGCGACGATGCGCCCCGATGATGAATTTCCGTGCCGACGCCCTGATCCTGACCTCCGCCCGCATGGCGGCTGGCATGACCTCGCGTGCGCGCCGACCGGAGCCTTGCCAACGCGCTGGGTAGCCGGTACCCGTTTTACTTTGAGTTTCACGCGAAAACCCGGCCCCGGCGCCGGGTTTTCTGCTTTCAGGCCTGCTGTTTTCCTTGTCCGTTCCAAAGCTTCCAGGGGTTTATCGCGCCATGACCGTTTCCCGCCATTTCCTCAATACCCAGGACTGGTCGCGTCCCGACCTGGATGCGCTGCTGGCCGATGCCGCCCGCTTCAAGCGTGAGCGCATGGGAGATGCCCTGAAGGGGCGCTCGATCGCGCTGGTGTTCTTCAACCCGTCCATGCGCACCCGCACCAGCTTCGAGCTGGGCGCGTTCCAGCTGGGCGGACACGCGATCGTGCTGCAGCCGGGCAAGGACGCGTGGCCGATCGAGTTCGACCTGGGCACGGTGATGGACGGCGACAGCGAGGAGCACATCGCCGAGGTGGCGCAGGTGCTGGGTCGCTACGTGGACATGATCGGGGTGCGCGCGTTCCCCAAGTTCGTCGACTGGAGCGAAGACCGGCAGGACAAGGTGCTCAAGGCGTTTGCCCGCTACTCGCCGGTGCCGGTGATCAACATGGAAACCATCACCCACCCCTGCCAGGAACTGGCCCACGCGCTGGCGCTGCAGGAGCACTTCGGCACCACGGACCTGCGCGGCAGGAAGTACGTGCTGACCTGGACCTACCACCCCAAGCCGCTCAATACCGCCGTGGCCAACTCGGCCCTGACCATCGCCACCCGCATGGGCATGGACGTGACCCTGCTGTGCCCGACGCCCGAATACGTGCTGGATGAGCGCTACATGGGCTGGGCGGAGGCCAACGTGGCGGAAAGCGGCGGCTCGCTCGCCGTCAGCCACGACATCGAGGCCGCCTATGCGGGCGCCGACGTGGTGTATGCCAAGAGCTGGGGCGCGCTGCCGTACTTCGGCGATTGGGCGCCGGAACAGCCGATCCGCGACCGCTTCAAGCACTTCATCGTGGACGAAGCCAAGATGGCGCTAACCGACAATGCCGTCTTCAGCCACTGCCTGCCGCTGCGTCGCAACGTGAAGGCCACCGACGCGGTGATGGATTCGCCCGCCTGCATCGCCATCAACGAGGCCGAAAACCGCCTGCACGTGCAGAAGGCGATCATGGCCGAGCTGATGCGCGGACGCACCTGACACCCCCGGTTCCCGAACCCCCACTGGCGGCCCCACGCCGCGCATGAGAACAACGACATGACCGCTTCCGAATCCAAAGACATCGTCCTCGCCTTTTCCGGTGGCCTGGACACGAGCTTCTGCGTGCCCTACCTGCAGGAGCAGGGTTGGACCGTGCACACCGTGTTCGCCGACACCGGCGGGGTGGACGCCGCCGAGCGCAAGGCCATCGAGGAGCGCGCCGCGGAGCTGGGCGTGGCCTCGCACCTGACCGTGGATGATGGGCCGGCGATCTGGAGCGATTTCGTCAAGCCGTTCGTGTGGGCGGGCGAGGGCTACCAGGGCCAGTACCCGCTGCTGGTCTCGGACCGCTACCTGATCGTGGACGCGGCCCTGGCCCGGGCGAAGGAGCTGGGTACCAACGTGATCGCCCACGGCTGCACCGGCATGGGCAACGACCAGGTGCGCTTCGACCTGGCGGTCATGGCGCAGGGTGACTGGCGCATCGTGGCGCCGATCCGCGAGATCCAGAAGGAACACACCCAGACCCGCGCCTACGAACAGGCCTACCTGGCCGAGCGCGGCTTCGGCGTGCAGGCCAAGCAGAGGGCCTACACCATCAACGAGAACCTGCTGGGCGTGACGATGTCCGGCGGGGAGATCGACGAATGGGACGTGCCGGGCAAGGGCGCGCGCGGCTGGTGCGCGCCGCGCAGCGCGTGGCCGGAGGAGCCGCTGACCGTACTGGTCGAGTTCGAAGGCGGCGAGGCGGTGGCGCTGGACGGCAAGCGCCTGCCGGGCGAGGAGATCCTCGCCGGCCTGAATCGGCTGTTCGCCTCCTACGGCGTGGGCCGCGGCATGTACACCGGTGACACGGTGATCGGGCTGAAGGGCCGGATCGTGTACGAAGCGCCGGGCCTGGTGGCCCTGCTCACTGCCCACCGGGCGCTTGAAGAGGCGGTGCTGAGCAAGCAGCAGAACCGCTTCAAGCCGGATGTGGCGCGCAAGTGGGTGGAGCTGGTGTACGAGGGCTTCTTCCATGATCCGCTGAAGACCGACCTGGAAGCCTTCCTGGCTTCCTCGCAGGAGAAGGTCGATGGAGAAGTGGTGCTGCAGACCACCGGCGGCCGCGTGGACGCGGTGGCGGTACGCTCGCCGAACCTGCTGATCGCCGCCGGCGCCACCTACGCGCAGTCGGCCGATTGGGGCGTGGAGGAGGCCGAGGGCTTCATCAAGCTGTTCGGCATGAGCAGCACGCTGTGGGCCAGGGTGAACCGGTGAGCGGCCTGCTCGACAGCACGCTGGCGCACCTGGAGGCGCTGGTGTCGTTTGATACCCGCAATCCGCCGCGGGCGATCGATACCGGCGGCATCTTCGATTACATCCGCGCGCAGCTGCCGGACTTTCGCATCGAGGTGACCGACCATGGCGCCGGCGCGGTGTCGCTGCTGGCCGTGCGCGGGCAGCCGAAGCGGCTGTTCAACGTGCACCTGGACACGGTGCCGGACTCGCCGCACTGGAGCGCCGACCCGCTCACCCTGCGGGTGGAACAGGGCAGGGCGATTGGCCTCGGCGCCTGCGACATCAAGGGCGCCGCAGCCGGGTTGATCGCCGCGGCAGGTCAGAGCGATGGCGAAGCGGCGTTCCTGTTTTCCAGCGACGAGGAGGCCAACGATGCGCGCTGCATTCCGGCGTTCCTCGCCCGCGGGCTGCCGTTTGATGAAGTGGTGGTGGCCGAGCCGACCAACTGCGAGGCGGTGCTGGCCCATCGCGGTATCTCCTCGGTGCTGGCCCGCTTTCGTGGCGAGGCCGGGCATGCCTCCGGCGCCGCTGCGCTGGACGCCAGCGCCCTGCACCGGGCCATGCGCTGGGGCACCCGGGCGCTGGACTTCGCCGCCGGCCAGGCGCACCAGCGCTTTGGTGGCCTGACCGGGCTGCGCTTCAACATCGGCCGGGTCGAGGGCGGGATCAAGGCCAACGTGATCGCGCCGCAGGCCGAGTTGCGCTTCGGCTTCCGGCCGCTGCCGTCGCACGATATCGATGGCCTGCACGATGGATTCCGCGGCTTTGCCGGCGCCGGTGAGCTGGAGCACTACGAGGAAACCTTCCGCGGCCCGCCGCTGCCGGCCGGCGGCATCGCCGAGGCCGAGGAGCACAGGCTGCAGGCGCGCGATCTGGCCGATGCGCTGGGCCTGCCAATCGGCAACGCGGTGGATTTCTGGACCGAAGCCTCGCTGTTCTCCCACGCTGGCATGACCGCGCTGGTGTTTGGCCCTGGTGACATCGCCCAGGCCCACACCGCCGACGAATGGGTGGCGCTGGACCAGCTGGAGACCTACGCCACCACCATCACCGACATCCTCAACGGCCAAGGCCGTTCCGCCTGACCGACCGTGCACGCCATGCAGCCTCATCTCCAGACCCGCCAGACCATCATCCGCCTGCTGTCCTCCATGGCCAGCGCGCGCGAGATCGACCAGTACCTGAAGCGCTTTTCGCAGCTGGATGCCAAGCGCTTCGCCGTGGTGAAGGTGGGTGGCGCGGTGCTTCGCGACGATCTGGAAGCACTGACCTCCTCGCTGACCTTCCTGCAGCAGGTAGGCCTGACCCCGATCGTGATCCACGGCGCCGGCCCGCAGCTGGATGCCGAGCTGTCCGCGGCAGGCATCGAAAAGCAGACCGTGGACGGATTGCGGGTCACCACGCCGGAGGCGCTGGCGATCGTGCGCCAGGTGTTCCAGGCCTCCAACCTGAGCCTGGTGGAAGCCCTGCAGCAGGCAGGCGCGCGGGCGACATCGATCACCGGCGGCGTGCTGGAAGCCGACTACCTGGACCGTGAGCGCCTCGGCCTTGTGGGCGAGGTGAGGCAGGTCAACCTGGCGCCGATCGAGGCCAGCCTGCGGGCCGGTTCCATTCCGGTTATCGCCAGCCTGGGTGAAACTTCCACTGGGCAGATCCTCAACGTCAATGCCGACGTATCGGCCAACGAGCTGGTGCGGGTGCTGCGCCCGTACAAGATCATCTTCCTCACCGGCACCGGCGGGCTGCTTGATGAGGCCGGCAAGGTGATCGACTCGATCAACCTGTCCACCGAGTACGAGCACCTGATGGCACAGGAGTGGATCAACGGCGGCATGCGGCTGAAGTTGCAGCAGATCAAGGACCTGCTGGATGGGCTGCCGCTGTCGTCATCGGTCTCCATCACCCGGCCGGCCGAACTGGCCCGCGAACTGTTCACCCACCGCGGCTCCGGCACCCTGGTGCGGCGCGGCGAGCGGGTACTGCAGGCGGGCAGCTGGGATGAATTGGACCTGCCGCGGCTGCGCGACCTGATCGAATCCAGTTTCGGCCGTGAGCTGGTGCCGGACTACTTTGAAAACACCCCCCTGTTGCGCGCCTACGTGAGCGAGAACTACCGCACCGCGGTCATCCTGACGGACGTCGACGGCGTACCGTACCTGGACAAGTTCGCAGTGCTGGATGAAGCCCAGGGCGAAGGCCTGGGACGGGCGGTATGGCAGGTGATGCGCGAACAGACGCCGCAGCTGTTCTGGCGTTCGCGCCTGGGTAACGGCGTCAACCAGTTCTATCACGCTGAATCCGATGGCTGCATCCGCCATCAGCCGTGGCGGACCTTCTGGTACGGGCTGGATGATTTCGACGTGATCCGCGCGTGCGTAAAGCACAGCATGCAGCGGCCGGCGACCCTGATGGAGGCAAAGACATGAGCAGGAAGAGCATCGGCATCATCGGCGCGCGCGGGCATACCGGCGCGGAGCTGATCCGGCTGGTGGCGGCGCATCCGTCGCTGGAACTGGCGTTCGTGTCTTCGCGCGAGCTGGACGGGCAGCCGGTGGCCGACCATGTGCCGGGGTACCAGGGCGAGCTTCGCTACGGGAACTGGTCGCCTGAGGCGGCGGCGGGCGAGGGCGTCGACGCTCTGGTGCTGGCGCTGCCCAACGACAAGGGCGCGCCGTTTGTCGAAGCGATCGAAGCGGGCTCGCCGGACAGCCTGATCGTTGACCTGTCAGCCGACCATCGATTCGACCCTTCTTGGGCCTACGGCCTGCCGGAACTGGGCCGCGACAGGCTCCGCGGCGCCCGCCGCATCGCCAATCCCGGTTGCTATGCCACGGCGATGCAGCTGGCGATCGCGCCGCTGCTGGACCAGTTGGCGGGACCGCCGCAGTGCTTCGGCGTGTCGGGCTATTCCGGTGCCGGCACCACGCCATCGGATCGCAACAATCCCGAGCTGCTGCGCGACAACCTGATGCCTTACGCGCTGGCCAATCACATCCATGAGCGCGAGGTCACGGCGCATCTTGGCGTGCCAGTGGAGTTCATGCCGCACGTAGCGCCGCATTTTCGCGGCATCACCATGACCGTGAACCTGTGGCTGGGCGAGCCGTGGGAGGCAGAGGCCGTGGAGCGCACCTATCGCCGCCGCTACGCCAACGAGCCCCTGATCGAAGTGCTGGAAGATGCCCCCTGGGTCAGCCGCATCGCCGGCCGCCACGGCGTGCAGATCGGCGGCTTTACCGTGGCGCCGGGCGGGCGCCGGGTGGTGGTGGTGGCCACGCTCGACAACCTGCTCAAGGGCGCCGCCACCCAGGCCATGCAGAACCTCAATCTCGCCCTCGGCTTCGAAGAATTCAAAAGCATCCCCCTGTAGGAGCGCGCCAAGCGCGCGAAGCCGCGTGAATTACGGTGTGGCTTTATTGGTCGTCTACAGTGTCGTGTCCTGAAGCCCCGCCAGCGGTCCGGCGGCCCCCTCCCGGTCAGGACCCGCTGTGAATACGTCCATGTACGCTTGCCGGCGCCGTCCATGGCGCCGACAGTCCTGACCGGGAGGGGCCCACCGGACCCTTGCGTTCGCGGTGTTCGGGGAGAGGATTCACGCGGCTTCGCGCGCTTGGCGCGCTCCTACAAAAAAAAAGATCAATGACAGGAGAATCAGATGTCCGACCTGCTGTGGCAAAAGCCCGGTGTCACCGTCGATGCACGGATCCAGGCCTTCCTGGCCGGCGATGACGTGCTGCTGGACCGCGAGTTCTTCCTCCATGACATCCGCGCCAGCCGTGCCCACGCGCAGGGGCTGGAGCGGATCGGAATCCTGTCGGCCGACGAGCTGGCCAATCTTGAGCGGGAACTGGAGGCGCTGGCGGAGGACTTTTCCAGCGGCGACTTCGTGCTCGACGAACGCTACGAAGATGGACACTCGGCGATCGAGGCGCGGCTGGTGGAGCGGCTGGGTGACACCGGCAAGAAGATCCACACCGGCCGCAGCCGCAACGACCAGGTGCTGGTGGCCACGCGCCTGTGGCTGAAGGAAAAGCTGGCCCGCACGGCGGAACTGTGCCGCGACGTTGCCCGCATTGCGCTTGAGCGCGCTGAAGCGGAGGCCGCGCTGCCGCTGCCGGGCTATACCCACCTGCAGCGCGCCGTGGTGTCTTCGGCCGGCATGTGGTGGGCCGGCTGGGCGGAAGCCTTCATCGACAACGCCCGTCGCGCCGCCGACACCTTGTCGCTGGTGGACTGCAACCCGCTGGGCACCGCCGCTGGCTACGGCGTGAACCTGCCGCTGGACCGCGACCACACCACGGCCGCGCTGGGCTTTTCCCGCATGCAGGTCAGCCCCCTCTACGCTCAGCTGTCGCGTGGCAAGTTCGAGCTGGCCGCGCTGGAAGCGCTGGGCTCGGCCACGCTGGACCTGCGCCGCCTGGCCTGGGACCTGTCGCTGTTCACCAGCGCCGAGTTCGGCTTTGTCAGCCTGCCGGCGCAGTACACCACCGGCAGCTCGATCATGCCCAACAAGCGCAATCCTGACGTGATCGAGCTGATGCGCGCCGTGCACGCCAGCGTGGCAGCGGCGCGCACCGAGATCGAGCAGCTGCTGTCGCTGCCTTCGGGCTACCACCGCGATCTGCAGGCCAGCAAGGGCGCGATCTTCCACGGCTTCGGCCGCGGACTGGCCGGGCTGGAGCTACTGCCCGCGCTGCTGGAGAACCTGGATTGGCAGCCGGAAAGGATGCGAGCGGCCATCGATGCCGGGATGTACGCGACCGACGTGGCCGTGGAGCAGGCGGCTGCAGGCGTGCCGTTCCGTGATGCCTACCGGGCGGCGGCCGAATCGGTGGACAGTGCAGGTGACGGACGCAGCCCGGAGTCCAGCCTGCAGGCCCGCGTATCGCCTGGGGCCGCCGCAGCGCTGCGGCTTGATGAGCTTCGTGGTCGCCTGCAGGCCCTGGAAAAATAGTCCGGTGCCGGGGGTTGGCAGCAGGAGTTCCTGCCACGGTGGATTCACCTCTTGCCTGCCCGGCAATTGCTACCTATAATTACCGGCTCGCCGTCGGGGTGTAGCTCAGCCTGGTAGAGCGCTACGTTCGGGACGTAGAGGTCGCAGGTTCGAATCCTGTCTCCCCGACCAAAATATTGGCGAATCAAGAAACCGGCCCAGCGCCGGTTTTTTGTTGTCTGCATATCGGCGGAAGGACCGGGCCAACGGCCCAAACGGCTAAACTGTGTCTCTTTTCCGCCGCACCATCCGGAGACCGAATTGATCAAGCCGCGTACCCCGCCCGGGGTCATGGAGCTGCTGCCGCGCGAGCAGATCGCGTTCCAGCGCATGCTCGACACCATCCGCCGCAGTTTCGAGGGTTTCGGCTTCCTGCCGATCGAGACCCCGGTATTCGAACTGTCCGACGTGCTGCTGACCAAGTCCGGCGGCGAGACCGAGCGCCAGGTGTATTTCGTCCAGTCCACCGGCGCGCTGGAGAAGGGTGACGAAGGGCGGCCGGACATGGCGATGCGCTTCGACCTCACCGTGCCGCTGGCCCGCTACGTGGCCGAACACGAGCACGACTTGGCATTCCCCTTCCGCCGCTACCAGATGCAGCGCGTGTACCGTGGCGAACGCGCCCAGCGCGGGCGCTTCCGCGAGTTCTACCAGTGCGATATCGACGTGATCGGCAAGGACGCGCTGTCGCCGCGCTATGACGCCGAGATTCCGGCGGTGATCCACTCCGTGTTCAAGGCGCTGGGGCTGGGCGGGTTCACCATCCGGATGAACCATCGCAAGCTGCTGCGCGGCTGGTTCGAGGGCCTGGACATCGAGGGTGACCAGCAGCTGGCGGTGCTGCGCGAGCTGGACAAGCTCGACAAGCGCGGCGCCGATGCCGTGCGCGACACCCTGCTGGGCGAAGGCTTCAACCTGGGTGCCGATGCGGTCGCCAAGCTGATGTCGTTCTCGCAGGTCCGCTCCAGCGGCCACGATGACGCGCTGGCCAGGCTGGATGCGCTGGGCCCCGGTACGCCGCTGTTCGAAGAGGGCAGGGCGGAGCTGCGTGATGCGCTGGAGCGCCTGCGTTCGATGGGCGTGCCGGAGTCCGACTACGCGATCAACCTGTCGATCGCGCGTGGCCTGGATTACTACACCGGCATGGTCTACGAGACGACGTTGGATGATTACCCGCAGATCGGCTCGATCTGCTCCGGCGGGCGCTACGACGACCTGGCCAGCCACTACACGAAATCGAAGCTGCCCGGCGTTGGCATCTCGATCGGGCTGACCCGCCTGTTCTGGCAGCTGCGCGATGCCGGCCTGGTCGACATGGCCGACAGCACCGTGGATGTGCTGGTCACCCTGATGGACGACGCGGGCCTGGATCACGCGCTGGCCCTCTCCCAGCGCCTGCGCGCCGCCGGGTTGAACGTGGAAACCCAGATGGAGCCGCGCAAACTGGGCCGCCAGTTCCAGTATGCGGACCGGGCCGGCATCCGCTTCGTGGTGGTCCGCGGCGAGGACGAGGCTGTCCGCGGCGTGGTGGCGGTGAAAGACCTGCGCCGCGGCGAACAGTTCGAAGTGGCGGAAGACGAAGTGGCCAGCGCGCTGCGGGTGGAGCGCGAACAGCTGCGCATCCCGGGCGCACTGGGTAGCAACGGGGAAGGTGCATGAAACATATCTGTCTGGATGGCGCTTCGCTGACCCGCGGCCAGCTGGTGATGATCGCCAACGGTGCGTCGGTCGAGCTTGATCCCGGCGCGCTGGAGAAGGTTGCCCGCGCCGCCGACTTCCTCGCCGAGCAGGTGCGCCGTGAGGAACCCATCTATGGCGTTTCCACCGGGTTCGGCAGCAATGCCGACAAGCTGCTCGGCGCGCACCCACTGCGCGACAAGCTGCCCGGTGCGAAGCCGTCCGGGCGCTCGCTGCACGCGGAGCTGCAGCAGAACCTGATCCTCACCCACGCGGTGTGCATCGGCGAGCCGATGTCGCCGGAAGTGGTGCGGGCGATGCTTTGCATCCGCATCAACACCCTGCTCAAGGGGCATTCCGGCATCCGCGTGCAAACGCTGCAGGCGCTGACCGCAATGCTCAACGCCGGTATTGTGCCGGTGGTGCCGGAACTGGGTTCGGTCGGCGCGTCGGGCGATCTGGCGCCGCTCTCGCACCTGGCGATCGTGCTGCTGGGCGGCGGCGAAGCCTTCTACCAGGGCGAGCGCATGGTGGGGTCCGAGGCCCTGCGCCGTGCGGGGCTGGAACCGGTCACCTTGTCCTACAAGGAAGGCCTGGCGCTGAACAACGGCACCGCGCAGATGCTGGCCATGGGCGTACTGGCCCTGGACCGGCTGGAACGGCTGGCCGATACCGCCGACCTGGCCGCAGCCATGACCCTGGACGCCTTCGCCGGGCGCCTGGGTGCCTTTGCCGAACAGGTGCACGCGCTGCGCCCGCATCCGGGGCAGGTGGAAGTGGCAGCGCGCCTGCGGGCGCTGCTGCAGGGCTCCACACTGGCGGACATTTCCTATCACCTGGTGCCCCGATTCCGGCAGTGGCTCCCCGACAGCTGGGAAGGCGGGCAGGCCCAGGCCCTGAGCTTTGACATCGGCTGGGACTGGGTGCCGGCCAGCCAGCGCCACGGACGGGAAAAGTTCTACCAGCGCTTCAAGCCCTTCCGCGGCGGCAAGAAGCACCAGCCGCAGGACAGCTATTCGCTGCGCTGCATCCCACAAGTGCACGGTGCGGTGCGTGATGCGCTGGCGCAGGCGTGCCGGGTGCTGGATGTGGAGCTCAACGCGGTCACTGACAATCCGCTGGTGTTCCCGGACCAGCTGGCCGAGCACGTGGAAGAGCAGGTCATCTCCGCCGGCCATTTCCACGGCATGCCGCTGGCGCTGGCGCTCAGCTACGTGAAGGCGGCAATCCCGGTGCTGGCCTCGATCTCCGAGCGCCGCCTCAACAAGCTGGTTGACCCGGCCACCAACGACGGCCTGCCGGCCTTCCTGATCGGCAACGAGGACGGTACCGAGTCCGGGCACATGATCGTGCAGTACACGGCGGCGGCGATCGTCAACGATCTGGCCACCCGGGCCCATCCGGCCAGCGTGTACTCCATACCCACCAGCGCCAATGCCGAAGACCACGTGTCCATGGGCGCCAACGAGGCCCGCCACGTGCTGGCGATGGCCGATGACCTGGGCAAGGTGCTGGCGCTGGAGCTCTACACCGCCGCCCAGGCGCTCGACCTGCGCCGGGACATGATCAACGCCGCACGCGAACTGGCGCGCAACACCGACGCCGCCGGGTTCGCTGCCAAGGTGCAGGGCGCTCCGGCCCCGGATCACCCGGACGGCGAACGGTTCCTGGAAGAAGTGGACGCGCTGCGCGTCGAGCTCGCCGCTTCCGAGCCCTATCATCCGGGCGTTGCGGTTTCTGCAGCCCACGACGCCCTGCGCGAACGTATTGCCTTCCTGGAGCGCGACCGTGCAATGGATGGTGAAGTGGCCGAGGCCGTGCGGCTGGTGGCCAGTGGCAGCCTGCTGGAAGCCGCGCGCCGGGCCGAGGCCGGCGAGGGCTGACAGCCCGGCCGGGCTGGCCGGAGCTGCCATGCGGCTGGCGCGCGGACCTTACCGGTCCGCCGCCAGCCCCGCACTGCGCAGGGCCGCCAGCACCGCTTCGCGGTTGCCTTCTTCCAGCGGCCATCCCGAGGTGACGCTGGCTGCCAGCTGACCGTCCCGGAAGACGTGGAACTGCGGCACGGTGTCGAGGTCGAGCATCGGCCAGCGTTCGTGCGACGCCGCGATCACGAGCGGAGCACCTGAATGTGCGTCATTCCAGCGTTGCAGCGCCCGGATGTTGTCCAGCTGGCTGGGCGAGGCCAGCCACAGTGCATGGTCCCGGAAGACGGGGCCGAGCTCGGGATCCTGTGCAATCGCACGGGCGGCGGCATGGCTGTAGCGGCAGCCCGGGCCGGCCACCACCACGATCCGCACGGATTCCAGTTCCACGGCTTCGTGCATCAGCCCATCCCCGTCCGCCGACAGCCGGAGAATGCTGGGGACGTCATTGGCAACCGGAACCGGTTCGTGGAACGGCGGCAGCGGCTCCAGGCCGACCGCGGCGTGGCGGACGGCGAAGTGCCGGGCTTCTTCCAGCTGTCCGGCTCGTACCAGTACCTCATGCATCGATGTCAGTTCTTCCGTCGTGGCGACACCGTGTTTTTCCAGTTCAGCCAGTACTTGCGTCGCCGCGGTAACGTGGGTGGCGCGATAGCCGTTCCATGACGCCAGCAACGCGGCCCGGTACATCAGCCTGACGTCATGGATGGAGGCCCCGGAGATATCCTCCGGGAAATGTTCGGCGGGAAAGAGGGCGTCATAGAGCGCGGCAATGGTCGTGCCGGACCCGTCACCGGGAGCGCCCAGCTCTGCGTAATACAGGGCGTTGAAACGCAGCTCCGTATCGCTCGCGCCGCCGCTGCGCGCCGCCTGGCGGGCGTCGTTCCGCAGCCATGCTGCCTCCTTCGGGCTGATGCCGGCGGGTGCGCCTGCAGCTGGCAGGCCGAGCAGCGCGAAAACCTGCCCGATCTCTTCGCGGGTCAGCTCACTGGACAGGTCGCCGATGGGCAGCCGGGTGACGCCACGTTCGTTGAAATCAAGTGAATCCAGAAAGCGCCCCCGCGCGCCCGGTGTCATATGCCGGAGCGGGGAAGGGCAGCGCTGCAGCCAGGCATCCAGTGCCGCGCGCGAGCTGACTGGCCCGCCATCCGGAGGAACGCTACAGCCGTCCCCGGGCGCGGCTGAGCTGTGCGGAACGGCAAGGAAAAAACACAGCAGCAGGGTCAAGAGTCGGACATCCATTTCGTTCTCCGGCGTGCGGGCAGCCCCGCAGCTGTCAGTCCAAGGGTACCCCGGGATCCAAATGCCATCGGCGCGGCATTTGACAATGTAATAACGTGCTATTACATTAGCGCGGTGAAACAACGTGCCGCCCCGCGTCAAAAGAAGGAAGCCGATGCCCCGTTCCGGGCGTTGGCCGAAGCGCTGGCCGCCCTGGACAGCCCGGAAGAGGTCGCCGCGTTCCTGCGCGACCTGTGCACGCCCGCCGAGCTGGAGGCCATGGCCGATCGCTGGCGCGTGGTGCCCCTGCTGCTGGAAGGCGTCCCGTACCGGGAGATCCACGAGCGTACCGGCGTCAGCGTGACCACCGTTGGCCGGGTCGCCCGCACCATCGAGTACGGCGAAGACGGCTATGCCGCGGCCGTGAGCAAGCAATACCCCCATCTCGCTCCTTCCCACTGAGCCTGCCCGCCATGAGTCCACCTGTCACTGGCGCGGCGCGTGACCGCCTGCGCATTGCCATCCAGAAGTCCGGCCGCCTCGGCGAGCCTTCGCGCGCTCTGTTGAAATCCTGCGGCCTGGACTGGCGCGAAAGCCGCGACCGCCTGTTCTGCTACGGCGAATCGCTGCCGATCGATCTGCTGCTGGTCCGCGACGACGATATTCCCGGCCTGCTGGCCGACGGCGTGTGTGACCTCGGTATCGTCGGTCGCAACGTGTTGGCCGAACAGACTGCGGAGCGGGCCTTGGCAGGCACCCCGCAGGTGGCGCAGGAGATCCGTGCGCTTGGCTTCGGCGGCTGCCGCCTGGACCTGGCCGTACCCGACACGTGGGACTGGCAGGGGCCGGAACAGCTGCGCGGCAAGCGCATCGCCACCAGCTACCCGCAGTTGGTCCGCCAGTGGCTGGAGGGACAGGGCATCGACGCCGAGGCGGTCTTCCTCTCAGGCTCGGTGGAGATCGCGCCCCGGCTCGGACAGGCGGACCTGATCTGCGACCTGGTCTCCAGCGGCGCCACGCTGGCTGCCAACCAGCTCAAGCCGGTGCTTACCCTGCTGCAGAGCGAATCGGTGCTGGCCGCCCCGGTGCAGGCGTTTGCCGATGTGCGTGCCGACCTGCTGCAGCTGTTGCTGCGACGCATGGATGGCGTGCTGCGGCTCAAGGACAGCCGCCTGCTGATGTTCCAGGCGGACCGGGCGCGGGTGGACGATGTACTCAAGCTGCTGCCCGATGCGGACCGCCCCACGGTGATGCAGCTGGATGGCGAGGACACCCTGGCGCTGCAGACGCTGTGCCGCGGCGAGATGACCTGGCAGCGGCTGGAGGAACTGCGCAGGGCCGGCGCACGCAGCCTGATGGTGCTGCCGGTTGAAAGGAGCCTGGCATGAGCCAGCTGTCCATCCAGCGGTTGCGCTGGTCGTCGCTGGACGCGGATGCACGTCGTGACGCGCTGGCACGGCCGGTACAAGCCATTGCGGCTGAAGTGCGCGACACCGTCTCCGCTCTAGTCGACGAAGTCCGCACCGGCGGTGACGCTGCGCTGCGTGCCATCACCTCGCGACTGGACGGCGTTGCGCTGGACAGGCTAGAGGTGAGCGAAGCAGAATTTGCCACCGCCAAGGCCGCGCTGCCCCGGACACTGCGGGACGCCATGGCCGAGGCGACCGGCCGGATTGAGGCATTTCACCGCGCGGGCATGACCCAGCCCTACGCGGTGGAGACTGCCCCGGGCGTGGTGTGCGAGCGCGTGGTGCGACCGATCCGCCGGGTGGGTCTGTATGTGCCGGCCGGCAGCGCGCCGCTGCCCTCAACTGCCCTGATGCTCGGCGTGCCGTCGCGCCTGGCGGGGTGTGCCGGGGCGGTACTGTGTACGCCGCCCCGGGCCGATGGCAGCGCTGATCCGGCCGTGCTGGTGGCAGCGCGGATGACCGGTGTGGCGCGGGTATTCAAGCTGGGTGGCGCGCAGGCGATCGCGGCCATGGGGCTCGGCACCGGCAGCGTGCCTGCCTGCGACAAGCTGTTCGGGCCCGGCAATGCGTGGGTGACCGAAGCCAAGCAGCAGCTTGCGCAGTCGGGCAACGTGGCCATCGACATGCCCGCCGGACCATCCGAGGTGCTGGTGATCGCCGATGCCGGGGCCAATGCCGCCTGGGTTGCCGCCGACCTGCTGTCGCAGGCCGAGCACGGTCCGGACTCGCAGGTGCTGCTGCTGTCCGACAGCGAAGCGCTGATCGATGCGGTGGAGCGGGAGCTTGCCGGGCAGCTTGAATTTCTGCCGCGTGCCGGGATCGCGGCGCAGGCGCTCTCCCGGTCGCGCCTGATCATCGTCGACGGGCTGGAAGAAGCCTTCCGGATCAGCAATGCCTATGCGCCCGAACACCTGATCCTGGCGCTGCGCGAGCCGCGAGCCTGGCTGGAGCGGGTGCAGGCAGCAGGTTCCGTCTTCCTGGGTGATCACACTCCCGAAGCCCTGGGCGACTACTGCAGCGGCACCAACCACGTGCTGCCCACCAACGGCGCCGCGCGCGCGTGGAGCGGGGTGTCGGTGGCCAGCTTCCAGACAGTCATCAGCGTCCAGGCGGCAACGCCGGAAGGTATAGCGGCGATCGGCCCCTGTGCTATCACCCTGGCGCAGGCCGAGGGGCTTGAAGCCCATGCCAATGCGGTGCGGCTGCGGCTGGGAGAGGCGGCATGAGCAGCGTGCTGGAGCTGGTGCGCGAAGACCTGCGCGGCTTCGCCGGATACGGTTCGGCGCGCAGCCAGCGCCTGCAGGGAGAGGTCTGGCTCAATGCCAACGAATCCGCCTGGGCGAGCTCCGGCGACCCATCCGGTACCTGCCGGCGCTATCCCGAGCCTCAGCCGCCGGAGCTGACGGTCGCGCTGGCGCGTGTATACGGCTGCTCGCCGGAACAGCTGCTGGTTGGCCGCGGCAGTGACGAAGCCATTGACCTGCTGGTGCGTGCCCTGTGTGCGCCCGGACGCGACGCGGTGGCGGTGACGCCGCCGGTGTTCGGCATGTATGCGGTCAGCGCCCGGCTGCAGGGCGCACCGCTGCTGGAAGTGCCGCTGGTGGACGGCGAGGATGGCTTCGCTCCCGACTTTGATGCGCTGGCCGAAGGATCCATCGCGGCTGGCGCCAAGCTGGTGTTCCTGTGCTCGCCGGGCAACCCCACCGGCAATCCGGTGTCCCTGCAGGCAATTGCATCACTTGCGCGCCGGCTGGAGGGCCGAGCCCTGCTGGTGATTGACGAAGCGTACGGCGAGTTTTCCTCCCGGCCTTCGGCGATCAGCCTGATGGCAAGCCACCCCAATCTCGCGGTGCTGCGTACCTTGTCCAAGGCACATGCCCTGGCCGGGGCGCGGGTTGGAGCGGTCATTGCCGCGCCCGAGCTGATCGCCGTACTGCGCCGCTGCCAGGCGCCTTATCCGGTGCCGGCGCCCTGCGTGGACATTGCGCTGGCCGCTTTGTCGCCGGAAGCACTGGAATACACGACGAAGCATGTCGAACTGGTGCGCAGCGAACGCGAGCGCCTGCGCCAGGCATTGGCGGCGCTCCCGGGCGTGCGCCGGGTCTATCGGTCGGAAGGCAACTTCCTGCTGGTCCGCCTTGCCGATGCCGACCGTGCGTTTCGGGCGCTCCTGGAAGCCGGGGTCGTAGTGCGCGACCAGCGCGCCGCCTGCCAGCTGGACGATGCGTTGCGGATCACCGTAGGTACCCCCGATCAGAACGAGCGCGTTCTGGAAATCCTTTCGTCGTGTTGCACCGGGCCCACCCCATGAGTACCCCGATCCTTTTTATCGACCGCGACGGCACCCTGATCGAGGAGCCCGAGGACTTCCAGATCGACGCGTATCACAAGCTGCGCTTTGTACCGGGGGTGATCCCGGCGCTGCTGAAGCTGCGCGACGCCGGATACGAGTTCGTGATGGTCAGCAACCAGGACGGGCTGGGCAGCGAAAGCTATCCGCAGGCCGATTTCGATGGACCGCACGCGCTGATGATGCAGGTGTTGGAGAGCCAGGGCATCACGTTCCGCGAAGTGCTGATCGATACCAGCTGGCCGGAGGACAACCTGCCCACGCGCAAGCCAGGGATCGGTCTGGCGCTGCACTACCTGCGCGAGCGGAGCTTTGACCCGCAGCGGTCGGCCATGGTTGGCGACCGCGATACCGACAACGCCTTCGCCGCCAACATGGGCATCCGCGGCTTCCTGCTGCGCACGGAGCAGTTCGGCGGCGAGTGGGACTGGGCCGGCATTGCCCACGAGCTGGCGGATGCGCCGCGCCGGGCCGAAGTGCGGCGGGATACCCGCGAGACGCAGGTGCGCATCCGTGTTGACCTGGACCTGGTGGCCGAGCCGAAGGTCAGCACCGGCCTGCCGTTCTACGACCACATGCTGGAGCAGATCGGCAAGCACGGCGGGTTCGCGCTGGAGGTCGAAACCACCGGCGACCTGCACATCGACGAGCACCACACCGTCGAGGACACCGCACTGGCGCTGGGCCAGGCGCTGCGCGAAGCCTTGGGCGACAAGCGCGGTATCGGCCGGTATGGATTCACCCTGCCAATGGACGAGGCGCTGGCCAGCGTGGCGCTGGATTTCAGCGGCCGGCCGTGGCTGGTGTTCGAGGGCGAATTCCGCCGCGAGAAGGTGGGCGACCTGCCCACCGAGCTGGTGCCGCATTTCTTCCGCTCATTGAGCGACGCCGCGGGGCTCAACCTGCACCTGTCGGTACGCGGCGACAACGATCACCACAAGATCGAAGCCGCCTTCAAGGCCCTGGCGCGCGCACTGCGCCAGGCGATCCGGCGCGAGGGCAAGGAGCTCCCCAGCACCAAAGGCGCGCTGTAGTGCGCGTGGCCGGGGCAGCTCCATCCGGAACGCTCCCCACGCGCCTGTGGCAGAACTTCATCGAGGCGGGAACATGAGCACAGGATTCATCCTTTATCCGGCAATAGACGTGCGCGACGGACGCGTGGTGCGGCTGGCCCAGGGCGACTATGCCCGCGAGACCCGTTACGGCGACGATCCGCTGGGCGTGGCGCGGGGCTATGCCGACGAGGGCGCGCAGTGGCTGCATCTGGTGGATCTGGATGCGGCACGCAGCGGCGGCTACACGCTGCTGCCGCTGCTGCAGACACTTGCCGTGGAGGGACGGTTGAAGGTGCAGACCGGCGGCGGCGTGCGCAGTCGCGACGACGTCGTCCAGCTGCTGGAGGCGGGTGCTTCAAGGGTTGTGATCGGATCGCTGGCGGTGCGCGAGCCCGAGCTGGTGCTCGGCTGGATCGAAGAGTTCGGCGCACAGCGCATCACCGTCGCGCTGGACGCACGTCTCGACGACGAAGGTGTCTGGCGCCTGCCCGTACACGGGTGGACCGAGACCGGCGCGCAGACCCTGGACGAGCTTGCCGATCGCTACCGGCAGGCCGGTCTGCGTCACCTGCTGAGCACCGACATCGTCCGCGACGGCATGCTCACCGGCGCCAGCCTGGCGCTTTACGCCCACCTGCGGGCCATTGCACCCGGACTGGAAGTGCAGGCTTCGGGCGGCGTGTCAGCGGTGGAAGACGTGATCGCAGCGCGGGATGCGGGCTGCGCAGGCATCGTGCTGGGGCGGGCGCTGCTGGACGGACGCTTCCGGCTGTCGCAGGCGCTGGAGGCAGCGGGATGCTGAGCCGCCGGATCATTCCCTGCCTGGACGTGCGCGATGGCCGGGTGATCAAGGGCGTGCGCTTCCGCGACCACGTCGACATGGGCGACATCGCCGAACTGGCGCTGCGCTACCGCGACCAGGGCGCGGACGAGCTGGTGTTCTACGACATCGGCGCCAGCCCGGAGGGGCGCTCCGTGGATTACCGCTGGATCGAACGGGTCTCCGCGCTGTTGGACATCCCGTTCTGCGTGGCCGGCGGCATCCGCGACGTGGCCACGGCCCGGGCGGTGCTCAATGCGGGTGCCGACAAGGTCTCCATCAACACGCCCGCGCTGGAGCGTCCGGCGCTGATTGGTGAGCTGGCCGAAGCCTTCGGGGTTCAGTGCGTGGTGGTGGGAATCGATTCGATCCGCGAACCGGATGGCGAGTGGCGCGTTCGCAGCCATACCGGTGACCCCGACCGGACCCGGTCGCTGGGGCTGCGCACGCTCGACTGGGTAGTCGAGGCGCAGCGCCTGGGCGCGGGCGAGATCGTACTCAACTGCATGGACAGCGACGGCGTGCGCCGCGGTTACGATATCGCCCAGCTTTCCGCCGTGCGTGAAGTCTGCAGCGTGCCGCTGGTCGCATCCGGCGGTGCCGGTGCGCTGGAACACTTCATCGAGGCATTCGAGCAGGCCGATGTTGACGGCGCGCTGGCTGCCAGCGTATTTCACAGCGGCACGATCAGTATTCCCGAACTCAAGGCCGCCCTGCGCACGCGGGGGATCGAGGTACGCAGTGAATGATTGTTTGACCCCACAAGCTCCCGACGGCGGCACCCTGGACTGGGACAAGAGCGATGGCCTGCTGCCGGTCATCGTCCAGGATGCCGAAAGCCTGCGCGTGCTGATGCTGGGTTACATGGACCGCACCGCGCTGGCCGCCACGCTGGAACTGCGGCTGGTGACCTTCTTCAGCCGCAGCAAGCGCCGGCTGTGGACCAAGGGCGAGAGTTCAGGACACGTGCTCGAGCTGGTGTCCGTGCAGGCCGATTGCGACGGCGATGCGCTGCTGGTGCTGGCCCGTCCGCACGGGCCCACCTGCCACCTGCAGCGGCCCAGCTGCTTTGCCGGAGCTCCCGGCGCTGGCGTGTTGGCAACGCTGGACGCGCTGGTCGCCGAACGCGAGGCGGAACGGCCGGAAGGCAGCTACACCACGCGCCTGTTCGAAGGCGGTCTGCGGCGGATCGCCCAGAAGGTGGGCGAAGAGGGTGTGGAGACTGCGCTGGCAGCGGTGGCCGAGGACGATGCAGCGCTCGTCGGCGAAGCTGCCGATCTGGTCTACCACCTGCTGGTGCTGCTGCGCGCCCGCGGGCTGGGGCTGGCCGATCTGGAGCGCAGGCTGGAGGCCCGCTCACAGGGCGAAAGCTGAGCTGCCGCGCCGCGCGGAGCGCGCTGCTCAGGCCATCGAGGCGGAACTGTGCACGCGGTCGCGGCCCTGCGCCTTGGCCACGTACATGGCCTTGTCGGCGACTTCCAGAGCCTGGGCAACATCGTCCGGGTCTTCCGCGCCAAGCGTGTGCACGCCGATGCTTGCCGTCACCCGGATGGGCTCCGGGCCGGCAGGGCAGGGCCCAGCGTTGAGCGCCTGGCAGATTGCTTCGGCCACGGCCACAGCCCTTGAGCGGTCATGGTGCGGCAGGGCCACCACGAACTCCTCGCCGCCAAAGCGCGCCAGCAGCGCATCGTCTCCCGCCGCGCTGCTGATCCGGCCGGCCACCCAGCGCAGGCACTCGTCACCAACCAGATGGCCGTAGCGATCATTGATGGCCTTGAAGTGATCCATGTCCACCATCAGCAGCGATACCGGGCGACCGCTGTCGCGGGCTTCGCGCACCATGCGGTCGAACGACTCGTGGAACCATGTGCGGTTGTACAGGCCGGTCAGGCCGTCGCGGCGGCTGGATTCGCGCAGCCTGTCGTGCACTTCCTCCAGCTGCATCAGCGCATTGCGTACTTCCCGGGTACGTTGGGCCACCTTGCGCTCCAGCATCACGTTGGCCTCGCCGGCGATGCGCTCGTTCTCGTTGCGCAGTCCGGCATAGCGATAGCCGAGCGCGATCGAGAGCAGCAGCATTTCCAGGGCCGAGCCGATCTGCACACCGTACTCGGTGAAGAAGTTCTTCGGCAGCAGGCCGAAGGCAAGCAGGGTGAACACCGCCGTGCCAAGCAGGAACATGCCCCACGCCAGCAGCAGCAGGCGAGCAGGCTGGTAGCCGAGCCGGACCACGTGGATGGTGGCGGTCACGATCCAGACAATCCCCACCAGTACCGCCAACGCCGCCACCGGCGTTGCGATCCGGTACGGAAGCCAGAGCGAGGCGATGCCGAAAAACAGGAAGAAGCCGATCACTGTCAGGCTGACGGCGTTGCCCACCGGCCAGCGCTGGGGCAGCTCGAGGAACGTGCGGGTGAACTGGTTCATGCCAATCAGCGCCAGGCAGATCGACAGTGGTACGGATTTGTCCGCCAGCCAGGGCCAGTTGGGCCACAGGTATTCAAATCCCAATCCGTTTAGTGTGAACAGCACCAGGCCGAAGGCGGTGATGTGGAACAGGTACCAGAAATAGCTCGCGTCGCGCAGCGAGATCCACAGCACCAGGTTGTAGAAGAACAGCGCCAGCAGGATGCCGTAGTAGAGGCCCATGGCCAGCTGCGCATCGCGGGAAAGTTCGGTGAAGGCCGCGGGCGTGTACAGCTCCAGCGGCACCTGCATGGAGCTCTCGCTCTGCACCCGCACCAGCAGTTCCACCGGCTGGTCCACGGGCAGCTCCAGCTGGAAGTTGGGGTGCCGGTAGCGCACGCTGCGCACATCGAAGGGCAGGTGGTCCCCGCCTGACTGGTGCAGGATCCGGCCATCGGCATAGCGCACGTAGATGTCCAGGCGGTCGCTGAGCGGATATTCCTGCACCAGAAGCCAGCGCTGTTCCGACGGGTTGCGGTTCACCAGGCCGACGTGGAACCAGAAGGCGCCGCGCTGGAAGCCGAACGCCGCGTTGTCACCCGGGACCGCTTCGAACCGTCCGGCCTGCAGATGAGCAAAAGCGTCTTCCATGCGATCGGCCGATGGCTCGTCGTGTCGGTAGGTCAGATGCGGGGTGAGACTGAGCTGATCAACATCCGCGGGCAGCTCGACGGGTGCGGCGGCCGCGGGCATGCCCGACCACAGACACGCCAGCAGCAAGGCCGCCCAGACGTATGCCCCGATCGCGGATGTGACGGACCTGCCAGCCATGGCTTTTCCCGGGGCCCCGGCCCCAGCGTGGAGACTAGACCAGCGCGGCGCGGTTTGCATCGGGGAGCGGCATAATCGGGCTCCCCTCCGTTTCATGGAATCCGTATGCGTTCTGCCTGGTTGTGCCTGCTGTTGCTGCTCGCTTTGCCCGCCCACGCCGGGGAGGCCGGCTGCCTGCAGGGCACCGTACGGGTGTCCGGAGGCGGCGGCCTGGCCGGGGTTGTTGTATCCGACGGACGGCAGGTGGTCGCCAGCGGGCCGGAAGGGCAGTGGACCCTGGCCTCGGCACCAGCCGGCGCCGTGTTCGTGATCAAGCCACCCGGATACGTGGTGCCGGCGCGAGCGGATGGACTGCCGGACTTCTGGCGCAGCGGAGTTGAGCCCCAGGGCTGCGACTTCGAACTGCTGCCGGCTGATCCGGAAGGCGCTGGAGACGACAGCCTGGAAGTGCTGGTATTCAGCGATCCGCAGACCGCCAACCTGCGCGAGGTGGGCTATTACCGCGATTCAATCGTGGCCCCACTGCGTGGCAGGCACGGTGCCCGCCTGGGAGTGACCCTGGGCGACGTGACCAACGATGTGCCCTCGCTCTATCCGGCGCTGAACGAAGTCACCGCGAGCCTGGGCGTGCCTTGGCTGCACGTGCCGGGCAACCACGACCTGGATTTCGAAGTCGGGCACGACCGGGATTCGCTACGCTCGTTCCGCGGGGTATACGGGCCCGACACGTTTGCCTGGGAAGAGGACGAGGCCGTTTTCGTCGGCCTGGACAACGTGATCTACCAGCCGGGGGAACGCCCGGCCTACATCGGCGGATTGCGTCCGGACCAGTTTGAATTCCTTGAGTCCTGGCTGCCTGCGCTCTCCACCGACCGGCTGCTGGTCCTGCTGGTGCACATGCCCCTGTTCGACACTGCGCCTGGCCGGGAAACCTTCCGCCACGCGGACCGCGAGCGGCTGTTCGCGCTGCTGCAGCGCTTTCCCAGGGTGCTTGTGCTTAGCGGGCACCGGCATACGCTGCAGCACGTGTTCCACGGCCCGGAGTCCGGCTGGCACGGCGCCGAGCCGCTGCACGAGTTCAACGTGGGTGCCGCCAGCGGCGCTTTCTGGTCCGGCGTGGCAGGCAGCGACGGCGTGCCGGACTCGACCATGGCCGACGGCACCCCCAGCGGGTATGCACGGCTGGTGATCGATCGCGAGGGCGGCTACCGCCTGTCCTGGCACCGTGGCGGGCACCATGGTGACGGCGATCCCGGCTTCACCGATGCAATGGCCCTGCATGCACCGCGCGCACTGCGCCGCGGTGCCTATCCGGCGTGGGGCGTGTACGCCAACGTGTACATGGGGCTGGAGGACACCCGGGTGGAGTTCCGGGTGGGCGAGGGCGAATGGCAGCCGATGCGCCGGGTGTCGGCGCCCGACCCGCGGCTGGTGGTGGAAAACGTTCGCGATGATCTGGCCACCGAGCTGCGGGGCTTCGACCGCTCACCCGAGGCGCAGCCATCCACACATCTGTGGCGAGGTGCGTTGCCCACAGATCTGGACGCTGGCGAACACCGCATCGAGGTGCGTGCGTTCGGCCGCTGGCATGGCGAACAGCGGGCGTGGACGGATTACCGGCTGATAGAGAAAGCGCCGCCGAACGAGTAGCGACAGAACGGCTCGTCGGTTGCGACGCCGGACCTAGGGAACGGGGTGCGGATAGGGAACTGGCGGGCCCGGCTGGAACGATTTGCGCCACGCGTCCAGCACCGGTTCGATCTGCGTACCCACGTGGATCTGCGGTAGCGAAGGCGTGTACTCGCCCTCCACCTCGCGCGCAGCGACCCGCTTGCGCGCGTCCCGGAACGCGGCAATGAAGTCATCGTGCTGGTTGAGCGCGTCCACCAGCCAGGCCTGGCCGAAGTAGGTCACCTGGGAGGCCGCGCCACAGCCAAAAGAGGTGCGGTCCTTGCGGGCCGCGGTGATGGTGACGCCGGTAGGGCTGCGCAGCGCCGGCAGGAAACCTCCGGAATAGCAGGCCGAAACCACCACCACCCGGTTGCGGATGCCGGAATCTCCCAGGGCACCGGCCAGCTGGTCCGCGGTGATTTCTTCTTCCAGCATCGGCGGCAGGTCCACCACCAGCTCGTGCTCCTCGCTGCCATGGGTGGTGATGAACAGCAGCAGCAGATCCTCGTCCGGATCCATTGCCGTGCCCACGCCGGCCAGGGCCTGGCTGAGGTTCTCGAGCGTGGCTAGTGGCCTGGGAGCATCCTCGTCCAGGCTGTCGGGATGGTTGACCAGGCCGATGACCCGGCCGTCGGCCTGGAAGCGCGCGTTCATCAGCTGCTCCAGATACAACACCTCGTTGCGGAACACGTCTTCGTTGCCGTCGCCGGCAAATCCGACCACGTACAGGTCGGGCTTTCCAGGCTGTTGTGCCGGCATGGCTTCCAGCGCCGCTGCGATCAGGCGCCGGTCGCGCTCGGGCAGCGTTTCATCTTCCGGGATCGCCGACAGGACCGGGGCCGCGGCAAACAGTCCTGCCAGGACCAGTGCCAGCGCGGTGCGCCAGCCATGCCGCGCTTTACGGAACGATCCCATCGAAGGACTCCACCCGGGTGTGGTTGCCGGCGGCGGGGCCGGTGCGCGGCTGCGGGTAGTCCTGGCGGCGGTCGACCAGGGTGGTCGCCATGCCGGCGGCGCGGGCTGCGTCCAGCTCTTCCACCACATCGGACAGGAACAGCACGTCTTCGGCAGGCACGTCCAGGCGCCGGCTGATACGCGCATAGCTTTCGGCCTCGCGCTTGCCGCCGACCTCGGTGTCGAACCAGGCGGAAAACAGCGGGCTCAGGTCGCCGGCGTCAGTGTGGGAGAACAGCAGCACCTGGGCGGGGACGGAACCGGACGAATAGACCGCCAGGGTACGACCTTCACCGTGCCACTGCCGCAGCCGTTCCACCGCGTCGGGATAGACCGGTGCGGCGAAGTCACCGTTGCGGTAGCCGTCGGCCCACAGCATGCCCTGCAGGGCCTTGAGCGCGGTGTGCTTGAGGTCCTGGTCGATCCAGCCCTGCAGCGTCTCCGCGATCATGCCGTCCTGGCAGACGCCGCCAAGTTCGGTGGCCACTTCGTCCAGCCAGCGCCGGACCTCCGGATCCTGGCCACGCACGCGCACGAAGCGCGGCATTTCCCGGCGCGCATAGGGAAACAGCACCTCTTTGACGAAGGCGATGCTGCTGGTGGTGCCTTCGATATCGGTCAGGATGATGCGGGACATCGGGTCTCCTTGGCGTGCTCAGGCCTCGCCGTAGCGCGGGAAGCGCTGGGCGATGTCGGTACCGGTGAAATATCCGACCCAGCCGTCGGGCTGCTGGAAAAACCGGATGGCCACGAAATTGGGGCGCGGGCCCATGTCGAACCAGTGGGTGGTGCCGTCCGGCACCGCGATCAGGTCATCCTTGACGCACTCGATCTCGTACACCTTGCCGTCCACGTGCAGGGTGAACAGACCGGAACCGGCCACGAAGAAGCGCACTTCGTCCTCGCGGTGGTAGTGCTCGTCCAGGAACTTGCGGCGGATCTCATCGCGCTCCGGATTGTCGGGGGCGATGCTGATCACATCCACACTGGTGAAGCCGCGCTCGGCCACCAGCCGGTCCACGTCCTGGCGATAGGCGGCCAGCACTTCTTCCTGGCTTGCCCCAGGCTCCACCGGGTGCGCGGCCTGCCAGCGCTCGAAGGTCACGCCGATCGCGGCCAGCTCGCTGGCGATCCGGTCGCCATCCTCGGTGACCAGCAGGGGCGTGTCAGGTGAATCGTTGGCGAAGACGCGCAGTCGGCTCATCGTTTTCGTGGGAAATCCGCAGGGATCCCCAGAATATCAGCCTGCAGGTGCGTCCGGATGGAACACCGTGTGGCCACCGGTCAGCCTGTGCAGCTCCAGCTCGCAGCCGAGCAGAAACTCGAACGCCTCCAGGTGGCGGCGTGCCTCGGCCACATCGTGGCCCCAGGCATACAGCCCGTGCCCGTCGATCAGATAGCCCCACATCGGCCCCTGGTCCAGCAGCGCTTCAACCTGGGCGGCGAGGGCGGGCATGTCCTGGCTGTTGGGCAGAACGGGCACAGTGATTACCGTTTCATGGGTGCTGTTGCCGGCGAAGGCCTTCAGCAGCTCATAGCCCGCAAGCCTGACGCCACCTGCAGCGGCAAACAGCCGCGAGGCCACCGTCTGGTTGCGCGAGTGGGTGTGCAGCACGCAGCCCACGTCGGCAAAGCGCCGGTACAGCTGGGTGTGCAGCAGGGTTTCCGCCGAAGGCCGGTGGTCACTGCCAACCGCGCGGCCGTACATATCGACCACCATCAGGTCCGATTCGCCCAGCTTGCCCTTGTCGCGGCCGGAGATGGTGATGGCCGCGTGGCCGCCATCGATCCGGCGGGAGAAGTTGCTGCTGGTGGCCGGGGTCCAGCCGCGGGCCGCCAATTCGCGCACATTGGCTGCGAGCTCAGCGCACGCCTCGTGGAACCGGTGCTGGTCGTAGGGCAGGGTGGTCATGTTGGGGATGGCTGCTGCTGGCTGCGAAATGGCGGGGCACTATACCCGTCAGTCCCTGACCGCGGCCGGGGCTGGTTCGGGGTGCAAGATGGCGTCCCGATTGGCCACCGGGTCTGTACCCGGCATCTCTTCCGGGGACAGGCGCAGAATCTTGAAGCCGGTGTAAGCCATCACCAGGGCGACTACCGGCCCGACCAGGTTGAAGAACGCGTAGGGCAGGTAATCCAGCGTCGCCACGCCCAGGGTGGCGGCCATGTAGGCGCCGCAAGTGTTCCAAGGCACCAGTGGCGAGGTGATGGTCGCGCCGTCCTCGAGCGCCCGGGACAGGTTCACCGGGGCCAGGCCACGGCGGCGGAATTCGGGCTGGTACAGGCGACCCGGCAGCACCAGTGCCATGTACTGGTCGGCGGCGACCACGTTGGTGCCGAACGCAGTGGCGATGGTGGCGGCGATCAGCGAGCCGGCCGACTTCACCCGTGCCAGCACGCTGCGGATCATGCGCTCCAGTAGCCCGGTCTTTTCCATCACCGCGCCGAAGCCCAGGGCGCACATGATCAGCCATACCGTATTGAGCATGCTGATCATGCCGCCGCGGCTGAGAAGCTCATCCACGTCTGCATTGCCGGTGTTGGCCTGGTAACCCTCGAACAGGGCCTGCCAGGCGCCCGCCAGCAGGGCCATCGGGCGCGGAATGTCCGAACGGTCTGCGAGGGCCAGCACCAGCTCCGGCTGGAACACCACCGCGAACACGCCGCCGAGGATCGCGCTGAGCAGGATCGCCGGATAGGCCGGGAACCGGAGCACTGCCAGCGCGAACAGCACCACCATCGGGATCAGCAGGTACCAGCCCAGGTTGTAGTGCTCGCCCAGCAGTTCGGGCAAATTGCCAAACTCTGTATTGCCCGACCCGCCGGTCTCGCTCAGGCCCACTATCGTGAACAGCACCAGCGCGATCGCCATGCTGGGGAAGGTGGTCCAGGTCAGGTGACGGATATGGGCGAACAGCTCGGCGCCGGCGGCGGCCGGAGCAATGATGGTGGTGTCCGAGATCGGCGACATCTTGTCACCGAAATAGGCGCCGGAAATGATCGCGCCAGCAGTGATGGGCAGCGACATGTCCATGCCCTGGGCCACGCCGATCAGGGCCACGCCCAGGGTGCCCGCCACGGTCCAGGAGCTGCCGATGGACAGCGCCACGATGGCGCACACCACGCAGGCGGCCGGATAGAAATAAGCCGGGTGCATCAGCTGCATCCCGTAGACAATCAGCATCGGCACGGTGCCGCTGAGGATCCAGGTGCCGATCAGCGCACCCACCGAGAGCAGGATGAAGATCGGCACCACGGCCAGGGCCACGCCGTGGACCAGACTGTCCTGGATCGTGTGCCACGGCAGCCTGTTGCGCAGCCCCACCAGGGCGGCCACGCCGCTGGCCAGTATCAGCCCGATCTGGTTGGCGCCGAACGAGGCGTCATCGGCGTACAGGTACACCGCGCAGATCAGCGTGGCGACCAGGAACAGCAGCGGGGTGAAGGCCTGCAGCAGGCTGGGCTCGCGAGGCTGCTCGCGGGATGGTTCGGGCGTCATTGCTTCACTTCCGTTAGACATCATGACGACGCGCAGGATGACAGCGCAACGGCCGCCGTACCTTGCCAAAGCAGGCCAATGTTCACAAGCGCCGGAAGGCACGGTAGCCGGATGGACCGGCGGATGACCGATAATTGGCGACCCCCGGTTCCTGATTGGCGCAATGCAGCATGACTGACCTGGAAACAGCCCGCGATGACTTTGTCGCGGCGCTCACCGAGTACCGTCGGCAGTGGCCCGAAGAGGCCGCCTGCGTGGACCAGTTCGCCGCGCTGGCCGCCGATCCGGGCGATCCCTACGTGCGTGAGCGGCTGGAAGGACACTTCACCGCGTCGTCGTGGCTGGTCAGCGCCGATGGCGACCGCACCCTGCTCACCCACCACCGCAAGCTGGGGCTGTGGGTGCAACCGGGTGGGCATGCGGATGGCGACCGCAATCTGGCGCGGGTGGCGCTGCGCGAGGCGGAGGAAGAGTCAGGCCTGACCGGCCTCGCGCTCGGAGCGGGGATCTGGTCGGGGATCTTCGACCTGGACCGGCACTGGATCCCGGAGCACAAGGGCGTGCCGGCGCACTGGCACTACGACGTGCGCTACGTGGTGCAGGCCGGTGGAGATGAAAGCTACGTGGTCAGCGAGGAATCGCACGCGCTGGCGTGGCGCGGAATCGAGGCGGTTGCCGCCGACCCCGCCATGGATGTGTCCCTGCGCCGGATGGCGCGCAAGTGGCTTGCACGCCATCCGTCCGGCCTGTCCGGCAACTGACCGGTCAGGTGGTCGCGGTATTGGTCTCGTCGCGCTTTTCGCGCGGCGGCAGGGCGTCGTCACCGTGCACCAGGAACCAGATGTTCTCGGCGATGTTGGTCACGTGGTCGCCGATCCGCTCGATGTTCTTGGCCATGAACAGCAGGTGGGTGCAGGGGGTGATCGAGCGCGCGTCTTCCATCATGTAGGTCAGCAGTTCGCGGAACAGCCCCGTGTACATCTGGTCCAGCTCGGCGTCGTTCTCGCGGATCTGCTGCGCGGCTTCGGCGTCACCCGCCTGGTAGGCCACCAGCACTTCGCGCAGCTGGCGGGCGGCGATCCGCGACAGGCCCTTGAGCCCGCGGGTGATCGGCAGCGCCGGTGACTGGTTCAGGGCCAGCGAGCGCTTGGCCACGTTGGCCGCGTAGTCGCCGATGCGTTCGATGTCGGATGAGACTTTCAGCGCGGCGAGGATCTCGCGCAGGTCGCGGGCCATGGGGCCGCGCAGGGCGAGCTTCATCACGTCTTCGCTGATTTCCTTTTCCAGCGCGTCGATGGCGTCGTCGTTGTCGATCACGCGGCGGGCCGCCGAATCGTCGCGGCGCTCCACTACGTCCAGGGCGGCTTCCAGCTGCGCCGCCGCCATGTTGCCCATGCGCATAATTTCGCCGGTCAGGCGCTCGCGCTCTTCGTCGTAGCTGTGGACGATGTGTTCGTGGTGTTGGTTGGGCATGTCAGCCGAATCTCCCGGTGATGTAGTCCTCGGTCTGCTGCTTCGAGGGGTTGGAGAAGATGGTATGGGTCTCATCGTGTTCGATCAGGTCGCCCAGGTACATGAAGGCGGTGAAGTCCGACACACGGGCCGCCTGCTGCATGTTGTGGGTCACGATCACGATGGTGTATTCGTGCTTGAGCTCCGCAATGAGCTGCTCGATGCGGCTGGTCGAGATCGGATCCAGGGCCGAGGTGGGCTCGTCCAGCAACAGCACGTCGGGACGCAGGGCCACCGCGCGGGCGATGCACAGCCGCTGCTGCTGGCCACCGGACAGGCCCAGCGCGCTCTGGCCCAGCTTGTCCTTCACCTCGTCCCACAGCGCCGCCTGGCCCAGGGCGTGCTCCACGCGCTCTTCCATCTTCTTCTTCGAGAGCTTCTCGTGGTGGCGGATGGCGTAGGCGATGTTCTCGTAGATCGTCATCGGGAACGGCACCGGCTTCTGGAACACCATGCCCACCTTGCTGCGCAGGCGGTTGAGCGGGTACTTGGGTCCCAGCACGTTTTCCCCGTCCAGCAGCACTTCGCCGCTGGCCTCCTGTTTGGGGTACAGCGAGTAGATGCGGTTGTAGACGCGCAGCAGGGTGGACTTGCCGCAGCCCGAGGGGCCGATCAGCGCGGTCACCCGCTTTTCCGGGATGTCGAGGTTGATCCCCTTCAGCGCGTGGAAGCGGTCGTAATGAAAATCCAGACCACGGGTGGAGATCTTTACCGGTGCCTGCGGCTGGGCTTCGCGATGGCTGGTGGCCAGCGAAATCCGCTGCGTGGCACCGGTGATCGGGGTATCGGTCATGGCCGGTTCCGTTGCAAGGTCAGTCATGGGAGATCCTCTTGCGCACCAGCAGGGCGCGGGCGCCGATGCTTATCAGCAGCACGAAGGTGGTCAGCACCAGCGCGCCAGCCCAGGCCAGCTGCTGCCAGGATTCATAGGGGCTGCCGGCGTACTGGTACATCACCACCGGCACGCTGGCCATCGGGCGCATGATGTCGGAGTTCCAGTACTGGTTGCCGAACGCGGTGAACAGCAGCGGGGCGGTCTCGCCGGAAATCCTGGCAAGAGCAAGCAGGATGCCGGTGACGATGCCGGCCGAGGCGCTGCGGTAGAGCACCTGCACGATCACTTTCCACTGCGGCACCCCCAGCGAGAGCGCCGCCTCGCGCATCTGCACCGGCACCAGGCGCAGCATTTCATCGGTGGTGCGTATCACCACCGGCAGTACGATGAAGGCCAGGGCGATCGCGCCGGCGAGCGCCGAGAACCGGCCGCCGGTCTGCATCACGATCAGGGTGTAAACGAACAGGCCGAGCACGATCGACGGTGCCGAAAGCAGGATGTCGTTGACGAACCGCACCACGGTACCGGTCTTGCGCGCGGCGCCGTACTCCGACAGCCACGTGCCCGCGGCTACGCCCAGCGGGGTGCCGATGGCGATCGCCAGCGCACACATCACCGCGCTGCCGAAGAACGCGTTGAGCAGACCACCGCCTTCCTGCATCGGCGGCGGGGTCATCTGGGTGAACAGATCAAGGTTGATGCCACCGGCGGCCTTGCTCACCAGCGTCCACAGGATCCAGCCCAGGAAGAACAGGCCGAACGCGGCCGCCAGGCAGGAGATCACGATTGCGGCGACGTTGCCGATCCGGCGCCTGCGATACAGGCGGTTGGCGACGGCGGCCCCGGCGCCGGCATTGATGACAGTCGGGGTCGACATCAGTTGCCTTCCTTGCGCGACAGGCGCATCAGCATCAGACGGGCGATTGCCAGCACCACGAAGGTCACCAGGAACAGCACGAAGCCGAGCAGCAGCAGTGCCGAGCGGTAGGTTTCAGTGGCCTCGCCGAAGTCATTGGCGATCAGCGCGGCGATGGTGGTGCCCGGCTCGAGCAGGGACGGCGACAGGCGCACGCTGTTGCCGATCACGAACGCGACCGCCATGGTCTCGCCCAGCGCACGGCCAAGACCCAGGAAGATGCCGCCGATCACCGCGGAGCGGGTGTAGGGCAGCACGATGTCCCAGCTCACTTCCCACTTGGTGGAGCCGAGCGCGTAGGCCGATTCCTTGAGCCGGGTAGGGACCGTCAGGAACACCTCGCGCATCACCGAAGTGATGAACGGGATCACCATGATCGCCAGCACGAAGCCGGCGGTAAGCGTGCCGATACCCAGCGGCGGGCCGCGGAACAGGATGCCGAAGCCGGGAATGGCGCCCAGGTACTGGTTGAGCCAGGGGGTGACGTACTCCGTCATCACCGGTACCAGCACGAACAGGCCCCACATGCCGTAGATGATCGAGGGAATTGCTGCCAGCAGTTCGATGGCGCTGGCGACGGGGCCACGGATCCAGCGCGGCGCCACTTCGGTCAGGAAGAAGGCGATGCCGAAGCTGATCGGCACCGCGATGATCATTGCGATCACCGCGGTGACAATCGTGCCGTAGATCGGCGCCAGGGCGCCGTAGCGGTTTTCAACCGGGTTCCAGTCGGAGGTGAGGAAGAACCTCCAGCCCTGTGACACCAGCGCGTCGCGACCGCCCCACAGCATGGACAGGGCGGCTGCCGCCAGGGCCAGCATCACCAGTACCACGGTGCCGCCCAGCACCAGCCGGAACAGCCGGTCGTTGCGGGTGTCGCGCTGGTCGTGGCGGGCCTTGGGGCCCGCTGGAATAACGGTGGTATTCATCCTGGAGCCGACCGGTCCGGTGTCAGTCGGCGCTGAAGCCGAATTCGCTGGCCCAGTAGGCCTCTACCTGGGTCACCAGGTCTGCGGGCAGCGGCACGTAGTGCAGGTCGCTTGCCTGCGAGGTGCCTTCCTTGAGGGCCCAGTTGAAGAACCCGAGGGCGGCCTGCGAGCGTGCAGCATCGGCAGGCTGCTTCGGCATCAGGATGAAGTTGGTGGCAGTGATCGGCCAGGCGTTCTCGCCCGGGGCATTGGTGATCACCAGGTTGAAGTCCGAAGCGCCTGCCCAGTCGGCGGTGGCAGCGGCGGCGGAGAACGTCTCCTCACTCGGTCCGACCCAGTTGCCGGCGGCATTCTGCAATGACGCGTAGGGCATGTCGTTCTGCAGCGCGTAGGCCAGTTCGACGTAGCCGATCGAGCCGCGGATCTGCTTCACGTACGAGGCCACGCCTTCGTTGCCCTTGCCGCCAACGCCGCTCGGCCACTGCAGCTGGGTGCCTTCGCCGATCCGGTCCTTCCAGCTGCTGCTGACCTTGGACAGGTAGTTGCTGAAGTTGAACGTGGTGCCCGATCCATCGGAGCGGTGCACGATGTTGATCTCAACTTCCGGCAGATCAATGTCCGGATTGAGCCCGGCGATGGCCGGATCGTTCCAGTTGCTGACTTCGCCAAGGAAGATATCGGCCAGGATGCCGCCGGTCAGGCGCAGCTCGCCCGGCTCGATGCCTTCCAGGTTGAACACCGGAACCACGCCGCCGATGGTGGAGGGGAACTGGCCCAGCCCCGCTTCAGCCAGTTCTTCACTGGATAGCGGCGCGTCGGACGAACCGAAATCCACGGTGGCGGCCTTGATCTGGGCAATGCCGCCACCCGATCCGATCGATTGGTAATTGACCCGGTGGCCGGTGGCTGCGTTGTAATCGGCCGACCAGCGCGACATCAGCGGATACACGAACGACGCGCCCGCGCCGGAGATTTCGCTGGAGGACGCGGCGCCCGGCTGGCCATCATCGCTCGACGGTTGGCATGCGGACAGTCCGAACACCAGCGGCAGGGACAGGGAGAGAATGGCAAGACGAACCGGCTGCAGTTTCATGCGTGCTCCAGGAGGAGTGCCGGCGTTGCCGGCGGATGACACCATGAAATGATGTTTTTGTTACAGCTTGATGACACCACGACGAAATACTGTCATCGAAGGCGTATTCGGGCGCTGTTGCGTGCTTGAGCCTGAACGTGACATGGACTCAGCCGATCCACAGGCGCAGGAACCAGGCCACGGTTCCCACCGTTGCCAGCCCAGCGACCCAGAGGGCGAACAGCCAGGCCAGCCGTTTCCACAGGGGGCCGGGACCGGTGGTGCTCAATGGTAACCCTGGTCACGGACCTTGCCGCGGAAGACCCAATAGGACCATCCGGTATAGGTGAGGATGATCGGGATCAATACCACGGCGCCCACCAGCATGAAGACCAGGCTCGAATCCGGTGAGGCCGCGTCATGGATGGTCAACGCCTGAGGCACCACGTACGGGAATACGCTGATGCCCAGACCCACGAAGGTCAGCGCAAACAGGGCAAGCGTGAGCAGGAACGGCGCCAGTTCGCGGCCCCGGCGCAGCGTGCGCCAGAACGCATAGGCCATCACCACCGTCAGCAGCGGCACCTGCGCGGCCAGGAAGACCGTTGGCGTGGTGGTCCACCGGTGGTGGTAGTCGTAGTCCAGCCCCACGGTTGCCAGGCTCACCAGCGCGATGCCGGCCAGCATGACCACGCCCAGGCGCGAGGCGTAGCGGCGGACTTTCGCCTGCAGCTCGCCCTCGGTCTTGAGCACCAGCCAGGTGGCGCCCAGCAGCGCGTAGCCGGCCACCACGCTGAGCCCGGTGAGCACGGTGAACGGCGTCAGCCAGTCCCACCAGCCCCCACCGTATTCACGCCCGTCGACCTCGATGCCCTGGATCAGGGCGCCGAGGATCATGCCCTGGGCCATTGCCGCCACCGTGGAGCCGCCGTTGAAGGCACCGTCCCACCACGCCCGATGCGCGGGGTCGCGTCCGCGCGCCTCGAACGCCACACCGCGGAACACCAGTGCCAGCACCATCGCTATCACCAGCGGGTAGACCGCGGTCATGATCACCCCGAACGCGAGCGGGAACGCGGCCATCAGGCCGCCCCCGCCGAGCACCAGCCAGGTTTCGTTGCCGTCCCACACCGGCGCGACGGTGTTGATCGCCTGATCACGCTCGCTGCCGATCCCGAGCGCCGGCAGGATGATGCCGATCCCGAGGTCGAACCCGTCCATCACCACGTAGGCGAACACCGCGAACAGCAGGATCAGGGCCCAGACCAGGGCAAGGTCGAGTTCCATGGCGTCAGTCCTCCCCGGCCATTTTCATCGCCGGTCCCGGGGTGATGCCGGCCGTGCGGATCGTGGCTTCGTCTTCGTCCATCGGCCGCTCGGACGGCTGCACGCCCTTGGCCATCAGACGCAGGATGTACAGCGTGCCCAGGCCGAAGACGATGAAGTAGACGATTATGAAGGCGATCAACGAAGTGCCCACCGCGGAGGCGTCCAGCGCGGAGGCGCTTTCGCGCGTGGTCATGAAGTTGTAGACCGTGTACGGCTGGCGGCCGACCTCGGTGGTGATCCAGCCGGCGATCACAGCCACGAAACCGGTCGGGGCCATCAGGACGGCCGCCCGGTGCAGGGCCGGCCAGTCATGCAGCCGTTTTCGCCAGCGCGCGTACAGGCTCCACGCGCCCAGGGCGATCATCAGCATTCCGATGCCGACCATCACCCGGAACGACCAGAACACCGGCCCCACCGGCGGCCGGGATTCCTCGGGGATCGTCTCCAAGCCATCCATCGGCGCGCTGGGGTCGTGCTGGAGGATAAGCGAACCCATCCCGGGAACCTGCAGTGCGTAGCGCACCTCGCCCGCCTCGGTATCGGGGATCCCGAACAGGATCAGGGGCGCGCCGTCCGGATAGCTCTGGTAGTGGCCCTCGATGGCCATGATCTTGGCTGGCTGGTGTTCAAGCGTGTTGAGCCCGTGGAAATCGCCGATCAACAGCTGCATCGGCGCCACGATCGCGGCCATCCACATCGCCATTGAGAACATCGTGCGCGCCCCGGCCAGGGAGCTGGTGGCCGCGGGGTCATCGCCATCCAGGCGCGTCCCGGCCCGACGCTGCTTGAGCAGGTGCCAGGCGCCCACGCCGCCTACCGCGAACGCCGTGGTCAGATAGGCACCGGTCAGGGTATGTGCGAGCCGGTACGGGAAGCTGGGATTGAAGATCACCTCCCACCAGTTGTCCGGGACGAACTGGCCGACATCATTGATGCTGAAACCCGTGGGCGTGTGCATCCAGCTGTTGGCGCTGAGGATCCAGAACGCCGACAGGAACGTGCCGAACGCCACCAGCAGGGTGGCCATGAAGTGCAGGCGCGGGCCGACCCGGTTCATGCCGAACAGCATCACCCCGAGGAACCCGGCTTCGAGGAAGAACGCGGTCATGACCTCGTAGGCCATCAACGGCCCGATGATCGGTCCGGCACGGTCGGAGAACACCGCCCAGTTGGTGCCGAACTGGTAGGTCATCACGATGCCCGAGACCACGCCCATGGCGAAGGCGACCGCGAAGATCTTTACCCAGAAGCGGAACAGGTCCAGATACACCTGTTTCTTCGTACGCAGCCAGCGCCACTCGAGCACGGCGAGGAAACTTGCCAGCCCGATGGTGAAGGCTGGAAAGATGAAGTGGAAGCTGATCGTGAACGCGAACTGGAGTCGCGCCAGGAACAAGGCGTCAAAGTTTTCGAACATGGCGAGGCGACGCTAGCACCGTCGATGTCAGCGTGGCGTTCACATCCGGGTCACTTTCCTCGGGGGCGCGGTTAATCCAATTCGTATTGGACGTCGATGATGACGAACGAGACGGTGCCGCCCGGCAGTTCCGCCTGGAACTCATCGTCAAGCCGCTTCTTGAGCATCGCCCGCGCCAACGGGGAATCGATGCTGATCCAGCCCTTGGGCGCGTCGGTCTCATCCGGGCCGACCACGCGGTAGCGAACGGTGTCGCCGCTGTCCTGGTCTTCAAGCTCCACGGTAGCGCCAAAGAACACCGCTTCCGGGTTCGACGGCACGGTGTCGACCACCCGCAGCGTCTGCAGCCGCTTGCTCAGGTAGCGCACCCGGCGGTCGATGCCGCCAAGCTGCTTCTTGCGGTAGGTGTATTCCGCGTTTTCGGACCGGTCGCCCTCGGCGGCGGCCGCGGCCAGGGCGCGCACCACTTCCGGGCGCTGCACGCGCCACAGGTCGTCCAGCTCGGCCTTCAGGCGGGCGTGGCCCTCGGGCGTGATCAGGGCCGTGCTCTTGGGTGGGGGCGGGCGCCAGCGGCTCATGTGGGTTGCCTGCTCACCGGATCCGGATGCTGCCGAGGATATTGCGCACAACGCGGTTGGTGACCGTGCGTGCAGCCTGTTTGCCGGCCGCCTGGACCACGCCCTGTCGGCGGGAGGTGCCGAACAGGAACTCGCTGACCATGCGGCCGATGCCGCCGCCCTCATCAGCGGCCTTGGCTTTGGCCTCAGGCGCGTTGGCCTGTGCAGGCATCTCCGCGGCGCGTTTCGCCAGGATCTCTGCCGCCGACTCCCGGTTGATCGCCGTGTCGTACTTGGCCCCCACCGGGCTGCCGGCGCGGATCCGCGCACGCTCCTCGCCGGTGATGGCGCCCATGCGGCAGCGCGGGGGCGCAATCACCGTGTGCTCAACTGGCATGGGGATGCCCCGGCCTCTATCAGATACGTCCTGCAACGTGGACACCAGGGCTTCGCCGGTGCCCAGTCGGGAAATCGTGTCCACCACGTCAAGGTCGGGATTGCCCACGAAGGTCTGGGCGGCAGTGCGCACCGCCTTCTGGTCGCGCGGTGTGAAGGCACGCAGGGCGTGCTGCACCCGGTTGCCAAGCTGGCCGAGGATTTCATCGGGCACGTCATCGGGGAACTGCGAGCAGAAGTACACGCCCACGCCCTTGGAGCGGATCAGGCGCACCACCTGCTCGATCCGCTGGCGCAGCGCCGTCGGCGCATCCTTGAACAGCAGGTGGGCCTCGTCGAACACGAACACCAGCTTCGGCTTGTCCAGGTCGCCCACCTCGGGCAGGGTTTCGAACAGTTCCGACAGCAGCCACAGCAGGAAGCTGGAATACAGGCGCGGGCGCAGCAGCAGCTGGTCGGCGGCAAGGATGCCGATCACCCCGCGGCCATTGGTAGTGGTGCGCATCAGGTCGGAAAGTTCCAGGGCAGGCTCGCCGAAGAACTGTCCGCCGCCGTCCTGTTCCAGCCGCAGCAGGGCGCGCTGGATCGCGCCCACCGACTGGGAATTCACCAGGCCGTATTCGGCCGAGACCGCCTTGCGCTCTTCGATGACCAGCGCCAGCAGGGCGCGCAGGTCGGCCAGGTCCAGCAGCAGCAGGCCGCGGTCATCGGCCAGCTTGAACACGATGTCGAGCACGCCGGACTGGGTGTCGTTGAGATCCAGGATCCGGCCCAGCAGGGTCGGACCCATCTCGGTCACCGTGGTCCGCACCGGGTGGCCGAGCTTGCCGTACAGGTCCCAAAGGATGGTGGGACTGCCTTCCACGGTGAAGCCGTCGATGCCCATCAGGTCGGCGCGCTTCTGCAGGCCCTCGTTGATCGTGCCGGGGACCGCCAGGCCGGCCACGTCGCCCTTCATGTCGGCCATGAACACCGGCACGCCGGCGCGAGAGAAGGACTCGGCCAGCATCATCAGGGTGACTGTCTTGCCGGTGCCGGTGGCGCCGGCCACCAGACCGTGGCGATTTCCGTAGCGGGGCAGCAGGTGCACGTTGCCGCTCTGCGGCGTGGTGACGGAACGGCCGACGAGGATGGGATCCGGCTGCATGGTCTGTCCTGACGATTGAATGCACAGGATTCTAGGCCATGCCGAGCCGGTCGGACCTCGGGCGCAGGTGGGGGGCAATGCCGGAACCGGCTGGCCGGACGAAAGGGGTTTGCCCACGCGTGGTGGGGGCGGCTAACCTGCGCGTCCGCCCCGAGCCGTCCCTGCCATGACCCTGCCTGCCGTGTCCGCTGTCCGCCTGTCCGCCATTGCTGTCCTGGGGCTGGCCCTGCTGTTTCCCCAAGCGGCCGATGCGCAGTCGCGCCGAGACCGGGAGGCCGCCGAGGCGTTGCAGCAGCGTATGGAGCAGGCCGAGGTCCGCTATCGCGAGGCCCTGGTGCGCGCGCGCAACCACGAACCGGATGCGGTGGCGGCAAGCGATGCCGCGCTGGAAGATATGGAAGACGTGATGGTGGAATGCGGAAAGCTACGCGGCTGCGAGCCCGCCGGGTTCGTCACTACCTTCAAGCGCCTGCTCAAGGCCGAGGCCGACGAAGCCTCGGCCGACCCGGGCGACGACGTGGATCCGTTCGACCCGGATCCGGACGGCATGTTGGCCGAAGGCGTGGCCGCGGATGTGCCAGAGGCCGCCCGTGCCGCAGCCCTGCTCAGCGATGGGCGCCGGTTCGTGGAGATGGTGCAGTTCAACCCGGCGGTGCAGGAGGGCATCCGCCGCTGGCTCACCGACATGCGCCACTCGCTGATCGTCAGCCACGAGAACTACCAGTACATGCGTCACGTGATGTGGCCGAACTTCGAGCGCGCCGGCCTGCCCGAAGCGCTGCTGTTCGGCATCCTGGCCAAGGAATCCACCGGCCGGGTGCATTCAACCTCGCGCGCCGGTGCCGCCGGGCCGCTGCAGTTCATGCCCGCCACCGGCCGGCGCTTTGGCCTCGGCCAGGACAGCACCGGCTTCGACACCCGCTACGACCCCTATGCCTCGGCTGAAGCCAGTGCGGCCTACCTCAATGAGCGCCTGGCCGAACTCAACAACGACATCGAGCTGGCCCTGGCCGGCTACAACGGCGGGGAAGGGCGCGCGCGCCGGATCCACCGCGAGAATGGCGGGCGCAGCTTCTGGGACGAGTCGGTCTACAGCCAGTTCCCGCCGGAAACCCGTGACTACGTGCCGATGGTGATCGCCGCGGCCTGGCTGTACCTGCACCCGCGCCGCTACGGCCTGGAGTTCCCGAAGATCAACGCGCGCCCGGAGCTGTTGCAGCTGGAGCGGGACACCTCAATCTACGAGCTGACCATTTGCCTCGGCAACGGCGGCACGCGCTACGGCTTCATGCGCATGCTGCGCAATCTCAACCCCCGTTACCGTGCCGATGACGTGATCCCGGCTGGCACCACCCTCAACGCCACCGCCGACGTGGCGCGTCTGTACGGCCGCTGGTGCACCCGCAGTGCGCGAGCCGACATCGCGCGCGAGCTGGTCAGCAGTGATCCGGGCAGCGCCGTGGTGCGTTCGGGCCCGCCGCCGCAGGCACCCCGTGCGGCAGCGACCGCGGTGCCTCGTGAGCATCGGGTGGGTAGGGGCGAAAACCTGGGGCGCATCGCCGATCAATACGGCTGCGATTTGCGGGCGCTGGCGCGCAGCAACAACCTGCGTGCCCCTGCGTATGCGTTGAGGGCAGGTCAGCGGCTCTCGCTGGAATCCTGCAGATAGCTCATCCGGTCCGCCGCCCGAATCATCAGGCCGGCGGGTGAGCACACGGGCAGGGCGTGTCCGGGACGTGGGTGAAATAACCTGCCGGCCCATCAGGCAAGCAGACGATGCCTACGCGGCTCAGCCGCGCCTGGTGGCCAGGCGCTGACCCAGGCGGACCGGGGTTTCCGGGCCCAGTTCCTCAGACAGTTCCGCAACGCCCGGCGGCAGCAGCACGACTACGGTGGAGCCGTAGTTGAAGCGGGCCATTTCCGCGAAGCGCTCGAGCGCGATGCCCTTGCCACGATAGTCCTTGCGGGTGATCCGCTTGCCGTAGGCGGGGATTTCCTCGCCGCCCCACACGGTTTCCACACCCGACACCAGCAAGGCGCCGACCATCACCATCGCCATAGGACCGAAGTCCGTGTCGAAGTGGCAGACCAGGCGCTCGTTGCGGGCAAACAGGCGCGGAACATGGCGCACGGCGGCGGGGCCGACGCTGAACAGCCGGCCGGGTACGTGCACGGTTTCGCGCAGGGTGCCGGTCCACGGCATGTGCACGCGATGGTAGTCGCGTGGCGACAGGTACACGGTGGCGAACGATCCGCCGTCGAAAATCTCCGCGGCGGCGGCATCACCCAGCAGTTCCGCGGCGGTGAACGACTGGCCCTTGGCCTGGAAGATCCGGCCTGCTTCATCCACATGGCCGATTGGTCCGCACTGGCTGATGCGCCCGTCGGCCGGCATCAGCAAGGCGGAAGGATCCGGATCCGGGGTGCGCGCGTCGGGGCGCAGTGCACGGGTGAAGAAGGCATTGAAACTGGGATAAGCGCGCGGATCGGGGTCGGCCGCTTCGGACAGGTCCACGTCGAAGCGCCGGACTACGGTATCGATCAGCCAGCGGCTGGTGCGCGGGCTCTGCGAATAGGCCATGCGCCGGGCAAGCGAGGACAGCAACCGGTGCGGCAGCACCCAGGTGAGCGCGGTAATCGGATCCATCAGGAAAGGCCTGGTGTCAGTTGCGCGAGGCTTCGGTGAGCATGCGCAGATCGGCGGCAATCGCCTCGGGCTCCAGCGGGCCCTGCAGCACGCCGGCCATGCGGGCCTGCGGGTCGAGGATGGCCATCGCCGACGAGTGGTCAATGCTGTACTGGTCTTCCGGCACGCCATCCGGCGCCGGCACCTTCATGAACACCAGTGACAGCGAACGGGTGAATTCTTCCAGCGCGGGAATATCGGCCGTTGCGCCCAAGGTGTCGCGGTGGAAGGCCGAGATGTAGTCGCCGATCCGGTCCGGGGTGTCGCGCTCCGGGTCAACCGAGACGAACAGCACGCGCGGGCGCACAGCATCGGGGATGTCTTCCCACTGCCGCTGCGCCTGGCCCAGCTGGGTCAGGGTCATCGGGCACACGTCGGGGCAGAAGGTGAAGCCGATGAACACGATGGTCCAGTGCCCGTGCAGCTCGCCGGGCAGCAGCTGGGTGCCATCCGACTGTTGCATGGCGAAATCGGGCAGCTCGCGCGGCTGCGGAAACAGGCTGATCGCCCGGGTTTCAGGCTGGGCGCCCGTGCTCCCGGGGCCGGAGAGGATCTTCTGTGCTGCGAGCAGGCCCAGGCCAGCGGCGAGGGCAACAACGAGGATGATGAGCGTGGTGCGATTGAACATTGTTCATTCCACTTGGGCCGCGTCCATCATACCCGCGTGGCCGATATACTTCCCTGTTCCATTGCCGCCGCGGACCACGCTGCCATGACCGATGAACTCCGTACCATCATCGACCTGATCCGCTACGGCGCCAGCCGCTTCAACGCGGCCGGGCTGACGTTCGGACACAGTTACGACAACGCCCTGGACGAAGCCACCCAGCTCACCCTGCACGCCCTGCATCTGCCGCACGACCTGTCGCCGGTGTACGGCCAGTCGCGGGTGACCCTGGCCGAGAAGGAAGATGTGCTGGCGCTGTTCCTGCGCCGGATCGAAGAGCGCGTGCCCGCCGCCTACCTGACCGGCGAAGCCTGGTTTGCCGGCCTGTCGTTCAAGTCCGACGAGCGGGCCCTGGTGCCGCGCTCGCCGATCGCCGAACTGATCCTTGAGGGGTTCGAACCCTGGCTGGGCGGGCGCGATGTGCGCCGGGCGCTGGACCTGTGCACCGGGTCGGGCTGCATCGCCATCGCCATGGCCCATTACAACCCGGACTGGCACGTGGACGGGGTGGACCTGAGCCCGGAGGCGCTGTCGCTGGCGCATGAGAACGTGGCCGCCCAGAACGTGGACAACATCCGCCTGCTGGAATCGGACCTGTTCGAGGGTCTCCACGGCGAGCGCTATGACCTTATCGTCACCAACCCGCCGTACGTCACCAACGACGAAACCGACGCGCTGCCGCCGGAGTACGTGCACGAACCCGAGCTGGGCCTGCGCGCCGGTGACGATGGCCTTGACCTGGTGCTGAAGATCCTGCGCGAAGCCCCGCTGCACCTGAGCGAGGACGGCATGCTGGTATGCGAGGTGGGCGATTCCGAGCGCGCCCTGGCGGCGCTGCTGCCGGAACTGCCGCTGGCGTGGGTCGATTTCAAAGTCGGACAGATGGGCGTGTTTGTTGCCGAACGGCGTGACCTGGTGCATCACAACGCCCGCATCAGCGAGCTGGCTGCCGCCCGTGAACCGGGCGCGGTCCGCGCCTCGGGGAGCGCCGGCTCCGACTTGTTCTGAGCCGGTGTCCAATACCTTCGGCCAACTGCTACGGGTCACCACCTTCGGTGAATCACACGGGCCGGCGATCGGCTGCGTGATCGATGGCTGCCCGCCGGGCATCGCAATCGCGTCGGAGGATTTCACGTCCGATCTGGCGCGTCGCGCCACCGGGCGCAGCCGCCACACCTCGGCGCGCCGCGAGGACGATGCGGTGGAAATCCTGTCAGGCGTGCATGAAGGCCGGACCACGGGGACGCCGCTGGCGCTGCTGATCCGCAACACGGACGCGCGCAGCAAGGATTACGACCGCATCACCGGGCAGTTCCGGCCCGGGCATGCGGACTATGTCTACTGGCATAAATACGGCATCCGCGATCCGCGCGGCGGCGGACGCGCCTCGGCGCGCGAGACCACCATGCGTGTGGCCGCCGCGGTGATCGCGAAGAAGTGGCTGGCCGAGCGCCATGGCGTGCGCGTGCGCGGCCACCTGGCGCAGATCGGCGAAATCGTTCCGCACAGCCACGACTGGGCAGCCGTCGAGACCAATCCATTCTTCTGGCCGGATGCCTCGCAGGTGCCGGAGCTGGAAGCCTTCATGGACGCGCTGCGCAAGTCCGGCGACTCGGTGGGTGGCAAGGTCCGGGTCGTGGCCGACGGCGTGCCGCCCGGCTGGGGCGCACCGGTCTACGGCAAGCTCGATGCCGGCCTGGCCGCAGCGATGATGTCGATCAACGCGGTCAAGGGCGTGGAGATCGGCGCCGGGTTCGACTCGGTGACCCAGAAGGGCAGCGAGCACCGCGATGTGATGACGCCCGAAGGCTTCCGCTCCAACCACGCCGGCGGCGTGCTGGGCGGCATCAGCAGCGGGCAGCAGGTGGAGTGCAGCGTGGCGTTCAAGCCCACCTCCAGCCTGCGTCTGCCGGTGGAAGGTCTGGATGAAGCGGGCGAGGTGGTGGATATCGTCACCACGGGCCGTCATGACCCTTGCGTCGGTATCCGCGCCACGCCTATCTGCGAAGCGATGATGGCGCTGGAATTGATGGACCAGGCGCTGCGCCACCGGGCGCAGTGCGGTGATGTGGACGGGATGGCGCCGCGGATCGCGGCTTCGGTCCCGGAGGTTGATGGAAATGAGTGAGCAGACCGGCAATCAGCAAACGGTAAGGCCGCTGAAGGTGGCGGTGGTTGGCGCAACCGGCGCCGTGGGCGAAACGATCCTCTCGATCCTGGCCGAGCGGAGGTTCCCGCTCGCAGGGCTGGTGGCCCTGGCCAGCGAGCGCTCTGCGGGCGGAACGGTCGATTTCGGCTTTGACGATGAGGTCGTTCTGCAGGACCTCGCGACATTTGATCCGGCAGGCATCGATATCGCATTTTTCGCGGCCGGCGGGACGGTGTCGCAGGAGCACGCGCCGCGGTTCGCGGCCGCCGGTGCGCTGGTGATCGACAACTCCTCCGCCTTCCGCCAGGACCCGGACGTGCCCTTGGTGGTAGCCGAGGTCAATCCCGGAGATCTGGCCCATCGGCCGCGCGGGATCATCGCCAACCCCAACTGCTCGACCATGCAGATGATGGTGGCCCTGGCGCCGATCCACCGCGCGGTGGGCATCAAGCGCATCAACGTGGCGACCTACCAGTCCGTGTCCGGAGCCGGGCGTGCGGCCATGGAGGAGCTGGGACGGCAGACGAGCGCCCTGCTGAACTTCCAGGGCGCGGTGCCGGAGCGGTTCCCGGTGCAGATCGCGTTCAACCTGATCCCGCACATCGATGAGTTCCTGGACAACGGCTACACCCGCGAGGAGATGAAGCTGGTGTGGGAAACCCGCAGGATCCTCGGCGACGACTCAATCCAGGTGAACGCAACCGCGGTGCGCGTGCCCGTGTTCTACGGACACTCGGAGGCGGTACACATCGAAACCCGCGACAAGATCGATGCTTCCAGCGTCCGCGGACTGCTGGAAGCCGCGCCCGGGGTCACCGTCGTGGACGAACGTGCGCCGGGTGGCTACCCCACGCCGGTCAGCCACGCATCCGGAGACGATCAGGTCTACGTCGGGCGGATCCGCGAGGACCTGTCGCATCCGCGCGGGCTCAATCTGTGGATCGTGTCCGACAACATCCGCAAGGGCGCCGCCCTGAATGCGGTGCAGATTGCCGAACTGGTTGCCGCGCGGCTGTGAAACATTGCGGACCGGCGCTGCAGGCGGCTAGAGTCGGAACGCGCAAAAGGGGACAGGCATGCCGATGACATGGAGATTCGCGTGGACGCTGGTGTTGGTGCTTATGGCCAGCCCCGCGTTCGCACTTGGGCTGGGTCAGATCCAGGTGCGCTCCCAGCACGGGGAGCCGCTGCTCGCGGAAATCCCGATCGTTTCCAGCGATCCCAATGAGCTGCGCCAGCTGCGTGTCGGCCTGGCTTCGCCTGAAACGTTCGCCCGCATCGGACTGCAGCCGCCGCAGGGAGTGGTGCGCAACCTGCAGTTCAACGTGGCCCTGGACGCTTCCGGCCGGCCAGTGGTCCGGGTCACCAGCAGCGCGCCGGTTGACCAGTCGCTGCTGACTTTCCTGATCGAGGCCGACTGGGGGCAGGGACGCCTGGTGCGTGAGTACTCGGCGCTGCTGGACGCCCCGGACGCCATCGCCGCGCCCGCGCAGCCATCCATCCAGGCGCCCGTGGTCGAGTCCGGTGACAGGATCATCCGGCCTGCGCAGGCAGCGTCTGCTTCTGCAGTTGCGGACGGACAGGAGGCAGTGGAACCCGAGGCCGCATCGGCGCCTGAAACCGTCGTCGGGGCGGACGATGCCGCGCCCGTGCAACCGGCTCCCGCGCCGGCTCCTGCTCCGATTGCTGCGACCCCGCCGCCGGCTGCTGCAGCCGTAGGCGGCGAGCTTGCCCCGGTCCAGGCCGGTGACACCCTCAGCACCATCGCCCAGCGCCTTGCCAGCGAGGAGGGCGTGACCACCAACCAGATGATGCTTGCGCTGTTGCGCACCAATTCGGGCGCTTTCATCGGCGGCAATATCAACCTGCTGCGCGAGGGTGCGGTGCTGCGCGTTCCCGACCGTGACGATGTGCTGCAGCAGTCGACGGCCCAGGCAACCGCCGAAGTGCGGAGCCACGTGGCCCGCTGGCGTGAAATGTCCGCCCCCCAGCCCCAGCCGATGGATCCGGCGACTGCTCCAGGCACGGCGACGGACCAGGCTGCGGACGAAATCGCCGAAGCTGCGCAGGCGCAGCGCGGCACCCAGACAGCCGATGCGCGGCTTGAAATCGCACCGTCGTCCTCAGCGGATGGCGGTCAGGCGGGAACACGATCCGGCATTGCCGCCGGTGGCGAGGGTGAGATGTTGCGACAGGAACTGCAGGAAACCCGGGAAACGCTGGCCGCCCGTGATGCGGAGGTCGATGAGCTCAAAATGCGGCTGGCCGATCTGGAGCAGCTGCAGGGCAAGCAGCAACAGCTGATCGAACTCAAGGACAGCGAGCTGGCCGCGGTGCAGCAGCGCCTGGCCGAGTCCAATCAGCAGTCCTCGCCCAGCCTGGCCCAGGCCAACGAATCTGGCGCCGGTGCGCCGGAGACGGCCCAGGGCGGCAGCGGCGCCTGGCTGTGGATCGGGTTGGGCGTGGTGCTGATCCTCGCCGCCGCCGTGGTCTGGCTCAAGAGCCGGCGCGACGGTGAATCATCCAGCGGGCCGACCGGGGCGGGTGGCCGCCGCCGAGCCACCGCCACGCCTGCCTGGCACGCGGGCAGCGCCGGCGTGGCCACAGGCGTCACGGCAGGGGGTGCTTTGTCCACTGAGGATGGCGCGCCTGCAGCCATGGATGCAGGCCATGAACCCGACGGGCCCGTCGTCGCGGCCGAAACAGACGACGGGCCTGGCGAGCCTGTCCCGGCAGCTGGGTCGTGGCAGGCCGAGGTCCCCGGGTCAGTCGTGGAAGACCCGCTTCCCCCAGCCGCGCCCGTGCCCGTACCGGAGCCCGAACCTGTCCCGGCCCGGACTCCGTCGGTGGCCGCAGACCTGGACGAGCCCTCTGCCCACGACCTGCTTGCCGGCGCCGGGGAGCGGCTGGAGCTGGCCAAGGCATACGTGGAACTGGGTGATATCGACACCGCCCGCGACCTGTTGGGGGAGGTGGTCGGATCCGGCAACCCGATTGAAGCTGCCGAAGCCGAGCGCCTGCTGGTCGAGCTGGCCTGACCGCCGCGGCTGCGACCGGGCCCGGAACTGCCACCATGCGTTTTGCGATAGGCGTTGAATACGACGGCAGTGAGTTCCATGGCTGGCAGCGACTGAGCCAGCCCGGCGAGCCCGGGCCTGCAACGATCCAGGGCGCGCTGGAGCAAGCATTGTCGCGGGTGGCGGACTCTCCGGTGGCCACCGTGTGCGCCGGACGCACAGACGCAGGCGTGCATGCCATCTGCCAGGTGGCCCATTTCGACAGCGATGTGCCGCGCCCGACGCGCGCCTGGGTGCTGGGCACAACCGGAAATCTTCCGCCTTCCGTTGCCGTGCGCTGGTGCGTGCCCGTGGCCGATGATTTCAGCGCCCGGTTCTCCGCCCGTGCGCGCCGCTACCGCTACCGCATCATCAACCGGCCGGTGCGTGCCGCGCTGCAGAGGCAGTACCTGGCCTGGGAGCGCAGGCCGCTGGATGCCGACGCCATGCACCGCGCTGCCCAGCTGCTGCTGGGCGAGCAGGATTTTTCCAGCTTCCGCACCGTGCATTGCCAGGCCGAACACGCACGGCGCGAGCTGCAATCCATCAGCGTTCGGCGCAGTGGCGATGAGGTGCTGGTGGATGTGCAGGCCAATGCGTTCCTGCACCACATGGTCCGCAACATCGTCGGCTCGCTGCTGGAAGTGGGGGCGGGCGAGCGTGAGCAGGGCTGGATCGGCGAGGTGCTGGCCGCCCGCGACCGGACCGTGGCCGGTCCCACCGCCCGCGCGGCGGGCCTGACCTTTCTCGGCCCGCTGTACCCTGCGCAATGGAACCTTCCCGGAGAAGTAAGCCAGTGAAACGGACCCTGTTCCGTACCAGGATCAAGTTCTGCGGCATGACCCGGGCAGGCGATGTCCGCCTGGCGGGCGAGCTGGGGGTGGATGCCGTCGGTTTCGTTTTCGCCCAGGGCAGCTCGCGCAGGCTGGAGCCGGAGGAAGCGCGTGCCCTTCGCGTCGCGCTGGCCCCGATGGTCAGCGCAGTGGCGGTGTTCCGCGACAACAGCCAGCGCGAGGTGCGCGAGGCGGTGCGCCAGGTGCGGCCCACTCTGCTGCAGTTCCACGGCGACGAGGAGGAAAGCTTCTGCCGCAGCTTCGGCGTACCCTATATCAAGGCCGTGGCGATGGCCGATGGTGCCGGCCGCGTGGATATGGACCAGCTGCGGTTGCGATGGCCTTCGGGCGTGGGCTTCCTGTTCGATGCCCATGGCAGCGAGGTGGAGCCGGGCAGCGGCCGCGGCTTTGACTGGTCGCGGTTGCCGACGGGAAGCGAAATTCCGTTCCTGCTGGCCGGCGGGCTGGACCCGGACAATATTTATGAGGCTGCGTTGGCGACCCTGCCCTGGGGAGTGGACGTGGCCAGTGGAATTGAAAGCGCGCCGGGCATCAAGGACGGCGAGCTGATGCGACGGTTCGTTGAACAGGTACGCCGCGCAGACTGCCAGGAGATCGGCGACGAGCCGCGGAACGGGAATGACTGAAACAATCGATTACCGGGCATGGCCCGATGCAAACGGCCGCTTCGGCCGTTTTGGTGGCCGCTTCGTGGCCGAGACCCTGATCGGCCCGCTGGAAGAATTGGCCGCGGCCTATGACGCCGCCCGCGTGGATCCGGAGTTCATCGAGGCATTCGAGCAGGACCTGAAGCACTACGTGGGCCGCGAAAGCCCGATCTACCATGCCCGCCGGCTGAGTGAAGAGACGGGCGGCGCGCGCATCCTGCTCAAGCGCGAAGACCTGAACCATACCGGCGCGCACAAGATCAACAACACCATCGGCCAGGCGCTGCTGGCGACCCGCATGGGCAAGCGCCGGATCATCGCCGAGACCGGTGCCGGACAGCACGGCGTGGCCACAGCCACGGTGGCCGCGCGGCTCGGGCTGGAGTGCGTGGTCTACATGGGCGCCACGGACATCGAGCGGCAGAAGATCAACGTCTACCGGATGAAGCTGCTGGGCGCCGAGGTGGTGCCGGTGACGTCCGGCTCGGCCACCCTGAAGGACGCGCTCAACGAAGCCATGCGCGACTGGGTGACCAACGTGGTCGATACCTTCTACATCATCGGCACCGTGGCCGGGCCTGATCCGTATCCGCGCATGGTGCGCGATTTCAACGCCGTGGTCGGGCGCGAGGCCCGTGCCCAGGTGCTGGAGCAGTATGGCCGCCTGCCGGATGTGATTACCGCTTGCGTGGGCGGTGGCAGTAATGCGATCGGAATTTTTCACGCGTTCCTCAATGACCGCGATGTGCGCATCGTCGGTGCCGAAGCGGCGGGCGAGGGCATTTCCACGGGCCGCCACGCGGCGTCACTGTCCGCAGGCCGGCCGGGCGTGCTGCATGGCAACCGCACCTACCTGCTGTGCGATGACGATGGCCAGATCAGCCACACCCATTCGATATCGGCGGGCCTGGACTATCCGGGCGTGGGCCCGGAGCACGCGTTCCTCAAGGACACCGGGCGCGCCGAATACGTGGGCGTGACCGATGACGAGGCGTTGGCCGCCTTCCACACGCTGGCCCGCACCGAGGGCATCCTGCCCGCACTGGAATCCAGCCATGCGGTGGCCCAGGCAATCAAGCTGGCGCGGGAGCTGCCGCGAGACGGGATCGTGCTGTGCAACCTGTCCGGTCGCGGCGACAAGGACGTGCATACCATCGCCGCGCGCGAAGGGGTGGAGGTATGAGCCGCCTGGACCTCCGCTTTGCGCAACTGGCAGGAACTGGCCGCAAGGCATTGATTCCCTTCATCACTGCTGGCGATCCCTCGCTTGAGGCGCTGGTGCCGGTGATGCACGCCTCGGTTGCCGCCGGCGCGAACGTGATCGAGCTCGGCATGCCATTTTCAGACCCCATGGCGGATGGCCCGGTGATCCAGCGCGCCTCCGAGCGTGCATTGGCGCGGGGAGCGGGCCCGGACTACGTGTTCGACGCCGTGCGGACCTTCCGCGAGCGCGATCCGGACACCCCGGTGGTGCTGATGGGCTATCTGAATCCGGTGGAGATCCGCGGGCCGGAGCGCTATGCCCGCCAGGCCGCCGAGGCCGGCGTGGACGGCGTGCTGCTGGTGGACCTGCCGCCGGAAGAGGCTGATGAATATCGTGATGCGTTCGGACAGGCCGGCGTTGCGCTGATCCTGCTGCTCTCGCCGACCACGGGTCCGGAGCGGCTGGAGAAGCTGTGCGCGCTGGCCAACGGCTATCTTTACTACGTCAGTTTCGCCGGGGTCACCGGCGACTCGGGGCGCCTGGACGCGGGCGCCGCGGGTGAGCGCCTGCGTGTGATCCGCGAGCGGGCGGGCGTACCAGTGGTGGTGGGCTTTGGCATCCGCGATGCCGACAGCGCCCGGGCGATGGGAGCCGACGCCGATGGCGTGGTAGTCGGCAGCGCGCTGGTTTCGGCGATGGAAGAAGCTGACAGCCCGGGTGCCGCAGCGGCAGCCGCAGGTGCCTTCCTGGCCCCGCTGCGGGCCGCGCTGGACGCCTGAATACTTATCCGATCAACAGCTTGCAGGCGGTTGTGCACGCCGGGCCACAGGTGCTGGTCCGGCGGGCCGCCTGCTAGACTTGCGCATCCGCGCTGCCGGATGTTTCCGGCGCGCCGCCGTCGATCATCACAACGGACGAAAACGAATTGAGCTGGCTGAAAAAACTGATGCCCGGTGCCATCCGCACCGAAACCGGTGCCCCGCGCAAACGCAACGTGCCCGAGGGTCTGTGGGAAAAATGCGACCGCTGCGGCGCGATCCTGTATCGCCCGGAGCTGGAGCAGAACCTCGAGGTCTGCCCGAAGTGCAATGCCCACCGCGCCATCCGCGCGCGTGCACGGCTGCGCGGCTTCCTTGATCCGGGCGCCGGCACCGAGATCGGCGCCGAGCTTGGTCCAACCGATGTGCTCCGTTTCCGCGACCAGAAGCGCTACAGCGATCGCATCAAGGCCGCGCAGAAAGCCACGGGTGAGCGCGACGCGCTGGTGGTGCTGGAAGGCACGCTCAAGCAGCAGCCGATCGTGGCCGCCGCCTTCGACTTCGCCTTCATGGGCGGTTCGATGGGTTCGGTGGTCGGCGAGCGTTTCGCCCTCGGTGTCGAGCGCGCCCTGGAGCTGGGGTGCCCGTTCGTCTGTTTTGCCGCGAGCGGCGGAGCGCGCATGCAGGAGAGCCTGTTCTCGCTGATGCAGATGGCCAAGACGTCGGCCGCGCTTGGGCGCCTGCGTGCGGCCGGGCTGCCCTACATCTCGGTCATGACCCATCCGACCACCGGCGGCGTCTCCGCGTCGTTCGCCATGCTGGGTGACATCAACATGGCCGAACCGGAAGCGCTGATCGGCTTTGCCGGGCCGCGGGTGATCGAGCAGACCGTGCGCGAGACCCTGCCGGAAGGGTTCCAGCGCAGCGAGTTCCTGGTTGAGCACGGTGCGATCGACCAGATCTGCGACCGGCGCGAGCTTCGCGACCGCATCTCCCGCCTGCTGGCAATGATGATGAAGCAGCCGCAGCCCGCACCTGATCCCGAGGTGGCTGCGTGAGCCGGAAGTACTTTGGCACGGATGGTATCCGCGGCCGGGTCGGGCAGTCGCCGATTTCCGCGGACTTCGTGCTGCGCCTGGGCAACGCCTATGGCCATGCGCTGGTGGAAAGCAGGGAAGGGAGCCGCAAGCCGCTGGTGGTGATCGGCAAGGACACCCGCATCTCCAACTACATGTTCGAGGCGGCCCTTGAGGCCGGCCTGGTCGCGGCCGGGGTGAATGTGCAGCTGATGGGGCCGATGCCAACGCCGGCCGTCGCGCACCTGACCCGCTCGCTGCGCGCCGATGGCGGGATCGTGATCTCGGCCTCGCACAACCCGCACCACGACAACGGCATCAAGTTTTTCTCCCACGAAGGCGAAAAGCTGGACGATGCCACCGAGCTGGCGATCGAGTCCGCGCTGGAGCAGCCGTTCCGCACTGTGGACTCGGACAGGATCGGCAAGACCGTACGTACCCGCGATGCGGTGGGCCGTTATCTGGAAGCCTGCAAGGCGTCGCTGCCCCGTGGCTTCGATCTCAATGGCATGCACGTGGCCATGGACTGCGCCAATGGCGCCACCTACAAGGTCGGCCCGCTGGTGCTGCGCGAGCTGGGTGCCCGTGTGAACGCCATCGGTGCGGACCCGAACGGGTTGAACATCAACGACGGTGTGGGTACTACCCATCCCGACGCGCTGGTGAAGCACGTTGAGGCAACGGGCGCGGACCTGGGCATCGCCTTCGACGGCGACGGCGACCGGGTCATGTTCGTCGCGCCGGACGGGCGCATCGTCGACGGTGACGACCTGCTCTACATTCTTGCCTGCGACTGGCAGGAGACCGGGCGCCTTACGGGGCCGGTAGTGGGCACCCTGATGACCAACTACGGCTTCGAACGGGCCGTGGGTGAACGTGGCATCGGCTTCATCCGCGCGAAGGTGGGCGACCGCCACGTGCACCAGGCGCTGCTCGAGCACGATGGCGTGCTGGGTGGCGAAGCATCCGGGCACCTGCTGTGCCTGGATCGCGCCAGCACGGGTGACGGCATCGTTGCCGCGCTGCAGGTGCTGGAGGTGCTCAAGCGGCGTGGCATCAGCCTGCAGCAGGCACTGCAGGGCCTGGAAAAGGTCCCGCAGAAGACCGTGAACGTGCGCTATGAAAACGGCAAATTGCCGGTGGACGCGCCTGAAGTACACCAGGCCCTGGCCAGCGCCCAGTCCGCGGTGCAGGGCAGGGGCCGCGCCTTCCTGCGGCCGTCCGGCACCGAGCCGGTGGTGCGGGTGACGGTGGAAGCCGACGACGATGCGCTGATGCAGCAGACCCTTGATTCCCTGGCCGCGGTGGTACGCGCGGCCGCGGCCTGAACAATTGACGGAGATCGAAATGTCTTCACGCATTCCCACGCTGGATATCCGGCGTTTCGACAGCGACCGTGACGCCTTCGTGGCCGAACTGGGCGCCGCCTACCGCGAGTGGGGCTTCGCCGGCATCAACGGTCACGGCATTCCGCAGGCCGACATCGATGCCGCCTACGGGGCCTTCAAGTCGTTCTTCGCGCTGCCCGAAGAAGCCAAGATGAAATACCACGTGCCCGGCGGCGGCGGCGCGCGCGGCTACACCCCGTTCGGCGTGGAGACCGCAAAGGGCTCCAAGCACTTCGACCTCAAGGAGTTCTGGCACATCGGCCGGGAGATTTCCGACGATTCGAAGTACCGCGATGTGATGCCGCCGAACCAGTGGCCGGAGGAAGTGTCCGGGTTCCGCGAGCACGGCTACGGGCTGTACCAGGCCCTGGACGCGCTGGGTTCGCGCGTGCTGAGCGCCCTGGCGCTGCACATTGGCCTGGCGGAGGACTTCTTCGCCGACAAGACCAACTTCGGCAACTCGATCCTGCGGCCGATCCACTACCCGCCGATCACCGCCGACGACATTCCCAACGTGCGCGCAGGCGCGCATGGCGACATCAACTTCATCACCCTGCTGGTTGGTGCCAGCGCGGCCGGGCTGGAGGTGCTGTCGAAGCAGGGCGAGTGGGTACCGTTCACTTCCGAGGCCGACACGATCGTGGTCAATATCGGCGACATGCTTGAGCGCCTGACCAACCACACGTACCCGTCGACGATCCACCGTGTGGTGAACCCGCCGGGGGAGCAGGCGCGCAATCCGCGCTATTCGGTGCCGTTCTTCCTGCATCCGAACCCGGACTTCCTGATCGACGTGCTGCCCTCGTGCATCAGCGCCGACAACCCGAGCCGCTACCCCGAGCCGATCACCGCCCAGGGCTTCCTGGACGAGCGGCTGAAGGAAATCAAGCTCAAATAAGCACCGCCACCGGCGCCGGATCGCGTCCGGCGCCGGCGGATAGAATTGATACCCCTCATGACTTCATCTGGAGACGATATGCGCCCACGGATCGTGGCAGGAAACTGGAAGCTCAACGGTGATCGCGCGTTTGCCAACGCGCTGCTGCAGGGCATGACTGCCGTGGGCGTGGCTGAAGGCGTGCAGGCCATCGTGCTGCCGCCGTATCCCTACCTGCCGGAGCTGGTTGGCAACTGGAAGGGGCGCGGTTTCTCCTTCGGTGCCCAGGATGTGAGCGAACACCCCAACGGTGCCTACACCGGTGAAACCTCCGCGGCCATGCTGGCCGACGTAGGGGCCACGCATACTCTGGTGGGTCATTCGGAACGCCGTCAGTACCACGGTGAGGACAGCGCCGTGGTGGCGCGCAAGTTCATGGCGGCCAAGTCGGCCGGCCTGGTGCCGATCCTGTGCGTTGGCGAGACCCTTGAGGACCGCGAGGCGGGCAATACCCAGGCCGTGATCGGCAGCCAGCTGGCTCCCGTGTTCGAAATTGGCGGCGCGCAGGCGCTGGACGGGGCCATCGTTGCCTACGAGCCGGTCTGGGCCATCGGTACCGGGCGTACCGCAACCACGGAACAGGCGCAGGAAGTCCACGCGTTCATCCGTAGCGAGGCGGGCAGGCACGATGCTACAATCGCCGGCTCGCTGCCGATCCTCTATGGCGGCAGTTGCAAACCCGACAACGCCCCCGCGCTGTTTTCGCAGCCGGACGTAGACGGTGGGTTGATTGGCGGCGCCTCCCTGGCGGCCGCGGATTTCCTCGCCATCATCGCCGCTGCGGCGCGCTGACCAACGGACCCGATCCGATGCTGCTGTACGTACTCAACATCCTGTTCGTGCTCATCGCCATTTCCATGGTGGTGCTGATCCTCATGCAGCGCGGCTCCGGCGCCGCGGCCGGCTCCGGTTTCGGCGGTGGCGCTTCGGCGACCGTCTTCGGCGCACGTGGCTCGGCCAGTTTCCTGACCAAGGCGACCAAATGGCTGGCGATTGCGTTTTTCGCCGTCACCCTGGCCATGGCCTGGTTCGCCACCCGCAGCGCCAACCAGGGCCAGCTGCAGCAGGACATGGGCATCATGGGTTCGATCCCGACGGTGCCGCAGGCGCCCGTGGCTGATCCCGCCGTGCCCCAGGCGCCCGCGGTCACGCCGCCGGCCGGAGAGGCCTCCGTGCCCACCGTCCCCCAGGCACCGGCGGAACTCCCCGAGCAGGAGACGGGAGACAACTGACAGGGGGTACAATCCCCGGGTTGCGCAGGGTTTCAAAGCGGTTTCAATGCCCAGGTGGCGGAATTGGTAGACGCACTACCTTGAGGTGGTAGCGACGAGAGTCGTAGGGGTTCGAGTCCCCTCTTGGGCACCAACAACCACGCCGGCGCGATTAATCGCGCCAATATCGCAGCCCCGCCCAGCGCGGGGTATTTTGTCCGTGCGTAGACATTTACAATCCTTTACTCACCGGTACAGGATTGGTTACAATTGAACAGGTGGATCCGGTTGTTTCGGGTCCCGTTTTTTTTGACCTTCCATCATTGCGAAGGATGGTCTCCCGGCGCGAAAGCGCCCAGCGACGGCCGCGATGCGGCCGCTAGCCGAGAGAACAACGCGTGCTGGCCGAATACCTGCCCACTTTGCTGTTCCTGATCGTCGCCACAGGCATTGGCGTCGCCCTGCTGATCATTGGTCGGCTGCTCGGGCCAAGAAGCCCGAACGCAGAGAAGCTGTCGCCGTACGAATCGGGTTTCGAAGCTTTCGAAGATGCGCGCATGCAGTTCGATGTGCGTTATTACCTGATCGCGATCCAGTTCATCGTCTTCGACCTTGAAATCATCTTCATCCTCCCCTGGGCCACGGTCTTCCGCGACCTCGGCATGGTGGGACTGGTGGAGATGGGCATCTTCGTGGGCCTGCTGCTGCTGGGCTTCATTTATGTTTGGAAGAAGGGAGCCCTGGAATGGGAGTGACGCAGACAATCCGCAAGATTGCTGACATGGCCAGCAATCCGGAACCGGAGGCGCGGCTGGATGACATCCTGCGCCCTGGGGGTGACAACCCGCTGCTGGAGCGCGGATTCGTCACCACCAACGCGGACACCCTGTTGAACTGGGCGCGTACCGGCTCGATGTGGCCGGTCACGTTCGGCCTGGCCTGCTGCGCTGTGGAAATGATGCACGCCGGCGCCGCGCGCATGGACATGGACCGCTACGGCGTGATCTTCCGCCCGTCGCCGCGACAGGCCGACGTGATGATCGTGGCGGGAACGCTGGTCAACAAAATGGCCCCCGCGCTGCGCAAGGTCTACGACCAGATGCCCGACCCCAAGTGGGTGATTTCCATGGGCAGCTGCGCCAATGGCGGCGGTTACTACCACTATTCCTATTCGGTGGTGCGCGGCTGTGACCGGGTGATCCCGGTTGACGTGTACGTGCCTGGCTGCCCGCCGACCGCCGAGGCGCTGGTCTACGGCATCCTGCAGCTGCAGCGCAAGATCCGCCGCGCCAGCAACTTTGGTGATGAGCCGACGGGGCAGCGCAATGGCTGATCGGCATATGGCGCTGGCGGATCGCCTGCGTGAACGCTTCGCCGGAGCCGAGGTCAGCGTGACCGGCTCGCGCGCGGAAGCTGGAATCATGTTGCAGGCCGACCAGTGGCTGGCCGCTTGCCAGGCGCTGCGCGACGAGTTCGGCTTCGAGCAGCTGATCGACCTGTGCGGCGTGGACACCCTGGGGTACGGCACCGACGAGTGGGACACCGGCGTGTCCTCGCATGGGTACAGCCGCGGCGTTGTCGGTCGCGGCCCCGGGCGTTTCGCTTTCGGCCAGACCCATACCCAGCAGCTGGCGCAGCCGGCGGGCGAGGGCGCCGTGCCGGTGCCCGAGCGGCGCTTTGCCGCGGTGGTGCAGCTGCTGTCCGTACAGCACAACCTGCGCCTGCGGGTGACGGCGTTCGCCCCGGATGAAGAAGTGCCGATGCTGGAGTCGCTGACCGGTATCTGGCCGGTGGCCAACTGGTTCGAGCGCGAGGCGTTCGACCTGTTCGGCATCGTGTTCCAGGGCCACCCGGACCTGCGCCGGATCCTGACCGACTACGGTTTCGTCGGCCATCCGTTCCGCAAGGACTTCCCGCTGATCGGCAACGTCGAGGTCCGCTACGACCCGGAGCGCAAGCGCGTGGTGTACGAGCCGGTGACCTCGGTGGAGCCGCGGGTGACCGTGCCCAAGGTGATCCGCGACGACGCCCGCTACGCCACTTCGGCCGGTGAGCAGGTTGATTACAGCCCGACCACCGGTATCGGCCCGGCCGATGCAGGAGCAGTGAAATGAGTGCGGTTCCCAACCCTGGAACTGGAGCTGCTGACGTGAACATCGACTCCCCCGACCGGGAGATCCGCAGCTACACGATGAACTTCGGTCCCCAGCATCCGTCCGCGCACGGCGTGCTGCGCCTGATCCTGGAAATGGAAGGCGAGACGGTGCTGCGCGCCGATCCGCACGTGGGCCTGTTGCACCGCGCCACCGAGAAGCTGGCCGAGTCCAAGCCGTTCAACCATTCGATCGGCTACATGGACCGCCTCGACTACGTGTCGATGATGTGTAACGAGCACGCATACGTTCGCTCCATCGAGACCCTGATGGGGATCGAGGCGCCCGAGCGCGCGCAGTGGATCCGGACGCTGTTCGACGAAATCACCCGCATCCTCAACCACCTCATGTGGCTGGGCGGCAACGCGCTGGATCTGGGTGCGATGGCGGTCATGCTCTACGCGTTCCGCGAACGCGAGGAGCTGATGGACGTGTACGAGGCGGTGAGTGGCGCGCGCATGCACGCGTCGTACTACCGTCCCGGCGGCGTGTACCGCGACCTGCCGGACGCGATGCCGAAGTACCGCGAATCGCCGTGGCGCAAGGGTGCCAAGCTCAAGCGCTTCAACGAATGGCGCGAGGGCTCGATGCTGGACTTCCTGGAAGCCTTTGCGAAGGACTTCCCAGGCCGCATCGACGAGTACGAGACCCTGCTCACTGACAACCGCATCTGGAAGCAGCGCACCGTCGGCATTGGCGTGATTCCGCCGGAACAGGCGCTGGCCTGGGGCATGACCGGCCCGATGCTGCGCGGCTCCGGTGTGGAATGGGATCTACGCAAGACCCAGCCCTATGCCAAGTACGCGGAAGTCGACTTCGACATCGCAGTGGGCACCGAGGGCGACTGCTACGACCGTTACCTGGTGCGCATGGCCGAGATGCGCCAGTCGATCCGGATCGTCGAGCAGTGCGTGGCCTGGCTGAAGGCCAACCCCGGCCCGGTGATGGTCGACAACTACAAGGTTGCGCCTCCCTCCCGCGAGGAGATGAAGGACGACATGGAAGCGCTGATCCACCACTTCAAGCTGTTCAGCGAAGGCTACAGCGTGCCGGCGGGCGAGACCTACCAGGCAGTGGAGGCGCCCAAGGGCGAGTTCGGTTGCTATCTGGTTTCCGACGGCGCCAACAAGCCGTTCCGCGTGCACCTGCGCGCGCCGGGCTTCGCCCACCTGTCGTCCATGGACACGGTGGTCAGGGGACACATGCTGTCCGACGTGGTGGCCATGATCGGCACCTATGACGTCGTGTTCGGCGAGATCGACAGGTAAGGACGATGAAAGCGACAGGCAATTTCGAGAAGGCGCGCAACGTCGACCCGATGGTGGCGCTCAGTGACGACACCCGCGCGACGATTGACCATTGGGTGGGCCGTTTTCCCGCGGACCGCAAGCGCTCGGCGGTGATCCAGGCGCTGTTCGCCGCCCAGGAGCAGAACGGGGGCTGGCTGAGCGACGAGATCATCGCCGCAGTGGCCCGGTACCTTGATCTACCTCCGGTATGGGCTTACGAGGTGGCCAGCTTCTACTCGATGTTCATCATCGGCGAAGTCGGCCGCAACAACGTGGCCTTCTGCACCAACATCAGCTGCTGGCTCAACGGCGCCGATGCGCTGGTTGCCCACGCCGAAAAGAAGCTGGGCTGCAAGCTGGGCGAGAGCACGACCGATGGTCGCGTGTTCCTCAAGCGTGAGGAGGAGTGCGTGGCCGCTTGCTGCGGCGCGCCGGTACTCCTCATCAACGGCCATTACCACGAGAAGCTCACCACCGCGAAGGTGGACGAGCTGCTCGACGGACTGAAGTGAGTCGAAGCACGATGGCGCATTACTTCAACAAGGTTTCCGAGGGTCGCGGACCGGTTGGTCCGGCTCCCACGGAGCATCAGGCTGTCTACACGACGCTGCACTTCGACAAGCCCTGGTCCTATGAGAACTATCTCAAGACCGGCGGATACAGCGCGCTGCGCAAGGTGCTGGAAGAGAAAATCCCGCCGGCCGACGTGATCGAGATGGTCAAGCAGTCGGGCCTGCGTGGTCGTGGCGGCGCAGGCTTCCCGACCGGGCTGAAGTGGAGCTTCATGCCCAAGGATTCGGGCATGCAGAAGTACATCCTGTGCAATTCGGACGAGTCCGAGCCGGGCACCTGCAAGGACCGCGACATCCTGCGCTACAACCCGCATTCGGTGATCGAGGGCATGGCGATCGCCTGCTATGCCACCGGTTCCACCGTGGGCTACAACTACATGCGCGGCGAGTTCCACCACGAGCCTTTCGACCACGTCGAAGAGGCACTGGCCGAGGCCTACGCCAACGGCTGGCTGGGCAAGGACATCCTTGGCTCGGGCGTGGACATCGACATCATCAACGCGCTGGGCGCGGGCGCCTACATCTGCGGTGAGGAAACCGCGCTGATGGAGTCGCTGGAAGGCAAGATGGGCCTGCCGCGGTTCAAGCCGCCGTTCCCGGCCAACTTCGGCCTGTACGGCAAGCCGACCACGATCAACAACACCGAGACCTTTGCTTCGGTACCGGCGATCCTGCGCAACGGGCCGGAATGGTTCCTCAATCTGGGCAAGCCGAACAACGGCGGCTCAAAGATCTTCTCGGTGTCGGGGCATGTGCAGAAGCCGGGCAACTACGAAATTCGCATGGGTACCCCGTTCAGCGAACTTCTGGAGATCGCGGGAGGAGTGCCGCCGGGGCGCAAGCTCAAGGGCGTGATCCCGGGTGGCTCCTCGATGCCGGTACTGCCGGGCGAGACCATGATGGGTCTGACCATGGATTACGACAGCATCCAGAAGGCCGGCTCCGGCCTCGGCTCGGGCGCCGTGATCGTGATGGACGACACCACCTGCATGGTGCGTGCCTGCCAGCGCATCGCCCGCTTCTACATGATGGAAAGCTGTGGCCAGTGCACCCCGTGCCGCGAAGGCACCGGCTGGATGCATCGCATGATTACCCGCGTCGTTGACGGGCTGGCAACGGTTGATGACCTGCATGTGCTGCGTGCAGCGGCCGGGCAGATTGAAGGTCACACCATCTGTGCCTTCGGTGAAGCCGCGGCCTGGCCGGTGCAGGGTTTCCTGCGCCACTACTGGGACGAATTCGAATACAGGATCGTCAACGGCCGCTTCCTGGTCGATGACGAACGCAACGGCACCGTGGTGCCCAAGGCGGTAGTGGCATGAGCGCCCAGCCAGTCAATCCGAACCTTCCCCCGGACCACGTCACCGTCTTCATCGACGGTGTGGAAATGGCGGCGCCGAAGGGTTCGATGATCATCCAGGCCGCCGACAAGGCCGGGATCCAGATCCCCCGTTTCTGCTATCACGACAAGCTGGCGATCGCGGCCAACTGCCGCATGTGCTTGGTTGAAGTGGAAAAGATGCCCAAGCCGGCGCCGGCCTGTGCCACGCCGGTCATGGATGGCATGAAGATCTCCACCCGCAGCGAAAAGGCACTCAAGTCACAGCGCAACGTGATGGAATTCCTGCTGATCAACCATCCGCTGGATTGCCCGGTCTGCGACCAGGGCGGCGAATGCGAGCTGCAGGACCTGTCGATGGGTTATGGCCGCTCGGTGAGCCGCTTCGTCGAGCGCAAGCGCACCGTGGCCGACGAGAACCTCGGGCCGCTGGTTGCCAGCGAGATGACCCGCTGCATCCACTGCACCCGCTGCGTACGCGTGACCGAGGAAATCGCCGGCACGCATGAGCTGGGCACGATGTACCGAGGTGAGAACCGCCAGATCGGCACCTATGACGGCAAGCCGCTGACCACCGAGCTGTCCGGCAACGTGATCGACGTCTGCCCGGTAGGCGCGCTGACCAACAAGGTGTTCCAGTTCCGCGCACGCCCGTGGGAAATGATTGCCAAGGAGTCGCTGGGCTATCACGACCCGCTGGGCAGCAACCTGTTCGTGCACCTGCGCCGTGGCGAAGCCATGCGCGTGGTTCCGCGCGACAACGAAGAAGTCAACGAGTGCTGGCTGTCCGACCGCGACCGCTACTCGCACCAGGGCCTGTACGCCGCAGATCGCGCCACCGTGCCGATGCTGCGCGACGGCGATGCCTGGCGCGAGGCGTCTTGGGACGAAGCGCTGGGCCGTGCCGCGCAGATCCTGCGCGACAACGCCGCTGATGACCTGGGCATCCTGGTGCATCCGGCCACCTCGAACGAAGAGGGCGCGCTGTTGGCGCGGCTCGCACAGGGCCTGGGAACCGCCAACATCGATCACCGGATCGGTCAGGTGGATGCCGCAGGTGCCGGGGCGGCCGAACCGTTTGCCATGCCGGTAGCCGATGTTTCCACTGCCGACGTGGTGGTGATCGTGGGCAGCAACCTGCGCCACGAAGTGCCATTGCTGCACCAGCGCGTGCGCCAGGCCTGGCGCAAGGGCGCACAGGTACATGTGATCAACCCGGTCGATTTCGAATTCACCTTCGATATCGCCAGCAAGCGGATCGTCGCTCCGTCGCGTATTGCCGACGCGCTCGAATCCGGCGAGCTTGCCGGGATCCTGCGCAACGCCGACCGCGCCGCGGTGATTGTTGGCGCGCTGGCCGAGTCCGGTCCGCACGCAGCCACCATCCGTTCAGCGGTTGCCGCGCTGACCGGTTCCACCGGCGCCGCGCTGTGCCGGATCCCGCAGGGTGCGAACGCGCTCGGCCTGACCAGGGCGGGTGTGCTGCCGGCCTCGCGCGATGCCCGCACCATGCTGGTGGAGCCGCGCTCTGCCTATGTGCTGTACGGGATCGAGCCCGGGCTGGATTTCGCCGACCAGGCGCCTGCGCTGCAGGCACTCAAGGCCGCCCAGGTGGTTGCGTTCAGCCATTTTGCGTGCGAATCCACGCGGGCCGTGGCCGACGTGATCCTGCCGGTGGGCGCACTGCCCGAGATCGACGCGACCCTGACCAATCTCGACGGCCGCGACCAGAAGGCCGTGGCGGGAGCCAAGCTGCCGGGCGAGGCCCGTGCCGGCTGGCGCGTGCTGCGTGCCCTGGGTGGCAGCCTTGAGCTTCCGGGCTTCGAGTTCACCGATCTTGCCGGGCTTCGCGCCGGGATCAAGGCCGCTGGGGCCCCGCAGCACGACAGGTCGAAGGCCGTCGGTGCCAGCGTGGACGCTGGCAACAACGGCTTCGAGCTGGCTATCTCTCCGGCCATCTACCGCAGCGATGCGGTGGTCCGCAGGGCGGCAGCGCTGCAGGCGCACCCACTCACCCTTGGTCCTCAAATCAGCATCAATCCGGATGATGCACAACGCATTGGAGTGTCCAAAGACGCCATGGTGAAGGTTTCCAACCATGCCGGCACCGCCACCCTGAAGGCATCGGTCAGCGACCGCGTTGCTGCCGGTTCTGTCTGGGCTGAAAGCGGCTACGGTGCAACCGCTGCCCTGGCGGCCGGTCGCTTGGAGGTGCTGCCGGCATGAACACCGCGCAAGTTCTGACCCAGTGGCTGGCACCGCTGCACGAATTCCTGCTCGGGCTTGGGGCCATCGGCGTGGTCATCTGGATCGTGCTCAAGATCCTGGCCATCGCTGTGCCGGTGATCCTTGCTGTGGCGTTCTACGTCTGGTGGGAGCGCAAGCTCATGGGCTGGATGCACATCCGTCATGGGCCCAAGTACGTCGGCTTCGGGATCCTGCAGACGTTCGCGGACGTCTTCAAGCTCCTGTTCAAGGAAGTGATCCGGCCCACGCGGGCCAACCCGGTGCTGTTCTTCCTGGCTCCGTTGATCACCTTGGTACCGGCCTTCGCGGCTTGGGCCGTGGTGCCGTTCGACGTGCAGCTGGTGCTGTCCAACGCCAACGCCGGACTGCTGTACCTGCTGGCGATGACCGCGCTGGGCGTCTACGGCGTGATCCTCGCGGGTTGGGCGTCGAACTCGAAGTACGCCTTCCTTGGCGGCATGCGTGCCGCCGCACAGATGGTCAGCTACGAGATCCCGATGGGCTTCTCGCTGGTGGGCGTGCTGATCGCCGCCGGCAGCCTGAACCTGAGCGACATCGTGATGGCGCAGCAGGGTGGGGCAGGCTTGTTCAGCTGGTTCTGGCTGCCGCTTGCACCGCTGTTCGTGATCTATTTCGTCTCCGGCCTGGCCGAGACCAACCGCCTGCCGTTCGACGTGGTCGAGGGCGAGTCGGAGATTGTGGCCGGGCACATGGTGGAGTACTCCGGGTCGGCGTTCGCGCTGTTCTTCCTGGCCGAGTACGCCAACATGCTGTTGATCAGCTTCCTGACCGCTACGTTCTTCCTCGGTGGCTGGCTGTCGCCGCTCCCCGCGTCGTGGATCCCCGAGGTGCCGGTGCTTTCGGTGCTGCTGGGAGACGGCTGGTGGTGGCTGTTTGCCAAGGCGTTCTTCTTTGCCAGCTGTTTCGTGTGGTTCCGGGCCTCGTTCCCACGTTATCGCTATGACCAGATCATGCGCCTTGGCTGGCGGGTGTTCATCCCGATCAGCATCGCCTGGATCGTGGTGACCGCGCTGATGGCCTACTTCGGCATCCTGGAAGGAGTGCAGCGATGAACCGTTTTGCTAGCTGGTTCCGGAGCCTGTTCCTGCTGGAAATGCTCCGCGGCCTGGCGTTGACGTTCAAGTACCTGTGGCGGCCGAAGTACACGCTGATGTACCCGATGGAGAAGGTGCCCCAGTCACCCCGTTTCCGCGGGCTGCACGCACTGCGCCGCTACCCCAACGGGGAAGAGCGCTGTATTGCCTGCAAGCTGTGCGAGGCGGTGTGCCCGGCGCTGGCGATCACCATCGATTCGGAAAAGCGCGATGACAACACGCGCCGGACCACGCGCTACGACATTGACCTGTTCAAGTGCATCTATTGCGGGTTCTGCGAGGAATCGTGCCCCGTCGATTCGATCGTGCTGACCCACGTGCACGAATACCACTTTGAAAACCGCGGTGAGAACGTGGTCCAGAAGCAACAGCTGCTGGCGATCGGCGATCGGCTCGAGGCCGAGATCGCAGAACGCCGCACCGCCGACTCCGCATACAGGTAAGACGATGGACTTCGTAACGCTCGCATTTTTCGCGTTTGCCGCCATTGCCGTCATGGCCGCGGTGGGGGTGATCAGCGTCCGCAACCCGGTGCATTCGGTGTTGTTCCTGGTGCTGACCTTCTTCTCGGTCGCCTGCACCTGGATCCTCATCGGGGCCGAGTTCCTCGGCGTTGCCCTGGTGCTGGTCTATGTCGGCGCCATCATGGTGCTGTTCCTGTTCGTGGTGATGATGCTGGACATCAATATCGCGCCACTGCGGGAAGGCTACGTGCGCTACTTGCCCGTCGGGCTGGTGGTGGCGGTGACCATGCTCATCCAGATCCTGACCGTGTTGGGGCTGCACGCCCGCAGCGTGCCGTTCCCGGCGCAGCCGGAAGGGGCCGAAGCCGGCAATACCGCCTGGGTGGCCTACACGCTGTTCACCGATTACCTGCTGCCGTTTGAAATCGCGGCGCTGATCCTGACCGTGGCGGTGATCGCCGCGGTGACCCTGACGCTGACCCGCCGGGAAGGCACCAAGCGCCAGAATCTGGGCGAGCAGTCGAGGGTGCAGGCCGCTGATCGCGTACGCCTGGTCAGCATGAAGGCGGGCCCGACCCGCGGCACGGGCGATGTGCCCGCGGATGGACAGGCTCCGGACGGGGAGGACAAGCGATGAGTTTCCTTGGCGAGGGCCTGGCCCTGGGCCACTACCTGGCGCTGGGTGCGGTGCTGTTCTGCATCAGCGTTGCCGGCATTTTCCTCAACCGGAAGAACGTGATCGTGCTGCTGATGTCGATCGAACTGATGCTGCTGTCGGTCAACATCAACTTCGTCGCGTTCTCCCGCGAGCTCGGGGAAGCATCCGGCCAGGTGTTCGTGTTTTTCATCTTGACGGTGGCGGCCGCCGAGGCGGCGATCGGCCTGGCAATCCTGGTCGCGCTGTTCCGCAACCGGCAGACCATCAACGTCGCCGACATCGATCTGCTGAAGGGGTAGGCGGGCAATGGAACTTTCAACAACCCACCTGCTGGTCATCGTCCTGGCACCGCTGCTGGGCGCGATCATCGCGGGCCTGTTCGGACGCCAGGTAGGCCGCGCCGGCGCGCATACCGTCACCATCCTGGGCGTGGCGATCAGCTGCGCGCTTTCGGGCTGGGTGCTCTGGCAGCTGGTGCAGGGCGCCGCGTCTTATAACCAGAACGTGTACACCTACTTCGAGGTGGGCAGTTTCTCCGCCCACGTCGGGTTCATGGTGGACCGCCTGACCGCAATGATGATGGTGGTGGTGACCTTCGTGTCGCTGCTGGTGCACGTCTACACCATCGGTTACATGAAGGATGACCCGGGCTACCAGCGGTTCTTCAGCTACATTTCGCTGTTCACCTTCTCCATGCTCATGCTGGTGATGAGCAACAACTTCCTGCAGCTGTTCTTCGGCTGGGAAGCGGTCGGCCTGGTGTCGTATCTGCTGATCGGCTTCTGGTTCAAGAAGCCTTCCGCGGTGTTCGCCAACATGAAGGCGTTCCTGGTCAACCGGGTGGGTGACTTCGGCTTCCTGCTCGGCATCGGCGCCGTGGTCTACATGTTCGGCACGCTCGATTACGCGACCGTATTTGCCAGCGCCGACGCCACCGTGGGCGGCGGCCAGATCCTCGAGTTCCTGCCGGGCGTTGAGTGGTCCGCGGCCACGGTGATCTGCGTGCTGCTGTTCATCGGTGCCATGGGCAAGTCCGCGCAGGTGCCGCTGCACGTGTGGCTGCCGGATTCGATGGAAGGCCCGACCCCGATTTCGGCGCTGATCCACGCGGCCACGATGGTCACCGCGGGTATCTTCCTGGTTGCGCGGATGTCGCCGCTGTTCGAACTGAGCGATGCGGCGCTGGCGTTCGTGCTGTTCATTGGTGCAACGACGGCCTTCTTCACCGGCCTGATCGGCATCGTGCAGAGCGACATCAAACGCGTGGTGGCTTACTCGACGTTGTCGCAGCTGGGCTACATGACCGTGGCGCTGGGCGTGTCGGCCTACTCGGCGGCGGTGTTCCACCTGATGACGCACGCATTCTTCAAGGCGCTGCTGTTCCTGGGTGCCGGCTCGGTGATCATCGCCATGCACCATGAGCAGGACATGCGCCGCATGGGTGGCCTGCGCAAGTACATGCCGGTGACGTTCTGGACCATGGTGATCGGCACCCTGGCCCTGATCGGCACGCCGTTCTTCTCCGGCTTCTACTCCAAGGACACCATCATCGAAGCGGCCGGCCATGCTGCCGAGCGGATGGGTTGGGTAGGCACCTACGGATACTGGGCTGTGCTGGCGGGTGCGTTCATTACCAGCTTCTACAGTTTCCGCCTGCTGTACCTGACCTTCTTCGGCAAGGAGCGTTTCCGCGATGCGGCCCCGCACGCCGATGACGGGCACGATGAACACCATGGGCCGGTTGAGCCACGCGAGTCGCCTTGGGTGGTGACCCTGCCGCTGGTGCTGCTGGCCATCCCGTCCATCGCGATCGGTTTCTTCACCGCCGGGCCGATGCTGTTCGGCACCAACTGGGCGGGCACGATCGAGCAGGTGCCGTTCTTCACCGGCGCGATCGACCTGGCCGCGGCCCGCGATACGGTGGCCCTGCTGGGCGAGCAGCTCTGGCACGGCCCGGTGGCATTCGCGCTGCATGGGTTTGTCACCCCGGTGTTCTGGCTGACCGCGCTCGGCTTCGCATTGGCTACCGCGATGTACTGGTGGCGGCCGGAGCTGGCTGACCGCGCCAGGCAGGCCCTGCGCCTGCCGGTCAAGGTGCTTGAAAACAAGTACTGGGCTGACGATCTGTGGATCAAGGGCTTTGCCGGTGGCAGCCTTCAGCTGGGCCGGGTGTCCCGCTGGATCGACGAGAAAGTGATCGACGGTCTGATCGTGAATGGTGCGGTGCGCATTGTTGGCCTGGTGGCCTCGGTGTCGCGCCGCGCTCAGACCGGTCTCCTTTACCACTACGCATTCGTGATGATCATTGGCCTGGTGTTGCTCCTGGCCGTGCTTATCCGCCACTGGCGCTGACGGAAACAGATACGTGTCGAACTGGCCTCTTCTAAGTCTTCTGATCTGGCTCCCCATCCTGGGCGGCCTGTTTACTCTGGCATGCGGAAACGCACGACCGGGCGCTGCCCGTTGGGTCGCACTCGGGTCGGCGGTGGTGATCTTCCTGATCAGCCTCCTGCTGCTGACCGGATTCGATTTTGCCGCTCCCGGGCTGCAATTCCTGGAACGCAGGGAGTGGATCCCCGCGTTCGACATCCAGTACCACCTGGGTGCCGACGGGATTTCGGCAGCGCTGATCGTGCTGACCACGCTGACCACGGCGCTGGTGCTCATTGGCGCCTGGACTTCGATCAACACCCGGGTCAGCCAGTATTTCGCAGCCATGCTGATCCTGGAAGGCATGATGATCGGCGTGTTCTCGGCCGTGGACGCGATGCTGTTCTACGTGTTCTTCGAGGCCATGCTGATCCCGATGTTCATCATCATCGGTGTCTGGGGCGGGCCGCGGCGCGTCTACGCCACGATCAAGTTCTTCCTGTACACGTTCCTGGGCTCGATCTTCATGCTGATCGGCCTGATCTACCTGTACCAGAAGGGCGGCAGCTGGCAGCTTCCCGACCTGTACGCGCTGCCGCTGACCGCAACCGAGCAGATGTGGCTGTTCTTCGCCTTCATGGCCGGCTTCGCGATCAAGATCCCGATGTTCCCGGTGCACACCTGGCTTCCGGACGCGCACGTGGAAGCGCCGACCGGCGGCTCGGTGATCCTGGCTGCGATCATGCTGAAGATCGGTGGCTACGGCTTCATCCGTTTCTCGCTGCCGATCGTGCCGGACGCCGGCCAGGAATGGGCCTGGCTGATGATCCTGCTGTCGTTGATCGCGGTGGTCTACGTCGGCCTGGTCGCCCTGGTACAGGACGACATGAAGAAGCTGATCGCCTATTCGTCGGTCTCGCACATGGGCTTCGTGACCCTGGGTATCTTCCTGGCGTTCATCCTGGTGCGAAGCGGTGACGCCGACGCGGCCCGTTTGGGCCTGCAGGGCGCGATGGTGCAGATGATCAGCCACGGATTCATTTCCGGCGCCATGTTCAGCTGCGTTGGCATCCTCTATGACCGAATGCATACCCGGCGGATCCGCGATTACGGCGGGGTAGCCACCGTGATGCCCTGGTTCGCCGCATTCTTCGTGCTGTTCAGCATGGCCAACTCCGGCCTGCCGGGCACGTCCGGTTTCGTCGGCGAGTTCATGGTGATCATGGCCTCGTTCCAGGCCAGCCCGCTGATCGCTTTTGCAGCCGCGCTGACCCTGATCATCGGCGCCTCGTACTCGCTGTGGCTGGTCAAGCGGATCTTCTACGGCGAGGTTTCAAACGCCCACGTGGCAGGACTGAAGGACATCAATGGCCGCGAGGCCCTGGTGCTGGGCGTCTTTGCCGCTGGCGTGCTGGGGATCGGCGTTTGGCCGATGCCACTGACCAACCTGATGGAGCCATCCATCGCGCAACTGGCGGAACTGTTGACCGCCACCAAGCTTTGAGGATGATGTCGCGATGACGTTCGTAGCCCCAGTCCGCACCTTCGCCGAATTCGCACCGCTGCTCCCGGAGCTGACGGTGGTCGCCGGCGCGTTCGGACTGCTGATGCTGGATCTTTTCCTCGACGAGCGCCGCCGCGTGATTACCCACGCGCTGTCCGTCGCCACCCTGCTTATTGCCGCGGCTTTCATCGCTATGGGGGTAGGCGGGCAGGGCGAAGTGATGGAAGGCCTGTTCATTCGTGACACCGCCTCGGACGCTCTGAAGTTCGTCACCCTGCTGATTTCCGCGCTGGCGCTGGTGTACCTGTGGCCATTCATGCGCGAGCGGGGGCTGTACCGCGGCGAGATCTCGATCCTGGTGCTGTTTGCCGTGATCGGCATGATGCTGCTGGTTTCGGCCGGTAACCTGACCATGATCTACCTGGGCCTGGAGCTGCTGGCGCTGTGCTCGTACGCACTGGTTGCGGTGGACCGCAACAGCAAGCTGGCCACGGAAGCCGGCATGAAGTACTTCGTGCTGGGCTCGCTCTCCTCCGGGTTGCTGCTCTACGGTCTGTCGCTGATCTACGGCGCAACCGGCACGCTGTATCTGGACGCGATCAACGCTGCCGCCGCGACGGTGACCGGTGAAGACCGCACCCTGCTGCTGGCGGGCCTGGTGTTCTCGGTGGTCGGTGTGGCCTTCAAGTTCGGTGCGGCACCGTTCCACATGTGGCTTCCGGATACCTACCACGGCGCTTCCACACCGATCACGTTGTTTATCGGTTCGGCGCCCAAGCTGGCCGCGTTCGGTCTGGCCTGGCGCCTGTTCGAGCAGGGCCTGGGCCCGATGTCGGACAACTGGCAGCTGCTCCTGGCACTGCTCGCCGCGCTGTCGCTGGCGATCGGTAACCTGGTCGCCATCGCGCAGAGCAACCTGAAGCGGATGCTGGCCTATTCAACCGTTTCGCACGTGGGCTTCCTGTTCCTTGGAATTGCCGGCGGCGGGCCCGAAGGTTTCGCTGCAGCGATGTTCTACGCCATTGTCTACGCGATCATGTCGGCAGCGGCGTTCGGGGCCATCGTGATGCTGTCGAACAAGGGCTTCGAGGCGGACGAGATCGAGGACTACAAGGGTCTGAACGCGCGCAGCCCATGGATGGCCGCCCTGGTGCTGGTGATCATGGTGTCGCTGGCCGGCGTACCTCCGCTGCTGGGCTTCTGGGCCAAGCTGGCGGTGCTGCAAGCCGCGCTGGCAGGCGACTTCATGTGGCTGGCCATTGTCGGTGTGGTGTTCGCTGTGATCGGCGCGTTCTACTACCTGCGGGTGGTCAAGGTCATGTACTTTGATGAGCCGGCAGGGGAGCCGCTGGCACAGAGGCAGGGTGGTACACTACGCACCGTATTTGCGATCAATGCGCTCGCACTGCTGGGCCTGGGCCTGTTCTGGAGCCCGCTGATGGCCCTGTGCCAACAGGCGTTCGCGGGCTGACGGAAGTGGGGTCTGATGTTTGGGTCCTACTGGCCGTAAAGGCTTGCAATAAAAGTTAAACGCCTTCATAATAGTTCTTCTGTTGCGGGGTGGAGCAGTCTGGCAGCTCGTCGGGCTCATAACCCGAAGGTCGCAGGTTCAAATCCTGCCCCCGCTACCAGCTTTTCGCGATTGGTGGATAGCTTCCTCAAAAGAAGCTATCCGGCTTGATCCAGTCGCGGATGGGTTGAGTCACAGTGCACCTGCTCGCACTGTGATACCGAAATCCTGTGGTATCGGACAAGGGGCCCGCCGGGCCCTTTGTCTTTTCCGGCATTCGAACAACACCCGGAGGACTGGCCTTTGGCCGACAAGGCAAGCACGATCACACAGCTGCTGGCGCCCACAGTGGAGGCGCTGGGGCTTGAGCTGCTGGGCATTGAATATCTGCCTACGCCGGGCGGCTCGCTGGTGCGTCTATATATCGACAAGCCGGGCGCTGAGGCCGGTGCGGAGATGGAAGGGCAGGGCGTGACCGTGGATGACTGCGAGGCGGTCAGCCGTGAAGTATCGGCGCAGCTGGACGTTGAAGATCCGATCACCGGCAATTACACGCTGGAGGTCTCTTCTCCCGGCGTGGATCGGCCGCTGTTCACCCCTGCCCACTTCGAACGTTTCCTGGGCGAAGCGGTGAAGATCACCCTGAAGCTTCCCCATGAGGGGCGCCGCAGGTTGCAGGGGAAGGTCGTGGCTGCGGATGAGCAGACCGTACAGCTTGAGGTTGACGGTCAACCGTTCGAAGTCGCATTTGGAAACATCGAGCGGGCACGTTTGGTGCCCGACTGGGCGGCGCTGGGACTGGCCGTACCTGAAAACAACAGGCCCGGGCGCGGCAGGCGTCCCGGAAAGCGCAAACACTGAATCCCGAGATAGTCAGAGGCGTAACAGAATGAGCAAGGAACTGTTGATGGTCATCGACGCCGTCGCCAGCGAGAAAGGCGTACCGGAATCGGTGATCCTGGAGGCGATCGAAGCTGCGCTGGCCACTGCCGCCAAGAAGCGCTTCCCCGAGCAGGATGTCCTGACCCGGGTGTCGGTCGATCCCAAAGATGGCAGCTACGAGACGTTCCGCCGCTGGGAAGTGGTTGCAGACGATGAAGTGATGGAGTCGCCCGATCGCCAGCTCAGGCTGATGGACGCGCTCGACGAGGCCGAAGGCGTCGAAGTGGGCGATTACATCGAAGAGCAGGTCGAGAACGCCGAGTTCGGTCGCATCGCCGCCCAGGCTGCCAAGCAGGTGATCGTGCAGCGCGTCCGCGAAGCGGAGCGTGCGCAGGTTGTGGACGCGTGGAAGGATCGGGTTGGCGAGCTGGTGACCGGCGTGGTCAAGCGCGTCGAGCGCGGCAATGTGTTCGTGGACCTGGGTGGCAACGCCGAGGCCTTCATTCCCAAGGACAAGGCGATCCCGCGTGACGTGGTTCGCGCCGGCGACCGCATCCGCGGCTATCTCTACGACGTGCGCAGCGAGCCGCGCGGCCCGCAGCTGTTCATCAGCCGCGCCGCGCCCGAGTTCATGATCGAGCTGTTCAAGCTGGAAGTGCCGGAAGTCGGCCAGGGCCTGGTCGAGATCAAGGCGTGTGCCCGCGACCCTGGTGACCGTGCCAAGATCGCCGTGATCGCCTATGACAATCGCACCGACCCGATCGGCGCCTGCATCGGCATGCGCGGCTCGCGCGTCCAGGCGGTGTCCAATGAGCTCAACGGTGAGCGCGTGGACATCGTGCTGTGGTCGGACAACCCGCCGCAGTTCGTGATCAACGCCATGGCTCCGGCGGAAGTGCAGTCCATTGTCGTTGACGAGGACAAGCATTCCATGGACCTGGCGGTGGCTGAGGAGCTGTTGGCCAAGGCGATCGGCAAGGGCGGCCAGAACGTGCGCCTGGCCAGCCGCCTGACCGGCTGGCAGCTCAACGTGATGACCCAGGACCAGGTGGTCGCCAAGTCCGAAGCCGAGCAGACCGCTGCCCGTGAGCTGTTTCAGGAAAAGCTGGAAGTCGACGAGGAAATCGCCGGAATCCTGGTGGCCGAAGGTTTCGGCACGGTGGAGGAAATCGCCTACGTGCCGGTCGGGGAATTGCTGGCGATCGAGGGCTTCGACGAGGATATCGTCGAGGAACTGCGCGCCCGCGCCCGCGAGTCTCTGCTCAACGATGCCTTGGCTTTTGAGGCCGAGTTGAGCGAGAACGGACCCTCCGAAGAGCTTCTGGCGCTGGAGGGCATGGAAGAGGCGGTTGCCTACGGACTGGCCTCGCACGGCGTGCGTACCGTGGAAGACCTGTCGGAGCTGGGCACCGATGAATTGCTCGACTTCGGCGTCGAGGGCCTGGACGAGGAGCGCGCAGGTGCGCTGATCCTTTCCGCTCGCGCCGACGAAATCGCTCGATTGGAGGCTGAAGGCTGATCAGCCGACCGCCCGTGGCAACCGGGATTGCACCGGGCCCGCCCCAAGGGCGGGAACCGGAAGATTCTCCCGGCAACCGTTAGAATTGAACCATCCCGCGGTGGCAGAACGCCGTCGCCCTGGACACGGAATCCGAATGTCGCAACAAACCACCATCCGAAAGCTGGCCGCCCTGGTGAATACACCGGTCGAGAAACTGCTGGAACAGCTGGCCGAGGCCGGCATGGAGTTCAGCGATCCCGACCAGGTCGTGACCAGCACCGAGAAGGTGAAGCTGCTCGGCTTTCTCCGGCGCACCCAAGGCGCCGGTGCGCAGAGCAGCAGTACTGCTGCCGCGCCGAAAAAAATCACGCTCAACCGCAGCCGCAAGCAGGAGCTGACCGTGGGCGGCGGGCGTAACCGCCAGACCGTCGACGTGGTCGTGCGCAAGAAGGTCACCCTGGTCAAGCCTACCGAGCAGCAGACTGCCGCCGCAGCCGCGGCCGTGGCGGCCGCTGGCGGGGATGACGAGCGTGCGGAGATCCTTCGCAAGCTCGAGGAATCCAGGCAGCAGAACCTGCAGGAACAGCAGCGTCTGGCCGAAGAGGACCAGCGCCGGGTTGAAGATGCCGAGCGCAAGCGCCAGGAAGAGGCCGCCGAGGTCGAACGCGTGCGCAAGGAGGCTGAAGAAGCCGCGGCTCCGCCGCCTGCCGAAGAGGAGGCGCCTGCGCGCAAGCCTGTGCACGGCAAGCCTGCGCCTGCACGTGAGGATCGGGCCAGCCAGCGGCCGAAGACCCCGCGTGCTGCGCACACCAAGGGTCGCGGTGGCGAGAAGGAAGGGGGCGCAGCCCGCTTTGCCGGCCAGCTGCACCTGAGCGCGGACGATCGCGCCCGTCGCTCGACCGCCCGCAAGGGTCGTCCGCGCCGTCAGGTTGGCCAGGCCCGCTCAGGTGCCGGTCCACACGGATTCGAAAGGCCCACAGCGCCGGTCGTGCGTGAGGTGGAAGTGGGCGATGCCATCACTGTCGCGGAATTGGCGCAACAGCTGGCCATGAAGGGCGGCGATGTGGTCAAGACCCTGTTCAAGATGGGTGTGATGGCCACCATCAACCAGTCCATCGACCATGACACCGCGGTGCTGGTCACCGAGGAACTGGGCCACGTGGCTGTGCGCGCCGGTCTTGATGACGCCGAGAGCGAACTGCTTGCCCACGTGGGTGAAGTTCACGGCGACGCGGTTGCGCGGCCGCCGGTGGTCACCATCATGGGCCACGTTGATCACGGCAAGACGTCGCTGCTCGATCACATCCGCAGCACGCGTATCGCCACCGGCGAGGCCGGCGGGATCACCCAGCACATCGGCGCTTACCACGTGGAAACCGACAAGGGCGTGGTCAGCTTCCTGGACACCCCGGGTCACGCGGCGTTCTCCTCGATGCGCGCCCGTGGCGCCAAGCTGACCGATATCGTGGTGATCGTGGTCGCCGCCGACGATGGCGTGATGCCGCAAACGGTCGAAGCGATCCAGCACGCGCGTGCCGCCGAGGTGCCGCTGATCATCGCGATCAACAAGATCGACAAGTCCACCGCGGATCCCAGCCGGATCAAGAACGAGCTGTTGGAACACGAGGTGGTCTCCGAAGAGTTCGGTGGCGATATCCAGATGGTGGAGATCTCCGCCAAGACCGGGCTGGGCATCGACGATCTGCTGGACGCAATCCTGCTGCAGGCCGAACTGCTGGAGCTGACCGCGGTTGGCGAAGGCCGGGCCGTTGGTACGGTGATCGAATCCTCGCTCGACAAGGGGCGTGGCCCGGTGGCCACCGTCCTGGTGCAGCAGGGCCAGCTTGGCGTTGGCGACTTCCTGGTCTGCGGTGTTCATTTCGGCCGGGTCCGTGCCCTGTTCGACGAGACCGGGCAGAACGTGGAAAATGCCGGCCCGTCGATTCCGGTCCAGTTGCTTGGCCTGTCCGGCGTGCCCGATGCGGGTGACGACTTCGCGGTGGTCGAGGATGAGCGCCTGGCGCGTGAAGTGGCCCAGGAGCGCGAACAGCGCCAGCGCGAAAGCCGTCTGGTGCAGACCGCCGGCAGCCGCATGGAAGACATCATGGCGCAGATGGGCCAGGCGGAGCAGCTGCAGCTGAACCTGGTCATCAAGGCCGATGTGCAGGGTTCGGTGGAGGCGCTGAAGCAGGCGCTGACGGCGCTGTCCAACGAGCACATCCGGATCAACATCATTGTTTCCGGCGTGGGTGGCATCAACGAGTCCGATGCCAACGCCGCGGCCACCGCCAAGGCGACCATCATCGGCTTCAACGTGCGTGCCGACGCGTCCGCGCGCAAGGTGATCGAAACCAGCAACCTCGACCTGCGCTACTTCTCGATCATCTATGACGTGATCGACCAGGTGAAGCAGGTGGCCTCGGGCATCCTGGGCGTGGAGATCCGCGAAGAGATCATCGGCACAGCCGAGGTTCGCGAGGTTTTCCGCAGCTCCAGGTTCGGCGCCGTGGCCGGTTCCATGGTCGTGGAAGGCGTGGTCCGGCGGAACAAGCCGATCCGCGTGCTGCGCGACGATACCGTCATCTTCGAAGGCGAGCTGGAATCGCTGCGCCGGTTCAAGGAAGACGTGGACGAAGTGCGCGAGAACACAGAGTGCGGTATCGGCGTGAAGGCCTACAACGATGTGCAGCCGGGCGACAAGATCGAGTGCTTCGAGCGCATCGAGGTACAGCGGACGCTGTAACCGCTGTAGTCATCCATATGAAGTCATTCAATCGCACCGATCGCATCTCCGCCCAGCTCCGCCGTGAGCTGGGCACCCTGGTGCGTGCGGCGGTGGACGAACATCGTCTGCCGTCGGTCAGCGTGTCGGACGTGGAGGTCACCCGCGACCTGGCCCATGCCAAGGTGTTCGTGACTGCTCTGCAGGCCGAGCGCTCCGAGGAGGCCATCAAGGGCCTGCGTGGGCTGGCCGGTGAGATCCGTTATCGCCTGGCACGCCAGGTCAAGCTTCGGCACGTGCCGGAGCTGCACTTTCACTACGACGACTCGGTCGATCGTGGCGAAAGGATCAACGAGCTGTTGCGCGAAGTGCGTCCGGCGGACGATCAGCCGGACGAATAGCGGCGGGCGTCAGTCGCCCGGCGTGGTTGCCGGCTGGCGATCGCGCCAATAATTGTTCGCCTCGGCAATGATCCGGAACTCGGCGGTCACCATGGCAGCCGCCTGCATCAGCATTTCCGGATCCTCTTCGTATTTCTCCCGGACCCGCCGCTTGGCGTCGTCATCGCGCTGGATCGAGCCGATGGTCTTGCGCGCCAGGGTGATCGCCAGCTGGCGGCCCTGTAATGGGGTTTCCGTGATCAGGCTGGGCACGTAGTCTTCCTGCGCCGTGGCCTGCATGGACGGAGTGTCGCCGGCGACAGCGGAGCCCGGCTGGGCAGCCGCGCAGCCCAGCAGGACGGCAGCCAGTGCGTACGTTTTCATCATCGGAACCTCCCAGCGTCGAGGGCCTCCAGTATGGCTCTGTCGGACGCGCAATGGTCCTGATCCAGGTCAAGGGCTGAACGCCTACAATCCACACATGTCACGACCCCCACGAATCAAATTCCGGAAGCTCGACGGCATCCTGCTGCTCGACAAGCCGCAGGGCCCCAGTTCCAACCAGGCCCTGCAGCGTGCACGGCGCCTGTTTCAGGCTGAGAAGGGCGGCCATACGGGCAGTCTGGACCCACTGGCCACAGGCTTGCTGCCACTGTGCTTCGGCGAGGCCACCAAGCTCGCCGGCGGCCTGCTCGGCGCCCACAAGGCGTACGACACCGTCGCCCGGCTGGGGGTGGTGACCGACACCGACGATGCGATGGGACAGCCGCTGCGCGAGCGTCCGGTGCCGGACCTGTCCGTGGCCACCATTGAATCCGCGCTCGCGGCGCTGACGGGGCGACTGCAGCAGCGCCCGCCGATCTATTCCGCGCTCAAGCGCGGCGGTGAGCCGCTGTACGCCAAGGCGCGGCGGGGCGAAGTAGTGGAGGTGGAGCCCCGCGAAGTGGAGGTTGTCTCCTTCCAGCTGCTCCCTGGCAGTGAGCTGTTCAGCGGCGACGGGCCATTGCTGCGGCTGCGGGTCGAGTGCGGCTCAGGCACCTATGTACGCAGCCTGGCGCGCGACCTGGGCGAAGCCCTTGGATGCGGGGCCCATGTGGCCGAGCTGCGCAGGCTGTGGGTCGAGCCCTTCACGCGGCCCAGGATGTGGACAATGGAAGAGCTGGAGCAGCTCGCCGAGGGTGGCCTTGGGCAGCTGGAAGCCTGCCTGCTGCCGGTCGAGGCAGGGATGGCGGGATGGCCGCGGGTTGCCGTGGATGCCGCTCAGGCGCGGCGGCTGGCATTCGGTCAGGCGGTGGAAGGCGACTTTGGACCCTGCGCGGAGGTGGCGATATTCAATCCGGACGGGCGGGCACTGGGCCTGGGAACCGTGGATGAAGGCGGCGGGCTGCGCCCGCGCAGACTGTTTTCGTGGGCCGGCCCGCAGGGCGGCGATACGGCCTGATCCTTGTTGTCAGCCCGCATAGCGGCTACAATTTCACAGCTTTTTCAAGCAAATCCACCGTCCGTCCGGGCGGTGGCACTTCAGCAAGCGGCGGGCCTTGTGGTGCGTCGTCGATTCCCCGAAAAGGGCTTGTTCGACACCGTTCCTGCGGGCCGCGCGTCAAGAGGCAAAACCATGTCAATCGACAACAGCAAGATCATCGCCGAGCACCAGCGTGGCGAAAACGATACCGGTTCTCCCGAGGTCCAGGTGGCCCTGCTCAGTGCACGCATCGCGCACCTGACGGAGCACTTCAAGACCCACAAGAAAGATCACCACAGCCGGCGCGGCCTGCTGCAGATGGTCAACCGCAGGCGCCGTCTGCTCGACTATCTGCACGGCAAGGATGCCAAGCGCTACCGCGAGCTGATCGAGAAGCTCGGCCTGCGTCGCTGATCCAGTTTTACCGCCGCGGCGCAGAGATGCGCCGCGGCTTGTTTTTTTTCACCAACTTTCCGCGCCGCTGCAAGTCGCGGCCACCCGTACCGGGCAGGGGTCCGTTGCGGTTCATCGCAAGAGTTTCAAGGGAATTCCAACGTGTCGAAAGTTACCAAGAGCTTCCAGTACGGTAGTCGTACGGTCACCATCGAGACCGGCGAGGTCGCCCGGCAGGCTGGCGGCGCAGTCATGATCTCCTGCGAGGGCACGACGCTGCTGGTCAGCGCGGTCGCCAACAAAACCGCACGCGAAGGACAGGACTTCTTCCCGCTCACCGTCGACTACCAGGAGAAGTTCTACGCCGGTGGCCGCATCCCGGGTGGTTTCTTCAAGCGTGAGGGTCGCCAGACCGAGAAGGAGACGCTGACCTCGCGCCTGATCGACCGCCCGATCCGCCCGCTATTCCCTGATGGCTTCCGCAACGAAGTGCAGATCATCGCCACCGTGATGTCGATGAACCCCGAGGTGGACGGAGACATCCTGGCCCTGATCGGCGCCTCGGCCGCGCTGTCGCTGTCGGGCGCGCCCTTTGACGGCCCGATCGGTGCCGCCAAGGTCGGCTACAAGGACGGCGAGTACCTGCTCAACCCGACCGTGTCGGAGCTGCTGGATTCGGACCTGGAACTCATCGTTGCCGGTACCGCCAACGCGGTGCTGATGGTTGAGTCCGAGGCGAAGGAACTGTCGGAAGACGTGATGCTGGGTGCGGTGATGTTCGGCCACCAGCAGATGCAGGTCGCCATCGACACCATCAACGAGCTGGTTGCCGAAGCCGGCAAGCCGAAGTGGACCTGGAGTGCGCCCGCCGCCGACGAAGGCATTGTCAGTGCGCTGACCAACGCGATCGGCGATCGCCTCGCCGGTGCCTTCCAGGTGAGCGACAAGCTCGAGCGCAAGGACGCCATCTCGCAGCTGAAGAAGTCGATCCTGGAGGCGCTGGCTCCGGAAGCAGAAGCCAAGGCCTGGAACACGGGCGAGCTTTCCAAGGAGTTCAGCGAGCAGGAATACCAGACCATGCGCAAGTCGGTGCTGTCGACCAAGGTGCGCATCGACGGTCGCGCGCCCGACACCGTGCGTCCGATCGCTTCCAAGGTCGGAATGCTGCCCCGCGTGCACGGCTCTTCGCTGTTCACCCGCGGCGAGACCCAGGCGATCGTCGCGGTCACGCTGGGCACCGCCCGCGATGGCCAGATCATCGACGCCGTGGGCGGCGAGTACAAGGAACACTTCCTGTTCCACTACAACTTCCCCCCCTACTCGGTGGGTGAAGCCGGCCGCATGATGGGCCCGAAGCGTCGCGAGATCGGCCACGGCCGCCTTGCCAAGCGCGGCGTGCTTGCCGTGATGCCGACGATGGAAGAGTTCCCGTACACCATCCGCGTGGTGGCTGAGATCACCGAATCCAATGGTTCGTCCTCGATGGCCTCGGTCTGTGGCGCCTCGCTGGCGATGATGGACGCGGGCGTGCCGATCAAGGCGCCGGTGGCCGGTATCGCCATGGGCCTGGTGAAGGAAGGCGACGACTACGTCGTGCTGTCCGACATCCTCGGTGACGAAGATCACCTGGGCGACATGGACTTCAAGGTTGCCGGTACCAGCAATGGCATCTCGGCGCTGCAGATGGACATCAAGATCCAGGGCATCACCGAAGACATCATGAAGGCCGCGCTGGCCCAGGCGAAGCAGGGCCGCCTGCACATCCTGAACGAAATGGAAGCTGCGCTGACCGCTCCGCGCTCGGAGCTGAGCGAGTTCGCGCCGCGCCTGATCACCATCAAGATCCACCCCGACAAGATCCGTGAGGTCATCGGCAAGGGCGGTTCGGTGATCCAGGCGATCACCAAGGAAACCGGCACCCAGATCGACATCCAGGACGACGGTACGATCACCATCGCATCGGTCGATGCCGCCGCCGGCAAGGCCGCCAAGGACCGCATCGAGCAGATCACCTCGGACGTCGAGCCGGGCCGGATCTACGAGGGCAAGGTGGTCAAGCTGATGGACTTCGGTGCGTTCGTGACCATCTCCCCCGGCAAGGACGGCCTGGTGCACGTGTCGCAGATCTCCAACGAACGCGTCGAGAAGGTCAGCGACGTGCTCAAGGAAGGCGACGTGGTCAAGGTCAAGGTGCTGGAAGTCGACAAGCAGGGCCGCATCCGTCTGTCGATGAAGGCAGTGGAAGACGGCGAGGGCGTGACGGAGTAATCCGCGCGTTCCAGGTTGTTGAAAAAGGCGGGCTTCGGCCCGCCTTTTTTGTGGGCGTCTTTCGGAAATGTCCGCTACCCAGCCCGTCGGGCGTCTATAGGGGTTGGCCACCGATTCCAGCATTTCCTGCAGGAAAGGTGCCAGGTGACGTTCGCGCGGATGTCGAGACATCCGCCCCCGATGGACCGAAGGAGATATCCCAGCATGCGTTTTGCCCTTGTTTGCCACACCAGCAACACCCCACCCCCCGTCCTCCGCAAGTTCCGCCGCACCCCGGTTGCACTGGCCCTGCTGCTGATGCTGGGCGCACCGATGGCGGCGATGGCCGTCGATCCGGTCTGTCTCAATCCTGACGGTACGCCGAACCCTGGCGCCGGCACCGACCAGGGCGCGGAAAATACTGGCCACGACAACTCCACCTGCTCCTCGGGAGCCAGTGCATTTGGCCAAGGGAATAACGTCACGGGTGGCGCCAGCAGCGCGTTCGGTTTCAAGAACACGGTCCATGCCGGCGGCAGCAGTGCGTTTGGCGCCGACAACACGATCACCGCAGCCCGCAGCAACGCGTTCGGCAGGTTCAACGAAGCCAACGGTGAGGACAGCAATGCATTTGGCTCCCAAAACACTTCCTCGGGGTTTGGCAGCAACGCCTTTGGTAGGGGCAACACCAGCATCGGCCGCTTTAGCAATGCACTCGGCAGCTTCAACCAGGCCGCTGGCACATCCAGCAGCGCATTCGGCCATTTCAGCTTTGCGAATGGTGACGACAGCAGCGCGTTTGGCAATACGAACACCGCCACTGGCCACAGGTCCACTGCCGTGGGCTATCGAAGTGTCGCCAGCGGCCCCGACAGCGTTGCGGTAGGCGGCTGGCTGGATGCCAATAACGACGGCGTCAGGGATACCGACGAAGTCACCCTTGCCAGCGGCACCAACGCCAGCGCATTTGGCAGTGGCTCGCAGGCCACGGGTGATTACAGCACGGCAGTAGGCGTTTCCAATCTCGCCAGCGGCGCCGGAAGCAGTGCCGTTGGAGCCGATAACTTGGCCAGCGGATCGCTCAGCAGTGCGGTGGGCAACAGCAACCAGGCCGTCGGCGACAGCAGCAGTGCGTTTGGCTATTTGAATACAGCCACCGGCGATGCCAGCGCCGCGGTCGGTGCAGCCAACCTCGCCGAGGGAGATTACTCCGTCGCGTTCGGTATTTCCTCTCAGGCACTCGGCGAGCGCAGTACGGCGGCGGGTCTTGCCAGCCTGGCCAGCGGCGATCTCAGCGCCGCGTCCGGCATATTCAACCGTGCTGAGGGCGATCACTCCGTCGCGTTCGGTTCAGCAGTTCTTGCCAGCGGGACCGGCAGCCTGGCCATGGGCAGCTGGTACGACCGCAATGGCGACCTCAGCATCGATGCCAACGAAAGGACAGTCGCCGCTGGTGAGTATTCCGCCGCGTTCGGCATCAACGCGCAGGCGCTGGGCGATAGCAGCACGGCAGTAGGCTTTAACAACCTCGCGAGCGGCGCCAACGCCAGCGCATTTGGCAGTGACTCGCAGGCCACGGGCGATTCTAGTGCCGCGTTTGGTGCAGCCTCTCTTGCCAGCGGCGTGGCGAGCATTGCTGTTGGCTATCAAAACGAGGCCAGCAATGAGATGAGCAGCGCGCTCGGCATCTTCAACATCGCCAGCGGCGGCGTAAGCAGTGCTGTTGGAGTCGAGAACTTGGCCAGCGGACTGCGCAGCAGTGCGGTGGGCGACAATAATCAAGCCAGTGACCGGAGCAGCTCGGCGTTTGGCAACAGCAACCAGGCCGTCGGCGACGGCAGCAGTGCGTTTGGCTATATGAATACAGCCACCGGCGTTGTTAGCGCCGCGGTCGGTGTAGCCAACCAGGCCGTCGGCGACGGCAGCAGTGCGTTTGGCTATATGAATACAGCCACCGGCGATGCCAGCGCCGCGGTCGGTGTATCCAACCTCACCGAGGGTGATTTCTCCGTCGCGTTCGGTAGTGCCTCTCAGGCACTCGGCGAGCGCAGTACGGCGGTGGGTCTTCACAACCTGGCCAGCGGGGACGAGTCCAGTGCGTTCGGATTCGACAACGTGGCCACGGGCAGGTATAGCGCTGCGTTCGGATACGGAAATACGAGCTCCGGCATAGTCAGCTCCTCTATTGGCACTCTCAACAGGGCCATTGGCGCGCAAAGCGCTGCGCTCGGTGTCGGCAACTGGGCCGATGGCGACTCCAGCGCGGCGATCGGGGTCGGATCATTGGCCGAGGGGACCGGCAGCGTTGCGGTAGGAGGCTGGTACGACCGCAATGGCGATGGTGTGGTGGATGCGGACGAGGGCGCTCGCGCCGAAGGCGACCATGCGGCTGCTTTTGGCAGCGGTGCACAGGCTGCCGGCGACCGCAGCAGTGCGATCGGTGCCGGTGCCGTGGCCGAATTCGCCGGCAGCGTGGCGCTGGGGGCTGATTCGGTGGCCGATCGCGCCAACGCAGTGTCGGTGGGCAGCACCGGCGCGGAGCGGCAGATCGTCAACGTGGCCGATGCCACACAGGCAACCGACGCGGTCAATTTGAGGCAGTTGCAGGCGGTCGCTGGCGGAGGAGTCACCGAAGCGCAGGTGCAAACCATCGCCGATGCGGGTGACGTGCAGACCCTGGCCGATGCCCAGGCCTATACCGACGCCCAGGTGATCGCGGCTGGCAGCATCACCGAAACCCAGGTGCAGGCGATTGCCGATGCGGGTGATGCCCAAATGCTGGGAGATGCCAACGCTTACGCCGATGCTGGTGATGCGCAAACCCTGGTGGATGCCAGTGCGTATGCTGATGCCGGCGATGCGCAAACGCTTGCCGACGCCAAGGCGCATGCGGATACCGGTGCAGCCCAGGTTCTGACCAACGCCAATGCCTATACCGACACCGGAACGGCACAGTCGCTCGCCGATGCGAAGGCTTACATCGATGCCCAGGTGATTTCGGCCGGCAGCATCACCGAGACGCAGGTGCAGGCCATTGCCGACACTGGTGATGCGCAGACGCTGGCAGAATCCAAGGCCTACACCGACACTGGAACGGCGCAGACGCTGGCAGAATCCAAAGCCTACACCGACACCGGTACGGCGCAGACGCTGGCAGAATCCAAGGCCTACACCGACACCGGTACGGCGCAGACGCTGGCAGAATCCAAGGCCTACACCGACACTGGAACAGCGCAGACGCTGGCAGAGTCCAAGGCCTACACCGACACTGGAACGGCGCAGACGCTGGCGGAATCCAAGGCCTACACCGACACCGGTACGGCACAGACCTTGGCAGAGGCCAAGGCCCACGCCAACAGCGGCGATACGGCGACGCTGAACTCTGCCAACCGCTATACCGACCAGCAGGTTGCGGCGTTCAGCCAGGGACTGGATCAGGTCCGAGGCGAAATGGACCAGCGGTTCCACCGGGTGGATCGCCGGCTCGACCGGCTCGGCGCCACCACCGCGGCCTACGCTGGCTTGGCGGCCAACACGGCCGGCTTGGGCGGCATGAACAACATCGGCGTAGGCGTGGGATCGCAGGGCGGTGAGCAGGCGCTGGCGATCGGTTACCGTCGCGCCATCGGCAACCGCGCCAGCGTGTCGCTGGGCGGTGCCCTTGCCGGCAGCGAGAAGAGTGTATCCGCGGGTGCCGGCTTCAGCTGGTAAGTACGTGCCGATGATCGGAAAAAGAGAAAGGCGGGCCAACGCCCGCCTTTCTTGTATTTGGTGATCATTCGCTGATGGGCGCAACGATGCGTCCCTGGACGCGGCACCGGCCTGGTCAGCGGACCCGGAAGCGCCTCGTCCGCGCATTCGCAGCGTAGCTGCGCAGATAGCTGCGCGCCGTGCGGCGGCGTTCGGAAGGACGGTTGGTGGGCTGGGTGGAAGTGGAAGCAGCGTTGGCGTGAAGGGGGGTAAGAAATAACTGCATCAGTTTTTATAGACTCCTTTTGTAAGTGATTGAATTTAAGGGTTTAATTGTACCTGAATAGGCGAATTATTGCCACTGGTGGGAGGTGCCGCCGTTCAGGGACTGCCGACTGCGGCAACCGGGTGGGGCTGGAGCGCCGGCGGTATACTCCCGCCACCCCGTCACCCTTCTTTGGAGAAGCCATGAAGCCGTCCCCTGCCTGTGCATCGTCAATCCTCGCGTTGGGACTGGCACTGTCGTTCTCCGCATGTGCGGGCCCGGCCCCCATGCAGGACCCGGCCAGGTTGGCAGGGTTGGAGCAGGGTGCGCAGGAGCGGGTACTGGAGGCCGAGGTCGCCTGGGAAGGCCAGGTAACGGCGCTGGACGCCGACGAGCGGCTGGTCTCCGTACGCGACGCCGATGGCACGGAGCGCACGCTCAGGATCGAAGAACAGGTCCAGCGCCTGGAGCAGATGCAGGTGGGCGACCGGGTGCAGGTGTACTACCGTCGGGGACTGGTATTCGATATGCAGCCCGCCGGAAGCGTGGAGCCGGGCGCGTATATCTGGGAGGACGAGCAGCATCCGGACCCGGTCAGGCCCGGGGTCGTCGACCGCGAAGTGGTGGTAGTGCTTTCACCGCTGGTGGCGATCGATACCGACGCCAATACCCTGTCGGTGCAGTCCCCCAACGGCAGCATCCACGTGCTGGAAGTTGAAGAGCCGCGCCATCGCGAGGCGCTGCCGCGACTGCAGGTTGGCGATCTGCTGCGGATCCAGTTCCGTCGTGTGCTGGCCGTGCGGGTGCTGCCGGAAAGCTGATCCGGCGTACCGGCGAAACGCTCAGACCCAGCCGGTCAGGTAGTACAGCCCGATCATCACGAACACCACCGAGGTGCCGATAACGGTGATGGCGAAGATGTCGCCGTAGGACTGCCGGTGGGTGAGGCCGGTGACGGCCAGCAGGGTGATCACCGCGCCGTTGTGGGGCAGGGTGTCCATGCCGCCGGAGGCCATGGCGGCAATCCGGTGAAGCACGTCCATCGGAATGCCCGCCGCATCCGCGTTGGCAATGAAGCTGTCTGACATCGCCGCAAGCGCAATGCTCATGCCACCAGAAGCCGAGCCGGTGATGCCGGCCAGAGCGGTGACCGTCACCGCTTCATTGACCAGCGGGTCGGGAATGGCGTTGAGGGTGTTGGCCACCAACATGAAGCCGGGCAGGGCCGCGATTACCGCGCCAAAGCCGTACTCGGATGCGGTGTTCATCGAGGCCAGCAGGGCGCCGCCGATCGCCGCCCGGGTGCCCTCGGCGAACTTCGTGGTCACCGGCCGCCAGGCCAGGAACAGTACCGCCAGGATTCCCACCAGCAGGGCGCCCTGCACCGCCCAGATCGCAGCTACGCGCGAAACCTCCTGCACGATGGGCTCCGCATTGCCCATGGAAGAAGGATTGAAGCTGTGGCTGCCGCCGTATAGGTGCGGGATCAGATCGGTGAACAGCTTGTTCGACACCCCCACCAGCACCAGTGGCAGCAGCGCCACCAGCGGATGGGCCAGCCGGTCACCGACGAACGCTTCGGGTTCGTTGAGCAGATTTTCGCCGTAGCCTTCCCCGGCCGCCGCGGCCCTGCGCCGGCGCCACTCCAGGTAGGTGATGCCCCCGGCCAGGATCAGCACCGATCCGATCGTGCCCAGCACCGGCGCCGCCCAGGAGTCGGTGCCGAAGAAGGCCGTGGGAATGATGTTCTGGATCTGCGGCGTGCCCGGCAGCGCCATCATGGTGAAGGTGAAAGCACCCAGCGCGATCGTGCCGGGAATCAGGCGCTTGGGAATGGCCGCCTGGCGGAACAGCTCGGCCGCGAACGGGTATACCGCGAACACCACCACAAACAGTGACACCCCGCCGTAGGTGAGCAGGGCGCAGACGGTCACGATCGACAGCATCGCCCGCTGCGGCCCGAACAGGCGGATGGTGGCGGCCACGATCGACTTGGAAAAGCCCGAGATCTCGATCAGCTTGCCGAACACCGCACCCAGCAGGAACACCGGAAAATACAGCTTCAGGAAGCCGACCATGCGGTCCATGAACAGGCCGGTGAACATGGGCGCGACCAGCTCCGGATCGGTCAGCAGGACGGCACCCATCGCTGCAACGGGTGCAAACAGGATCACGCTGTGACCGCGGTAGGCCACAAACATCAGGAAGCTCAGCGCGCCGAGCACGATCAGCAGGGACATGAATCTCTTCCGGTGCGGAAATGGCGATGGCCAGTGTCACCGTGCGCCGCTTGCGCTCCCATTGTCCGAAGGTACAAGTGCCGCCTTGCGGGCGCGCCCATAGTCTTGTCAGCGTGGCCGAGGGGCCTGGGCGCGTCCCGTCGGGACGCCATATCTGCAGATTCGTGGGGAGAGACTTGATGAAACGCAGCATACTGAGCGCGGCGATCGTGTTGGGCATGGCATCGTTCCCGGTGCTCGCGCAGGAGCAGGCCGCGGCGCCCGGTGGGCAGCAGGCGGATGCGACCACGCTGGACAAGATCACCGTGACCGCGCGCCGGCGTGCGGAGTCCATCCAGGACGTCCCGGTCGCGGTCAGCGCCTTCAGCGAGGACGAACTGCAGAACCTGCAAGCCAGCGACGTCAGCGGGCTGCAGGGCGCCGTTCCAAACATGAACATCGTCCAGGGCCGTGGTTCGGCCAACAGCGTCAACGTCTTCATTCGCGGCATCGGCCAGCCGGACGCGCTGCAGACGTTTGATCCAGGCGTGGGCATGTACGTGGACGACGTGTACTACTCGCGCATCAACGGTGCGCTGTTCTCACTGTTCGATATCCAGCAGGTGGAAGTGCTGCGCGGCCCGCAGGGCACGCTTTACGGCAAGAACTCCACCGGTGGTGCGATCAAGCTGACCACCCGCAATCCCTTCGACGACACCGGCGGCGCGATCGAGTTGACCGGTGGTTCGCATGGCCGTGCCGAAGGGCGCTTCTACGTGGGCGGCGAGCTCAATGACGTGGTTGCCGCCAGCCTGGCCGGTGCATGGCTGACCCATGACGGCTTCATCGATGATCGCGCCGGCCAGCGTGACTTCAACAACGACGACACCAAGGCGGTCAGGGCCAAGCTTGCCGTGCGCCCCAGTGATACGTTCCGAGCGACCTTCTCACTCGACCACACGCGGCAGAAAGCCGCCCTGTCGATGGGCAGGCCGATGGCACCGTTGCTGCAGACCGATCTTGGGCTGGGCACCATTGTGGAGTTGCTGCCGCCCGCCAGCGGCGAGTTCGACTACACCGCGGAAACGTCCTTCCGTCCCGACCAGGGCCAGTCAATGGAGCACACCGGTGCCTCGGCGACGCTGGAGTGGGATATCAACAGCCAGTGGCTGTTCAAAAGCATCAGTGCCTGGCGCAAGCTGAAGACCAACTCGTTCATCGACATCGACGCATCGGAATACCAGCTGGGTGATGTGCTGGTGGCGATCGACCAGGAGCAGCTGAGCCAGGAGTTCCAGCTGCAGTTCGACAACGGCTCCAACCTGCAGGCGACCTTCGGCGCGTACTACATGCAGGAAGACGTGCCGTCCTACCAGGAAGCCTATGCGGATCACCTGTTTGCCCTGGTCGGTACGCCGATCAGCTTCCTGCGCACCATCGAGGACGACCTCTCCACCGAGAGCATCGCCGCATTCGCGCATGTGAACTGGGAGTTCGTGCCCACGTGGACGTTGGCGCTGGGGCTGCGTTACTCCAAGGACACCAAGGATTACTGGCGGACCACCAGCACCTTCTGGGGCGCGCCGTTCGAGGCCATCAGTCTCGATCCGGAATCCACCGTCGATGACAAGGCTTCGTGGTCGGCCTGGACGCCGTCGGTCAGCCTGCAGAAGCAGTTCAACGACAACCTGATGGGTTACGTGTCGGCCAACCGCGGCTTCAAGTCCGGTGGCTTCAACGGGCGTGCCAACTCGGCGCTGGATGCGGCCAACCCGATCTTTGATCCCGAGTTCGTCTGGACGTACGAAGCGGGCGTGAAGGCCAGTTCGGCTGACAACCGCCTGCGCGGCAGCGTGGCGGCGTTCTGGAGTGACTATTCGGACTTCCAGGCGCGGGTGACGCAGGACGCCAGCACGTTCCCGGTGCTCAATGCAGCGGAGCTGGAGATCAAGGGCATTGAATTCGAAGGCGTGGCGCTGCTTGGCGACACAACCACTCTGAGTGCGCAGCTCGGTTGGCTGGATGCCCAGTACACGGATTTCCAGGACTTCCGCATGGATCCCGCCTATCCGCTGTACGACCCGACCCTGACCCATGACCACGTGCCTTTCTCGCCGGATTGGACCGCGCGGGTGGCCCTGCAGCACGGCTTCCCGCTGGCCAACGGCGGCATGATCAGCGTTGGTGGTGATGTGTCCTACCGCGGGGATACGTGGCTGTCGGTCGACAACCGCGAGGTGCTCAGCCAGGACGCCTATACGCTGGTGGGCCTGTACAGCGTATGGGATTCACCCAGCTATGCCTGGCAAGTGCGCGCGGGCGTGCGCAACCTGACTGACAAGGTCTACAAGGTGGAAGGGCAGGAGTTTTCCAGCGTGGGCAACATCCAGACCGCGTACTACGGCTGGGAGCGCAACTGGTACCTGTCGCTGCGTTACAACTTCTGAGGCGTTGACCGATCCGGCTCTTGGAGGCCGGACCGGATGATCCAGCTCAGTAAGTGCGGCACTGGCGGAAGCGGACCGGAAGGCCGCTTCCAGCCGGGGGCGTGAGCTGGATACGGGAGGTGGCCAGCTCCGGGAAGCGTTCCAGCAGTTGGCAGATGCTCGGCATCGCGTCCTCGTTGGCATCAAGGAGCTGCAGTTCCAGGGTGGATTGGGTGGACCACAGGGCGTGGCTGACCATGGGCAGGGTGGCTGCGGCCCTCATCACGGTATCGCGCTGCTCCTGGATGGGAAGCTGGGTTTCCAGGGTTTCGGTGACAGGCGCCTCGGCGGCCCACGTATCCGCAGCCCGGGAAGCGGCTGGAATCGGTGCCGCCGCCCTTGCCTGTGGCTCCGGCTCGGGCAGGAACATGAACGTGGCAACGCCGGCCAGCAGGCCGACCAGCCAGCAAGCCAGCACGCGCTGCCGGGCGCGGGCTGTGGTGGCACTGCGAATGGCGGACAGCTGCTCCGCACCGATCCGCTCACGCAACCCCGGCCACAGGGCTGTTCCGTCCAGCAGTTCGATATTGGCCTTGGCAGCCGGCCTGCGGGCTTCGTCCAGGATCCGGCCCTGGGTCACCAGGAACCCGCCGCCGGCATTGGCCATGCGGATGTCATTGGCCAACGCGGCCACAGCCGGTTTGCCCAGTACGTATGCGCTGCCATGCTTGCAGGAAAGCAGCCAGTGGGAGCCGTCGCGCTCCAGGGTGAAGTCGGTGTCGCCGGAAGCGGTTTCATGGTCCACGACCCGGCTGTAGCCTTGCTGCGCCAAGGCTGCCAGCACCATGTTGATGAACTCGCGCCAGGAAGTCGCTGCCAGCGCCCGGATGCCGGCGGCTGTCTCGTCCCGGGGGCGCAGCACTCCCCACATGAGGGCCGTGCCGATGCCTCCGATCAGCAGCATCACAAGCACGGACACAAACCAGTGTGCGATTCCTCCCACTATTCCATCCCCTGTTCTTCCAGGCGGGAAGAATAACGCATACGGTTGCGCCAGCCCGACGAGGACCGGCAGTCAGTGAAGCGCCGGTCCGCGCGGCGGACGCCCTGCCTGTGGGTCAGTCGTCCGGATCCGGCGGCGGCGCGTGGGGGGTGGGCGCGGGCGGCGTGGAAGTGGCTGCTGCACCGGCCCCGGTCACGGCGGCCTTCCTGGGCGCGGCGGCTTTGCGACTTGCCCGCTTGCGGGGCGGGGCGGCGGGAGGTCGGCGACGCAGTTCCGCGGTCAGTTCTTCCACGCGCTGGTTGAGTTCGGCGATGTCGCCGCGGCTGGGTACGCCCAGTCTCACCAGGGCGCGCTGCATGCGATTGTCGAAGGTCTTTTCCCAACGGTCCCAGGTGCCGGCGGCAAGGCCGCGCATCCCATCCACGCTGCTTTCAACCGCTCCCTTGACCTCGCTGGCGCGCTCGCCAGCGGTCTGGCGCGTCTGCTGCTCCAGCTGCTCGCCTTCTGCAACCAGGGCATCGAACAGCTTGCTGCCCTCGGACTGCGCGCGCCCGAGCGCGCCGATCCCTGCCAGCCATACCTGCTGGGCGGACTCTCCCAGGCTTCGTGCCAGGCGCTCTGCCTGCTCAACGGTGCCGGCATCGGCGCTGTCCGGGTGGCCGGTACCACCGGTCGTCCTTTTTTCGGGCTTCTTGTAGGTAGCCATGACTCCTCCTGCGTTGCTGCGTGGTGGATTCAGGCGGTGAAACGCTCCGCCAATACCCGACGGACTTCGCTCTCGATCGGGCCTTTCATTGCCGAAAGCAGGAAGCCGAGCTTCGCGGTCAGGTGCAACTCGTCGGCTGCCAGCTGGATACGTCCATCCAGCCCGGACCGGCTGAAATCAACCGCATCGCCATCCCACGCATATTTGATGTCGAATTTCTCCGACAGACGTGTCATCGCCTCCTCAAGCGCCGCGTGCGCACGCGGCATCGGCAGGGAATGGGGGTGACGGATATCGATATCGCCCATGCGTTTTTCCAAAGCTTCCTGTCTGATCCCGCATTCTATCGTTCCGATGCGCAAGTGGCGTGATAGATTCTGCCCGCATGAGCGCAACCAGACTTCGATTCATCTCATCCGATGCAGTGGCCGACCTGCCACTGGGGATCGGCATGCACCACCTGGGTCGGGTCGGTACCGGACTTGGCACGGTGCCCGAGGGTGATGAGGCGATCGTCTGCCTGTGCGTGGACCGGCGCGGGGTGTGGCTTACCGTGGGGGATGGCAGGCGCGGCGTGCATGTGAATGGCCGCGAGATCAGCCGCCTGGCGATGCTCCGCATTGGCGATTCGGTGTTCGTGGACGGCCATGAGGTGCGCCTGGTGGGTGCGCATCCACCCGAGGAGCCGCCACGCGATGGGCCGCCTGCCCGGGGCGGATCCCCGGACCCGAGGATGGTGTTGCGCGGGCTCGGTGGGGGTCACCATGGACGCAGCTTCACCCTCGATGTGCCGCGGCTGGTCGGCCGCATGCCGGGCGCCGATATCCAGATTGATGATCCGGCGTTCGCCGAGCGCCATGCCAGGCTGGAGATGGTCGAGGGGCAGGTGTGGCTGCGCGACCTGGGCACGGAAGAGGGCAGCCTGGTCAACGGTGAAAGCGTGCACGACGCGGTGCTGCAGCCGGGTGACCAGGTGGTGTTCGACAACCAGTACCGCTTCGTCGTTGAGGCACCGATGCGTGATGCTCCCCAGGAGCCGTTGTTGATAGGCGGAGCCCTTGAAGCGGCTCCGCCTCCCAGCGGCAATGACAGCCAGCGTTCGCTGTGGCGCCTGCCCCTGGTACTGCTGGCCGCGCTGCTGATCGCCGGCCTGCTCGCCCTGCTGCTGCTCTATGGCGCGGGCTGAATTCCGCCCCGGCGTCGGGCGTGTCGCCGCCACAGCCGCCACCCCAGCAGCACGGCAAGGATGCTGGCGTAGATCAGCGGCTCGCGCAGGTCGGATTTGACGATCCACCAGAAGTGCAGCACGGCCAACACCGCCGCGGCGTAGACCAGCCGGTGCAGCCGGGTCCATGCGCGGCCAAGTCGCCGCATCCAGCCCCTGGTGGAGGTGATCGCAAGCGGCAGCAGCGACAGCCATGCAAGGAACCCGACCGTGATGTAAGGCCGGCGCAGGATTTCTTCGAACACCGTCGCCCACCAGCTGCGCAGATCCAGGATCAGGAATGCGGTCAGATGCAGGCTCGCGTAGAAAAATGCGTACAGCCCGAGCATGCGCCTGAAGCGCATGAGCGCAACCAGCCCGGTGGCCTGCCGCAACGGGGTGATTGCCAGGGTGATCAGCAGTATTCGCAACGCCCAGGTGCCGGTGCGGTGCTCGATTTCCACCACTGGATCGGCGCCGAGCGCGTCGATATCCGCGCCGTTGGCCACCAGCCAGGCCTGCCACAGCAACACCGCCAGCGGCGCCAGCGCAAGCGCATGCACCAGCGCCTTGGCAGTGACGATGGAAAATGGGGTCCTGCTGGTGCTCCTGGCCCGACCCGGCCTCAATACCACTTGTGCAGATCCATGCCCGAGTACATCGAAGCCACCTGTTCCGCATAGCCATTGAACGGCCGGGTGTCGATCCGGTTGGCGATCAGCCGCGAGGTGGTGCCGGCGATGCGGCGCTCGCTGGCCTGGCTCCAGCGCGGATGGTCCACCTCCGGATTGACGTTGGCGAAGAATCCATATTCGCGCGGCTGCATCCGGTTCCACGCGGTCTCCGGCATGTCTTCGCTGAAGCGGATCTCGACAATCGACTTGATGCTCTTGAAGCCGTACTTCCACGGCACCACCAGGCGCAGCGGCGCTCCGTTCTGCTGTGGCAGCGGTCGTCCGTACATGCCGGTGGTTAGGAAGGTGAGAGGGTGCATGGCCTCGTCAATGCGCAGTCCTTCGCGGTAGGGCCAGCGCAGGACGCGCCGCTGGATGCCGGGCATCTGCTCGCGATCGGCCAGCGTGGTGAAGGCCACGTATCGGGCGCGGGAGGTGGGGGCGAAGCGGCGCAGCACGTTGGCCAGCGGCACGCCCAGCCAGGGGATCACCATCGACCAGCCTTCCACGCAGCGCAGGCGGTAGATGCGCTCCTCCGGCAGCAGGCCCTGCAGCAGCCCGTCCAGATCAAGCACGCCCGGTCGCTCGCATTCGCCGGCCACTTCCACCTGCCACGGTGAAGTCCGCAGGGTCCGCGCGGCGCGTGAGGGATCAAGCTTGTCGGTGCCGAACTCGTAGAAATTGTTGAAACCGGTGGCATCTTCCCAGCGGGTCAGCTCCTCGCTGGTGGAAAAGCCTTCGCTGACTTGAGCGGCCGTGGGTGCCGGGGCAGGTGGGGATGGAGGTTCTGCCCTGCTGCATCCGGCCAGGGTGAGTGCGGGAAGGGCGGCGAGACCCGTGACGATCCGGCGTCGCTGCAGCCAGACGGCTTCATCGGTGATCTTGCTGGCGGGAATACTCAGAGCGTTTCGCAGGTTCATCTTGATGTCCGATTTTCATGTGGGCGCCACCATGTGCGCCGTCACCATGCTGCAGGTGCCATGGCGCATCTGTTGCACTGCGGCATACTAACCAAGCCAATGTTCAGTCCCAGCGAAGGAGAAACCATGACCCGTGCCTACAACTTCAGCGCCGGCCCTGCCGCACTGCCCCAACCGGTATTGGAACAGGCGCAGCGGGAAATGCTCGACTTCCGCGGCGCCGGGGCGTCCATCGTGGAGCTCAGCCACCGTGGCCCCGAATTCATGGAGGTGGCGGCAACCACCGAACGTGAATTGCGCAAGCTGGTGGGCATCCCGGACGACTACGCGGTGCTGTTCACGGCCGGCGGTGCGACCACCCAGCAGGCGCTGATGGCGCTGAATTTCGCCTCCCGCGGCCAACCGGCCGACTACGTGGTGACCGGCCACTGGGGCCAGATTTCGCTCAAGCAGGCCGCGCCTTATATTGACCTGAGGATTGCGGCCAGCAGCGAGGACGACGGCTTCCGCTCGATCCCCGCGCGTGACAGCTGGCGCCTGTCCCCGGACGCTGCCTACGTGCACATTACCGCCAACGAAACCATCCACGGCGTGGAATTCCGCGACACGCCGGACGTTGGCGATGTGCCGCTGTTCGCCGACTTCAGCTCCTCGATCGCCTCCGAGCCGCTGGATGTATCCAAGTACGGCCTGATCTATGCCGGCGCGCAGAAGAACCTGGGGCCCGTGGGCGTCGGCGTGGTCATCGTCCGTCGTGATCTGCTCGAGCGTGCCGGTCAGCCGCGGGCCGATATCTTCGACTACCGCAAGCAGCTTGCGGCCGAGTCCATGCTCAACACGCCGCCCACCTGGAACTGGTACCTGCTGGGCCTGACCGTCCGCTGGATGCTCGACGAAGGCGGGGTGGAGGAGTTCGCCCGCCGCAGCCAGGCCAAGGCCCGGCTGGTCTACGACGCGATCGACGGCTCCGGCGGCTTCTACCTCAACCATGTGCAACCGGCCGTGCGCTCGCGCATGAACGTGGCATTCTTCCTGCACGACGAGGCGCTGGAGCAGGCCTTCCTGGACGAAGCGCGCGAAGCAGGCCTGATCTCGCTCAAGGGACACCGGGTGCTCGGCGGCATGCGCGCTTCGATGTACAACGCAATGCCGGTGGAGGGCGCACAGGCACTGGCGGACTTCATGCGTGATTTCCAGCAGCGTCGTGGGTAAGCGAACGCCATGACCGACAACACCGGAAAAGCGGCTGCGGACAAGCCCGGGAAGGGCGACCTGACCACGGTACGCGAGCAGATCGATGGCATCGACCGCGAGATCCAGACGCTGATTGCCGAACGTGCGCTGTGGGCTCGTCAGGTGGGCAAGGCCAAGGGCAAGCTCGCGGCGGCGGTGGATTACTACCGTCCGGAACGCGAGGCACAGGTGCTCAGACGCGTGGTGGATCGCAACGAGGGGCCGCTGTCGGACGAGGTGCTGGTGCGCCTGTTCCGCGAAATCATGTCCGCCTGCCTGGCCCAGCAGGAGCCGCTGAAGATCGGCTACCTGGGCCCGGAAGGCACCTTCTCGCAGCAGGCAGTGCACAAGAATTTTGGCCACTCGGCCAAGGGCCTGCCCATGGCCAGCGTTGAAGAGGTGTTCGATGAGGTGGCCGAGGGCCACGCCGACTTCGGCGTGGTGCCGGTGGAAAATTCCGGGCAGGGCACCATCCAGTCCACCCTGGACCTGTTCCTCACTTCGCCGCTGAAGATCTGCGGGGAGGTGGAGCTGCGCGTGCATCAGTACCTGCTGTCGCGCAGCGGCAGGATCGAGGACGTGGAGCGGGTGTACTCGCATGGTCTTTCACTTGCACAGTGCAAGGGCTGGCTGCGCCAGCATCTGCCGGAGACCGAGAAGCAAGCCGTGGCCAGCAACGCCGAGGCTGCAAGGCGCGCGCGCAATGCGGACGATGCGGCTGCGATCGCAGGTGAGAACGCGGCCCACGTATACGGACTCAAAGTGGTCGCCGGTCCGATCGAGGATCGAGATGACAACACCACGCGGTTCCTGGTGATCGGCCGCGCGTCGTTCCCGCCTTCCGGCAACGACCGGACCTCGCTGCTGGTCTTCATCCGCGACCAGCCCGGTGCGCTCTACCAGATCCTGGAGCCGCTGGCGCGGCACGGGATCAGCATGAACCGGATCGAGTCACGCCCGGCACATGGGGCGCTGTGGCAGTACGCGTTTTTCATCGAGGTATCCGGACATGCGGATGAATCGCCGCTTCGCGATGCGCTGGATGAGATCGACTCCTTCGCCGGCGAAGTCCGCGTGCTCGGCTCCTACCCGGTGGCCGTGCCTTGAGCGCGCCTGCCGGCCTGCAGGGCTGGGTGGCGGAAGCCGGCGGGCCGCTGCGCGGCGGGCTCGACGTGCCCGGGGACAAATCGATATCGCATCGGGCAATCATGCTGGCGGCGCTGGCCGACGGAAGCTCGCGGATCAGCGGTTTCCTGGAGAGTGAGGATGCGCGGGCCACCGAGGAGGTCTTCCGCGCGATGGGGGTGCGGATCGACGCACCCAGCGAAGGCGTGCGCGTGGTCCACGGCGTCGGTATCGAGGGATTGCAGCAACCGCAGAAAGTGCTGGATTGCGGCAACTCGGGCACCGCCATGCGGCTGTTGGCCGGGCTGCTTGCCGGTCAGCGGTTTGACACCGTATTGAGCGGAGATGCCTCGCTCTCCCAACGTCCAATGCGCCGGGTGACTGCACCGCTGGAGCGCATGGGGGCGCGCATCGACGCCGTTGTGGGCGATCTCCCTCCGCTGAGTATCTACAGTAACAATAAGATTCAAGGTATTGATATTGAAACGGATGTTGCCAGCGCGCAGGTAAAGTCGGCGATCCTGCTGGCAGGACTGTATGCCACGGGAACCACCCGCGTCCGGGAGCCGCGTCCCACCCGCGACTACACCGAGCGCATGCTGGCTGCGTTCGGCTGGCCGGTGCAGTTCCAGCCTGGACGGGCGAGCCTGACCGGGGGCCACCGCCTGCACGCGACCGATGTGGCGGTGCCCGCCGACTTTTCTTCGGCAGCGTTTTTCATCGTGGCGGCCACGCTGGTGCCGGGCTCCAACCTGCGCCTTCGCCGCGTCGGCATGAATCCGCGACGCATCGGCCTGCTGCACGTGCTGCGCGCCATGGGCGCCGACATCGTTGAAGTGCCGGCGGGCGAGCAGGGCGGGGAGCCGGTGGCTGATCTGCGGATCCGTCATGCGCCGCTGCACGGCATCGAGGTGCCGCCCGAGCACGTGGCCGACATGATCGATGAGTTCCCGGTGCTGTTCATCGCCGCTGCCAGTGCCAGCGGTCGCACCACGGTGCGCGATGCGACGGAGCTGCGGGTCAAGGAATCCGACCGCATCGCGGTGATGGCGCAGGGGCTGCGTACGCTTGGCATCCAGGTGGATGAAACCCCCGATGGGGCCAGCATCCACGGTGGGCCCATCGGGGGTGGGAGCGTGGACGCCCACGGCGATCATCGTGTGGCGATGGCGTTCGCAGTGGCCGGGCAGGTTGCGAAGGGACCGGTGCACATCAGCGATACCGCCAACGTGGCGACGTCTTTCCCCGGCTTTGTCCGAATGGCCACAGCCTCCGGATTCGGCCTCGTTACCGATCCCCGATCCTGAAATCCACGGGCACGGTAACCGTGGATGCCACCGGCTGGCCGTTCTCGACAGCGGGCTGGAAGGTCCACTGGCCCACGGCCTCCCGGGCCGCGCGGTCCAGGTCGCGGGAGCGGCTGCTGCGCTGGATCTCCACCGTCGTGGGCCGTCCTTGCGCATCCACCTCAACCCGCAGCAGTACCGTGCCTTCCGCGCGCACGCGCAGCGCCGCCGGCGGATAGGCCGGCTGTACCTGCAGGGTGGGCTGGGCGGGGCGATCGGGCAAAGATGGCGCGGACGGGGCAGCGGTTGGTTGGGGAACCGATGGAGCAGCCGGCTCGTCCGCAGGAGTCTCTTCCGCCTCGCTGCCATCCTCGCCGCTATCGGGAGCGGGCAGGACGGTTTCGACCGGAAGCGCTTCCGGCTCCCGCTCCGAGCGACCGTAGACGTACCAGAGGGCGGCGAGCACCGCGATCAGCAGCAACAGCCAGATCAGCGAGCGGGTGCTGCTGGATGTCTGGCCAGCGCGCTTGCGCTCCAGGGCTTCCGGAGCGGGCTCAGGCGGCTGGGGCACGGCGTGATTGCAGTTGAGCGCACATCGCCGCAGCTTTTCACAGCAGATGTCGTGATCGTGTCACGACGCCGGCCGGGTGGCAGGTGTTGCTCCAGGCCGGCTCAGGGATTGAACTCGACCGGAATCTCCACCGGTTCCGCCACCGGCTGTCCGTCCTGCATGGCCGGCTGGAAGCGCCAGTTGCGCACCGCCCGCAGTGCGGCCTGGTCCAGGGCCCGATGGGAGCTGCTGCGTATCACCTCTACCTGCCTTGGCCGGCCATCCACGCCTACCAGTGCCCGTACCAGCACTTCTCCGGAGTGCCCCCTGCGCAGCGCCGACCGCGGATAGGTTGGCGCAGGACTGTGGATTGGGCGGGGGCCACTGACGCGGGCATCGCCCGCAACTGGAGGGACAACATCCTGTTGTTCCAGCTGGGGTGCAGGCAACGGGGGCGGCTCACCGGCGATACCGCGGGGCGGCTCCGCTGGTGCGGGAGGCAGGATGAACACGCCGCCATCGCCGTCGCCATCACCAGTATCTGCAGACATCTCTTCCGGAATTTGAGGCGCCGGAAGGGTAGGGCCGGCTGCTGCCTGTTCGTCCGCGGTGTCCGCCGCCAGGGCCGGATCATCGGTATCCGTCGGTTCGCGCTGGACCAGCCACACCAGAACAAACAGCATCAGCCCGGCCACTACCGCTGCAGGCACGATCAGCCACGGGCTCGGTCGTCGGCGCGGTGCAGAGGAAGAACTGGTTGCTGGATCGGGCATGGGCAGATCGCAATCGGATGATGCCGCGATTCTGGCACAGGCCGTGTGGGCCGTTCGGCACCGCGGCCGCTCTCGGGCGATAATGCCCGGCCCTGCATCAATACCTCAACGCCATGCTCGATCCCAACCTGCTGCGCAACGACCTCCCCGCACTTGCCGAACGCCTGCAGCGCTCGCGCGGCTTCACTCTTGACGCGGGTGCACTCGAGTCACTGGAGGCGGAGCGCAAGCAGCTGCAGGTCCGGACCCAGGAGCTGCAGAACCAGCGCAACACCCGCAGCAAGGAGATTGGCAAGGTCAAGGCGCAGGGCGGCGACGTTGCTGCCCTGATGGCCGAGGTCGCAGGCTTCGGCGAGGAGCTGAAAGCCAACGAGCAGGCGCTGCAGGCCAAGCGCGATGCGATCGAACGGATCGCCCTGGAAATCCCCAATCTGCCCGCCGACGACGTGCCCGAGGGTGCCGACGAAGACGGCAACGTTGAAGAGCATTGCTGGGGGACCCCGCGCCAGTTCGACTTCCCGGTCCGCGACCATGTTGATCTCGGCGCGCGGAATGGCTGGCTGGACGGCGATACCGCAGCCAAGCTTTCAGGCGCGCGCTTCACCGTGCTGCGCGGCCAGCTGGCGCGCCTGCACCGGGCCCTGTCGCAGTTCATGCTTGACCTGCACACCGGCGAACACGGTTACGAAGAAACCAACGTGCCGGTGATCGTCAATGCCGAGTCCATGACCGGAACCGGCCAGCTGCCCAAGTTCGAGGATGACCTGTTCGCCACCTCGGTGGGGGAGGCCAAACGCTACCTGGTGCCTACCGCCGAGGTGCCGCTGACCAATATCGTGCGCGATGAGATCGTGGAAGCGGACCGCCTGCCACTGCGCATGACCGCCCACTCCATGTGCTTTCGCGCCGAAGCCGGCAGCCACGGGCGCGACGTGCGCGGGATGATCCGCCAGCACCAGTTCGAAAAGGTGGAGCTGGTGGCGATTTCAACGCCGGAAACGAGCGAGGCCGAACACGAACACATGGTGCGCTGCGCCGAAGTGGTGCTGGAGAAGCTGGGCCTGCCGTACCGCCGGATGCTGCTGTGCAGCGGCGACATGGGCTTTTCCGCGCGCAAGACCTGGGATCTGGAAGTCTGGCTGCCTTCGCAGGAGAAGTACCGCGAGATCTCGTCGGTTTCCAACTGCGGTGACTTCCAGGCCCGGCGCATGCAGGCGCGCTGGCGCAACCCAGATACCGGGCGCCCCGAGCCTGTACATACGCTCAATGGCTCCGGCGTCGCCGTGGGCCGCGCCCTGGTGGCAGTAATGGAAAACTATCAGCAGGCTGACGGCAGCATCGAGGTGCCGGAAGCGTTGCGTCCCTACATGGGCGGGCAGGAACGCATTGCCTGAAGGCGGCAAAGCGCTCAAGGCCGCCGTGTGCTGTAAAAGCGGGACAAAAACCTTTAAAGTAGGCGCATCGTTCTATTAAAGGGCTCGCCATGCAGGATCTGAATGATCTTTATTACTTCTCCGTCGTGGTGGACCATGGCGGCTTCGCCGCCGCCGAGCGCGCCACGGGCATTCCAAAATCGCGTCTGAGCCGGCGGATCAGCCAGCTCGAAAGCGAGCTGGGTGTCCGCCTGCTGCAGCGCTCCACCCGCCGCTTTGCGGTCACCGACGTGGGCCAGAGCGTCTATCGCCATACCCAGTCGATGCTGGCCGAGGCCCAGGCCGCGCGCGAAGTGGTCGACCGGCTCAGCGCCGAGCCCCGCGGCGTGGTTCGCGCCAGCGTTCCGGTCAATATCGCCCAGCAGCTGATGCCCAAGGTGCTGCCGGACTTCCTGGCACGCAATCCGCAGGTGCGCGTGCAGATGCACGTGAACAACCGGCGCGTGGACCTGATCAACGAGGGCTTTGACATAGCCATCCGGGTGCGCACGAAGTTCGACGACGACGGCAGCCTGATCATGCGCAGCTTCGGCCCGATCCAGGAGCTGCTGGTGGCCAGCCCCCGCTATCTGGACGGGGCAGGGCGACCGGACGAGCCGGAAGACCTTGCCGAGCACACCACCATGACCATGGCCGAGGATGAAGTGCGCCAGCGCTGGGAACTGCAGCGCAACGGCGAGACCCGGCGGATCGACCTCAAGCCGCGCATCTCCGGCTTCGACTTTCCCATGCTGATGAGCCTGGCCAAGCAGGGCCTAGGAGTCACCATGCTGCCGGAAACGGTGTGCGCGGACGCGGTCCACAGCGGCGAGCTGGAAGTGGTGCTGCCCGAGTGGCGCCTTCCCCAGGGCATCGCCCACGCGGTGTTCGCTTCGCGCCGGGGCCTGCTGCCGGCGGTGCGCGTGTTCATTGATCACCTCGCCGAATACATGCCGGGCCTGATCGAGCAGTCCAGTCTCAACTGCAAGGGCGAGCAGGAAAAAGCCGCGTAGAAAAACTGCGCTGTCGTGCGACAATGCCCGCTCTCAGCGCCGGCAACCGGCATGGCACGGGCCGCTGGGATAGGGGCAGGGACAGGACAATCGGAGAGATGGCCGAGTGGTTGAAGGCACCGGTCTTGAAAACCGGCAACGGGAAACCGTTCGTGGGTTCGAATCCCACTCTCTCCGCCAGTTCCACCGTCCGCCCCGATCGGCCAGTGCCACAATGATCCCCTGACCCGCTCAGGGGCATGGGGATTTCCAAGCATGGATACGATCCTGGCTGCGCTGGACCTGGAAGGTGACAGCGAAGCGGTGTTGATGCGCGCGCTGCAGCTTGCGCAGGCGCATTCGGCACGCCTGGTGTTGTTGCACGTGGTGGAAACCGGCGCCCTTGGAGCGGCTGCCGCAGCCTACGGCTGCGCCGAGGATGGCCTGCGCGGGCTGCTGCAGCGCCAGGGGCGCGAGGCGCTCGGCAACCTGCTTGATGGCATTGCCGATCCGGAACTGCAGGTGGAGTTCGGTCCTGCACACGTGGTCATCGTGGACGTGGCCGAAGCGATTGGCGCCGACTTGGTGGTCATGGGGCCGGGTGCGCGGGCGCGCATGCTCAAGGGCCGGGCGCTGGGCACCACCGTCGATCGTGTGGTGCGCAGCCTTCCGGTGTCGCTGCTGGTGGTGCGCAGCCTGCCCGAGCTGCCCTACCGGCGGCTGACCGTTGCGGTGGACTTTTCCCCGCAGTCGACGGCGGCGTTGCAGGCCGCACGCAGGCTGGCGCCGTCAGCCGTGCTGCGCCTGGTGAACGTGGTGCATGTGCCCGATCCGTTCCAGCAGGCCATGCTGCGGGCGGGGGCTTCCCACGCTGATATGGAGTCCTTCCGCACTGGCCTTTACAACAAGGCGCGAGCCGACCTTGCAGCCCTGGTCGCGACGCTGGAGTTGCAGGGCAGGGTGGTCACGCGGGTGATGAAGAACGAGCCGGGCGCGGCCCTGCTCAAGATGAGCAAGGGCCCGAGGGCCGACCTGATGGCGGTTGGCGCAGATGGACGCGGCGCAGTGCGCGGCGCGTTATTGGGACACGTGACCCGCCGACTGCTGTCGGAAGCAGGTTGCGATGTACTGGTTGGACGATGAGCTGCGGCAACCGGGTTTGCTTGCGCCGCCGGGATGGCAGCGATAGCCTGAGCCCCGAGGGGGGAATTGAGAGGGGGATACAGGGATGATGATCAGGGTTTTCATGGTCGATGACCATGCTCTGGTGCGCACTGGATTGCGCATGATTCTTGCCACTGAAAGTGATATCGAAGTCGTTGGAGAAGCGGACTGCGGCGAAGATGCCCTGCCGCTGATCCGCAAGCTGAAACCGGACGTGGTCCTGTGCGACCTGCACCTGCCCGGGGTCAGTGGATTGGAAGTCACCGAACGGATCGTCCGTGGAGACTACGGTTCGCGCGTGATCGTGGTGTCCGTGCTTGAAGATGGTCCGATGCCAAAGCGCCTGATCGAAGCCGGTGCTTCCGGCTACGTGGGCAAGGGTGGCGACGCCAGCGAGCTGATCCGAGCGGTGCGCACGGTGGCCGGTGGCAAGCGCTACCTGGCCAGCAGCATCGCCCAGAACCTGGCGCTGGCCGGCCTGGCCGGGGGAGAGAGTCCCTTCGATGCGCTGACACCGCGGGAGATGGAAATCGCGATGCTCCTGATCCAGGGCCTGCGCCAGGAACAGGTGGCCAGGCACCTGAGCCTGAGTGCGAAGACCATCAACACCCACAAGTCGCGGCTGTTTGAAAAGCTGCAGATCACCGACATGATTTCGCTGGCGCGCCTGGCCAGCCAGTACGGAGTGATCGATCCAGCGCAGACGCTGTAGCAACAGCGTCCGCGCTGGTCGTGCGCAGGCCGGTCAGGCGCTGCGCGGCTGGTCTTCGTCCTTGGTCGCTGCAACGTCGCCGTCGGCAGCCTGTTCCTCAGGCTCGTCTTCGGTGGCGGCAAGCGGCGCAGGTTCGGGTGCCGGCGCGTCCACAGGTGCCGGAGCAGGGTGTTCCGCGGCCGCGGAGACCTGCGTCCCGTGCTGCTGCTCCTGCTGCTCCTGCTCCGGTGCCGGTGCCGGAGCTGCTGCGACTTCCTGCGCATCCGCCGTCACTGCGTCCGCAGCTTCCGTCGCTGGCTCCGTGACCGGCATTTCAGTCTGGGCAACGGTCGCAGGAGCTGGGGTGACCGGACCGGGGCTTTCTCGCCCGACCGGTGCCGGCGCTTCCACGTTCGCTTCGGCAACGACAGCCTGGCTGGCCTCCGTCGCGGCGTTGCTGTCGGCAGCGGTAGCCGCCGCCTCAGGCTGCAAAAGAGCGGCTACTGGGGCTGGATCACGGTCAGTTTCGGGCTCCACAGGGGCCGGGGTGGAAGATTTTTCCTCCATGCCAGTGGCCGCTGTGGTCGGCTCGTCGGTCTTCTGCGACTGATCCACTGCGTCTGCCGTTGCTGCAACGACAGGCGCGGAAGCCTTGCGGCTCCGGCGTTGGGGGCGGGGAGCCTTTTCCCGTTCCGGCTCAGACGGATCGGCTGCGCTCGAAGCGTCCTCGAAATCGAATTCCGGCTGGCTTGCCTGGGCGGCAATGACCTCGGCCGCCGCCTCAACATCTTCCGAAGAGTCGTCCAGCGCGTCTACCGAAGTTTCGGCGTTCGCACCGCCCCTGCGACGACGCCGGCCGCCACGACGGCCACGGCGCCTGCGCGGCGTCCCGTCGTCGGCCGGGGTGGTCTCATCGTTGAGTTCAGCGGATGCCTGGGCACTGGCGGCGCCTTCAGCCGCTTGGCTGGCGATCACGGCCGGAGCATTGTCAGCCTCGGGCGGGGTGAGCGGGGCACGTGTATCAGCCTGGGTCGCAGCAACGGCACCGGCTGCGACTACCGATGCGGCGGTTTCTTCGGCTGCCTGGGTCAGGCTGCCTTCGCGACCCTGGTTTTCAGGGGTCTGCTTTTCAGCACCCTGCCTCTGGCGCTGTCCGCGGCTGGACTGGGACTGCTTCTGGGCGCGGTTGCCGCGACCCTGCTGCTCCCGCTCCGACTGTTCCGCGTCCGGCTGCCCGCGTCCCTGCTGGTTTCCGTCTTCTTTCGCCTGGGCCTGTTTGCGGCCCCTACGCTGCTGCTGGTCTTCGCGACGCTCGTTGTTGCCGCCGCGGCGCTCGCCGTTGCGACCCTGGCGGCCGTTGGAGCGGCGCTGCTGGCCGCCGCGCTCGGAACCCTTGCCGGCGGAATCACGATCACGCTCGCGGCGCGCCGGCTGCTCCGGCTCTGGAGCGGGAGCCGGACCGAACAGGCTCTTGACCCAGGCGACCAGTCCGCCAGCTGCAGGCGCGGCGGGCGTTGGTGCTGGAGCCGCTGCGGGAGCGGGAGCTGGAGCCGGTGTTTCCTCGCGCGGTTCGCGCACCGGGGCAGGCTGCGCCGGGCGGACATTCTTGATCGCGGCGGCCGGCGGCACGTTCAGATTGGCCTTGCTCAGCGCAATGGTGGACAGCTTGCGGGGCGTACCACGCTGATAGCTTGGGCGGCTGGTTTCCTCACCCAGCTCGTTGTCGCGGATCCGGGAGACCTCGTAGTGCGGGGTCTGCAGGTAGCGGTCGGCAACGATCACGATAGGCGCCGTGTGCCGGCCCTCGATCTCGGCCAGTGCGGCGCGCTTCTCGTTGAGCAGGTAGTTGGCGATATCCAGCGGTGCATGCACCAGGATCTGCCCGGTGTTGTCCTTCATCGCGTGCTCTTCGGCCACGCGGATGATCGACAGGCTCAACGACTCGACGCTGCGCATGCGACCGTGGCCTTCGCAACGCGGACACACGATCTGGCTGGATTCGCCCAGCGAGGCGCGCAGCCGCTGGCGGCTCATTTCCAGCAGGCCGAACTTGGAGATGCGGCCCAGCTGCACGCGCGCGCGGTCGTACTTGAGCGCACCCTGCAGGCGGTTCTCCACCTCCCTCTGGTTCTTGTTGGAGGACATGTCGATGAAGTCGATCACCACCAGGCCGCCCAGGTCACGCAGGCGCAGCTGGCGGGCCACTTCATCGGCGGCTTCCAGATTGGTGTGGAACGCTGTTTCCTCGATATCGCCGCCGCGGGTGGCGCGGGCCGAGTTCACGTCGATAGCGGTCAGGGCCTCGGTCTGGTCGATCACCAGCGCGCCACCGGAGGGCAGGCGGATGGTGCGCTCGTAGGCGTTCTCGATCTGCGACTCGATCTGGTAGCGGTTGAACAGTGGGGTGTCGTCGGTGTAATGCTTGAGCTTGCGCAGGTTGTGCGGCATCACCTGCTCGACGAACTCCTTCGCCTCTTCAAACATTTCCGGGGTATCGACCAGGATCTCGCCGATGTCTGCACGCATGTAATCGCGCAGCGCACGGGTGATCAGCTGCGACTCCTGGTAGATCAGGAACGGGGCAGGCTTGCTCAGCGCCGCGTCACAAATAGCCTTCCAGATGCCCAGCAGGTAGTCCAGGTCCCACTGCAGTTCCTCGGCATCGCGGCCGACGCCTGCGGTGCGGATGATCACGCCCATTTCGTCGGGGATGGCGAGCGAGTCCATGGCCTGCTTGAGCGCGACGCGGTCGTCGCCCTCGATCCGGCGCGACACGCCGCCCGCAGTAGGGGAATTCGGCATCAGCACCATGTAGCGGCCGGCCAGGGAGATGAACGTGGTCAGAGCCGCACCCTTGGTGCCGCGCTCTTCCTTGTCCACTTGGACTACGACTTCCTGGCCCTCACGCAGCAGCTCGCGGATACCGGCTTTGTGGTCGACACCCGCCTGGTAGTAATCGCGGGAAATTTCCTTCAGCGGCAGGAAGCCGTGACGGTTGCCGCCGTATTCAACGAAGGCAGCCTCGAGCGAGGGCTCCAGACGGGTGATGCGGCCTTTGTAGATGTTGGATTTTTTCTGTTCTTGGGACGGCTGCTCGATATCGATGTCGTACAGGCTCTGTCCATCCACGATCGCCACGCGCAGTTCTTCGGCCTGCGTGGCATTGATCAACATGCGTTTCATTGTTGCGTTCCTCGCGCGCTGCTACCGCGCGGAACGCCGTGGAGCGTTTCGTCTGGTGTGGCTTCAGGCTGCGCCAGCGGGAGCTGTGGATCCGCTTGCCGGGACGATAATCGTCCCGCGCCGCGGCGCGGCCGTCAGGTTGTTCCAGCGCTACGACACCACGGCAAGCCGCGGGAGCGCTTGTTGTTTTACTGTTCGTCGTTACAGGACCGGCGGCGACTTCCAGCTGAGCCGGGAGGCGCCGCACGGGGCATGTTCAGCACCATTCCAGGGGATGACCGATAGGATGTCCCGTTGGAACGGACGATGGCCGGGCTTGCCGATGAGCCGCTAACATGTCCGCCCCGGGGGCGGTGGCCGCGTACTGCAATCGGGATCGAGGGAGCGGGTTTTCGGCCCGGCTTTCCTGTTCTGGCATCGCCGAGGCGATACCAGCGCAACTCCCTGCGAAATCAAACCCTTATATCGCGCCGCGAGTGTAGCAGATCAAGAGGCACGCATGAGCCATCCGGACAGTACCGTTCCACCCTCCCGCGGCGCCCACATGGTGCGGGTTTCAGAGGACCGCGATGGCCAGCGGCTGGACAATTTCCTGCTGGGCCAGCTCAAGGGTGCGCCACGCAGCCTGGTCTACAAACTGGTGCGTTCCGGACAGGTCCGGGTGAACGGGGGCAGGGTCAAAGCCGACCGTCGCCTGGTGGAGGGCGACGAGGTGCGGATTCCGCCGGTGCGGCTGGAGGAATCAGGTGACCGCGGAACGCCGCCGAAAGGGCTGATGAAGGCACTGGAGGAGGGAATCGTATTCGAAGACGAGCGGCTGCTGGCGCTCAACAAGCCGACTGGAGTGGCCAGCCACGGAGGCAGCGGGATCGGATTTGGTGCCATCGAGACCCTGCGGGCGCTGCGGCCGGACCAGTCACTTGAACTGGTGCACCGGCTCGACCGCGACACCTCCGGTATTTTGTTGTTCGCCAAAAAGCGCTCCGCGCTGACCCAGCTGCAGGCGCTGCTGCGCGAAGCTGATGGTGATGCGCGCAGCGGCATTTCCAAACGCTATCTGGCCCTGCTGGCGGGGCGGATGCCCGATGGCACCATGAGCGTGGACGCGCCGTTGCACGTGGGCCTGCGCCAGGGCGGAGAACGCCACGTACAGGTCAACGAGGCCGGCAAGCAGTCGCTGAGCCATTTCCGCCTGCTGGAGCGGCGCGGAGGGCATTCTTACTGCGAAATCCAGATTGAAACCGGCCGTACCCACCAGATCCGGGTGCACGCGCAGCACATCGGCTACCCGGTGGCCGGCGACGACAAATACGGCGACCCGGTGATCAACCGGCGCCTGCGCGACAAGGTTGGACTCAGGCGCCTGTTCCTGCACGCGGCATCGCTGGAGTTTTCGCTCGATGGGGGGAAAGCCCCCTATCTACTGCACGCGCCGCTGGCGCCGGAGCTTTCACAGGTGCTGGACGCCCTGGCCTGAGCAGCCCCGGCCCGAACCCGCAGCGCATGGCAATGTGGTCAGCGCTGCCAGGGCCAGGATTATCCGGCCAGCGCGTCGGCCTTGGCTGCGCAGATGAAATCATTCTCGGACAGGCCGCCCACGTCGTGGGTGGAATAGCGGACCACGCAGCGATCGTAGTGCACGCCGAGGTCAGGGTGGTGGTCCTGGGCGTGGGCCATGAATGCCAGCGCGTTCACGAAGGCCATGGTCCGGTAATAGTCCTTGAAGCGGAAGGTCCGTACCAGGGCCTGGCCCTGTTCGGCCAGCTCCCAATCCGCCAGCTGCGGCAGGAGTTCGCGCACCCGGGCCTCGCTGAGGCGGTGTTCCGGTCCGCTGCGGGGCACGCAATCGGCCTGGGCAAGAGGGGTGAGGTCTGGCATGGCAGGACTCCTGGGACGTCGACGGCAGGGCCCCCGGTCGACTGGTGTTCGGAATACCGGGAGCAGGACGGATAGAATACCCGCATGATCCAGATCTCAGAGAACGCCCAAACCCACTTCCGCAAGCTGATCGAACGCGAGGACCTGCCCGGCCTTGGCGTGCGCCTTGCGGCTGTCCATCCCGGCACCGCCCAGGCTGACGTGCGCCTGGAGTTCACCGAACCCTCCGACCTGAAAGGCGATGAGTGGGCGGTGGACTGCGAAGGCTTCACCCTGTGGCTGGATGCCGACAGCGTGAAGTTCCTCGACGGTGCGGACATCGACTACACCACGCAGGCCACCGGTGGCCAGCTGCAGATTCGCGCGCCGAAGATCAAGGGAGAGGCGCCGGAAGCCGGTGCTTCGCTGGTGGAACGCGTGCGCTGGCTGATCGAGCACGAAATCAATCCGCAGCTCGCCAGCCACGGTGGCCACGTGTCCCTGCAGGAAGTCACCGCTGAAGGCGTGGTGGTCCTGCGCTTTGGCGGCGGCTGCCACGGCTGCGGCATGGCCGACGTGACCCTGAAACAGGGGATCGAGAAGACCCTGGTGCAGAAGGTCCCGGGCGTGACCGCGGTGCGTGACGCCACCGATCACGACACCGGGACGGCGCCCTACATCAAACGCAGCTCGGGCTGAGCGGACGCCGCGGGTGTTGACCCCGGCGGAATTCATCGATGCGCTGCAGCGGCGGCAGCTCCGCTCCATCCGTCCCCGGCGGGGCGGAGATGGCCTGCCACCCGGCTGGCAGGAATGGCTGGACCAGGCGCGAGGGCGCATCGACCCCAATGACGGCCGCAAGTCGCGTGAACTCATTGCGGCTGCAGTCGCGCGCGGCCGCTTGCCGTCGGTGGAAACCGGAGGGTTGTGGTGGTCACTCACGCCAGGCTGGCTGAGGGGCTGGGAGCCGCCCCGACGCGATGAGCGGGGCCTGCGCATACTGGCGCGCACGTTTTCCTTCCTGTTGCACCTGGTATTGGTGCTGGCGCTGGCCTGGCTGATGCACGCCCGGTTCGTGCTGGCGCCGGATGCGGACACCCAGCGCGGTGAGCACGTGATCGAAGTCCAGTTCATCGGCAGTGGCACGCCGGAAGAGGAGGGCGGAGGCGCAGAGCCCGCGCAGGCCGATGCCGTCCCGGAGCCGGAAGCCGATCCTGTGTCGCCTCCGCCTCCGCCTCCGCCTCCGCCTCAACCGCAGGAACCTGCACCGCCTGATGTGGCGGAGAGCGTGCCCGAGCCATCGCCCCCGGCCGAGGTACCGCCGGTGGCGGAACAGCCGCTGGCAATCACTGAAACGGAGCAGCCGGACGGCCCGTTCCTGCTGCCGCCCATTCCACCCGTTGATATCGAGGCGCCCCCTGTGCGTGCGGTGGAGATCGCGCCGCACAGCCGCGATATCGAGCTGGCGCAGCCGCGGGAGCTGGCCGCGCCGGTGATCGCCACGGTTGATGTCCCGCCGCGCGAACTTGCGCAGCCGGAGGTCAGGATCCGTGAGCGGGAGGTCGTTCTGCCGCCGCAGACACAGGCACTGCCGGTCCCGGATATTGCCGCGCCGCAGATCGCTACGCCCACGCTGGAACAGCCAGTCCGCTCAGCCCGGATCCGCGACGTACCCATGCCGCCGGCGCCTGAGCCGGCACCGGCACCGGCAGTTGCCGGCGATGCTGTTGCGGAACCGACCGCGTCGGAGAATGCGTCCACGACTCCCAGCGAGCAGTCCGACCCAGGGCGCGGACCGGCTCCCGCGGTGCAGGAAGGGGCCTGGTCCAGTCCGCGGCGGGATGACGACTGGGGCGATTCCAGCCAGGAGCGCGCGGGTGGCCAGGAAGGAACGGCCAGCCTGTTCAACCCCGATGGCAGCCCGCGGCTGCCCGGCGAAGGGCGCGTGGGAGGAGGCCTCCCTCCGGGCACCATTACCGAAGATTACGAACGCATCGACCGCATGGGAACCTGGCTCAAGCGGCCTCCCACTGACTACGAGCCGACCAGCCTGGACCGCTTCTGGATACCCGATGAAAACCTGCTGGAGGAATGGGTGCGGCGCAGCGTACGCACGGTGCTGATCCCGATCCCCGGCACCAGCAAATCAATCCGCTGCGATATCGTCACCCTGGCCCTGGCCGGTGGCTGCAGCATTGTCGATCCGAACCTGCAGGACAAGCCGGCTTCTGCGCGGCCTCCGCCGGACGTGCCTTTCCGTCCGGAGCTGCACGAGGACCAGGAAGGCCTCAGCGACGACGTGTGGAATTGAGCTCCCGGCCTCTACAGTAGGAGCGCGCCGCGCGCGCGAAACCGCGTGACGTTAATCGGCGCCGCGCAGTTTCGACCCCAAGGCACTCACCGAAGCTCCTCCGCAAGACATGATTCACGCGGCTTCGCGCGCATGGCGCGCTCCTGCATCGGAGAGGTGGAGGCACCGACGATCGCCGCATGGCGGCGTGCGGGCAGCAGGACAGGCCGGCCCGCTGGGCCGGCCGGGGCGGTCAGTACGCGCCGCTGAGGTCGGTCAGCTGGGAGGGCTGGGAGGCGAAGAACGCCGCCAGGTCCGCAATCTGCTGGTCCGTCAGCCCCTGGGCCTGGTTGGACATGAGCGAATGGTCGCGCCGGCCGCTGCGGTACTGCTGCAGGGCATGGCCCAGGTAATCCTCGTATTGACCACCGATTTTCGGATAGGTCGGATCCAGCGGCTGGTTGCCGTCCACGCCATGGCAGTCCACGCAGGTCTGGCCGGTGGCTTCGCCCTTGACGCTGGCCTGCAGCTCACCGGCCTCGACGCGACCCTTCGGCAGTCCCGCCGACGAGCTTTCACCGTCGGCCGGAGCGCAGGCGGTCAGCGCCGCGGCGGCGACGAAGAGGGAAACGAACACGGCGTTTTTCGACTTGATCATGGCGTCCCTCACTTGTTCACGCTGGACAGGAAGGCTGCCAGGGCGGCGATGTCCTGATCGGAAAAGCTCTTGGCCTGGGCTTCCATGGTCGGATGGCGCCGCGTGCCACGCTTGTATTCGGTCAGCGCGTTGGTGAGGTATTCCTTCGACTGCCCGCCGATCTTCGGCACCCGGTAGGCGGGATAGGCATTCCGGTACTCCGGGATGCCGTGGCAGCCCATGCAGGTATAGCCCAGCATGCGGCCTTCCTCGACGGAGCCTTCCGTCGGTGCAGTAGCGTCCAGTTCCTGGGTGAAAGCCGCGAAAGGAAGCGCGGCGAGAGCAAGGCAAGCGGCAAGGTGCAGCGGTCGCATCATGTATTTTCCCGCGTTTTTGTTGGCTGGATGTAGCGTGACTGACTGCCATATGGGCGCCGCTGACATCATCCCCCTCGGCGCTCCATCGGCGCAGTATAGCCTGCCGTACAATCGCTGCCCCAGCTTCCTGCAAGGAGGCGGCTGGATGCGGATGGGGAGCGGTTTTCCCGCGCAATTGCAGGCTTTGCCAGGACCACCATGACCTTTGGCGGATTTGCGCTTACCGGTCCGGTGATATACATAACTACAACACCAAACAGAGTCACCTCCCATGCTTGCAACTTCTTCCAGGAGTGGCCACCGCCTGTGGTCGCTGTTGTTGATTGCCGCGCTGACGGTACTGGCTGCCTGCAGCCGGCCGCAGGGCGATGCCCAGGCCGGCAACAGCGAACAGGAACAGGCCGTGCCGGTGGAGGTGGTGGAGGCTGCTCCGCGCACCATCGCCGCCAGCTATACCGGCACCGCTTCACTGGAGCCGCTGGCAGAAGCCCAGGTGGTGGCCAAGACCTCCGGGGTGGCGCTGCAGGTGCTGGTGGAAGAAGGCCAGGCAGTGAAGGCAGGCCAGGCACTGGTGCGTCTGGACCCGGATCGCGCGCGCCTCGCGGTGGCGCAGATCGAGGCCCAGATGCGCAAGCTGGAAAGCAACTACCGCCGTGCCGAACAGCTGGCGGCGCAGCAGCTGATCAGCGCCGGCGAACACGACCAGATGCGCTATGACCTGGAAAATGCGCGCGCGTCCTACAACCTCGCGCGCCTGGAACTGTCATACACCACGGTGACCGCGCCGATCTCCGGAGTCATCGCCTCGCGATCGATCAAGACGGGAAACTTCGTCCAGATCAACACTCCGATCATGCGGATCGTGGACAACTCACGCCTGGAAGCCACGCTCAACGTACCCGAGCGCGAGCTGGCCACCCTCAAGGCCGGACAGCCGGTGAAGATGCAGGTGGATGCATTGCCGGGCCAGGTGTTCGAAGGCCGCGTTGACCGGGTCGCACCGGTGGTGGACGCGGGCAGCGGCACCTTCCGGGTGATCAGCGTGTTCGAAGGCGAGCAGGTATTGCAGCCGGGCATGTTCGGCCGCTTCCGGATCGATTACGACCAGCGCGCCGACGTGCTGACGATTCCGCGCCTGGCACTGCTGGAGGATGAAGGCGATCCGATGGTCTACCTGGTCCGCGATGGGCTGGCGTACCGCACGCCGGTGGAGCCCGGCCACGTGGACGGCGGCTTTGTCGAAGTGGTCAGCGGCCTGGCAGTGGGCGACCGGGTGGTCATCGCCGGCAAGGCTGCGCTGCGCGATGGCAGCACCGTGCAGGTGATCGGCGACAGGGCGGTCGATCCCGGGCCGGCAGTCGCCGAAGAAGGCGCGCAGCAGGCAGACGGTAAGAGCCAATGAGCAGCGTGGTGGAATTCGCCACCCGGCGCCGGGTCACCGTGGCCATGGTGACGATCAGCTTCCTGCTGTTCGGCCTGATCGCGCTGGGCAACCTGCGGGTCAACCTGCTTCCCGACCTGAGCTATCCCACCCTGACCGTGCGTACCGAGTACACCGGCGCGGCACCGATGGAGGTGGAAACCCTGATCACCGAGCCGGTGGAGGAAGCGCTGGGCGTGGTCAAGGGCCTGCGCAAGCTCAAATCGGTTTCGCGCACGGGCCAAAGTGACGTGGTGCTGGAGTTCGCCTGGGGCTCCGACATGGACCAGGCCAGCCTGGAGGTGCGCGACAAACTGGAGACGCTGCAGCTGCCATTTGAAGTGCAGCCGCCGGTGCTGCTGCGTTTCAATCCTTCCACCGAGCCGATCCTGCGCGTGGCGCTGTCGGCCGCAGCCGAAGGTAACGAGGTTGGGCAGCTTAATTCTCTGCGGCGCTATGCCGACGACGACCTCAAGCGGCGGCTGGAGTCGGTTCCCGGGGTCGCGGCGGTGCGGGTCGGCGGCGGCCTGGAAGATGAGATCCAGGTGGAACTGGACACCCAGCAGCTGGTGCGGATCGGACTGCCCATCGAGAGCGTGATCCAGCGGCTGCAGCAGGAAAACATCAACCTGTCCGGTGGACGGCTGGAGCAGGGCAACCAGCGCTATCTGGTGCGCACGGTCAACCAGTTCTCCAGCGTCGACGAGATCCGCAACATGCTGGTGGCCACCCAGTCCGCCAGCTCCGGCGGTGGCGGGGCGGAAGAGGTGGCGCGGATTGCCGCCGCCTCCGGCGATGCTTCGGTGATGGCGGCAGCCATGTCCGCGCAGAGCGCGGCTTCGGCGGGCAATCGTGCCGTTGCCGATGGCCGCCCGGTGCGCCTGGGCGATATCGCCACGGTCACCCAAGGCTACAAGGAGCGTGAGGCGATCATCCGCCTGGATGGGCGCGAAGCGGTGGAGCTGGCGCTTTACAAGGAAGGCGACGCCAACACCGTGGCCACCGCCGACGCGGTGCACGCACGCATCCTGCAGATCCGTGAGCGGCTGCCGGCAGACATCAACCTGACCGTGGTCGACGACCAGGCCAAGTTCATCCGCGCGGCGATCAGCGACGTCAAAGTGGACGCGGTGATTGGCGGCGCGCTGGCCATCCTGATCATCTTCCTGTTCCTGCGCAGCGGCTGGAGCACGCTGGTGGTGGGGCTGTCGCTGCCGATCTCGATCATCACCACCTTCTTCTTCATGGACCAGCTGGGCCTGAGCTTGAACGTCATGTCGCTCAGCGGCCTGGCGCTGGCGGCGGGCCTGGTGGTGGATGATTCCATCGTGGTGCTGGAAAGCATCGCCAAGGCGCGCGAGCGCGGGCTGGGCATCCTGGCGTCGGCGATCGAGGGCACGCGCGAGGTCAGCATGGCAGTGGTGGCATCCACGCTGACGATCATTGCCGTGTTCCTGCCGCTGGTGTTCGTGGAAGGAATCGCCGGACAGCTGTTTGGTGACCAGGCGCTCACGATTGCGATCGCGGTCGGCGTATCGCTGCTGGTGGCGGTCACCCTGATCCCGATGCTCAGCTCGCTCAAGGGCAGGCCGCCGCTGGCATTCCCGGACGAAGCCGTCCGCCAGCCGTGGCGGCCGCAGCGACTGTGGCAGAAGCCGTTTGCCGCAGTGGGCCGCTGGGTCAGTGCCGCGGTGCGGGGGGCGCTGTACCTCGTGTCGTGGCTCGTGGTGCGCGGGTGGCGGCTGCTGACAGCCGTGGTGTCTCCCGTAGCGGACCGCGCCAGCGGCGCGGCAATGCATCTGTACGGCCACGCGGAAGAGCGTTACCTCCGGACGCTGCCGCGTGCGATCGCCCGGCCGGGCCTGGTGCTCGGGATCGCCGCCGGGGCATTTGCGCTGGCATTGATGGTCGTGCCGATGCTGGGAACGGACCTGATCCCCCAGCTCGCCCAGGACCGCTTTGAGATGACCGTCAAGCTGCCGCCGGGCACGCCGCTGCGGGAAACCGACCGCGTGGTGCGTGAGGTGCAGGCCCGGCATGCCGATGATCCCGGCATCCAGGTGCTGTTCGGCGTCAGCGGTACCGGCACGCGGCTGGACGCCAGCCCTACCGACAGCGGCGAGAACGTTGGCAAGCTGAGCGTGGTGATGGCGGGAGGTGGCAGCCGCGCCCTGGAGGCGGAGCTGATCCAGCGCCTGCGTCAGACCGTCAGCGTCTACCCCGGCGTGCAGGTGGATTTCAGTCGACCATCGTTGTTCAGCTTTTCCACGCCGCTGGAGATCGAACTGCAGGGCCAGAACCTGGAAGCACTGGCCGCTGCCGGGCAAAAGATGGCTGCCATGCTGCGCGCCAACCCCAACTACGCGGACGTGAAATCCACCGGTGAGCAGGGGGCGCCGGAGATCCAGATCGTGTTCGACCAGGAGCGTGCAGGCTCCCTGGGCCTGACCACACGCGAGATCGCCGACGCCGTGGTGCGCTCGGTTCGCGGTGAAGTCGCCACCCGCTACAACTTCCGCGATCGCAAGATCGACGTGCTGGTCAGGGCGCAGGAAAGCGAACGCGATTCGGTGGAGCGGATCCGCAACCTGGTGGTCAATCCCGCTGCCGCCCGGCCTGTCCGCCTCGCGGCGGTTGCAGACGTGGTGGCGACCGTTGGCCCGAGTGAAATCCACCGCGCCGACCAGGGACGGGTGGCGATGGTCTCGGCCAACCTGGCCGGCATCGACCTGGGCACCGCAGTGGCCGAAGTCCAGCAGATGGTGGCTGCCGACCCGCTGGGTGCCGACATCTCCATGCATATCGGCGGGCAGGGCGAGGAGCTGGGTGAATCAATCCGCTCGCTGATGTTCGCCTTCGGCCTGGCCATCTTCATGGTCTATCTGGTGATGGCCTCGCAGTTCGAGTCGCTGCTGCATCCGTTCGTGATCCTGTTCACCATTCCGCTGGCGATGGTCGGCGCGGTGCTGGCGCTGCTGGTCACCGGCAACACGATTTCGGTGGTGGTGTTCATCGGCTTGATATTGATGGTCGGTCTGGTGGTGAAAAACGCGATCATCCTGATCGACAAGGTCAACCAGCTGCGCGAGGCCGGCGTGGCCAAGCGCGAGGCGCTGGTCGAGGGCGCGCGCTCGCGTCTGCGGCCGATCGCCATGACCACGCTCAGCACGCTGTTCGGTTTCCTGCCGCTGGCACTGGCCTTCGGCGAAGGTGCCGAGGTGCGATCGCCCATGGCGATCACGGTGATCGGCGGGCTGCTGGTGTCCACGCTGCTGACCCTGCTGGTGATCCCGGTGGTGTACGACCTGCTCGATCGCCGCGGCGATGCCTGGTATGCCGAACGCGGCCGGCGTGCGCGCCTGGGCGCGGCGGCGGAAGAGGGCGGAGCGGAGCGGCAGTCGGCATGAGCCTCGCCGAGCTCAGCCTCAAGCGCCCGGTCACCACCGTGATGCTGTTCGTCTCACTGTTCGTAGTGGGGCTGATCGCCGCGTTCCGCTTGCCCCTGGAAGCGCTGCCGGACGTGTCGGCCCCGTTCCTGTACGTGCAGCTTCCCTATCCCGGATCGACGCCGGAAGAGGTGGAGCGCAACGTGCTGCGGCCGGTGGAGGAGGCGTTGGCCACCATGACCGGCATCAAGCGCATGCAATCCAACGCCACCGCTGACAGCGCCGGCGTGTTCCTGGAGTTTTCCGATTGGGACCGCGACACCGCCATTGCCGCTTCCGAGGCGCGCGAACGCGTGGATGCGGTGCGTGGTGAACTGCCGGACGACTTCCGCCGCTACTTCGTGCACAAATGGTCCACCAGCGACGCGCCGGTGCTGCGGGTGCGGATGGCCGCAGACACCGACCTGACCGGCGCCTACGACCTGCTTGACCGCCAGCTCAAGCGGCGCATCGAACGGGTGCCGGGGGTAGCCCGGGTGGAGATCAGCGGCGCGCCGCCGAACGAGGTGGAGATCGCGATCGATCCTGATCGATTGAGCGCGCATGGGCTGGAACTGAATGCCCTGGCGTCGCGCCTGCAGACGGTGAACTTCTCTGTTTCCGCCGGCCTGATCGAAGACGGCGGGCAGCGCCTGCGGGTCCAGCCGTTGGGAGAGATCAACGACCTGCAGGAGCTGCGTGACCTGCCGCTCAACGAACGCGGCCTGCGCCTGGGCGACGTGGCCGACGTCCGCTTCAAACCTTCGCGGATGGACTACGGTCGCCGGCTGGACGGCCGTTCAGCGGTGGGCCTTGAGGTCTACAAGGAGCGCGATGCCAACCTCGTGGAGGTCTCGCGCGAGGCGCTTGCGGCGCTGGAGGAGGCACGTGAGAACCCCGCGTTGCGCGGCATCGATTTCCGGGTGACCCAGAACATGGGTGATGAGGTCACCGACTCACTTTTGGAGCTGGCCGAGGCCGGGCTGATCGGCCTGCTGCTCTCGATCGTGGTGCTGTTCTTCTTCCTGCGCCACTGGCCGTCGACGCTGATGGTCACCCTGGCAATCCCGATCTGCTTCGTGATGACCCTGGGCTTCATGCACTTCTTCGGCGTGACCCTGAATGTTCTCAGCCTGATGGGGCTGCTGCTTGCGGTCGGCATGTTGGTCGACAACGCCGTGGTGGTGGTGGAGAGCATCTACCAGGAACGCGAGAAGGTGCCGGACCAGCCTTGGCGCGCGTCGGTGGTGGGCACCCGCAACGTGGCCATTGCTCTCTCGGCGGGCACCATCTGCCACTGCATCGTGTTCTTGCCCAATCTGCTGGGCGAGACCAACAACATCAGCATCTTCATGGCCCAGATCGCGATCACCATTTCGGTGTCGCTGCTGGCCTCGTGGCTGGTGGCGGTGAGCCTGATCCCGATGCTGTCCGCGCGCATGAAGACGCCGGCCGCGGTGCAGCGTCCGGGCGGCCTGATCCCGCGCATGCAGCAGCGCTACGCCCGTGTACTGCGCTGGAGCCTGGAGCACCGCGGCTGGAGCGTGGTCGGGATCCTGCTGGTGATCGCCGTCAGCGTGGTGCCGATGACGCAAACCAAATTCGACATGTTTGGCGGCGGCGAGGCGGGCGAGCTGCAGCTCTACTACCAGTGGAAGGGCAGCTACACGCTGGACCAGGTCTCCGATGAGGTCCTGCGGGTGGAACGCTACCTGGATGAGAACCGCGAGCGCTTCCGCATCACCCAGGTGTATTCCTGGTTCGGCGAGCAGAGCGACGCCGGCACCATGATCACCGTGGACAGCAGCGTGCGCGACAGCAGGCCGATCGCTGAAGCGATCAGCGCCGGGCTGCCCGTTTCGGCACGGGCCGATATCGGCGTGCGCGGTAGCGGTGAGCAGGGCGGGGGGCTGGGACAGAACGTGCAGGTGCAGCTGGTCGGCGACAGCATGGAAGTGCTGCGCGACCTGGGCCAGGACCTGGTGCCGATCCTTGCCCAGCGGCCGGAGCTGCGCGACGTGCGTATCGAAGCAGGGGACCGTGCCAACGAACTGAGCGTGCGGGTGGACCGCGAGCGTGCGGCCGCATTCGGCTTCAGTGCCGAGCAGGTCTCCACCTTCGTTGGCCTGGCGCTGCGCGGCAACCAGCTGCGCGAGTTCCGCCGCGGCGACAACGAGGTGCCGGTGTGGGTGCGCTTTGCCGGCGCCGAGGAATACAGCGCCGAGGACATTGCCACGTTCACCGTGCGCTCGCCGGACGGTCGCACGGTGCCGCTGATGGCCATGGTCGACATCTCGATCGACCCCGCCGCCAACCGCATCACCCGCACCGATCGGCAGACCTCGCTGGCAATCCAGGCCAACCTGGGCGGCGAGGCCACCATGGCCGAGGCTCGCGCCGCGATGGAACAGACCCTGGGCGCGGTAGCGCTCCCGGCCGGCTACGGCTACAGCTTCGCCGGTAGCGGGTTTGAAGAAGACCAGCAGGCCATGGGCCAGATGATGTTCAACCTGCTGCTGGCCATTGTCATGATCTACGTGGTCATGGCCGCGGTGTTCGAATCGCTGCTGTTTCCCGCGGCGATCATGAGCTGCGTGCTGTTCTCGATCCTGGGCGTGTTCTGGCTGTTCTGGCTCACCGGCACTTCGTTCACGGTGATGGCTTTCATCGGCATCCTGGTGCTGATGGGGGTGGTGGTGAACAACGGGATCATCATGGTCGAGCACATCAACAACCTGCGCCGCACCGGAATGAGCCGCATCGATGCGCTGGTGGCCGGCAGCCGCGAACGCCTGCGCCCGATCCTGATGACCATGGGCACGGCGGTGTTGGCCATGGTGCCGATCTCGCTGAGTGAGACGGTAGTGCTGGGCGGCTTGGCCTATTCGCCGATGGCGCGGGCAGTGGCAGGCGGGCTGGCGTTCTCCACCATCGTCAGCCTGCTGTTCCTGCCGACCATCTACGCCATCCTCGACGACCTGGCCAACAGCACCAAACGGGTCCTGCGCCGCACCCGCGGCGTGGACACCCGGCGCGACCCGGCAACCGCCCCGCAGTAGGAGCGCGGATCCTCGGTCAGGCCATCAGTTTGCCCGCGATCCGCAGGCCGGCCACCCACACCCCCAGGCTGGAGCCCAGGTTGGTGAGGATGAAGTTGAGCAGGGTCCGCGATACGCGGTTGCGGTACCAGCCGCGCAGCGTGGCGGCATCGTCGCGCAGGGCGAGGAAGTCCCCGTAGGCGGGCTTGCGGAAATGGGCTTCGACCAGGCCGCTGAACAGTCCCGGCGATACGCCGGGTGGACGGAAGGGTTTGAGCGGCGCCGAGACGGCCGCTGCGATGACGCCGAGCGGATGCCCGGCAGCGACGATCGTCCCCAGCGCTGCAAAACCCGCGGTGATCACTACCCATTCCAGCACCAGCTGACGGCCCATCTCGGCGCCACCCTGCCAGTAGCCCCAGCCGATCATGGCCAGGATCAGCACCATGATCGCGGTGCCAATCCAGCGCAGCCCGCGTGTCGGTGGCACATGCTCAAGCGCCTCACGGGTGTCTTCCGGGCGATCCTGGTCTTCGGCCAGATGCCGTGCCAGACCCGCCAGATGGCCGGCCCCGACCACGGCCAGCACTTCCCTGGACCCAGACGGCACCTGGCGCAGGCGCGCTGCCATGTAACGGTCGCGCTCGGTGATCACGCTTGCATACAGGGCAGGGCTGGCCTGGGCGAACTCGCCGAAGGTTGATTCGAGGATGTCACCCTGCTTGAGCTTCTCGATCTCCTCCTCGCCCATTTCGTCGCTGCTGAGCAGGCCGGCAAACAGGCCGCTGGCCAGTTTCATCTTGCCGAAGAAGCCCAGGCTGCCCGATGCGCGGCGGAAGGTCAGGCCGACATCGCGGTCGATCAGCTCCAGGGCGAGACCGCGCTCCTGGGCGACCGCGGCGGCCCGCTTCAGTTCGGCCCCGGGTTCGATCCCCAGCTGTTCAGCCAGGCGGCGTTGATAGGCGGCCAATGCCAGGTTGGCGGCAAACATCGCCACGCGGCCTTTGCGGATCACCTGCACCAGGTCAAGTTTGGCCAGCGAATCAGGGTTGGTCAGTGCCTGCAACCGGGCTTCGTCGAGCTCCACCGCGACGGTGTCGAAACCGCCGGTTTCAATCGCGTCTTCCACAGCGTCCACGCTGGCGCGGGAGACGTGGGCGGTTCCAAGCAGGGTGTAACGCACGCCATCGCGTTCAACGACGGCATGCGGCTGTTCCTGCCACAGTGAGGGCTGGGTATCTGTCATCGGGGGGCCGGGCCTGCTGTCTGGGTTCAATCGATGTAGCGGCGAAGCAGATCGGCGTAAGCGTCAATGCGGCGGTCGCGAAGGAACGGCCAGATCCGGCGCACGTCCTCGCTGCGGGCCATGTCGATCTCGGCCAGCAACACTTCCGGATCGCCACCTGCCTCGGCCAGGAATTCACCCTGCGGGCCCAGCACGTGGCTGTTGCCCCAGAAGTCGACGCCTGAGGCGCCCAGCGGGGAGGCTTCATGCCCGACCCGGTTGCAGGACAGCACCGGCAGACCGTTGGCAACGGCGTGGCCGCGATGGCTGATGATCCAGGAATCGCGCTGACGCTGTTTCTCGTCCTGGTCGTCGTCCGGATCCCAGCCGATGGCAGTGGGGTAGAGCAGGATCTCGGCGCCCGCCAATGCCATCAGGCGCGCGGCTTCCGGATACCACTGGTCCCAGCACACCAGCAGGCCCAGTCTGCCGACGGAACTGTCGATGGGGGTGAAGCCCATGTCGCCCGGGGTGAAATAGAACTTCTCGTAGAAGCCCGGGTCGTCGGGAATGTGCATCTTCCGGTACTTGCCGAGCAGGGTGCCATCGGTTTCCAGCACCACTGCCGTGTTGTGATACAGGCCGGGCGCCCGGCGCTCGAACAGCGAGCCGACGATGACCACGTTGTGCTGCTTCGCCAGCCTGGACAGACGCTCGGTGCTGGGTCCGGGGATGGATTCTGCGCGATCGAACTCATCCACCGATTCGTGCTGGCAGAAGTAGGGGCCGTTGTGCAGTTCCTGCAGCATCACCAGCCTCGCGCCGGCGGCTGCGGCCTCGGCGACGCGGGTTTCAATGACGGCCAGGTTTTCCTCGGCATCGCCGTGGTTGCGCTCCTGGATCAGCGCGACGGAAAGAGTCTTGTTTTTCATCGGCCCATTGTAGGGTGCGCTGCGTTTCGCCGTGCGAATGCCGGGGCGTGTGTACCTGCCCCCGCAGGATGCGGTTCACGCCGCCAGGCTGCCCTTTGGCATCTGCATGGTGAGGCAGTGCAGGCTTCCGTTCTGCCATACCAGCGGGCGGCAGGGAACCTGGACGATCTCCCGGCCGGGGAAGGCTTCTGCCAGGACTGCAGCGGCCTGGTCGTCGGCGGGGTCATCGTAGGCCGGCATCAGCACCGCGCCGTTGATGATCAGGAAGTTGGCGTAGGAAGCCGGCAGGCGGCGACCGTTGTCCGTAACCGGGGCCGGCCAAGGCAGCGGGAAGAGTCGATACGCGGAACCATCGCGGGTACGCATGGCGGCAAGCTCGTCGGCCATCGCCTGCAGTTCGGCGTGGTGGCTGTCGTCCGAATCGTCGCAGGACTGGTAGACGATCGCGTCCGGCGCGGCAAAGCGGGCGAGGGTGTCGATGTGGGCGTCGGTATCGTCGCCTTCCATGTACCCATGCCGCAGCCACAGGAAGCGGTCCTGCAGCAACCATTTTCCCAGGCGTTCCTCCAGCTCTGCCTGCGACAGCGTGGGATGGCGCTCCTGCAGGCAGCGCAGGGTGCTCAGCAGCGTCCCCTCGCCATCGGTTTCGATCGCGCCACCTTCCAGAGCAAAATCAATTTCTTGCAGGGTATTGTTCGCGAAGATTCCAGCTGCATGCAGCTGGCTGACCAAGCGGTCATCACGGGCGGCACCGAACTTCCCGCCCCAGCCGGTGAAGCGGAAATCCAGCAGGCGAAAGCCTTCGCCATCGCGCAGCGTCACCGGACCGGTATCACGCAGCCAGGTGTCGTCGTATTCCACTTCCACGAAATGGACCCGCGACATGTCGATCCGGGCCGAAGCCAGTCGGGCTCGCGCGTAGGCTTCCACATCGGCGTCTGCAACGCAGATCACCGCTGGCTGGAAGCGGGCGATCGCCTCCACCAGACGGATGTAGCAGTCCTCGATCTCACCCAGCCGATCAGCCCAGTCGGTGCCGGCGTGAGGCCACGCAAGCAGCACCGCGGACTGTGATTCCCACTCCGCGGGGAAACGCATCTGACCTGCAACCATTTGACCTGCAACCATGGATCAGCGGATGGCCGGCTTGGGGCCGGTTTCGTTCGCGGTCGCCTGGTTCAGCACGGCGTTGACCACCCGATCGCGCTCGAAATACACCGTGAACTGCGGATACACCCAGCGATGGATCGTGGGCCACTGGCTCTTCTGGCCGCCGCGGGCGTCAAGCCGTTCGCCGGGTGAGCCGAACTGCTGCTCCACCTGGGCCATGCTCAGGCCACGGGCGGGCAGGGCAACCTGGGACTGTGCTTCGACCCGTTCGATCAGCAATACGTCGGCGGATGCGGATCCCGCCATCGCAAGCAGCGCTGCGGCCGGCAACGCCAGCGCGGTGCGGATGCGGGCACGGTTGGCGTGGTGTTCCTGGACATGACGGCTCATGGCGCGATTCTCCCCTCGATGTGAACGGCCGATTGTAAGCAGAAGCGGCGGGGGCGCGCGGTTTCCAGGGGCCGGAAAAGATTCGGGGCCGCATTTCTGCGACCCCGAACTCACAACCGGCCGGTGCGGCACAGGGCCGCACGGCGCGAAACTCAGCGCTGACGCGCCTTGAGACGCGGGTTGGATTTGCAGATCACGAAGACCTTGCCGCGACGGCGAACGACCTTGCAGTCGCGGTGGCGGGTCTTCGCCGACTTCAGGGAGGACAGGACCTTCATGACAAACCTCTGAAAATTGGGGCGGCGGAATTGGAGCACGCGGAAATAAGCCGCCAATCGTAGCGTTTTCACACGCCGGAGGCAAGCGTTTATTGCACGCGAATGCAAGCCCGCGAGCCGCGGGGTGCTGGATCCGCCGGGGGATCTGCGGCGGGCAGTGCAGGCGGCAGTACACTTGCCAGCCCTGAATCATCCCACCATTCCGTCACCATGACCCAAACTGCTCCTGGATCCACCCTGCCCGTACTCACCATTGATGGTCCCTCCGGATCAGGAAAAGGCACGATCAGCCGGGCGGTGGCCGCCCGCATGGGCTGGCACTACCTGGATTCCGGCGCGCTTTATCGGGCAGTGGGCGTGGCGGCAGGCTGGGCCAACCTGGACCTTTCCGATGCGTCCGCGCTGGTTCGATGCGCCTTTGACACCGAGGTGCGTTTCAGAGGCGGTGCGAACGAGGAACCGCGGGTGCTGGTCAACGACGTGGATGCAACGACCGAGCTGCGCACCGAAACCGCCGGGGCGGCCGCTTCGGCGATCGCCGCCATCCCCGAGGTGCGCGAGGCGCTGAAGGAGCGCCAGCGCGCATTCAGGCGCGCGCCGGGCCTGGTGGCGGACGGGCGCGACATGGGTACGGTGATTTTTCCGGACGCTCCATACAAGGTGTTCCTGACCGCCAGCGCCGATGAGCGCGCCCAGAGGCGCTATAAACAGTTGAGGGACAAGGGGGTTTCGGTTACATTGGCTGGTCTGCTGCGCGAGATCCTCGCCCGTGACGCCCGTGACGCCAGTCGCGCGGTGGCGCCGCTGCGGCCGGCCGAAGACGCCGTCCACATCGATACCACCGGGCTGGACATCGAAACGGTCGTAGGGCGCGTGTTGGCCCTGTTGCCGTCACGCCCCACGGACCAGGGTCTGGCAACAGCAGAATAAAGCCCCGCCGGGAAACCGGCGGATTGTCCATTTCAACCACAACACTCAGCGGCTCATGCGCAATCCCGCGCCGGCCGACCAAACGGGTGGACCGCCGCGCGCAGTCAGAGTTCCACTGAACCTTCTTTGTACCGCGCGGTATGTGTCATCAACCGGATATCCATTAATGACCGAATCATTTGCAGAGCTGTTCGAAGCCAGTCAGACCGACCTGGCCAAGCTCAAGCCAGGCGCCATCGTCAGCGGCATCGTTGTCCAGGTGCGTACCGACGTGGTCGTCATCAACGCCGGACTCAAGTCCGAGGGCATCGTGCCCATCGAACAGTTCCGTAACGACGACGGAGAGATCGACGTTGCCGAAGGCGACACCGTCAAGGTGGCGCTGGACGCGCTGGAAAACGGCTTCGGCGAAACCGTACTGTCGCGCGAGAAGGCCAAGCGCGCCATGGTGTGGGACGAGCTGGAAGAAGCCATGGAAAACGACGAGACCGTGACCGGCAAGATCAGCGGCAAGGTCAAGGGCGGCTTCACCGTCGACATCAAGGACGTGCGCGCGTTCCTGCCGGGCTCCCTGGTCGACGTGCGTCCGGTGCGCGATCCCGCGTACCTGGAAGGCAAGGACCTGGAGTTCAAGCTCATCAAGCTTGATCGCCGTCGCAACAACGTTGTCGTGTCCCGCCGCGCAGTGGTCGAGAGCGAGCACTCCGAAGAGCGCGAGGCGCTGATGGAGAAGCTGGTCGAGGGCGCAGTGCTGCCGGGCGTGGTCAAGAACCTCACCGATTACGGCGCGTTCGTGGACCTGGGTGGCATCGACGGCCTGCTGCACATCACCGACATGGCATGGAAGCGCGTGCGCCATCCGTCCGAAGTGGTGGAAGTGGGCGCCGAGCTGGAAGTGCGCGTGCTCAAGTACGACCGCGAGCGCAACCGCGTCAGCCTGGGCCTCAAGCAGCTGGGCGAGGATCCGTGGGACAACATCTCGCGCCGTTACCCGTCCAACACCCGCGTGTTCGGCAAGGTCTCCAACGTCACCGATTACGGTGCGTTCGTCGAGATCGAGCCGGGCGTCGAGGGCCTGGTGCACGTGTCCGAAATGGACTGGACCAACAAGAACGTCAACCCGCAGAAGGTTGTGCAGGTCGGCGACGATGTCGAAGTCATGGTCCTGGACGTGGACGAAGAGCGCCGCCGCATCTCGCTGGGCATGAAGCAGGTCAGCTCCAACCCGTGGGAAACCTTCGCGGCCATCCACAAGAAGGGCGACAAGGTGGAAGGCCAGATCAAGTCGATCACCGACTTTGGCGTGTTCATCGGCCTGGACGGCGGCATCGATGGTCTGGTGCACCTGTCGGACATGAGCTGGAACACCGATGGCGAAGACCTGGCGCGCGAGCTGAAGAAGGGCGACACCCTGCAGGCCGTGGTGCTTGCGGTCGACCCGGAGCGCGAGCGCATCAGCCTGGGCGTCAAGCAGATGGAGCAGGATCCGTTCGGTCAGTTCATGGCCGGCCATCCGAAGGGCTCGAAGGTCACCGGCACCGTGCGTGAAGTGGACGCCAAGGGCGCCACCATCGACCTGGCCGAGGGCGTGGAAGGCTACGTGATGGCGCGCGACATCAGCGATGAGCGCATCGAGGACGCCAGCCAGCACCTGAAGGTTGGTGACACCATCGAAGCCAAGTTCACGGGCATGGATCGTCGCGGCCGCACCCTGCAGCTGTCGATCCGCGCCAAGGACGAAGCCGAGACTGCTGCCACCCTGGCCGAGTACAACAAGGTCGCGGCCGATGCTTCCAGCGGCACCACCAAGCTGGGCGCGCTGCTGCGTGAACAGCTGGAAGGCAAGTCGGAGTGAATCCACTCGCCGGCGGCCCGGATGACCCGGGCCGCCGGTTTCGACTGCAGGGGGCGTCGGGGGCCATGACCAAATCGGAATTGATCGAAATTCTTGCCGGTCGCCAGGCCCACCTGAAGGCCGATGATGTGGATCTGGCAGTGAAGTCGCTGCTGGAGATCATGGGCGCTTCGCTGGCCGAGGGGGACCGCATCGAGGTCCGCGGCTTTGGCAGCTTCACGCTCCACTACAGGCCGCCTCGTACCGGCCGCAATCCGAAGACCGGTGCCGCAGTAGCGCTGCCGGGCAAGTACGTACCGCATTTCAAGCCGGGCAAGGAGCTGCGCGAGCGTGTGCGCGAAGTCCTGCCGCTTCCCAACGAAGATTGATGGGCCGGATGCCGGGAGCATGACCGCATGGCCTTTGTAACTGAATTTTTCTGGTTCTTCCTGCTGCTGCCGGCCGCGGCCCTGTCGGGCTGGGTGATCGGGCGGCGCGGTGGGGAGCGCCACAGCGACACGCAGGTCAGCCGCCTGTCGACCACCTATTTCCGGGGTCTGAACTACCTGCTCAGCGAACAGCCGGACAAGGCGATCGAGCTGTTCCTGCATATCGCCGAGCTGGACAAGGACACCTTTGAAACCCAGATCGCGCTGGGCCACCTGTTCCGCCGCCGCGGCGAGGTGGATCGCGCGATCCGCCTGCACCAGGGACTGGTGCAACGCGGCGACCTGAGCGATGCGCAGAAGGTGCAGGCGCTGCTGGCCCTGGGCGAGGACTACATGAAGGCCGGCCTGCTGGACCGGGCCGAGACCGTATTCACCGAGCTGGCACAGTTGGACCAGCGCGCCCCGCAGGCGCTGCGCCACCTGATCAGCATCTATCAGTCAGAACGCGACTGGGCCAAGGCGATCGAGAATGCCACCCGCTTTGAGGCCGCCACCGGCGAGCCCATGGGCCGGCTGATCGCGCACTTCGAGTCCGAGCTGGCCGAGCGCCATCTGTCCACGGGTGCCATCGACGAAGCACGGGAAGCCGTGCGCCGTGCGTACGCCGCCGATGCCAAGTCGGTACGGGCCGGTATCCTGGAGGGCAGGGTGGAGATCGATGCCGGCAACGACGCGGCCGCAATCCGTGCGCTTGAGCAGGCCGCGCGGCACGACACGGACTTCCTCCCGGAGATCCTGCCGCTGCTGCGCTCCGCCTACGAGCGCATAGGTGATGACACCGGCGCCCGCAACTTCCTCGCCGAGATGACCGAGCACTACCGCGGCATCGCACCGGTACTGGCCTTGACCCGTCTGCTGGAGCTGGAGAAGGGCACTTCCGCAGCACGCACCTATCTGACCCAACAGCTGAAGGACCGGCCGTCGGTCCGGGGCGAGGCTGCGCTGATCGAGCTGACTCTGGCCGATGAAGAGTCCGGCGACCCGATGGCCACCCTGCAGGACCTGAAGGTGATCACCGACCAGCTGCTGGTGCGCAACCCCAGCTACCGATGCAGCCGCTGCGGTTTTGGGGCACGCAGCCACCATTGGCAGTGCCCGAGCTGCAAGGAATGGGGCACGATCAAGCCGCTGCTGAACTTCGCCGTGGTCTGACGTGCCGGCGGCGGCGACCTCTGCAACAGCCTGGTTCCTGATCCCGCTGGGCATTGCCATGGCCGGTACCTGGATGGCGTTGCGCTACGCGCGGGGACGGGGACTTTTCGACCAGCCTGGCGAGCGTCGCAGCCATGCCGTGGCAACGCCGCGGGGCGGGGGAATTTCCATCGTAGCGGCACTTCTGCTGGCGATCCTGGCCCTGGGGTACACCGAGCCGGGGCTGCGCCCAGTGCTGCTGGCGGGCGCCTTGGGACTGGTATCAGTAGCCACGGTCGGCTGGATCGACGATCACCGCCCGCTGTCGCCGCTGCTGCGCCTTGCCGCCCACGCACTCTCCGCCTGTCTGCTGGCCGTCGCGCTCCTTATGTCCGGCCATGGCGCGCTCCCAGCCCTGTTCGCCTTCGGTGCCGTGCTGGTGCTGGTCAATGTGTGGAATTTCATGGACGGCATCGACGGTCTGGCCGCCACCCAGGCAGCAATCGCCGGATTTGGCTATGCGCTGCTGGCAGAGCCGGGCGCGGCCAAGTGGTTGTCGCTGGCGCTGGCCGGCGCGTGCTGCGGCTTCCTGCCGTACAACTTTCCCCGGGCGCGGATTTTCCTGGGGGACGTGGGCAGCGGCGCGCTCGGACAGGCGCTGGCCTTGCTGCTTGTGCTGCTGATGACCAGCCCGCAGACGGGCTTCGCGGCCGGCTCGTGGCCGCTGTTTGTGCTTCCTTTGTCCGCATTTCTGGTCGATGCATCGCTCACTCTGGGGCGGCGTATCCTGCGCCGCGAAGCCTGGTGGCAACCACACGTTCAGCATGCGTACCAGGCGTGGGCGCGCACACTGGGCCGTCACGTACCGGTGACGCTGGCCTACGCAGGCTGGTCCCTGATTGGAGTGGCATTCATGTCCGGCATGACGGACGCGGGCCATGCGTTTATCATTGCGACGATTGCAGCGGTCGGCTGGTGTCTTGCCGGGTGTCTGGTCTGGCTCCTCCTGCAATCGGCATCGCGGAAAAGCTAAGGGATGGGCGCACCGACAATGAAGCACTGGAAGGATCGGGCGATCATCGCGCTGCCGCGCCTGGCGATCATTGCCCATGACCTGGCCATGGTCTGGCTGTGCTGGATCGGGCTGCACCAGTTCCGCCTGTCCATGCAGCCCTTTGCGCCCCAGATTCCCTGGTGGTCGGGTGAAATCGCGCTGATCCTCGCCGCCCAGGCCCTGGTGCTGTGGCGGGTGGGGCTGTATCGCGGCGTATGGCGGTTCGCCAGCGTTCCCGATCTGATCAACATCCTCAAGGCCAGCCTGTTCGGGCTGTTGGCCATCGTTTTCGTCCTGTTCCTGTACAACCGGCTGGATCCGGTGCCACGCACGGTGCTGGTGATGTACCCGGTGGTACTGACCGCGCTGCTGGGCATGCCGCGGCTGCTGTATCGCAGCTGGAAGGACTACAGCGTCAACCGCACCGACCAGTCGGCAGTGCGGGTGCTGATCCTGGGGGCAGGCCAGGCCGGCGAGGCGCTGCTGCGTGACCTGCGCCGCACGGGCTCCTACCAGGCAGTCGGATTCCTCGATGACGCAGTGAAGCTGCATGGCAGCCATCTCCAGGGCGTGCCGGTGCTGGGCCGGATTGCGGACGTGGCCCGGATCGCACCCGAAACCGCGGCCAAGTTGCTGATCATCGCCGTGCCGTCACTGGATGCGGCGAAGATGCGCCAGGTGGTGGCCGCCTGCGAGGAGACCGGGCTGCCGTTCCGCACCGTGCCGCGGATCGACGACCTGCTTGAAGGGCGCTCGCTGCCGGGCGAACTGAAGGAAGTCGCAATCGAGGACCTGCTGGGCCGCAAGCCGGTCACGCCCGACTGGAAGGGCATCCGCGGCTGGCTGGGCGGACGCAGCGTATTGGTTACCGGCGGTGGCGGTTCGATCGGCTCCGAGCTGTGTCGCCAGTGCGCCCGCCACGGCGCCCGCCAGATCGCCATCGTGGAGATGGACGAGCTCGCCCTGGCCACCATCGAAATGCAGTTGCGGCGTGATTTCCCCCACATCCAGTGCGTTCCGGTGCTGGGCGACTGCGGCGATCCGGCCGTGATCCGCTACGCCTTGAAGTTGTCTTCCCCGGAAGCCGTGTTCCATGCCGCTGCCTACAAGCAGGTGCCGGTGCTGGAGACACAGCTGCGCGAAGCCGTGCGCAACAACGTGGTGGCCACGGAAACCGTGGTGTCCGAAACCCTGGAAGCGGGCGTTGGCACCTTCGTGCTGATTTCCACCGACAAGGCGGTTGACCCGGTCAACGTGCTCGGAGCCACCAAGCGATTGGGCGAGATGATCTGCCAAGCCACCGCCAGGCCCGGGCAAACCCGGTTTGTCACCGTCCGTTTCGGCAACGTGCTGGACTCCGCCGGCAGCGTGGTACCGCTGTTCCGCGAGCAAATCCGCAACGGCGGGCCGGTGACGGTCACCGACCCCGAGGTGACCCGGTATTTCATGACCATCCCCGAGGCCTGCCAGCTGATCCTGCAGGCCGCGGCCATTGGATCGCGGCACGCGATCTACACCCTGGACATGGGCGAACCGGTGTTGATCCGCCTGCTGGCGGAGCAGATGATCCGCCTGGCCGGAAAGCACCCCGAGCGCGACGTGGCCATCGTCTACACCGGCCTGCGCCAGGGTGAAAAACTGCACGAGACCCTGTTCCACGCCGACGAGCGCTACCGCCCCACCGCCCATCCGAAGATCCTGCAGGCTGAAGCCCGCGAGATCGCCACCGAGCAGGTATTCCAAGCGGTGCGCCAGATGCGTGAGGCCGTTGCCGATTACGACCTGGACCGGCTTGCGCAGCTGTTGCGCGACTCGGTGCCGGAGTTTTCGCCCCAGGCTGCTCCACGCCCGCCGCAGGTGGCTACGGTCGTCGAGTTCCCCGCCCGTCACGCAAGGAAGACATGACTACACAGCGTATCCGCAAGGCAGTTTTTCCCGTCGCCGGCCTGGGCACCCGTTTTCTGCCCGTCACCAAGACCGTCCCCAAGGAGATGCTGCCGATCGTCGACCGGCCGCTGATCCAGTACGCGGTGGATGAAGCCATCGATGCGGGCTGTGACACGCTGGTGTTCATCACCAACCGCTACAAGCACGCGGTAGCCGATTACTTCGACAAGGCCTACGAGCTGGAGGACAGGCTGGAGCGAAGCGGCAAGACCGAGCTGCTCGAACTCATCCGCAACCCGCTGCCTTCCCACGTGCGCGCCGTCTTTGTTACCCAGCACGAAGCGCTGGGTCTCGGGCACGCAGTGCTGTGTGCCAAGCCGGTGGTTGGCAATGAACCGTTCGCCGTCCTGCTTCCGGACGACCTGATCTGGAACAGGAAAGGTCCCGGCGCTCTTCGCCAGATGGCTGATCATGCGGAGCAGGCCGGAGGCGGCGTGATTGCGGTCCAGGATGTCCCACGGGCACGCACTTCCAGCTACGGTATCGTGGATACCGGCGACTTCGACGGCCGCCACGGCGTCATTCGCAATATGGTGGAAAAGCCCAGTCCGGAAGATGCCCCGAGCACGCTCGGCGTGGTGGGCCGCTACGTGCTGCCGGCGGGCATCTTCGACGCGCTGGAAAACACCGGTCGCGGCAGCGGCGGGGAAATCCAGCTCACCGATGCCATCGCGGCGATGGTGGGGCAGGGCAAGCGCTTTGACGCCTACCGGTTTGAAGGCGACCGCTTCGACTGCGGCACCCACATCGGCCTGATCGAGGCGACCATCCGCTTTGCCCTCGATCACGAAGAACTCAGCGGGCTTGCCCGCCAGAGCATGCAGCAGGCGCTGGACGAACTCGCAGCCGCCGACAACGACTGACCTGCCCCTGTAGGAGCGCGTACGACGCGCTCCTACGAATGTCGGGGTTACAGGGCCTCGAAGATTCCCGCAGCGCCCATGCCGGTGCCGATGCACATCGTCACCATGCCGTACTTCTGCTGGCGGCGGCGCATGCCGTGCACCAGGGTGGCGGTCCGCACTGCGCCGGTCGCGCCCAGCGGGTGGCCGAGCGCGATCGCGCCACCCAGAGGGTTGACCTTGGTCGGATCCAGCTCCGAATCTCGGATCACGGCGAGCGCCTGCGCGGCAAAGGCTTCATTGAGTTCGATCCAGTCCAGCTGGTCCTTGCTCAGCCCCGCCTGCTTGAGCGCCTTCGGGATAGCCGCGATCGGGCCGATTCCCATCACTTCGGGCCGGACTCCGGCCACCGAGAAGCTGACGAAGCGGGCCAGCGGCGTCAGGCCGTAGTCCTTGATTGCCTGTTCGGAGGCCAGCAGCACCGCGCCGGCGCCATCGCTCATCTGCGAGGAGTTTCCCGCGGTGACCGTACCGCCGAACTGGCCGTTGCGGAACACCGTGCGCAGCTTTGCCAGTCCCTCGAGTGAGCTGTCCGGGCGCGGACCCTCGTCGGTGTCCGCCAAGCGCTTGTGCACGCGAACCACGTTATCGCCCAGGTCCGGCTGATGGGAGACGATTTCATACGGGCTGATTTCGTCACTGAACTCGCCGGCCTGGATGGCGGCGATCGCCTTCTGGTGCGAGGCCAGCGCGAACGCGTCCTGCTCCTCGCGCGACACCTTCCATTCCTCGGCGACCTTCTCGGCGGTGATGCCCATGCCGTAGGCAATGGCCACGTGGTCATCCTTGAACACGCTCGGCGACAGCGCAATCTTGTTGCCCATCATCGGCACCATGCTCATGCTCTCGGTGCCGCCGGCCAGCACCAGGTCGGCCGTGCCCAGGCGGATCTGGTCGGCCGCCAGGGCAACCGCCTGCAGGCCGGACGAGCAGAAGCGGTTGATGGTCTGCGCGGCCACGGTATCGGGCAGGCCGGCCAGCAGCACGCCGATGCGCGCCACGTTCATTCCCTGCTCGCCTTCCGGCATGGCGCAGCCGATCACGGCATCTTCGATGCGGTTGACGTCGATGCCCGGGGCCTGGGCCACCACGGACCTGAGCACGTGGGCAAGCATGTCATCGGGGCGGACGTTGCGGAACATGCCGCGCGGCGCCTTGCCCACCGGGGTGCGGGTGGCGGCGACGATATAGGCGTCCTGGATCTGTCTGGTCATCTCTTGAACTCCATGGGTCCTGATTCGGGAAAAGGGTCTCGGTGCCCCGCGCCGAACGGCGCGGGCGGACCTCAGTTCCTCAGCGGCTTGCCGGTCTTGAGCATGTGCGCGATGCGTTCCTGCGACTTGGGCATCTGCGCCAGGGCAACGAAGTGTTCGCGCTCCAGCCGCAGCAGCCAGTCCTCATCCACCATCGCGCCGCGGTCGACCTCGCCGCCGGACAGCCCGTCGGCGATGCGCTCGGCAATCTCGTTGTCGTGCGGGCTGATGAAGCGGCCTTCCAGCATGTTCACCAGCATCATCTTCAGCGTGGCAATGCCTACGTCCCCGGCCACTTCGATGGCACGGGCGGGCAGGGGCGGGCGGTAGCCGGCTTCAGCCAGCGCCAGGGCCTGCTGGCGCGCCACGTGCAGCAGCTCGTGGGCATGGAATACCACCACGTCGTCCTGCCGCAGCAGCCCCAGCGACTTCGCCTCCATCGCAGAGGTCGAGACCTTGGCCATCGCTACGGTCTCGAAGCCACGCTTGAGCTCTGCCAGCACGTCGCCACCCGGACCTGCCGCCTGCGCAGCGCGTACCGCCAGTTCCTTCAGCCCGCCACCGGCCGGGAGAAGCCCCACGCCGGCCTCTACCAGGCCGATATAGCTTTCCAGGTGGGCAACCGTCCGGGCGCTGTGCATCTGGAATTCGCAGCCGCCACCCAGGGCCAGCCCGCGTACCGCTGCCACCACCGGCACAAGCGAATACTTGATGCGCTGGCTGGTGCGCTGGAAGTTGGCCACCATCTCCTCGAACGCATCCACCTTGCCGTCCTGCAACAGCCCCAGCGCCCCGGCGAGGTCGGCACCGGCGGAGAAGGGCTCCTTCGGCTGCCAGATCACCACGGCACGAAGATCGCGTTCGGCGATGCCGATCGCTTCCTGGATGCCATCCAGCACCTGGTCGCTGACCGTGTGCATCTTGGTCTTGAAGCTGATCACGCCAACGCCGTCCCCGTCGGTCCACAGGCGGATGCCGTCGTTCTCGAACAGCGTCTGGCCCTGGTCGAAGCGCTCACCCAGCACCGGGTCGGGAAAACGCTGTCGCGCATAGACGGACAGGGTGGAGCGGGGCACCAGGTTGCCGGACGCGGGGCTGTAGCTGCCCGCGGCGCTGTGCACGCCCTCGCGGCCATCAAGCACCCAGCCGGGCAGCGGCGCATCGCTCATGGCTTTGCCGGCCTTGATGTCTTCGTCAATCCACTGCGCTACCTGCTGCCAACCCGCGGCCTGCCAGGTCTCGAACGGCCCCAGCGACCAGCCGTAGCCCCAGCGGATGGCCAGGTCCACGTCGCGTGCGGTATCGGCGATGTCGGCCAGATGGTAGGCGCTGTAGTGGAACAGGTCGCGGAACACCGCCCACAGGAACTGCGCCTGCGGGTGTTTGCTGGCGCGCAGTTTGGCGAACTTTTCCGCCGGGTTCCGGGTCTTGAGGATCTCCACCACCTCGTCGGCGGCCTTGCGGTCGGCCGGCCGGTAGTCCTGCTTTTCCACGTCCAGGACCATGATGTCCTTGCCGACCTTGCGGAATACGCCGGCGCGGGTCTTCTGGCCCAGCGCGCCCTTTTCAACCAGCCCGGCCAGCCAGGCCGGTGACTTGAAGTATCGATGCCAGGGGTCGTCGGGCAGGGTGTCGGCCATGGTGCCGATCACGTGGGCCATGGTGTCCAGGCCCACCACGTCGGAAGTGCGGTAGGTGGCCGACTTCGGCCGGCCGATCAGGGGACCGGTGATCGCGTCCACCTCATCAAAGCCCAGCCCGAACTCCTGAGTGTGGTGGGCGGTGGCGAGGATCGAGAACACCCCAATGCGGTTGCCGATGAAGTTCGGCGTGTCGCGCGCATACACCACGCCCTTGCCGAGCTGGGTGGTGAGGAAGGTTTCCAGCCCTTCCAGCACCGCCTTGTCGGTGCCTTCAGCCGGGATCAGCTCGGCCAGGTGCATGTAGCGCGGCGGGTTGAAAAAGTGCACGCCGCAGAAGCGCGGCTTGAGTCCGTCCGGCAGGACGTCAGCCAGCTTGTTGATGCCCAGGCCCGAGGTGTTTGAAGCCAGCACCGCGTCCGGGGCAATGTGCGGCCCGATCCGCCGGTACAGGTCCTGTTTCCAGTCCATCCGCTCGGCGATCGCCTCGATCACCAGGTCGCACTCTTCAAGCAGCGCCAGGTCGGTGTCGTAGTTCGCAGCCACGATCCGTGCGGCCAGCGCCCGGTCTGCGAGCGGCGCAGGGCTGAGCTTGCTCAGGTTGGCGATGGCCTTGGCGACGACGGCGCTGGGAGGTCCGTCTTTCGCCGCCAGATCGAACAGCACCGTGTCAACGCCGGCGTTGGTCAGGTGGGCGGCAATCTGCGCACCCATGACGCCGGCGCCAAGTACTGCCGCCCGCCGTACAAGCAATTTCTCAGACATGTGCTGCAACTCCATGATCGAATGGATTTTATTCAGTTACGGAATGATGGCTCTTTGCCAATCCCGCGCTGCGGAAACCGGCTGCAGCGAAGCGGATCAGCTCGCTACCCGCCCGCCGCCTGTGTTCAACTTCGCTGACACCCGAAGGACGCTTGATCAGGCCGAAATCCGCCATTGCGTAAGTCAGTGCCCCGCCCAGGAAATCGAGCCGCCAGTAGAGTTCTTCCTTTGACAACTCCGGCAGGCAGGCGGCGAGTGCACGGGCGAAATCACGCTGCACGTGGCCGTAGCGTTCGGACAGGAAAGCCCGCAGGCCGTCATTGGTCTCGGCATAGGCGCGGGCGATGACCCTGATGAAAGCGCCGCCCCCGTTGCGGTTGGCTGCCAGGGCCAGCGCCGGCTCCACGAACGCGGCCAGGATCGTCTCCAGGCTGGCGGCGTCCTCCTGCGCCTTGCGCAGCATGTCCAGGCGCTGCGCGCTCATTTCGTCCATGCGCCGCCGGAACACCTCGTTGACCAGGTTTTCCTTGCTGCCGAAGTGATAGTTGACCGCGGCAATGTTGACCTCGGCGCGGGAGGTGACCTGGCGCAGCGACGTGCCACTGAAGCCCTGCTGTGCAAACAGCTCTTCTGCGGCGCCGAGAATGCGCTCCTTGGTGGAAAAACGGGTGCTGGACATCTGTTGCAAGGCCGGTTCAAACGTTTGTTTGGATGCTAAGCGGATCCACACCGGCGGTCAAACGAAGCTGTCAACCGGGCCCGGATTCCTATAGAATTGGCGACAGCTGAACTGGCCAAACCCGCGTCCTTTCGCGGGTTTTTACATGCTAATCTGGGTCGCCACGTGGTGGCGGGCCCGCTAACGGAGACCTCCCCATGGCGCTTGAGCGCACCCTGTCCATCATCAAGCCCGATGCCGTCGCCAAGAACGTCATCGGCGAAATCTATTCGCGTTTCGAAAAGGCCGGCCTGAAGGTCGCTGCCGCCAGGATGAAACACCTGACCCGCGAAGAGGCCGAAGGCTTCTACGCCGTGCACCGTGAACGTCCGTTCTTCGGCGCGCTGGTAGAGTTCATGATCAGCGGCCCGGTGATGATCCAGGTGCTGGAGGGCGAGAACGCAATCGCCATGAACCGCGAGCTGATGGGTGCGACCAACCCGAAGGAAGCCGAGGCGGGCACCATCCGCGCCGACTTCGCCGACTCCATCGATGCCAACGCCGTGCACGGCTCCGATGCCGCCGAGACCGCTGCCGAGGAGATCAAGTACTTCTTCGGCGATGACGAGGTCTACGCACGCTGATCTGCCGGCCACGGATCCGCGCCAGCGCGTGATCCCCAGCGCGTGATCCGTGGCCACCTCCAATCAGGAATCCCGACCGAAGTGACTGCAACAGCCGCCAAGCAGAACCTCCTTAACCTGGACCGTGAAGGCCTGGAGCGTTTCTTCGTGGAAGCGCTGGACGAAAAGAGTTTCCGCGCGCACCAGGTGATGAAGTGGATCCATCACCGCCACGTCACCGACTTCGATGAGATGACGGACCTGGGCAAGACCCTGCGCGCCAAGCTGCACGAGCTTGCCGAAGTGCACGTGCCGCAGATCCAGTTCGAAAAGCCTTCGGTGGACGGCACCCACAAGTGGCTGCTGGCAATGGATGGCAGCAACGCCATCGAGACCGTTTACATCCCCGACAAGGGCCGCGGCACCCTGTGCGTGTCCTCTCAGGTGGGCTGCGCGCTCAACTGCACCTTCTGCTCCACCGCCACCCAGGGCTTCAACCGCAACCTGTCCACCGCCGAGATCATCGGCCAGGTGTGGGTGGCGGCCAAACACCTGGGCAACGTGCCGCACAAGCAGCGCAGGCTCACCAACGTGGTGATGATGGGCATGGGCGAACCGCTCATGAATTTCGACAACGTGGTGCGGGCCATGAGCGTGATGCGCGACGACCTGGGTTACGGCCTGGCCAACCGGCGCGTCACTTTGTCCACCGCCGGCCTCGTGCCAATGATCGACCGGCTCGGGCAGGAGAGCGACGTCTCGCTGGCGGTATCGCTGCACGCGCCCAACGATGAGCTGCGCACCCAGCTGGTTCCGCTCAACAAGAAGTATCCCGTGGCCGAACTGATGGACGCCTGTGTGCGCTACGCCCAGCGCAAGAAGGGCGAGTCGGTGACGTTCGAGTACACCCTGATGAAGGGCGTGAACGACCAGCCCGAACAGGCCCGCGAGCTGGTGCAGCTGATGCGCGAGTTCGACAACCGGCTGCAGATGAAGGATGCGGCCAAGATCAACCTGATCCCGTTCAACCCGTTCCCCGGTACGCGCTATGAGCGCCCCGACGACGTCGCCGTGCGGCGTTTCCAGAAGCTGCTGAACGACGCTGGCCGGATCGCCCCGGTGCGTCGTCCGCGCGGTGATGATATCGATGCCGCCTGCGGTCAGCTCAAGGGCCAGGTGATGGACCGCACCCGCCGCCAGGCGGACTTCCAGAAGCACCTGGCCGAACAGGAAAAGCGCTGATGGGCGTGCGTGGCGCGCTGCTGCTGGCAGCGGTGGTGGCCCTGGCGGCCACGGCCTGTTCACGCCTCACCTTCGTCAAGCCCAGTGCGGAGCGCGGCCACTACGACCAGGTTGCGCCCGACTACCGTTTCGGCGACTCCGCGGAGAGCCGTCGGCTCTCGCAGGTACACAATCACATAGCAGCGGCTGGGCGCGCCCTGGATGCCGGCCAGATCGACAAGGCGGAGGAGTCGGCACGCGCCGCGCTGAAGATCGATCGCCACGCCCCCCGGGCACTGACCATGATGGCCCTGGTGGAAATGGTCCGCGGCCGCAGCGAAGAGGCCGGGCGCTATTACGCCAGCGCCGCCGAACACGCTCCTGAAAACGGCGCGATCCAGAACAATTACGGTGCGTGGCTGTGCCGGCAGGGTCGGGCAGCCGAGTCGATGGACTATTTCGAGCGGGCGGTAGCCGACCCCGGCTACGCGGCCCGGGCCGATGCCCTGGCCAATGCGGGCGCCTGCGCAGAGACCGCCGGTCGCGGCGATCGCACCGAGGCTTACCTTCGTGCCGCGCTCAAACTCGATCCTGAAAATAGCGTGGCATTGTCAGCGATGGCTGAATACCAGTACCGTAACGGCCGGTACCTGGAAGCGCGGGCTTTCTCGCAGCGGCGGCTGGCAGCAGCACCGGCAACCGGCGAGGCTTTAATGCTTGCGTCACAGATTGAAGAGAGAATGGGCGACAGTGTCGCCGCAGAACGTTATCGTCAGCGGCTGGGAACGGAATTCCCTCACGCGTCGCAGCAGACCCCCGGGGGATAGCAGTCCACATGTCATCCGCAGCGAATGCAGGCGTTCCCCAGCAGGGGTCCGGTCTTCGCCTCAGACAGGCGCGCGAGGCCGCCGGACTGGGTATCGCCGAAGTAGCAGCGCAAATGCACGTTCCCGCGCGTGTTGTGTCATCGCTTGAAGAAGGGCGGTGGGAACACCTGGGTGCGGCTGTGTTCGTCCGTGGCCATCTGCGCAGCTATGCCCGCATCGTCGGCCTTGCCGAGGCTGATCTTCCGGTGGCCGATGAGCTGCCCCCGGTCGCACCGCCCGCACTCCAGCCGCGTACTTTCACGCCGCGCTATCGGCGCATTGCCGAGCAGGCTGCACGGCGCATGGTGTACGTGGTAATCACAGCAACCCTGGTGGTCCCGGTGTGGATGGTGACCCGCGGCCACATGGAGGGTTCGCCCGCCGAAGTCGCTTCGCTGGACCTGGCTCGCGGGCCGTTGGACGAAGGGCAGGGCACTACCGCGCTGAATGACTCCGCCCAGCGGCAACAGCGCCCGCTGGCAGCCTCCATGACCCCCATCCAGACCCGCCGGGCCCAGCCGCCTGCGGCGGTTGAGGGGAGCACGCCCGGGGCACCCGTCCTGACCTTGCGCTTCAACGAAGACAGCTGGGTGGAGATCAGCGGCCGCAACGGTCGCCAGCTGGAGCAGGCACTGCTCCGCGCCGGCGAGGAGCGCAGCTACGCAGCCGGTGAAGTCAGCCGCATCGTGCTTGGCAATGCGGGCGCGGTGGAGGTGATCCGGTTCGGCGATGTTCAGGATATCCAGCCGTTCCAGCGGGCGAACGTGGCGCGCTTTACGGTATCCTCCGACGGTTCGCTCGCTCCGCTGGCCGACTGACGTCGCCCGCAGCGCGGGCGAAGGCCGGCCGGCCACTGGTCGCGGGCCACACATATCCAGATGACAGGAGCTGCCCGCGCTTGCGCGCCGGGTGGGAGAAAGCATGGCAATTGACGATGTTTACGACGATCACGAACAGGGCGAGCGCGTCCGCGACTGGCTCCGGCGCAACAGCCTCGGGCTGGCCGGTGGCATTGCGATCGGACTCGCGCTGATCGGCGGCTGGCAGTGGTGGAACAAGCACCAGCACGGCCAGCGCGTGGCTGAGGGCGAGCGGTATCAGGCGGTGGTGGATGCCATCGCCGCGGGCGATCTGGAGCAGGCCGGCGCGCATGCGGACACGCTGGACTCGGACAGCTATACCATCCTGGCCGCGCTCAGCCTGGCCAAGGCCCAGTTCGAAACCGGAGACGCCGAAGCTGCAATCGCGACGCTGCGCGGGGCCGGCAGTTCCGATCCGGCACTCGAGCCGATCCGCCAGCACCGGCTGGCCCAGCTTCTGATCGAAACCGGGCAGGCCGCCGAAGCCGTCGACCTTCTGGTGGACAGCCAGGATCCGGCTTCGCTGGAAACGCTGGGCGATGCCCAGGTGATCCTGGATCGCCGCGAAGACGCACGCGAGTCCTACCAGGCCGCCCTGCGCAACCTGGACGTGGCAGCGCCGCAGCGCGGGCTGGTCGAACTCAAACTCATCGACGCTGGCGGCAAGCCGGCGCAAGCCGGGGCAATTTGATGAAGTCAGTGAACACAGGCATGGGAACGGCGCTGCTGCGCGGAGCGGTGGTGCTGTCCTGCGCCGTGGCCCTGGCCGGTTGCGGCACGGTCCGCGGCTGGTTTGGCAGTAGTGATGATGAGCCCAGCGCAACCGAACCGATGCCGCTGCAGGATTTCACCCAAAGCGCGTCAGTGCAACGGATCTGGAGCACCGGGGTCGGCAAGGGCGAGCGCCGGATCGGTGCGCGCCAGGGCCCGGCTATCGCCAACGGCCGGGTCTATGCGGCAGCGCTGACCAAAGGCGTGCGCGCCTTGGACCTGCAGAGCGGCAGCACGCTGTGGCATTACGACTCCGATCTCCAGCTCGCCGGTACGCCCGGCGTGGGCGAGGGTCTTGTGGCCGTGGGCAGCCTGGAAGGCAAGGTGGTTGCGCTTGACGCTGAAACCGGCGCAGAGCTCTGGACCGCCCAGCTCGGCAACGAAGTCATCGCACCGCCCGCCATCGGCCAAGGGCTGGTAGTGGTTCGTTCCAACGATGGCCGTATTACCGCGTTCGATGCCCGCAGCGGAGCAGAGCGCTGGTTCTGGGTGCAGGAGCTGCCCTCGCTGACCGTGCGCGGCAATGATGCGCCCACGATCGGTCCCGGATATGTGTTCGTCGGCAATGACGACGGCACCGTGATCGCCCTCAGCATGGCTGATGGCCAGCCGATCTGGGAGCAGCAGGTTGGCATGCCCGACGGACGCACCGAGCTCGAGCGCATGGCCGATATTGATGGCAGCCCCGTGCTCGACAACGTCACCCTGTATGCCAGCAGCTACCGCGGGCAGACGATGGCAATCGACGCACCGTCCGGCCGGCCGCGTTGGGTCAGCGATCGCGGCGGCCCGGGTCGCCTGGGCCAGGGTTTCGACCGGCTGGTGATCGCCGATCGTCATGGCACGGTGTGGGCGCTGGACAAGAACAGCGGCTCCAGCCTGTGGCAGCAGGCGGCACTGGCGCGACGCAACCTGACCTCGGCGGCGATCCATGACAACCACGCCGTGGTAGGCGACTTCGATGGTTACCTGCATTGGCTGCGCATGGACAACGGTGAGCTGGCAGCACGTGTCCGTGCCGGACGCCATCCGATCAAAGGCGCACCGCTGGTCGCCGACGGCATTCTGGTAGTGCAAACGGTCCGCGGCGACCTGAGCGCTTACCGGCTGCAGCACTGATACGACAGGCGCAAACCCCCAATGCTCCCCCTGGTTGCCCTGGTCGGACGCCCCAACGTGGGCAAGTCGACCCTGTTCAACGTACTCACCCGCAGCCGCGACGCGCTGGTCCATGACCAGCCGGGGGTAACCCGCGACCGCAACTACGGTATCTGCCGCCTGGATCCGGAGCGACCTTTCGCCCTGGTCGATACCGGCGGCATCACCGACGAGGAAGAAGGGCTGGCCGGCGCCACCGCGCGCCAGTCCAGGACCGCGGCGGAAGAAGCCGACCTGGTGCTGTTCGTGGTCGATGGCCGCGAAGGCGCTTCCGCGCTGGATGACGAGCTCCTGGACTGGCTGCGCAAGAGCGGCCGCCCGGTGTTGCTGGTGGTCAACAAGACCGACGGCATCGACGCCCGCGTTGCGCAGGCCGAATTTTCGCGCTACGGCTTCAAGGACGTGTTCCCGGTGTCTTCAGCGCACCGGCAGGGTATCGATCCGCTGCTGGCCCAGGTGCTGTCGATGCTACCGGCCGAGGGCGTTGAGCTCGAGGATGATCCGGAGCGCAAGCGGGTGGCCTTCATCGGTCGTCCCAACGTGGGCAAGTCCACCCTGGTCAATCGCCTGCTGGGCGAGGAGCGCATGATCGCTTCCGACGTGCCGGGCACCACCCGCGATTCGATCTCCGCCGAGCTGGAACGTGAGGGCCATAAGTACACTCTGATCGATACCGCGGGCATCCGCCGCAAGGCGCGTGTGGATGAGGTGGTGGAGAAGTTCTCCATCATCAAAACCCTGCAGGCGATCGAGCACTGCCAGGTGGCCGTGGTGATGCTGGACGCCAGCGAGGGCGTCACCGACCAGGACGCCAGCGTGCTGGGCGCAGTGCTGGATGCCGGCCGGGCGCTGGTGATCGCGGTCAACAAATGGGACGGGCTGAGCACCTATCAGCGCGAACAGACGGCAGCGCTGCTCTCGCGCAAGCTGGCTTTCGTGCCGTGGGCGGAATCGGTGCGCATCAGCGCGCTGCACGGATCCGGGCTGAAGGAACTCTTTGCCGCCATCCATCGGGCGCATGCGGCCACCACCCGCCAACTCAGCACTTCGGAAATCAACCTGGCGCTTGAAATTGCCAGTGAAGCGAACCCGCCACCGGCGGGGGGTGGGCATGCGCCCAAGCTCCGCTTCGGTCATCCGGGTGGCATCAGCCCCCCCACCATCGTGATTCATGGCAATCGGCTGCGGACCCTGCCGGACAGCTACAAGCGCTACCTGGAAAACTTCTTCCGCAAGCGCTTCAAGCTTGTGGGCACGCCCGTGCGGTTCTTTTTCAAGGAGGGGGAAAACCCCTACAAGGACCGCAAGAACGTGCTTACCACGCGGCAGGAAGGCAAGAAAAAGCGCATGATCCGACACGTCAAACGCAAGGGCTGAACCATGCAGGCGGCAACGACACTTGGCATTCTGGCTGGTGGGCAGGCCTTGCGTCTGGGTGGTCTGGACAAGGCCTGGTTGCAGCGCGGCGGGATCGCGCAGGTGGAGCGGCTGGCCGCGCGGCTGGCCGACGGTGTCGGAGAGGTCCTGGTCAGCGCCAACCGCAACCACGACGCCTATGCACGCATAGGCCTGGCCACGGTGGCGGATCGGGTGGCCGGCATCGGTCCGCTCGGCGGGTTGGATGCCCTGGCCCGAGCCTGCTCGGGGGAGTGGCTGCTGACCGTGCCGGTGGACGTGGTGAACATCAACGACTGCCTGCTGCGCAGGCTCTTGGCCTGTGGCGACCAGGGCGCGTGGGTGGTGGACGATGACGGCCCGCAGCCGCTGGTTGCGCTGTGGCCGGTTGACCGGCTGCGGCCGGCGCTCGCTACCGCGATCGAATCTGGCCAGCTGGCCGTCCATGCGTTGCAGGCAAAGCTGGGCATGACTGCGCTTCGGCTGGAAGGGGTACGCTTCGGTAATCTCAATACCCCACAGGACCTGGCCGACGCCGGCATTGAAACTGGATGACCGACTTTCCTACCCGTATTTCCTACGCTGAAGCTTCAGCGATTATCAAAGACACTGGTTCCACCCACCGCATGCCGGTTGAGCGCTGCGCGCTGCAGCGGGCCCATGGCAAGGTGCTGGCCGCCGATGTAGTGGCCACGGTGGCCCAGCCGCCGTTCGACAACTCGGCCATGGACGGGTTTGCACTGCGCCACGCCGACCTCGACGCGGAAGGGGAAACCACCTTGCTCCTGGCCGGCGAGCAGTTCGCCGGCACTGCCGGGCAGCCACCAGTGCAGCCGGGCGAGTGCGTGCGGATCACCACTGGCGCGCCGATGCCGCCGGGCGCCGATACGGTGGTCATGAAGGAAAACACCCGGGTGGAAGGCAATTCCGTCCATGTGGTGGTGGCACCGACGGCAGGGCGCAACGTGCGCCACGCTGCCGAGGACACCGCACCCGGTGATCTGCTGCTGCGGGCCGGAGATGTGCTCAGCCCTGCGCGGATCGGCCTGTGCGCCATGCAGGGGCTGGCCGAACTGGAAGTGACCCGCGTGCCCACGGTGGCGGTATTCAGCACCGGTGATGAGCTGATCGAACCGGGCCTGCCACTGGGACCGGGGCAGATCTACAACTCCAACCGCGAACAGCTGATGGGCCTGCTGCGCAACGACGGCCTGGACCCGGTGGCGTGGCCGAACCTCGCCGATGAACCAGCCCAGGTGGAATCTGCGCTGCGCCACGCCGGCCACGCGTTTGACCTGGTGATCACCACCGGCGGCGTCTCCGCCGGCGAGAAGGATTACCTGCCCGCGCTCATGCAGGCCCAGGGCAGGGTGCTGTTCTGGAAGTCCCGGCTCAAGCCCGGCATGCCGGTGCTGCTGGCCGAGGGCGCCAGCCTGGGCCATGCGCTGTTCCTGTGCCTGCCAGGCAACCCGGTGTCGGTGCTGGCCACCTGGCTGGCACTGGGACGGCCACTGGTGGATGCCATGCGCGGCCGGGGACCACGCCAGCGCATGTACGCCCGCCTGGCCACCGATTGGCACAAGCGCAACGAACGGCTGGAGTTCCTGCGCGGGCGGCTGTGCTGCGGCGCAGATGGCGTGCTGACCATCGAGCCCAATCCCGCCGACGGTTCCCACCGGATGCGAGCGGCAGCCGATTCCGATGCGCTGCTGGTCCTGCAGGAAGGCGCGCGCGACTACGCCGCTGGCGAGGTCGTGGAGATCATTCCCTACTGACCGGCTGGCCGGCGTTCCGCGCAGGCACAGGCGGGACGCGGGATAATGCCGACATGGCAATCCACGAAATTCTTCCCCGCGAAGCCCAGCGCCGTGTTTCCCGTGGCGCCAGGCTGATCGACATCCGCGATGACCATGAGCGCGCTGCCGGCATGGCTGAAGGTGCGCTTGGGGTGAGCCGGGCCGAACTGGAGCGGGCCCCCACCGCGCATATTCCGGCACCCGGCGATGAGGTCATCCTGATCTGCCAGATGGGCGGGCGATCCCGCCAGGCGGCCGAGGCGCTCGCCGCGCTTGGCTATGCCAACGTCGATTCGGTCCTCGGCGGCACCGGCCGCTGGCAGGAGGAAGGCCTGCCCATGAGCGGCCCGCGCGCGGACTTCGATGCCGACTTCCACGAGCGCTATTCGCGCCACCTGCTGCTGCCGGAGATCGGCGTGGAAGGCCAGCAGCGGCTGGAAGCGTCGCGCGTGCTCATGCTGGGTGCGGGCGGCCTGGGTTCACCGGCCGCTTTTTACCTCGCTGCGGCGGGCGTTGGAACCCTGCGCATCGCCGATCCGGACGTGGTGGACCGCAGCAACCTGCAGCGCCAGATCCTGCACACCGAGGCCTCGATCGGCACGCCCAAGGTCGCCTCCGCGGCGGCCACGCTGGGCGCGCTCAACCCGCGCACCCGCATCGAGACGGTGCGGGAGCTGGTGACCAGCGACAACGTCGAGTCGCTGCTGGAAGGCATCGACGTGGTGATCGACGGTGCCGACAACTTCCCGGTCCGCTACCTGCTCAACGACGCCTGCGTGAAGCTGCGCAAGCCGCTGGTCTATGGCGCCGTGCACCGCTTTGAAGGTCAGGTGAGCGTGTTCGACGCCGGCCGCCACCGCGGACAGTGCCCGTGCTACCGCTGCCTGTTCCCGGAGCCGCCGCCGCCGGAGTTTGCTCCCAACTGTTCCGAAGCCGGGGTGCTGGGGATCCTGCCGGGGGTGGTGGGACTTCTGGAAGCCACCGAAGCGATCAAGCTGCTGCTGGGCATCGGCGAGCCGCTGCGCGGGCGTCTGCTGCACTTCGATGCCATGGGAATGCGTTTCCGTGAAACCCGGCTCGGACCGGACCCGGAGTGCCCTCTGTGCGCGCCGGGGCGGGAGTTCCCGGGCTATATCGACTACCAGGCTTTCTGTTCCGGCGCGTAGGTACGGCTCCCGTCGGCCACGCAGGGCCGACCTGCTCCGACCCGCGTGTCGGACGCCCCGACGTCCACAACGGTGGCCGGGGCAGCATGCCCACGGCCGCAAAGGCTCAACCCTTGTCCGGGGTGCGCTGCAGGGCCTGGAAAGCTTCCAGTTGCTCCGGTGTCGCCTCGCGCTGGTGCTGCGCCTTCCACTCGCTGAAAGGCATGCCGTAGAAATGATCGCGGGCCGCGCTGCGATCCATCTCGATCCCGTGATCGGCGGCGGCTTCGCCGTACCAGTCGGCCAGGCAGTTTCGGCAGAAGCCGGCCAGGATCATCAGGTCGATGTTCTGCACATCCGGTCGCTGCTGCAGCAGGTGTTCGCGCATACGACGGAACACGGCGGCTTCGATTTCAGTGGTGGTACGGTCTGCTTCGGTCATGTGGGGAATCCCGGTGCTTTCGCCCACGGGATGAAACGGCGAGAATAGGGGCTTCGACTCTATCGCAGCGCACCTCTTTCCGCATGACCGCACGCATCCTCGACGGCAGGGCCATTGCCGACAGCCTGCTCGATTCGCTCCGCCTCAAGGTCGAGGCCCGGCTGGGCGATGGCAAGCCTATTCCCGGCCTGGCCGTGGTGCTGGTGGGCAGTGACCCGGCATCGCAATCCTACGTGCGCAACAAGCGCCGCGCGGCCGAAAAAGTCGGCATCCGCGCGCTTGATTACGACATGCCGGCCGGCACCACCGAGGCCGAGCTGCTGGAATTGATCGACCGTCTGAACGTTGATCCGGAGGTGCACGGGATCCTGGTGCAGCTGCCGCTGCCGGGCATTCCCGACGCCACCCGCCTGATCCACCGCATCGACCCGCGCAAGGACGTGGACGGCTTCCATCCGGAGAACGTCGGTCATCTGGCGCTGCGCCAGTTCGGCCTGCGGCCCTGCACCCCGCGCGGCATCACCACGCTGTTGGCGTGGACCGACCGTCCGGTGCGCGGCCAGAACGCCACCATTGTCGGGGTCAGCAACCACGTGGGTCGGCCCATGGCGCTTGAGCTGCTGATCGCCGGTTGCACTGTCACCTGCTGCCACAAGTTCACCCCGCGGGAGGTCCTGCGCCAGAGCGTCGCCAACGCCGACATCCTGGTGGTGGCTGTGGGCCGCCCGGACCTGGTGCCGGGCGAATGGGTCAAGCCCGGCGGGGTGGTGATCGACGTGGGCATCAACCGGCTGGACGATGGGCGCCTGGTGGGTGACGTTGGATTCGAGGCCGCCGCGCAGCGCGCCAGCTGGATCACGCCCGTGCCGGGTGGGGTAGGGCCGATGACCGTGGCCACCCTGATGCAGAACACGTTGGAAGCGGTAGAGGCCAGTGAGTCGGGTGAGCTGAGCCTGCGCGCTGCCCGATAGGCAGTGTTTCCTCGGACGGTCGCTAGAGTCCGGAATATAGGTCGCGCCTATCGCATTCAGGGGTGTGGCTTTTCTAAGAGGGATTAAACGTTTAGAAAGACGCAAGTCTCTATTGCTCGGCGGCAACGCACTTGACATTTGGAAATCTGGCGTTACGGTTGCTCTTGGGTCCGTTGCCAGGTGTTGCTATCATGGAATCCGGTAGCGAGGAAAATGCCCATAGTGAATGTTGAGTGGCCAAGGAGGGTCGATATGAAGTTCATAAAAGTCGTATTGTTCGCGTTCCTGTTTTTGGTTCTAGACAATTCGTATGCGCAGTCCGGCATAAAAAAAGTGTCTACGGACCCGATTGGGCAGCAAGCCATAATTCAGCTGTCCAATGGCAATCGTGTAGTGGCCGATTACGCTACCGATACACTGTATATCAGTGATAATGCGACGGGTGATGTGGTCGAAGTCGGCTTCTCAGACGCTGTCAGCTCTATTGAGGCTACACCCGCGCACCGTCAGCAGTTGCTCAACGAACTTCGGGCGTCTCTTCGTGACCCCGAGCACCTCATCACAATCGCACCCCCGAGAGTAGCGACAGACACATCCCTTTGGACGCCCCCGTGGGAATGGTGCGGAGACGTGGTATGTATTTCCCCTTTTTCTGATACAGATTTAAGCCTGTCTCATGAAACAAGCGCACTCCAAGGCCACCAATGCGGCGCTCCTCCCCATCCGGATTGCGTGCTTCCTTGTGATTTCGGGCCTTGTCATCCGAATCCTTGGCCTGGCGGCGATGGCAAGCTCTTCTACAGCGGGTTTGGCGCGGGGTGGGAACCGGATGCGGGGGGTGGGACTGTGACCATGCAGGAACTGGTTGCATACGATAAGGATAGATTTGAGGCCGCGCGCCAACAGGCTTGCGGTGCCAAGGTCGAGTATGCAGCGACAACCGCAGCGACGGGAGCAGTGACGGTCGGAAGCTGTATGGCCTGGGAAACGGTCGTTGGTGCTCTTGGGTGTGGCGGTGGTGCAATCCTCTATCTAATCGGATTACACAAGACTAACCAGGCCAACAAGCAGTGCCAAGCTGCCTATCCCGGATTGGGCCGGTGGTGAGATGATCTTCGACGCAACTTCGATCGTTCTCCTGGCCGTTCCGCTTATTGCCGGAATTTTTGCATTCTATGTCGTGCGTCAGCGGCCGCGCTGGAAAAGGCCCTTGGCCTGGATGGGCGCAGGCGTCGTGTTTTTTTTCCTTCTCAAGCTGACGTTGGAGTTTCTTCTGGACATCGCGTAGTACCGGATCCGGCTTTTTAGGCTCCCTCATTAGCAAGACGTCCGACGACGTTGAATATTTCACATGGGCCATGGGGGCTCGATTATTTGCAATTGACGCGCGGCACCGCCCCGCCTGAGCGCGGGGTGGATGCCACTGGCGCACGCAGCCTTCCGGCGCGGTACAATGGCGCGCTTCCCCAGATCCGGACCGCCCATGCTGCGCATCCAGGCCGAAGCGCTCACCTACGACGATGTTTCCCTCGTCCCAGCGCATTCCACCGTCCTGCCCAAGGACGTTCTGCTCACCGCCCGGCTGACCAGGAGCCTGCACCTGAACCTGCCAATCGTGTCCGCCGCCATGGACACGGTGACCGAGGCTCGCCTGGCCATTGCCATGGCCCAGCTCGGCGGCATCGGCATCATGCACAAGAACATGAGCCCCGAGCGCCAGGCCGCGCACGTGCTGCAGGTGAAGAACTTCGAAGCCGGGGTGATCCGCGAGCCGTTCACCGTCAGCCCGCAGACCTCGATCGGCGAGGTGCTCAAACTCACCCGCGCGCGCAACATCTCCGGCGTGCCGGTGGTCGAAGGCGACCAGCTGGTGGGCATCGTCACCGGGCGCGACATGCGCTTCGAGAAGAAGCTCGACGATCCGGTGAAGAACATCATGACCCGCAAGGACAAGCTGGTCACGGTGAACGAGGGCGCCAGCGACGAGGAAGTGATCGAGCTGCTGCACCGCCACCGGATTGAAAAGGTGCTGGTGGTCAACGACCAGTTCCAGCTGCGCGGCCTGATCACCGTCAAGGACATCCAGAAAGCCCAGGACAACCCGAACGCGGCCAAGGACAACTCCGAAAGCTTGCTGGTGGGCGCCGCCGTCGGCGTGGGTGGCGACACCGAAGAACGCATCGAACGCCTGGCCGCTGCCGGCGTGGACGTGATCATCGTCGATACCGCCCACGGCCATTCCCAGGGCGTGCTGGACCGCGTGTCGTGGGCCAAGAAGAACTACCCTCAGCTGCAGGTGGTGGGCGGCAACATCGTCACCGGCGATGCCGCGCTGGCGCTGATGGATGCCGGCGCCGACGCGGTCAAGGTCGGCGTGGGCCCGGGTTCGATCTGCACCACCCGCGTGGTGGCAGGCGTGGGCGTGCCGCAGATCACCGCGATCGACATGGTTGCCGAAGCACTGCAGGACCGTATCCCGCTGATCGCCGATGGCGGCATCCGCTATTCCGGCGATATCGGCAAGGCGCTGGCCGCTGGCGCCTCCACGGTGATGATCGGCGGCCTGTTCGCCGGCACCGAGGAAACCCCCGGCGAGACCGAGCTCTACCAGGGCCGCAGCTACAAGAGCTACCGCGGCATGGGCAGCCTGGCGGCGATGGAAAAGGGCTCCAGCGACCGCTATTTCCAGGAAGCAGCCACAGCCGAAAAGCTGGTGCCGGAAGGCATCGAGGGCCGGGTGCCGTACCGCGGCCCACTGGGCGGCGTGATCCACCAGCTGATTGGCGGCCTGCGCGCCACCATGGGCTACGTTGGCTGTGCCAACATCGAAGAGATGCGCACCAAGCCCCAGTTCGTGAAGATCACTGGCGCGGGCCAGCGCGAAAGCCACGTCCACGACGTGCAGATCACCAAGGAGCCGCCGAACTACCGCATGGGGTGAGGCAGCGGCGACCCCGGTTTTTCAGCTCGCGCCCTCGCGGAGGCAGGCTCCCCGCAGGAGCTCGCCACGCGCGCGAAACCGCGTGACTTCCGCCACTCCCCGTTCAATGACGACATCCGCTCCTCCGGATCACCCCGGCCAACCGATCCCCAGCTCCCAGCACCCCGGTACAAGACCCCGCCAATGACCGACATCCATGCCGACAAGATCCTGATTCTCGATTTCGGAGCGCAGTACACCCAGCTCATCGCCCGCCGGATCCGCGAGATCGGCGTGTACTGCGAAGTCTGGGCATGGGACCACGACCCATCCGAGATCGCCGATTTCGCGCCGAAGGGGATCATCCTTTCCGGCGGCCCGGAATCGACCACGATGGAAGGTTCGCCACGCGCGCCGCAGGAAGTCTTTGACAGCGGCGTGCCGCTGCTGGGGGTGTGCTACGGCATGCAGACCATGGCACGCCAGCTGGGCGGACAGACCGAATCGGCCGACCAGCGCGAATACGGCCACGCCGTGATCGAGCGCCTGGCCCAGGACCAGCTGCTGACCGGACTGGCCGACCATCCCGGCACGCCCGCGCGGCTTGACGTGTGGATGAGCCATGGCGACCACGTGTCGAAGGAACCCCCAGGTTTTGTGGTCACCGCCAGCACCGATCGCGTGCCTGTGGCCGCGTTCGCCAACGACGACAAGCGCTGGTACGGCGTGCAGTTCCACCCGGAAGTCACCCACACCACCCAGGGCCAGGCGATGTTCCGCCGCTTCGTGGTCGACATCTGCGGCTGCCAGACCCTGTGGACCGCGGCCAACATCATCGAGGACCAGATCGGCCAGGTACGCGCCAACGTAGGCAGCGACGAGGTGATCCTGGGCCTGTCCGGCGGCGTCGATTCCTCGGTCGTTGCCGCGCTGCTGCACCAGGCGATTGGCAAGCAGCTCACCTGCGTGTTCGTCGATACCGGCCTGCTGCGCTTCCAGGAGGCCGACCAGGTGATGGCCACCTTCGCCGATCACCTCGGCGTGCGGGTGATCAAGGTGGACGCAGCCGACCGGTTCTTTGGCGCACTGGCCGGGGTCAGCGACCCGGAAGCCAAGCGCAAGATCATCGGCAACCTGTTCATCGAGATCTTCGAGGAACAGGCCGGCAAGCTGAAGAACGCCCGCTGGCTGGCGCAGGGCACCATCTATCCCGACGTGATCGAATCGGCCGGCAGCCGCACCGGCAAGGCCCACATGATCAAAAGCCACCACAACGTGGGCGGCCTGCCGGAACACATGAACCTGGGCCTGGTGGAGCCGCTGCGCGAGCTGTTCAAGGACGAGGTGCGCCGCCTGGGCGTGGCGCTCGGCCTGCCCGAGAAGATGGTCAACCGCCACCCGTTCCCCGGACCGGGCCTTGGCGTCCGCATCCTCGGTGAGGTGAAGCGCGAGTACGCCGAACTGCTGGCCCGCGCCGATGCGATCTTCATCGAGGAACTGTTCCGCGCCGGTCTGTACGACAAGACCAGCCAGGCGTTTGCCGTGTTCCTGCCGATCAAGTCGGTGGGCGTGGTGGGCGATGCACGCGCCTACGAATGGGTGATCGCCCTGCGCGCGGTGGAGACAGTGGACTTCATGACCGCCCGCTGGGCGCACCTCCCGCATGAGTTTCTGGGACGCGTCTCAAACCGCATTATCAATGAGTTACGGGGCGTTTCTCGCGTTGTTTATGACATCAGTGGGAAGCCGCCGGCCACGATTGAGTGGGAGTGATGACGAAACCGCCGGCGCGGAGCCGCTGGTTTTCGCAACCGCAATGACACATTCTTACCTAATCCTCATCGATGCGGATAGGGTATGAAAATGAACGCGACAACCACTCTTTCCAGCAAATACCAGATTTCCATCCCGAAGGCCGTGCGGGAAGAGCAGAACTGGAAAGCCGGGCAGGAATTTGTGTTCATCCCAAAGGGCAAGGGTGTTCTGCTCATACCGGTGCCCGAGCTGGAACAATTGGCCGGAATTGCCAAGGGCGCCCGTACTGACGGATACCGCGACCGCGAGGATCGCTGCTGATGGCGGCGGCGCTGCGCTTGGTCGACACCTCGGCCTGGATCGAGTGGCTGGTCGGCAGCGCACTGGGCAAGCGCCTGGGTAAGCAGATTCCGGACAAGCAGGAATGCATCGTACCGACGATTGTCCAGCTCGAACTCTCGAAATGGCTAGCGCGTGAACTCGGCGATGACCAAGCCGATCAGATGATCGCTTATACCCAGAAGTGTGTCGTGGTGCCTCTGGATACGTCTATCGCTCTGCTCGCGGCGCACCTCACCGTGAGCACAAATTGGCCACCGCCGATGCCATCGTTTACGCAACAGCCCGGCACGAGGGGGCGGAGCTGCTCACCTGTGATGGCCATTTCCAGGGATTGCCCGACGTGGCATTGTTCGCCAAGACCGCTTGAGGATACGCACAGCACCGATGCGCCATGAGCGGACAGTCGCAGGCCGCAGCGGCTCGCGGGTTGTAGGGAGTCACTCTCAGGGGAAGGGCCTGATCAACTGCTCCGGCAAGTCCTACAACGAAGCCTATGGCTCGGCCTGCCGACCCGATTGAGCCGCAGGCTCAGAACGCCCAGCTCAACACCAGCGCCACGCGTCCATCCGCCAGGCGTGCATCACCCACGGATTCCGCCACCAGCTCGCTGTAGCTGGAGGTATCGCTGTACTGCAGGCGGGCGTTGATCGGCCCGAAGTCACGGTCAAGGCCCACCAGCCAGTCGCTGTAACTGTCTCCGGCCGCATCATCCAGGTCGTAATGGCCGGCCTGCAGGCCCAGGGTGAGGCCGGTGTCGCCCAGCGGGAAGTCGGCGCCGGCGTAGTAATACCAGCCCTTGCCGCCGAGGTTGAAGATGTCGGGCGAGTAGGCCACACCGACGTTGTAGTACCCGGCGAATGCCAGGTTGGCCTCGATTTCGGTGTAGTCGATGTCGTAATCGGGGCCGTTGTGGCCGGGGTAGGCCACACGCGAGATGAACACGTCCAGCTCCGTGCCGGCACCCAGCTCGCCGGCCCAGCCGAGATAGGCACTGACTTCGTAATCCATCCCGTCATCGGGATCGCCGAAATCCACGTTCGAGCCGGCGGCTCCCAGGTAGAACCCGCTGGCATGTTCAACCATCAGGTCCAGCTGCAGCGCCGGATCTTCCATGGTCTGCGAGACGCCGCGCCAGACATAGTCGCTGGCGGCGACCACTTCGCCGCCGAACGACCAGGCGGAATCCCCGTCGGCCTGCTGGGCGTGGGCGGGCAGGGCGGCAACGGCAAAAGCCGCCGTCAACGCAACGCAGATCGTGGACTTCATCATTTCCTGGACTCCAGCCCCGGAGGGGCAAACCGGGCGACAATATACGCCAGCGGCCCCTGCGTAAATTCGCGTTGACAGGGCAGGGGTACGCTCCCACCATGCCTGCCCCCGAAATTTCCCCGGAGAACGCCGTGTCCCTGCGCTTTGGACCCCTTGCCTGCGCCCTGATCCTCTCCGCCTGCGGTGGCAGCCAGCCCGGTGCCGATGGTTCCGGCACAACCGGTGGCGCCGAGGAAAAGGTCCTCAACGTCTACAACTGGTCGGACTATGTGGCCGCGGATACGATCGCCAACTTCGAGGCGGCGACCGGCATCAAGGTCAATTACGACGTGTACGCCGAGAACGAGACCCTGGAAACCAAGCTGGTGGCCGGAGGCTCGGGCTATGACGTGGTCTTTCCTTCGGCGCGCCCGTTCGCGCAGCGCCAGATCCGCACCGGCCTGTATGCGCCGCTGGACAGGTCGCAGCTGCCGAATCTCAGGCATCTGGACCCGGACATCATGGAGGGGCTGACCGACATCGACGAGGGCAACGCCCATGTGGTGCCCTATATGTGGGGAACGACGGGCCTTGGCATCAACGTTGGGAAGGTGACCGCCGCGCTGGGTGCGGATGCGCCGCTGGACTCCTGGAGCCTGCTGTTTGATCCGGCCAACGCGGCGAGGCTGGCCTCCTGCGGCATCCATGTACTGGATGATGACCAGGAAGCCTTCAGCGCGGCGCTGATCTGGCTCGGTCGAGATCCCAATGCCGGTTCCGCCGACGAGATCGACGCGGTCAGGGAGGCCTATGCTGGCATCCGTCCGCATATCCGCACTTTCAACAACGCTGAATACAAGGACGCGCTGGCCAACGGCGACGCCTGCCTGGTGATGGGCTATTCGGGCGATATCGGCCAGGCCCGCGACGTGGCCACCGAGGCCGCCGAAGCCACCGGCCGCGCCGCGCCCGACATTCGTTATGTGATCCCGAAGGAGGGGGCGGTGCGCTGGATGGACGTGATCGCGATTCCCAAGGACGCCCGCCACCCCGGCAACGCCCACGCGTTCGTGAACTATCTGATGGAGCCGGAAGTGATCGCCGCCATCACCGACCACGTGGCCTATGCCAACGCCAACCTGGCGGCCACGGAGCTGATTGATCCTGACATCGCCGCTGATGTGGGTGTTTATCCGCCTGAGGATGTGCGCGAGCGGCTGGTGGATCCGGTCTCACTTCCCGATGACGTGCAGCGCCAGCGCGTGCGCGCCTGGACCGGCATCAAGAGCGGCCGCTAGGCAATGTCGGTTCCAGCGCGCAGCGTGATTGCCGAACCCTGGCGCGATCCGGGTGCACAGCCTTTCGTCCGCATCGAGGGCGTCACCCGGGTGTTCGGCCAGACCTACGCCTGCGATGACATCTCGCTGGATATCTACCGCGGCGAGTTCTTCGCGCTGCTCGGCGGCTCGGGCTCCGGAAAAAGCACGCTGCTGCGGATCCTGGCCGGGCTGGAACAGCCCGACCAGGGACGGATCCTGATCGACGGCCTGGACGTGACCAACCTGCCGCCGTACCAGCGGCCGGTGAACATGATGTTCCAGAGCTATGCGCTGTTTCCGCACATGACCGTGGCGCAGAACATTGCCTTCGGCCTGCGCCAGGACCGCATGCCGTCCGGTGAGATCCGCGACCGGGTGCAGGAGATGCTGGAGCTGGTGCGCATGCCCCAGCTTGGCAACCGCAAGCCGCACCAGCTCTCCGGCGGCCAGCGCCAGCGCGTGGCCCTGGCCCGGGCGCTGGCCAAACAGCCCAAGCTGCTGCTGCTCGACGAGCCGCTGGGCGCACTGGACAAGCGCCTGCGCGAGCACACCCAGTTCGAACTGGTGAACATCCAGGAGCGCGTCGGCACCACCTTCATCATGGTCACCCATGACCAGGAAGAGGCGATGACCATGTCGTCGCGAATCGCAGTGATGGATACCGGGCGCATCGTGCAGGTGTCCACGCCGGCGATGCTGTACGAGTACCCGGCCACGCGCTTCGTGGCCGAGTTCATCGGCGGCATCAACATCTTCGAGGGCCGGGTGCTGGGCATGGACGAGGCGTCCGGCCAGGTGCGGATCCAGTGTGATGCGCTGGATGCAGAACTGCTGGCCCGCCATACCGACCCGCTGCCCGAAGGCACGGCGGTGAGTGTCGCGGTGCGGCCGGAAAAAGTGGACGTGCACGAGACCGAGCCGCAGCGCGGCACCGCCGCCACCGAGAACGTGGTGGTGGGCAAGGTGCGTGACATCGCCTATCTGGGCGACGTATCCATCTACCGGGTGGAGACGGAAGCCGGCGCCATCGTGCGGGTGCAGGAAACCCACGTGGCGCGCAGCTCGGAGCCGCATTACGACTGGGATGACACGCTGTGGCTGTCCTGGGAGGCGGCCAGCGCGGTGGTGCTGGCCACATGAGCAGCCGGGGGCGCAACGCCGGCCTGTGGGACTTCTGGTTCGACGTGGTGCGCAACCTGTTCGGCTGGTTCCGCGCGGTCGGGCAGGAGTTCCGCACCCGCCGCGGCCGCTTCCTGGTGACCGCGCTGCCGATGCTGTGGCTGGGGCTGTTTTTCCTGGTCCCGTTCCTGATCGTGCTGAAGATCAGCTTCGCCCAGGCCGTGTTCGGGCAGGCGCCGCCGTACACCGCCTTGATCGAGCACACCGCCGACGGGGCGGCCTCGCTGCGGTTCCACGTCTCCAACTACGCGATGCTGCTGTCCGATCCGCTGTATGTATCGGCCTACGTGAAATCGCTGCTGTTCGCGTCCGTGTCCACGGTGTTCTGCCTGCTGCTGGGCTACCCGATCGCCTATGGCATCGCCCGCGCACGCCCGACGGTGCGGATGCTGCTGCTGGTGCTGGTGATCCTGCCATTCTGGACCAGCTCTCTGCTGCGCACCTATGCGCTGATCGGCATCCTCAAGACCAATGGGTTGCTGGCCCAGGCGCTGTCGGCGCTGGGCCTGGTGGGCCCTGATTTCGCGCTGCTGCATACCGATATCGCGGTGTATATCGGCATCGTCTACAACTATCTGCCGTTCATGATCCTGCCGCTGACCGCGACGCTGATGCGGCTGGACTTCACCCTGCTGGAAGCCGCGGAGGATCTGGGCTCCCGGCCGTGGCAGGCGTTCCTGCGGGTCACGCTGCCGCTGTCGATGCCGGGCATCATCGCCGGCGCGCTGCTGGTGTTCATCCCGGCGGTGGGCGAGTTCGTGATCCCCGACATCCTCGGCGGGCCGGATGCGCTGACCATCGGCCGGGTGCTGTGGATCGAGTTCTTCACCAACCGCGACTGGCCGCTGGCGGCCGCGGTGACCATCGCCATGCTGGTGCTGATCGTGCTGCCAACGCTGCTGTTCGAGTACTTCGAGAACCGGCGCAACGAGCGGGAGGCCGAGGCATGAGGCGCAACCCGACGCTGCTGTACACGGCCATGGTGGCGGGATACGCGTTCCTGTACATCCCGATCATTTCGGTGATCGTGTATTCGTTCAACGCGTCGCGGGTGTCCACGGTGTGGGGCGGGTTTTCCACCCGCTGGTATGTGGAACTGCTCGGCAACCAGCAGCTGCTGGATGCAGTGCAGCGCAGCTTCCTGATCGCCGCGTTGACCGCCAGCGCGGCGGTGATGCTGGGCACGGCCTGCGGGCTGGCGCTGTCGCGCTTCGGCAGGTTTCCCGGCCGCGGTCTGCTGAGCCTGATGAACTCGGCGCCGATGGTGATGCCCGATGTGATGATGGGCCTGTCCTCGCTGCTGCTGTTCGTGACCCTGCAGCAGGCGTTCGGCTGGCCTGACCGGGGCATGGTCACCATCACCCTGGCGCACATCACGCTCACCGCCTGCTACGTGACCGTGGTGGTGCGATCGCGCATGGCCGGCATGGACGACAGCCTGGAAGAAGCCGCCATGGACCTGGGCGCCAAACCCTGGCGGGTGTTCTTCGTGATCACCCTGCCGTTGATCTCGCCCGCGCTGCTGGCGGGCTGGCTGCTGGCGTTCACCCTGTCGCTGGATGACCTGGTGATTGCCAGCTTCACCTCGGGCCCGGGCTCCAGCACCTTGCCGATGGTGGTGTATTCCAAGGTAAAGATGGGCGTGACGCCCGAGATCAATGCCCTGGCCACGATCATCGTGGTGCTGGTGGCACTGGGCGTCTGCCTGGCCGGGATCCTGATGCATCGGCGCACCCCGGCGGATACCTAGGGCGGGGCGCTCGGAGCGGAACGGTAGAATGCGGCCATGCAGCCCGAAGCACCTTTGATCGCTGACAGTGATGCCGATGGGCCGGACCAGGTCTGGATGCGTCGCGCCCTGGCCTTGGCCGAGCACGCCGAACGCGAGTTCGATGAGATCCCGGTCGGTGCGCTGCTGCTGGGGCCGGACGGAGATGTGCTGGGCGAGGGTTGGAACCGCAACATCACCGATCACGATCCCACCGGCCACGCGGAGATCATCGCCATGCGCCAGGCGGGCAGGGCGCTGGGCAATCACCGCCTGCTCGGCTGCACCCTGTACGTGACCCTGGAGCCCTGCGCCATGTGCGCGATGGCCATGGTGCATGCGCGCATTGCGCGTGTCGTTTATGCAGCCCCGGATCCCAAGACCGGCGCGGCCGGCGGGGTGTTCAACCTGCTGGAGGATCCCCGCCACAACCACCGCGTTGAGGTGGTGCGCGGGGTGCTGGCCGAAGAAGCGGGCCGGCGGCTGACCAATTATTTCCGGCGCAAGCGGGGCAAGGCGCCGCTCTGAAAACGGCAGGGGCCGGCGCCATCGCTGCGCTATCATGACCGGCTAACCCAGCCGGACCCGCGTATGAATATTGTCTCCCCAGATGCTGCTGAAACCCGCCTGATCTGGCTCGACCTGGAAATGACCGGGCTGGACCCGCGGCGTGATTCCATCCTGGAGATCGCCACGGTGGTGACCGATTCGCAGCTGGAGATCCTGGCGGAAGGCCCGGTGTTCGCCATCGGCCATGATTCGGCAGTACTGGAGGCGATGGACGACTGGAACCGCAACCAGCACGGTGGTTCCGGCCTCTGGCGCCGGGTGCTGGAAGAAGGAGTGCGGATGGATGAAGCCGAAGAGCAGACCCTGGCCTTCCTGCGCGAATGGGTGCCAGCCGGGGTGTCTCCCATGTGCGGCAACTCGATCTGCCAGGACCGGCGATTCCTGTACCGCCGGATGCCGCAGCTGGAGCGCTATTTCCATTACCGCAACCTCGACGTGAGTACGCTCAAGGAACTTGCCCGCCGCTGGGCACCGGAGGTGTTTGCCGGGGTGAAAAAGAACGCCGCCCACACCGCACTGAGCGATGTGCACGATTCAATTGCGGAACTGCGTCACTACCGCAAGCACATGGCGCAATTGGCCGGCACCTCGTAGGAGCGCGCCACGCGCGCGAAACCGCGTGACGCATCGCCATGGAATGCGGTTTTGGCGGGAACGTCCATTCCATCCGGCCCTTCGCGGCATGGACATGATTCACGCGGTTTCGCGCGCATGGCGCGCTCCTACCGGGGGGTATCCATCCGGCGGCGGGGATTACCGGTGGGGCGGTGCTTTGGGGCGGTCGGCCTGGGGCAGGGGCGCGCCTTGGGGATCGTGGTGGAACACGCGCACGTCGCGCGGCGCCGAGCCGGGATTCATGCCCATCTCCTGCAGGCGGCTGCGCACGCCCAGCAACAGGTCGCTGCGTGTGCTGCCCAGCTCGTAGGACTTGGCCCAGGCGAACAACGTCAGCTCCACGCCGTTCTCGCCCAGCTGATTGAACACCACTGCAGGCGCTGGATCGTCCAGCACGCCGGGGTGTGCACCGGCGAGCTCCAGCAGCGCGTCGCGCGCCTGCTCCGGGTCGTCCCGGTAATCGAGCAGCAGGGGAATCTCGAAGCGGCGCCGGGGATAGGCGGTGAAATTGACAATCGCTGCGGTGGTGATGCTGCTGTTGGGCAGCACCACCACCCGGTTGTCCGCCGTGCGCAGGCGGGTCTGGAACACGCGGATGTGTTCCACCGTGCCTTCCTGGCCAGCCACCTGGACCACATCACCTTCGCGGAAAGGACGCAGCACCACCAGCATGATCCCGGCGGCGATGTTGGACAGCGAGTCCTTCATCGCCAGCGCGATCGCCAGGCCGGCGGCGCCCAGCACCGCCACGATGGAAGCCACCGGCACCCCGAACTGCTGCAGGGCGGCAACCACCGCCACCACCAGCATGGCGGCGTACGACAGATAGCGCAGGAAGCTGGAGACCGTGCTTTCCGCGCCGATGCGCTTGAGCACCAGCTCCAGACGCTGGCTCAGCCGGCGTGCCAGCCAGACGCCTACCAGCAGGATCAGGGCCGCCCCGAGCAGTTTCAGGCTGGTTTGTTCCAGCCAGTGCAGGTAGCGGCCCCAATCGATTGCCATTGCCGGCTCCGGTCAGCCCGCTTTGGACTTGGCCAGCCGCAGCCAGGTGTCCACCACGGTGTCCGGGTTCAACGAGACCGATTCGATCCCTTCGTCCATCAGCCACTGGGCCAGGTCCGGATGGTCGCTCGGACCCTGGCCACAGATGCCCACGTACTTGCCGCGGGCGCGGGCGGCCTTGATAGCCATCGACAGCAGCTTCTTCACCGCCGGATCGCGCTCGTCGAACAGGCCGGCCACGATCGAGGAGTCGCGGTCCAGGCCCAGGGTGAGCTGGGTCAGGTCGTTGGAGCCGATGGAGAAGCCATCGAAGATGTCGAGGAACTCGTCGGCCATCAGGGCATTGGAGGGCACTTCGCACATCATGATGATCTTCAGGTCGTTCTCGCCCTTGCGCAGGCCGTTTTCGGCCAGCACCTCGATCACGCGGCGACCTTCATCCAGGGTGCGCACGAACGGGATCATCACCCACAGGTTGTCCAGGCCCATCTCCTCGCGCACGCGCAGCACGGCCTGGCACTCCAGGGCGAAGGCGTCGGAGAAGGACGGGTCGACATAGCGGCTGGCGCCGCGGAAGCCGATCATGGGGTTCTCTTCCTCGGGCTCGTAGCGCTGCCCGCCGATCAGATTGGCGTACTCGTTGGACTTGAAGTCCGACATGCGCACGATCACCGGGTTCGGCGCCACCGAAGCGGTGAGGGTGGCAATGCCTTCAGCCAGGCGGTCGACGTAGAACGACACCGGATCGGCATAGCCGGCCGTGCGTTCATCGATCTGGCGCTTGATGGCCGCGTCCTGCTGGTCGTATTCCAGCAGCGCCTTGGGATGCACACCAATGTGGCTGGCGATGATCATCTCCAGCCGCGCCAGGCCGATGCCGGCGTTGGGCAGCTGGCCAAAGTCGAATGCGCGCTCCGGGTTAGCCACGTTCATCATGATCTTCAGCGGCGCCTCGGGCATGGCATCCAGATCGGTGGTGATGCGTTCGAAGGGCAGGGCACCGTCGTAGATGAAACCGGTGTCGCCCTCCGCGCAGCTGATGGTTACTTCCTGCCCGTCCTGGATCAGCTCCAGCGCGTTGCCGGTGCCAACCACCGCCGGCACACCCAGCTCGCGGGCGATGATGGCCGCGTGGCAGGTGCGGCCGCCGCGGTTGGTCACGATCGCCGCCGAGCGCTTCATCACCGGCTCCCAGTCGGGGTCGGTCATGTCGGCGACCAGCACATCGCCGGGCTGCACCTTGTGCATGTCGTCGATGCTGCGGATCACCCGTGCGGTACCGCTGCCGATGCGCTGGCCGATGGCGCGGCCTTCAGCCACCACCTTGCCGCGTTCGCCGAGCTGATAGCGCTCCATCTGGGTGGCCTTGGCGCGCGACTTCACCGTTTCCGGGCGCGCCTGAAGGATGTACAGCCGGCCGGTCACGCCGTCCTTGCCCCATTCGATATCCATCGGGCGGTCGTAGTGTTCTTCGATGGTCAGTGCCTGGCGGGCCAGCTCGTGCACATCCTCGTCGGTGATCGAGAATTTCGAGCGCAGTTCGGCCGGGGTGTCCTCGGTGCGCACGCGCTCGCCCGGGACATCGGAATACACCATGCGCAGCTGCTTGCTACCCAGAGAACGGCGTAGGATCGCCGGCTTGTCCTTCTTCAGGGTGGGCTTGTAGACGTAGAACTCGTCCGGGTTCACCGCGCCCTGGACCACCATTTCACCCAGGCCATAGCTGGCGGTGATGAACACCACGTCGCGGAAGCCGGACTCGGTGTCCAGGGTGAACAGCACCCCGGATGCGCCGGATTCCGAGCGCACCATCAGCTGCACGCCGGCAGACAGGGACACTTCCTCGTGCTTGAAACCATGGTGCACGCGGTAGGCGATCGCCCGGTCGTTGTAGAGGCTGGCGAAGACTTCCTTGACCTTGAGCACCACGTCATCGGCGCCAGTCACGTTCAGGAAGGTTTCCTGCTGGCCGGCGAAGCTGGCGTCGGGCAGGTCTTCGGCGGTCGCCGAAGACCGCACCGCCACCGCCACGTCGCCGCCGCCGTTGTCGGCGCACAGCTTCGCGTAGGCCTCGCGGATATCGCGGTCCAGCTCGGGCTGCAGCGGCGCGTCCACCACCCAGCCGCGGATTTCCCGGCCGGCCTCGGTCAACGCCTGCACGTCTTCCACATCCAGCGCACTGAGTCGGTCGAAGATCCGCTGGTACAGGGTGTTGTGGGCGATGAATGCCTGGAATGCATCGGCAGTGGTAGCAAATCCGCCCGGTACGGTCACCCCCAGCTGGGACAGGTTGCCGATCATCTCGCCCAGCGAGGAATTCTTGCCGCCCACCTGGGCCAGGTCATTCAGCCGCAGGTCTTGCAGCCAGAGGGTATTGGCGCTCAAAGCGATGCTCCGGGAGGAATTTGGAAGTGGGATGCCGGGCACGGTCCGGCGGAAACCGCGCTATTTTAGCAACCCTCCACGCTTTAAGGCCCTTTCATGCCCACTGATTTGTCGCAACTTCCCGTCAGGCCGGTGTTCTACGTCTCCGACGGCACCGGAATCACCGCCGAAACCATCGGCCACAGCCTGCTGACCCAGTTCGCCCAGGTCAATTTCCAGACCGATCGGATGCCGTTCATCGACACCGAGGAGAAGGCTCATAAGGCGGTCGCCGAGATCATCGCGGCGGGGGAAACGCACGGCACGCGTCCGATCGTGGTGAATTCCTGCGTCAACCCGGAGCTGAACAAAATCCTGATCGGCAGCGGGGCGCTGATGCTGGATGTATTTGCCCCGTTCATCCAGCCATTGGAGGACGTGCTCGGCACCAAGCGTCAGCTCAACGTGGGGCAGGCCCACGGCATGGTGGATTTCGACACCTACCACCGCCGTATCAACGCCATGAATTTCGCCCTCAGCCACGATGACGGCATGTCGGTGAACTACGACGAGGCCGAGGTGATCCTGGTCGCGGTTTCACGGGCGGGCAAGACGCCCACCTGCATCTATCTGGCGCTGCACTACGGCATCCGCGCGGCGAACTACCCGCTGACGGAGGAAGACCTGGAACAGGACCGGCTGCCCGCACGGCTGCGCAAGCACCGCCGCAAGCTGTTCGGACTCACCATCGATCCCCAGCGCCTGCACCAGGTGCGCCAGGAACGGCGGCCCAATTCCCGCTACGCCGAGTTGGAAACCTGCAAGCGCGAGGTGGCGGCCGCCGAGACCATGTTGCGCATGGAGCGCGTCCCCACGCTCAGCACTACCCACGCTTCGATCGAGGAGATTTCCAGCCGGATCCTGTCCCATCTGGACATTCATCGGGAAAAGTTCTGAGCGTGTAGCATCGGTTGCATGTCACACGTTGCCACCCGCACCAGGCGTCTCCCCGGGCTCAGCCGCCTGAGCTGGCTGATGGCGCTGTACGCGGAAAACCACGCGCTGCTGACCCGGCTGTTCGAGCCGGCCGACCTGCTGCCCGGCAGCTATCTGTCTCGCGCAGGGGATGGCATCGACCTGCGGCTGGATGTGATCGAGTGCCACCGTTACACCACCGAGCTTCGCCTGAGCTACGGGCTGTGCGACCCGGTCACCGGCCAGCCCGATCCCTCCGCCTACCTGCGCTTTTACCACGATGCCAAGCAGGTGGAGGCGACCCACTGTTACCTCGGCCGGCGCTGGCAGGACGTGATCGGCATGCACCCGCCGCCGGCGCGCCTGGTCGGACACCGGATGCGCATGAACACCTTTCTCGGCAAGTGGCTTCACTACCTGGGTGAACGTGGCCACGGGGTGGCCACGCTGGTGCGTGACGATGCGGCACCTCTGCCCGCGGTTCAGCGCTCGGGCACCGTCCACAGATAAACCATGCTGCCGTTGACCTCGCGGGTCTGCTCCGGCTCCCACTCGTTGGCCATGTCGAACGAGTGGCTGACGATGCGGGTCCCCGGGCGCAGTTCGCTCAGCAGCTTCGGGCGCAACTTTACGTTCAGGCTCTGCAGCAGGTAGAGGGTCACCACCGTGGCGTCGCTGATGTGCGCGTCGAACAGGTCGCCTTCGATGAAGGTCACCTTGTCGGTCACCCCAGCCTCTTCGGCGTTGGCATTGGCTTCCATGATCCGCACCGGATTGATATCGATGCCCACCGCGCGGATCCCGAACCTCTTGGCTGCGGTCACCGGTATGCGGCCGTCACCCGAGCCCAGGTCGTACAGCACGTCGTCAGGGCCCACTCCTGCCATTTCCAGCATGGCGTCCACCACCGGCTCGGGCGTGGGCACGTAGATCACGTCCGGCGTGCGGGCTGGGGGCGGGGCGCCATCTTCAAACGGTGACTCCGGGCCGGTCGCGGCCGTGATCGGAGGCAGGGTCCCGATGTCGTCCTGCCCGGCTGCCTCCACGGTGTGCATGCGCGCTTCCACGGCTTCGTCCGCACATGCGGACAGCAGCGGTACCAGCAGCACCAGGCAGGCAAGGGTTTTGATCACTTTCATTCGCGGCTCTCCCGTTCAATTGGATCGGATGGTTTCAGATACAGCAGCAACACCCCGCCGGCCAGCAGCACCGCTACGCCGGCCACCGCCCCGGCGCCGGTATAGGCCAGGCTGGAATAGAGCAGGTACGCGCAGGTCAGGCAGAACACCAGCGGGAGCAGGGGATACATCGGCACCCGGAACGGCCGCTCGATGCCTGGCGAACGGCGGCGCAGTACGAACAGGCTGATGCCCACCAGCAGGAAGAACAGCCAGAACACCGGCGCTGTGTATTCCACCGCCATCCGGAAGCCATCCAGCGCCAGCGCTCCCAGACCCACGAGAAGCAGCGCAAGCCCACCCTGGACCAGCATGGCGGTACGCGGCGACCCGCTGCGTTCGTCCCAACGGCCGATGAAGGCCAGCGCCGGAAAATCCCGGCCCACCGCATAAACGCTGCGTGCGCCGGTGATCATCGTGGCATTGGCTGAAGTCAGCGCCGCCGCCACCACGATCCCGCTCATCAGCCATGCCCCACGGTCACCGAACACGTGCGCCATCAGGTCCGCGGCCACTGCGTCGGAGTCCGCCATGCCTCCCAGCCCAAGCACGCGCAGGTAGGCGAAGTTGATCAGCAGATAGAGCAGGGAGATCACCACCAGGCTGAGCACCAGGATCCGCGGCATCCAGCGCTGCGGATCGCGCACCTCGGCGGTGATGTAGACGGCCTCGTTCCAGCCGCCGAAAGTGAGCAGCACGAACACCAGGATCAGGCCCATGGCGCTGTCCCCGCCGGCAGGCGCCGCAACCGCGGTATCTCCCGGCGCCAGCAGCAATCCAGCGACGATGATCAGCACCACGCCGCCGATCTCCAACACCGTCAGCCAGAACTGCGCCGCAGCACCCTGGCGGATCCCCAGCCAGTTGATGGCGGTGAGCACCACCACCGACAGCGCAGCGTAGAGGGCGGCCGACCCGGCTCCCAGGCTGAACACCTGCGACATGTAATCGCCCACTACGAAGGCCAGCAGCGCGATCGATCCAGTCTGGATCACCGCCAGCCGCGCCCACGCGTACAGAAACGCCAGCCGCGGTCCATAAGCCCGGCGCAGGTAGTTGTAGTCGCCCCCGGCCTGGGGATAGGTGGTAGCAAGCTCCGCGTAACAGAGCGCGCCAATGATCGACAGCAGGCCGCCCACCAGCCAGGCGCCCAACATGACCGCTTCGCTGCCCGACGCCCCGGCCACCAGCGACGGCATGCGGAAGATGCCAGCACCCACCACGATGCCGATCGTGATCGCAAACGCGTCCCGGGGACGCAGGATGGGGCGGGGCAGGGCAGAGGCCAAGGAGGAGCCGGGCCGCTGTCGTTTCAGATCCATGAAACTCCGCTATTCGAAGCGATGCGCCACAGGCCGCACCGCCGGAATGGCCGGCGTTGGAACAGCCGGGGGATTTCGGATGACGTGAACCAGACCGATGGTACCCGGTACGACGATGGATGAAGACGGGCCCGCGGAACGCACGAATGGAGACTGCAGCAGACAGGCGCTGTGCGGATGACAGACAGCAAAAAGGCCCGCCGAAGCGAGCCTTTTTGCTTGAATAAGTGGCGTCCCCACGGGGATTCGAACCCCGGTCGCAACCGTGAAAGGGTTGTGTCCTAGGCCTCTAGACGATGGGGACGCTGATGCAGTCATGATATCCGACCGGCCTGTGGCCGGATACCTTCAAATTGTGGTGGAGCCAGGCGGGATCGAACCGCCGACCTCCTGCATGCCATGCAGGCGCTCTCCCAGCTGAGCTATGGCCCCACATCGTGTGGAGCCGGAAATTGTAATGGGGGTTTTGATTAAGCGCAACACCCTGCTGATCCGTCAGCTGTCTTCTACCGGAGGGTTCAAGCATCTTGGTGCTCCAAGGCGCGGCGTGGCTCCGGAGCGGGACCTTGATCAGGACATGGGTTCCAAACGAAGTTCCAGTCGATGTAGCGCGGGCCTACCGGCTCTCCGCCCAAAGCCATCACCACCGCGTCGCTCAGTGCAGTGATGTCGGCGGATTTTCCCGGAGCCAACACGGCCATGCTTCCGACTTCCACGCGTTGGCCGGCAACTTCGACGTCACCCCTGGCCACGTAAACGGCGCGCTCGGTGTATTCAGGCGGCAAAGATGTGCGCGTGCCGCCTCGCAGCTGCCAATGGACGTAGAACTGGGGCGAATCCACCTTCACCGGCGACTCCACGCCGGCCAGGCGCCCGGCGATCAGGCGTCCAACAACGCCATCCCCGCTGAACACCGGGAGAGCTTCACTGGTGTAGTGCCAGAAACCCGGATCCATTTCTTCACGCTCATTGGGCAGGGCTACCCAGGCCTGGATGCCATCCATGGGCCCGCCGAGGGACCGATCATGCGGCGCTTGGCAAACGGCAGCACCCGCCCGACTTCAAACGCCCCCAGGTCACGACGGCGTTGCTGGATGATGAGTTCGATCATCTCGAACCTCCGGTGCTCGTGGCGATCAAGGCAGCCCGCGCACCGCTGGCGACAGCCGCCAGCGGTGCAGGGTGCATCAGCTTTCGCTCATGCCCGAGGCTGGCTCGGGTGCGCTTCCGTGACGCACCTTTTCCTCGATCCGGCGGCCCACGTCAGGATCGATCGACTTCCAGTATTCGAACGTGCGTTCCAGCACCGGGCTGCGCACGCCGCCGAGAAGGGCACCGGCGACCGTCTCCACCAGCCCGTCGCGCTCGGCATCGGTGAACACCTCTCGCACCATGGTGCCGGGCTGGATGAAGTCGTCATCGTCCGCACGCAGGGTGTAGGCGCTGCGTACCATCTGGCCGTCGCACTCCCAGCCGTCCTCCACCGGCCCGGTCTCGTCGGCCCAGGTGCGGCCGCCGCTGTTGGGGGCGTACACCGGTGCCGCGCCGCTGTGGTGATAGGTCATGTGGCCATCAAACATGTAGGTGTTGACCGGCACCTTGGGCTGGTTGACCGGCAGCTGGTGGAAGTTGGTGCCGATCCGGCGGCGCTGGGCGTCGTTGTAGGCGAACGCGCGGCCGAGCAGCATCTTGTCCGGCGACAGCCCAATCCCCGGCACCGTATTGCCTGGCGAGAACGCCGCCTGCTCGATCTGGGCGAAGAAGTTCTCCGGATTGCGGTTGAGGGTCATGGTGCCCACGCGGATCAGCGGGTAGTCGGCGTGCGGCCAGACCTTGGTCAGGTCGAATGGATTGAAGCGGTAGGTCTTGGCGTCCTCATACGGCATCACCTGCACCGACAGCACCCACTGCGGGTGGTCGCCGCGGGCGATGGCATCGAACAGGTCGCGGCGGTGGAAGTCGGCATCGCTGCCGGCCATGTCCATGGCCTCGGCGTTGGAGAAGAACGCCATGCCCTGCTGGGTGTGGAAGTGGTACTTCACCCAGAACCGCTCGCCGGCTGCGTTGATCCACATGAAGGTATGCGAGCCATAGCCGTTCATGTTCCGCCAGCTGCGCGGCAGGCCGCGCGGGCCCATCAGGTAGGTCACCTGGTGGGCTGATTCCGGGTTGGAACTCCAGAAATCCCACTGCATGTGGTTGTCGCGCAGGCCCGAATCCGCCAGACGCTTCTGGCTGCGGATGAAGTGCGGAAACTTCATCGAATCGCGCACGAAGAAGATCGGGGTGTTGTTGCCGACCAGGTCGTAGTTGCCTTCGTCGGTGTAGAACTTCATGGAGAAGCCGCGTACGTCGCGCCAGGTGTCGGGGCTGCCCGACTCCCCGGCCACGGTGGAGAAGCGGATCAGCATGTCGGTCTTCGCGCCCGGCTGGAACAGCGCCGCCTTGGTGTATTTCGAGACGTCTTCGGTGGTCTCGAACACGCCGAACGCACCGCCGCCCTTCGCATGCGGCTGGCGCTCGGGCACCTTCTCGCGGTTGAAGTGCGCCATCTGCTCAAGGAAGTGCACGTCGTGCAGGACGACCGGACCGTCGGGCCCGATGGTGAGCGAGTTGCGGTCGCTGGGTGCTGGCGCGCCCGTGCTCATGGTCGAACCGGTCACGTGTCTGTCTTCTTTCTTTGCCATGCGAGGTCTCCTTCTCGGCAGGTACCGGGGAGATGATGCCCCCCGATATGTTGCAAGGACGTTAGATGTATAGAGGCCCGAAATGCCCGGGCCTTGGAGAAGTGATCATCCAGCCGCGCTCATCACCTGCACGTCGCCGGCCTCGGTGCGGCCCTTGTTGCCCAGGCTGTCCTGATCGGTGATGAGCAGTCAGGCACCCCTGGGAAGAACCGTCAGGACGCGGGCGATGAAGTCGTGGAACTCCTTGAGGTAGTCCCCAAGGAATTTCGCCGTGGAATCATCCGCGATCTCGCCGGCCTCGTTGATCATCCCGTCCTTGAACTGGATGTAGGCCTCCGGCGCGTTCATCTGCGGGGAGTTGAGGAAGCCCAGGATGCTGCGCAGGTGTTGCTGGCCCACGGCGGTCCCGATCGAACCCGGCGAAGTCCCGATCACGCCCGAAGGAATGTTGGCAAAGGAGTTCGTGCCCCAAGGGCGGCTGGCCCAGTCGATGGCGTTCTTGAGTCCACCGGGTATCGACCGGTTGTATTCCGGGGTGACGATCAGGATCGCGTCCGACTCCTCGATTGCCTTCTTGAACTTTCGTCCGACCTCGGGATAGTCGTCGTCATAGTCGTAGCTGTACAGCGGCAGATCCTTGTACGGGATCTCCTGGAACTGGAGTTGTTCCGGCGCCAGTTTGAACAGCGCGCTGGCGAGCTTGCGGTTGATCGATTCGGTAGCGAGGCTACCGACCAGGTAGCCCACTTTGTACGTTTTCATTGTCATCTCCAAGGTGGCGAATTGGCCTGCAGCGGACGCTAAACCGATGCCTCAACAAACCTATCGCACTCATTGTTCAAAAAGCGCATAGCTTGAGGCTGGCGATTCGCGGTCGCATTGGGGTTCGCATCGCTGGCCATGCCCGCGAGCGCTGCTGAGCGGCGCTGGAAGCGGCGGGCCTTCAGCGGGCGCGGAGTGAAGTACTGGCCGGCGCCGGACTTGGTCTCGGTGGGCGCTTTTCTGCAGCAGACCCTCGTACAGCTCAACCAGGCCGTCGTCGCGAAGGACGTCGCAGAGTCCAGAGCTTCTGGACGATGTCCTTGTGGGTCATGCCTTGGGTTCTTCTGTGGAAGTGGGGCAGGGCGGCAGCGGGATGCCCGGTGCCAGGGCGTTGATCTCGTAGCGGGTGCTGCGACCGCCACCGGGCAGGCGGCGGATGCAGCCCTTCTCCAGCAGGTCGGCCAGATGGCGGGTGGCGGTGGCCTTGGAGACCTTGGCGACCGCCTGGTAATGGCGTGCGGTCAGGCCCTGTTCGAAGCCGCGTTCACCACCGTCCAGCAGGCGGTTGAGCACCTTGGCCTGCTCGGCCGACAGGGCCTGCTCGCGGTGGGCCTGCCAGAAGCGCGCCTTGGCCAGCACGCGGTCGATGCGGTGCAGGGCGCGGGTCAGGCTGTCGTGCAGGGTGCGCAAGAACCAGTGCAGCCAGGCGGTGATGTCGAGGCCGTCCTTCTGGCTGGCTTCGAGCACGCGGTAATAGCCTGCGCGGTCGGCAAGGATGCTGGCCGACATGGCGTGGAAGCGGATGACCTGCGGCTGCGCCTGGGCGAGCGCAAGGTCGGTCAGGGCGCGGGTAAGGCGGCCGTTGCCGTCGTCGAAGGGATGCAGGGTGACGAACCAGAAGTGCGCGACACCGGCCCGGAGCAGGGGATCGAGCGCGCTGTCCTGCCGCGAGGCGTTGAACCAGGCGATGAAGTCATCCACCTGCGCTTCGAGTCCTTCGCGGGGTGGGGCTTCGAAATGCACGGTGGGGCGGTCGATGCGTCCCGAGACCACCTGCATGGGGTCGCTGCCGCGCAGCGCACCCACCTGGATGCGCGCGGGCAGCAGGTCGTCGCTGGCGGCGAACAGCCAGCGATGCCACTGCAGCAGCCGCGGCAGGTCGAGCGGGGCGTCGGCATGCCGGGTAGCGTCGAGCATCAGCTCGGCCAAGCCTTCGGCGTGGGCGGTGGTGCGGCGCGCCGCTTCGTCGGCCAGGCCCAGGCGGCGGGCCAGCGACGAGCGCACCGAACCCACGTCCAGCTGCTCGCCCTCGATCGCCGAGGAGTCGACGATGTTGGAGAGCAAGGTGTCAAGCGCGTCCTCGTCCTGCAGGTCGCCAGCGGCGGCGCCGGCCATGCCGAGCAGCTGGCCCTGCACCTGCTGGCAGTCGCGCAACAGGCAGGCCAGCGCCGTGGCATCCCATGTGAAGCGGGGCCAGGCGGGCTGCCGCCAAATCCAGCGGGGCGGGGTCATCGGGTGGCTTGCATGAGCTGAATTCGCGGTCTATTTGGCTCGAAAGATGAGCCGAATATACCCCGTAATCGGCTCATCTGCATCTTAGCCGACTTGGTTCCAGAGCTGCTCCCCGATATCGTCCAGGATCCGGTCGAGCTGGCCATCGAGCAGTTTGTCGAGCCTGGGGGCGCCGCTGCAGAGGAGTCCAGGCACGGCTGGCGTAGATCGCCTGCATGCTTTGCCACTCATACTTCAGCGACAGCCACCGGAGATCGTCGTGGTTGAACTGGTGGCCTTCGGGTGAAATCAGGGTGTTGTTTCGGAACTCGTAGCCGGACCATTCTCCGGACAATTTCAGGTCATGCACAGATGGCGCCTCCGAACCGGCGTCATAGCAAGCAGACCACACCGGCATTGCACCGATCCTGCGCCCATTGTAATTGACATAATATACATTATGCGCAGTTGGATGCGGAGGCTGGTCGCGGCGTTTGCGAACATGATCCGCCGATTTGGAGCCTTGCATGCGCCCGCCTTGCTGGCTTGAAGGTACACCCTGTCCCAACTGGTGCGCCCGCGAGAACTACAGCCGAACCGTCCACAACCATCACCATCTGCCTGGACCATGGACCGGCTGGCGCTTCGCCGGTCGCTGGCTGATCAACCCGGACGGCGAGCGCATCGCTCCCCATTTGCTTGATCGGTGGATGTACCGGCATGGGGCCATGTTCCGCTGAAAAGCGGTCTACAGGTGGAACAATGCGGGCTGGCAATTCATGCCGGCCCGGAATTTGACCCGGATTGCATGCACCACCGCAACAAGAGCGGTCGCCGTGGTCAGGCCTGCGGACCGTGGCCCAGCACCTCGACCACGATGACCCGCAACGGCCCCGGCTGGTATCTTGCCCCCTGGCAATTGCGGAACCGGGGAACGAACCATGCTTGCAAGCCTGATCCTAGCCACAACGCTAGGTGCGCCGGAAGTGCGCATGCCACCCGACTTCTACCATATGTGCATCACCGAACACCCGTACGAATCGCAAGAGTTCTGGCGATGCGCCGTTGAAATGGACGAAGCGAACCGTAAGAACATCGGCCCAGAAGGCTTCAAGCAACTAGAAGTTTGCCGGGACGCCTTGGCTGTGCTAGACGCCGGCCAAGTCCACCGATTAAAACTTACCATCGACGGTATCGAAATAGAATGCGAGGGCCGGCCACCCTCGGCCGCTACAACACCGAGCGCGTGATCGTGCCGAACTCAACGGCAACTACGTCCCCGCCGCTCTGCGTAGTTGTCGCTCTCGGCAAACGCCTTGCGCAACTTCAAGCTCGTCCGCCACCATTTCGACCCGGATGAGGTAAGGAGGAATCCTTACCCATGATAAACATCCCTAATCCCCTACCCAATGGTGATCGACGCCACGCTATGGATCGGCCGGAAGGCTATACGTCATCGGCCCCATACGTTCCTGGAGCAATGCACCACATGAACGACTGCACATCAATCATGTCCCTAGGTTCGACCTCCGAGATCGAATTCATCAGATGGCTGGAGAAGTCAACGATCGAGCGATAAGTCTTCGCATTGACCTCAGGCCGATAGTTAATCTCGTAAGCGCAAACCTCCGCAGCATTCTGCGTGATGGTCGGCTTCACGAACATGTGCCGGTCCGGGTACATGAAGAACAGGAAATACGTTGCGACCGTCCATTTGCAGGCACCGATATCCTCAAGGCAGGCGGCGTACCTGTCGAACCTGCCGTCAAAATCCCCTTCGCCGTGAAGCACGTCGAACAGGGATTCCGCAAACGTCTTTTGGGATTCTTCGGACTTCAAGCCGTCCCGCATTGCCATCTTCTCGTTCTTGAAGATCATGGCATTCGCACGGACACCCGTCAGCTTCAGTGCCCGGTTACATATGTCCCGATACTCCCCCGCATCAAGCATGGCGCGCATGGCGGTACGATCCAGCCCGACCTGCACATCACCCGAGATCTCTTCCTTGTGGTCGCGTTCGTGGGCTCGGAATCGCTCTCCCGAGAAACCGCCGGGGAACTCCTTAAGGAAGTACTGCATCGATGCGGTGAGGCTTTTGTAGCGAACGCTGACCTTGCCTCCGTCGATCTTGAGATTGTCCAGAACTGGGCTTTCCGCGTCCAGCCCTGAAACCACGACCGGTTCCACATGACTGAGCACAACGGTTTTCTCGCCGACATCCACGAAGAAGATCCGCGCTCTAGCGCCGTCGCTGTCCTCCAGCACGAGTCCCAACCCCCAGGAATCCATCCTGGGATGCCGAACCCTATCCCCCTTTCTGTACTTCATTTCTGTACTCCATCCTCGGACAGATAGGCGTTGAGCCGTTGGGCGATCGCTTCACGCCGGGCCTTTAGGAATTCGCTGTAGGCATCAACGCCAAGAAGCGCTGGGGCGAGTGGAATGCATTGTGCGTCGAATGGCCCGGCACCGACCTTGTCCAGGTAGCCCGGCAGGTATTCGACTGGCGCCTTGTCGCTGATCTGCCGATTGGTCTTGCCTGCAATGAACGAGAGATTGGCGATATCGTCGGCTTCGCGTGGTGATCGACCCGCCTTCCTCAGCAACGCTTTGGGAAAGATGTGATGAAACTGGAGCCGATGTTGCGACCCGGCATGAGCCAATGAAATTGCCAAGTTGGATCGCCAGTCCCTGGCGCCGGCGGCATGGAAGGCCAGAAACATCGTCTTGAACAAGGCACTGCGCTGATTCCGCCCTTCAAGCTCTTCGGCAGAGATATCCAGGCGCCCCATCTGCAGGCGCAAGCGGTCGATCATCTCGGCCGTGCCGCCGCCTTGCCGCAGCGAGGCCAAATCCTGGTCGAGGATCGTTTCGCTTGATCCACGCGAAAATCGCCCCTTAGCATTCGCAAGCAGTGCCCAGTAGCGCAACCGATCGGCTTCTTCGAGGCTGAGGTGATAGTCGCGCTTGTGCCCGAAGTACGCCATCGCGATCAGGATGAAGGGCGACGACAGCAGGGCCGGACTTGCGATTCCTGCATTGCTCCGCATGAAGTTGAGTGCGAACTCCATCCCCAGGCGACTCTCCTTCCACGCCGCCTGCAACGTATCGAGGCTGAGGTTTCCCACAGTCAGGAAGCGGGATTGACCCGTGGCAAAGGCAACAAGGTTCTTGAGATGGATGCCAAGGTCCAGATCGAAACCCATTCCGGCACAGGTCTTCTGGAAGGACTGGAACTCAGCCAGCGAGTTACGCCACTTTGCCGTGATTTGCGCCAGCGCCAGGTCAGAACTGCGCAATTTCGCCCCAAGCGAGTTGACCCGCACAAAAATCTCCGTGACTTCGTCGTAACTCAGGCTGCTTTCGAGGACATCCATGCGGTAGCTGTACTTGCGGACATTCCTGAGTCGCGCCAATCGCTGGCAGTACTTCTCCATCCTCGGGTCATCCATGCTTGTGATCCCGGCGGCCTTGAGGAAAGGCATGTCGCTTGAATCCCGGAACACATCCGACACCTTGACCCACTGCGGCAGTTGCTCCAGCTTGCGGGTCGCCACCACGAATGCCATCTTGCTGAAGCGCTGCATCATCTCGTCCTCGGATGAATCCGCCTCATCCTCGTCCTCGATATCAGCATCTTCGTTGACCTCTGTGACAAGGGACAGGTGGTCTGGATGTTCCAGGTTGAAAAGCAGCTCAATCGGTCGCTTGCGGCCGCGAACCTGCACCGGTTCACCACGGATCACCGCCGATAGCGAGGTCAATCGCTGCTGGCCATCCAGCAGCAATTGCGTTTCTTGGTAACGGTTGTCTTTCTGGGCAACCGCGAAGTCCTGCAGGGGAACCGCTTCGTTGGTTCGCCATAGCAGGATCGCGCCGGAAGGATATCCGCGATACAGAGAGTCCATCAGGTCGCGTACTCGTGGCGAGCGCCAAACGTAACGACGTTGCATCTCGGGCAGGCGCAGCTGCCCGCTTTCGATCATGCCCACCAGTTCCTCAACGGTAGCTTCTGCCTTCGCCATGCTCTCCCCCGTTCAATGCATCATTACTTGCAACCCGGCAGCTTATGCCGCCGCCCGGCGATTGATTTCCTCGATAACCCCGACGATGGTGTCGGCATCTGCGTCACCGAAGGCGCCGTCCAAGCCCTGATAGTGCAGGCTCGTAAACGGCGGCTCGTAGAGTTGCCCCGGCTCCATCACCCCGCCCTGCGTCAGCCGGTCGATGATCATCTCGACGAAGCGGATCTGCTGACTGGTGTAGCGGTTCTCATCCAGGAACTCGCCGAAGGCGTCCTTGGCCGCGTTGCGGTCCAGACCGACCAGTGAGCGAATGAAAGCGGTCAGGGGCCTGTCACTGCCGAAGCTTTCCTCGAAGCGCTTGCGGCTTTCCACCACCGCAGACTCATAGACGAAACGCTCCAGCTCGGACAGGTCGGTCGGCGTCAGCGGCCTGTTGTGCTTGAGCTTGGCAATGGCGACGTGGTGCTCGTTGGCCCGGATGTAAGCCTCCACCTTGCGCTTGTACTGGGCGAGATTGATGCCGGTGCTGAAATCCTTGAGCCCGACTTCCTTCGCCTCGCCGATCTCATCGGTGAGCACCGTGTAGACCGGCTTGACCGCCTTGCGCTCGATGAACTTCACCAGGTCGCGCAGCCCACGGCGTACCGATTCGATCATCGGCAGCGTGATGTCCTTCCAGAAGGCTTCGGTCTGCACTTCCTGGATCAGCGCCAGTTTCGCTTTGACCGCCGGGATCGCATCCATGGTCTCCAACGCCATGGCGATCTCGATGATCCGGTCACGACTGCCGATAAAATTCTGTGTCCTGTTGATGAGCGCCAGCTGCAGGTTGAGACAGACCAGGTCGAACAGCTTGGCGGTGATGTGCTCTGGATCGCGCTCGCTAGGCAGGCCCGCGACATGTTCGCGCAGGTCGGCCAGCGCACTCTCGTCGATCCCGCTCCATGCCTTGCGCTCGCGGAAGCGGCTGACGTGCTCGCCTTGCGGTCGGACGATGAAATTGTCGAGATTCATTGCCGCGACTTCGCCATGCAGCTCGTCAGCGACCTCTTCGCGCAGGGCCACCAGCCCGTCGTAACCGCCCTGACCTTCACCAAGGTTGCCAGCGGCTGCCGTCTCGCCCCCGGTAGGGGCAACCATCGGCAGCATGGAAAGAAGCTCCAGGCGACGCTTGAACAAGCGTTTCTGCAAGGGCTCGCTCAGAGTGCCGGCAGCGCCGGCCGGATGCTCGTCGAAGTACTCGAAATTGGCGCAGAAGTCGAAGATGAAGAACTCGCTCTTGTCCTGGCCCGGGCCAAACAGGTCCGGGCACAGGCGTGTGCCCCGCCCAATCATCTGCAGGAACTTCACCTTCGATCGCACCGCCTTGAAAAACACCAGGTTGACGACTTCGGGCACGTCGATGCCGGTGTCCAGCATGTCCACCGAGATTGCGATCTGCGGCAGCTTGGCTGCGATGCTGAAATCGTCGATCAGGCTCTGCGCGTAGTTCACCGCATGGGTGATGACCCGCGCAAATGTTCCCTTGTAATGCGGGTAGTGATGATCGAAGCGCCGGGCGATGAACTGCGCATGCTGCTGGTTGACCGCGAAGATGATGGTCTTGCCCAGCTTGTCGCCGCCGTCAACCTTCAGCCCATGCTCCATCAGGTGCCGCAGCATCAGGTCGACGGTGTGCTCGTTGAACAGCCGCTTGTTGACCTCGGACGCGTGGATCTCGTCGGGCGGCTCACCGCCCTCGTCGTGCTCGCCCCAGTCCAGCGACTCCCAGTGCTCCTTTTCCTCTACGCTCAGTTCGTCATAGCGGATGCCCTCGCGAATGAACCTGACCGGCACCGACTGCGCACGCGGCGGAACCAGGTAGCCATCCGCCACCGCCTCTTCCAGGCCGTAAGCATCGGTGGGCACGCCGGTTTCCAGCCCGAACAAGTGGTAGGTATCACGGTCAACCTCGTCGCGCGGGGTCGCGGTCAGGCCGACCAGGTAGCTGTCGAAGTAGCGGAAGATCGCACCGTACTTCTGGTAAACGCTGCGGTGGGCCTCGTCGATAATGATGAGGTCGAAGTGGCCGACGCCGTATTTTCGGCGGTCGCCCTCCATTTCTTCGATCAGGCCCATCATCGTCGGGTAGGTGCACACGTACACCCTGCCCTGCCCCTTCCTGTCGGTCACAAGGTTGACCGGGCCGGCATCCGGCAGGTGCGCCTTGAAGGCATTTGTGGCCTGCCTCACCAGCGCCACGCGATCGGCGAGAAACAGCACGCGCTTGACCCGATTGGCGCGCATCAGAACGTCAACCAGTGCGATCGAAACGCGGGTCTTGCCGGTGCCGGTAGCCATGGTCAGCAGACCGGCCCGCCGGCCCTGCGCCAGCGACTCGGTCATCGCGCGGATGGCGCGCACCTGGTACGGGCGTCCGGCGATGGCCGGGTCAACCTTCAGGCTGCGCGGGTCGGTCTCCAGCTCGCGGCGCTGGACGGCGAGTTCCAGTTCTTCCCTGGTGTAGAAACCCTGCACCTCGCGCGGCGCCGCCCGACAGTCGTCCCACAGCCAGGTGTGGTGTCCGTTGCTGTAGAAGATCAGTGGCCGCTGGCCTTTCATTTGCTCCAGGCAGTCTGCATACAGCTTGGCCTGCTGCCGGCCCACGTCCGGGTCCTTCAGGCTGCGCTTGGCTTCCACTACCGCCAGCGGCTGGCCGTCCGCGCCCCACAGCACGTAGTCAACGAAGCCCTCGCCCTTCTGGTTGGGCATGCTGGTGACGGGCACTTCAAACGACATGTTGTCGCCGTCGATCCAGCCGGCCTCGCGCAACAGCACATCGATGAAGAACTTGCGGGTATCGGCCTCATGGTAGTTGTGCCCATCCGGCACCGCGATGTTGGCGGCTTTGGCCTGGGCCAGCTCAGCGCGTGCCTGCGCCAGCTGGGCGTTGACCTCCGCCAGTGCTGCTTCGCGCTCGGCGAGGCTGGCCGCGGTCTCGGCGATGCGGGCCTCGCGTGCTTCGACCTCGGCGTGTTTGGTCTCTATCTGCTGGCGGAACTGCGCTTCCTGCTTGGCCAGTTCGTCGCGGGTAAAGCTGACCGCCTCGTCGGCGCGCACCAGGTGCGGCACCTGCTTGTCGTCGAAGCTGGCCTCGATGCTTTTCGGATCGCTGGCGCGGGTGTAGGTGCGCGCCAGCCAGAACAACACGTGGAACAGCTCGCGCACCAGCCGCATCGCATCGCCGCCGCCGATGCGCCCGTTGCCGTGCACAGCCTGGTTGCCGAGCTTCTGGATCAGCCGCGCCTTCTGGTGGATGTGCGGCGGCAGCAGTTGCTCGAATGCCGGCTGGGTCAGCAGCACCCCGAGGCTGTTGTCGTACGGCATCCGCAACGTGAGGTCATGCGCGTACAGCCAATGCACCGCCTGCTCCAGCGCATGGCGGGTGCGCATGCAGCAGGCGCGCGGATCGGAATGCACCAGTTGCTCGGCACCGCGAGCCGGCTCATAGAGCGGCTTGAACTCGGCTTGCAGAAACTGGAAGTTGCTCATTGCGATCCCCCGGCAGCTCCGACCATACCCCGACTTATAAAGAGCCGGCGGGGCGCGTCACACACGGACGAGCTCCATCAACGGCTCAAATCGGTACATGGCCGAGCGTCGTCCGGCCGGCTGGCGGACCACCTGCAGCAGTCCCTCCTGCAACAGCACGCGGCTGAAGCGGGCGGCGGTTTGCGACGGGATGCCGGCGCTGCGCGTGAAACGGCTGTTGCTGAACACCGGGTGGGTGAACAGGTAGTCCAGTGCCGCCACCGCGTACTTGGATGCCAGCAACTCGGCAAAGCGGGGCTTCATTTCCTCGTACAACTGGCCAATGGCCTGCGCCGCCTCCAGATTGGCGATGGCCTGCTGCTCGACCGCCGCCAAGAAGAATGCGCACCAGCCCTCCCAATCGTGATCTGACGACACCGCACGCAAACGGCCCAGGTACTCGTCCTTGTGATCCTCGAAATAGCGGCTGATGTAGAAATGCGGCGCGCCGATCACCCCGCCCTGCCACAGCATCAGCGTGATCAGCATGCGTCCGACGCGGCCATTGCCGTCCTCGAACGGGTGCAACGCCTCGAACTCGGCATGGACCAGCGCAGTGCGCAGCAACACCGGCACCGCTTCATCGTTGACCAACCGGAACAACGCCTCCATGCCACCGGGCAGGTGCTCCGGCGCGATCGGCACGAAGCTCACTCTGCGGCTGCCGCGCTCGCCGATGTAGTTCTGCTCGTGCTTGTAGACACCGGGCGATTTGGTGGCCCCACGGCCGAAGGACAGCAACTGGCGGTGGATGCTTTTCAGCAGTGACTCCGACAGCGACTGTCCCTGCTCCATCCGCAACTGGGCGGTATTGAGCGCACGCCGATACAGCGCCGTCTCGATGGCATCGGATCGGAACTCCAGCGCGGCACGCTCATCGTCCTCCTCGAACTCAACCTCGAGCTGGAGGATCTCGTCGAGCGTGCTGATGGTGCCCTCCATCCGCGAGGACACCACCGCTTCCTGGCCTCGCAAGGGCGCCAGGAACAGCTCACTGTTGTGCATGCCACGCAGCATCTGGTCATAGCGCGCCAACGCCGCCGTGGCCCCCAGCAGGCCCGGCATCAGGCGCCCGTAGTCCAGCGCGCCCGGCGGAAAATGCCCGGAGTGGTAGGAGACGGCTTGACTGGTGTCGATCATGGTCACGGCAATTGTTGTTAACGAAAAAGGAAATTTTGATCGCAAAAGAGCTTGCTCATCACCCGTTACCGACAACCTATGTTGTCGTTAACGGCAACGCACTTTGCAATGAACAACCCGATTTGTGCACAACAGATAACCAACAACCCCACTTGGCATCAACAATAGTCTAAATATTGATGACAAGCCACCAGCCTGCCTGTGACGCACACGCGCGCTTCAAGCGACGTTTGTACCGGCGTTTCTACCGACATCCGAACGCTGGCCAGTGAGAGTGAGTCCAACGAATCCCGGGAACGACGTGCAGCGGTTGGCGGCCTTCCACGCGCCCAGCCGCTCGGCGATGTCCGCCACCAGCGCGGTCATGCGGTGGGTGAGCTGGTAGGGAGGCATGGGTCAGATGGTGCCGGAGAAGGCGCGGTGTTGAAGGGTTTGAAATAACCTTGAAAACATTGCATCCGACGCGACCATCTCTGCGCGTCGACTGTTCAATACCGAACAACGGCGGTTGAACTCCGATTGCAGCGCTAGCGGGGGCAAGGGAAGACGGGCCTCCGTCAAATTGCCCCTCTTAATGTATTTAATAATTCCTCCGATACTTTGCTTTCTCAACTCGCCAACATAAGCGTCCAGGAAGTGATAGAGATAGTTTGTTGTCAGTCGAGACTTGTCGGTGGATTCGACAATATAAGTGCGTTGATATGCGTCGAACTTACCTGAGTACTGCTTAACGTTTAGATCTCCGTTTCCGGCAACCAGAGCACACTCGCAATCGTAGCTGTAGGACGAAATACGCAGAGGTTCGCGAGCGCATGTGAAAAATGGGTACGCCCCGTCACTGCTACTGGCGTTCGCATCCAGCTTTCCCGTTCGGATGCTCGTCAGGTCGCCCAAAGAAGTCTCTGGAATTCCCTTCGAGTTCGTCACCAGATCGCCAAACATATCGAGGAACACGGACTGCAGCAGTTGGTCGAGCTTGGCGATGGCTTCGCGGCGCTTGGCGCGCAGCGCGTCGGCCTTGTCCAGGATCGCCGCGATGCGGCGTTGTTCGGGGAGTGGGGGAAGAGGGATCTCAATTTGAGCCGCCCCCGCCTTCGTCAGCTTCGCTCTGGTCGACCCAGTGATCCAAGGAGATACGTCGTAGTTCTCTAGCGCTCTGCAGAGATAGCCTTGGTCAACGCCAGGCTGGGCGCGAAGAACATGGGCGTGATTGTTCACCCAAGTTTTGCCTTCGATACGATAGGCGATCCCGCGGCCAGGATTGTCGAAGTGGCCACCATCTTCGGCGAGAAGGATCAGCGGTTCGTCGAAGATATAGTTGTCGATAGATCCCTGTATTCCATTGGCGCCGTAGTAGGGGTACGGCCCCGACTTCCGGTCTTCCTTCTTTACCGGCCGCCGCCGACTATCCAAGAACTCGACCAGGTCGCCGAGTTTGCGCACGTTGCGACCGCCTTGCACAGACTGTCGCGTAATCACTTCAACAGTCCCTGCAACTCGTCCATGCCCAGCATGATGTCCGCCTCCAGCGCCTTCAGTTCGGCCAGGATCTTCTTCGGTGGGTCGTACTCGACGGCCTCGTGCACCACTTCCTTGTACCGATTGATCGACAGGTCGTAGTCATTGCCGGCGATCTCGTCCTTGGGCACCAGGAAGCTCTGCTCGGTGCGGGTACGCTTGGCTTCTTTGTCACGGTGCTGCCAGCGCTTGAGGATGTCCGGCAGATTGTTGGCCTCGTGCTTGTCGGCATCCAGCGGATTGCGCTTGTCGTCCAGCGAATAGCCATCGGCCTGCATGTCGTAGAACCAGACGTTGTCCGTTCCGCCGGAGTCGGTCCTGGTGAACAGCAGGATCGCGGTGGATACGCCGGCATAGGGGCGGAACACGCCCGAGGGCATTGAGACGATACCGTCGAGCTTCTGCTCCTCCACCAGCATCCGCCGCAGGGTTTTGTGTGCCCGGGATGAGCCGAACAGCACGCCGTCCGGCACGATCACCGCGGCGCGGCCGCCGGGTTTGAGCAGGCGCAGGAACAGGGCCAGGAACAGCAGCTCGGTCTTCTTCGTCTTGACGATCTGCTGCAAATCCTTGGCGGTGCTCTCGTAGTCCAGCGAGCCGGCGAACGGCGGGTTGGCCAGGATCAGGCTGAACTGCCCGGCCACGCCGGCGTGGCCTTCGCTGAGGCTGTCGCGGTTCTCGATGGCCGGGTTCTCCACCCCGTGCAGCAGCATGTTCATCGAGCCGACCCGCAGCATGGTGCTGTCGAAGTCGAAGCCGTGGAAGGTGTCGTGGTTGAAGCGGCGCGCGGCCTCGGGGGTGGCGTAGATTTCCTGCCCGTGGTGCTCGCCGAGGTACTCGCTGGCGGCGACCAGGAAGCCGGCGGTGCCGCAGGCCGGGTCGCAGATGGTGTCGGACGGCCTGGGCGCCATCATCTCCACCATCAGCTTGATGATGTGCCGGGGGGTGCGGAACTGCCCGTTCTGGCCGGCCGAGGCGATCTTTCCCAGCATGTACTCGTACAGGTCGCCCTTGGTGTCGCGGTCGTCCATGGGGATGGCGTCGAGCATGTCCACCACCCGGGCCAGCAGTGCCGGCGTGGGGATGGTGAAGCGCGCATCCTTCATGTGGGTGGCGTAGGTGGAATCCTCCGCCCCGCCCAGGTTCTTGATGAAGGGGAAGACCTCGTCGGCTACCAGTGCATACATCGCCGCCGGGTCGCCCAGCGACTTGAATTTCGACCAGCGCAGCTTCTGCTGCCCGCTGTTGAAGATAGGGGCCTCGACCGGCTGCTTGATGCGGTTGGCCTTCTTCTCCTTGACCGTCTGCAGCTCGTCCAGCCGCTTGATGAAGAGCAGGTAGGTCATCTGTTCGATGACCTCCATGGGGTTGGAGATGCCGCCGCTCCAGAACGCGTTCCAGATCTGGTCGACCTGGGTCTTGATGCTGCCTGTGATCATGGTGCTCCCCTGCCCTCGTCCATTGCAGTCTTCCGGCACCAAGCGGCGCCGAGCCACTCCCGGTTCTCCGGGTGCAGGCTAGCGTTGGACTTGCGAGCAAGCTGGTTGTCGATGAATCGCTCTACATTGTCGTGGACTTCCCGCGTCGCGTCACGGTCGACCTGCCAGCGGTCGGTGTCCATCGGCTCAAGGAACCACGACACGACCATCGACGGGCAAGTGCTGGATGAGGCGCCCGAATATTTCGAGAAGATGAGCGAGATCGAGGCGCGCCGCACTGGCTCAAACCCGGGAATTGGAATTTCCGGCGTGAAGATGATGCCTTGACTGAGCTCGGCGCGGCATACCCGTCAAACATATATCCGATCCATAAGAAGCGGAAATAGCAGTGGTCGATGACGGTCGCCTGATCACCGGCCAAAACCCTACTCAACGACGGCGGTGGCCAAGGCGATCGTGCGCGGCCCGCGCAGCGGTGAGAGCCTTACCCCCGATAACTTTCCCTGTCTTCCGCAAATTCCCAGTCCAGATTAGAGAGGCCCCGCAAGCGGGGCCTCATGGTTGCTGCTGATCGGCGGGTCTGCCGACGCCGCGATCAGCGGCCGTCGCCGTCTGCATCGCCCGGCAGCGCCCGTTCCACGCGGTGCCATGCCGCGCGCGTGGCGTGCTTGGCGTCGTTCCACTCCAGGCGCGAGTTGCCCTTGGCCTGCTCATAGTCGGTACGCAGGTTGTTTTCGGCCTGCTCGAAGCTCTGGTCGGCATAGCGCGAACGGGCTTCGTAGCCGGTGCGATAAGCAGGCTGGTACTCCTCGTATCCGTACTCCTTGTTGGCGTACGGCTCCTTGGAATAGTTCTCACGCCAGTACGCGTCTTCGACCGTCGGATTCATCGCCTCACCCGCAGCCTTGCCACCCAGGCCGCCGGCCACCGCGCCTACAGCGGCGCCTACCGCCGTGCCTACGGGCCCTGCTACGGAACCGACGGCCGCGCCAGCGACACCGCCGGCCGCCGCGCCTACGCCGGTACCGACCGGGTGCGCACCGGGGGTTCCGGTGATCGGGTCACGGTTGGCATCGTGCTTGTCATTGTTCATGTCGCTCTCCATTGATGATCGGCCGCTTGCCGATTACCAACATGCACCCCGTGGCGTGAGGCGGGCGTGGCGGCCGTTACTCCGGCTGCGGCAGCCACAGTTCCACAGCATGCTGCGCATGGTCGTCGCACAGCGGAACGGCCAGTCCGGGCTGCTCCATGCCGTCGACCAGCAATCGCGGCGGCATGCCTTTCCCGGCTTCCTGGCGCACGTGGATGAGGTAGACCGTGTCGCGGTAGCAATAGCGCACGCGGTAACCGGGCCAGTCGGGAGGGATGCAGGGCGACAGCCGCAGGGTGTCCCCCTCGAGCCGCAGGCCCAGCAAGGATTCGACGACCAGCCGGTACATCCAGCCGGCCGAGCCGGTGTACCAGGTCCAGCCGCCGCGGCCGACATGCGGTTCGACCGCGTACACGTCGGCGGCGACCACGTAGGGTTCCACCTTGTAGGTCGCGATGCGTTCTGCGGTGTCGCCGTGGTGGATGGGGTTGATCATGCGGAACAGTTCCCACGCGCGCGCATGGTCGCCGAGCTCGGCGAAGGCCATGGTCGCCCACACCGCCGCGTGAGTGTATTGGCCGCCGTTCTCGCGCACGCCGGGCACGTAGCCGCGGATGTAGCCGGGGTCCTGCCCGGTCTTGTCGAATGGCGGGTCGAGCAGTTGCACCAGGCCTGCATCGCGTCGCACCAGGCGCTGGTCCAGCGATTCCATCGCCTGCCTTGCGCGCACCGGATCGGCTGCGCCCGACAGCACCGACCAGCTCTGCGAGATCGAATCGATCGTGCACTCATCGCTCTGCGTCGAGCCCAGCGGCATTCCGTTGTCGAACCACGCGCGCCGGTACCACGCGCCATCCCAGGCATGGTCTTCCAGTGCCTGGCGCAGCTGCGTTGCGCGTTCGAGGCAGCGTTTGGCGAACAGCAGGTCGCCGCGGTCGCGCGCCAGTTTGTTGAAGCGGTTTAGCACCTCGTACAGGAAGAACCCCAGCCACACGCTCTCGCCGCGACCGCCCTCCCCCACCCGGTTCATGCCGTCGTTCCAGTCGCCGGTGCCGATCAGCGGGAGGCCACGTTCTCCAAACAGGTCGAGCGCACGTTGCAGGCCGCGCACGCAGTGCTGGTACAGCGTTTCACGCAGGCCTGAGCGCGAAGGCAGGTCGTAGTAGGACTCCTCGTCCGGGTCGACATGGCGACCTTCAACATAGGTCATGCGTTCGTTGAGTACGTCGCGGTCGCCGGTAGCTTCGACATAGCGGCAGGTGGCCAGCGGCAACCACAGATAGTCATCCGAACACCGCGTGCGCACGCCGCGATCCAGCGGCGGGTGCCACCAGTGCTGCACGTCGCCCTCCATGAATTGGTGCTCGGCGCACAGCAACAGGTGATCGCGTGCGAGCTTTGGCTCGGCGTGCAGCATCGCCATGATGTCCTGCAGCTGGTCGCGAAAACCGAACGCGCCGCCGGATTGGTAGTAGCCGCTGCGCGCGAAGTAACGGCAGCCGATGGTCTGGTAGAGCAACCAGCCGTTGGTGAGCAGGTCAACGGCCGGCTCGGGTGTTTCCACCTGTACCGCGCCAAGCGTGCGCAGCCAGCCCACACGCACCTCGTCGAGCGCGTCCCAGGCAGCATCGCGTCCCTGCGTCTCCCGCAGCGTCGCCAGCGCCTCGGCGCGCGTACGCCCTGCGCCGAGGCGGAATATCACGTCGCGTGACTGCCCGGGCGCCAAGTCCAGCGGCACCTGGATCGCGGCGCAGGGATCAAGTCCGGCACCAAGTCGCCCGGACAAGCGTTCGCGCGTCATCGCCGCCGGCGAGCGCAGACTTCCGTTGCGGCCAATGAACTCGTTGCGATCGCCGGTGACGCTGCGGCGCTCCTCCTCGCCGTGCCATCCCCCGGTTGCGATATCGGCGGCGAAAAAGGCGGCCCGGCGGCTGAATTCGGTGTTGTACGCATTGCGCGCCAGCACCGCATCGTGTTCCGTGACGGACTCGGTGACCACGTGCATCTGGGTGCGCGCGTGCAGATCGCCGAGGATCCATTCCACGTAGCCGGTGGCACTGAGCCGCCGCGTGCGCTCGCCGGTGTTGCGCACGCGCAGCACGCTGAACTTGACGGCCGCGTCGCTCGCCACGTAGACCCAGAGTTCGCTGGCGACGTCGTCCTGCTCGTGCTCGTAGACGCTGTAGCCGAAGCCATGCCGCACCCGGTACGCACCCTCGCCGCGACATGGCAGCGGCGTCGGCGACCAGAACCGCCCGGTCTGCTCGTCGCGCAGGTAGAACGCTTCACCGTTGCTGTCTCCCACCGGATCGTTATGCCACGGCGTGAGGCGGAACTCGTGCGCGTTCTCGGCCCACGTGTAGCCGGTGCCGGATTCGCTCACCACGCAGCCAAACTGCGGGTTGGCGAGCACGTTCGACCACGGCGCAGGCGTGTTGCCGCCCGGCTGCAGGTCGATCACGTATTCGCGACCGTCGGCCGAGAAGGCGCCGATGCCGTTGCCTTCGCGCAGCGGCCCGGTACCCGGGTCAAAGGGCCACGGGTCGAGAGCCGTGTCCCCGCCGCGGCCGGTAATGGCGTGCTCGTCGGCCGTGGGCATAGGCATCAGGTCGTACTGGGTGAGCAGTGGCTGCAGTGGTGGCATCACCACCTCCTGCGGCGGCCGATGCGCAACCTGTTCGGCCAGCGTGCCGTGCGCGTCGCTCACGATCACCCGTGCCACCGATTGCAGCAGGATGCGATCCTCCTGCGGCAGCTGGTGTGCGGATCGGGCGAAAATACCGCCGGGGCGGTCGATCACGTTGGCTTCCACGCCGGCCGATATCAGACCCATGATCTGGTCGTGCAACTGCTGGCGATAGCCGCCCTGCTCGCCGTTCCAGATCACCAGGTCGACGGTCAGGCCCTTGAGCCGCCAGTACGCGTAGGCCTGCACCATCTGCCGCACCAGTTCGATGTTTTTCGCGTCATCGATCTGCACCAGCACGATCGGGTGGTCACCGGAGATCGCCTGCCCCCAGAGCCCCGATTGGCCGCGGCGGTTCTGCAGCAGCACGGCCGGCTCTGCGCGCAGCGCCGGGTTCGCGTGCAGCACCAGCCCGGCCAGGCGTTCGTACAGCTGCGCGTCGGCCTGCGAGGCGTTGATCTGGCGCCGCACCACCTGGCTATGGGTCCAGGCCAGGTCGAACACGCGGTCGGCCAGCCTGCGGTCCCGGTATTTGTCGACCAGCACCCGACAATCATCGCGCGCGGCCGCGACGCCGGTAACCATGTCGATGGTCGCCGTCTGGTCCGGCGCCAGGGTGATCCGGGAGCGGATCGCGACAACCGGATCGAGCACCGAACCCTGGCTGTTGGACAATGGCGCCGGCTCGAGCACGGCGCGCGGTGCGCGCGCGTCGTGGCCGCGGCCGATGAAGCGTGACCGGTCGGTCTCGTAGGAAATTTCCACGATATCCGCGCCGTGCACCGCGACCAGATGGAACATCCACGGCGGCACTTCATCGTGCGCTCGCGGGCGTCGTGTGCACAGGATCGCCTGCCGTTCCGGCACCAGTTCGGTCTGCACGAACAGATTGCTGAAGGCCGGATGCAATTCGTCCGAGATCGCCAACGCCAGCACCACCTCGGCGTAGGTGGTGACTTCGATCGTGCGCGCCGTGCGTGACTGGTTGGTCACGTGCAGCCGGCGTAGTTCGATGTCGTCCTCTGGCGACACGGCGATCTCCAGGTGGGTTTCAAACCCCTGTTTCCGGCCGCGGAACTCGGCTTTGGCGTCGGAGAAGATCGCCTCGTATCCGGACACCTCCACAGCCGTGGGCTGGTACGAAGCCGACCAGAACTCGCTGCTGTCCACGTCGCGCAGGTAGCACCAGCTCCCCCAGTGATCACGCGTGCCATCTTCGCGCCAGCGCGTCACCGCCATGTCGTGCAGGCGGCTGTAGCCGCCGCCGGCGCTGGTCAACATCACGTGGTAGCGGCCGTTGGACAGCATCTGGATCGCCGGCTGCGGCAAGGAGGCGTTGCGGAAGATGCGCAGGCGGGTTTCGGCGGGGTCGGACATCACCGACGCGCCGGCGACCTCGGTCGTGTGCGGATGGAAGGTACCGGTGCGCGGGATGCGCTCCTGCAGCAGCAGCAGCGTGGCCCTGAACTCGGGGTCGGCCACGAACCGGCGTTGCATCGGCTGGTCGTGGAGCAGGTAGTCCAGCGCCAGCAGCCCCATGCCCTGGTGGTGGGCCATGAACGAGCGCACCAGCGCGTGAGGCTGTCCGCGCGGCAATCGCGCAGGTGTGTAGTCGATCGCCTCGTACAGGCCGTAGCGTCCTGCGAAGCCGGCGGCGGCCATCCGCTGCAGGTTCCGGCACGCTTCCCCGGGCGCGACCATCAACGCCATCATGCTGGCATAAGGCGCGATCACCAGATCCTGCGCCAACCCGCGTCGCAGGCCGAGTCCCGGCACGCCGAAGGCGTGGTATTGGTAATTCATGCGCGCGTCGACGGCGTTGTAGCCGGATTCGGAAATGCCCCAGGGCACGTCGCGCTGGCGCCCGTACTCGATCTGCCTGGCCACGCTCGCCTGAGCGGTCTGGTCAAGCAGCGAGCCCTCGTAGCTGGGCATCACCAGCTGCGGCATGAGGTACTCGAACATCGAGCCGCTCCACGACAGCAGCGCCGGGTCGCCACCGATGTCGGTCAGCAACCGGCTCAGCGCGAACCACGCGTCCTGCGGCAGCTGGCCCTGGGCAATGCCGAAGAAGCTGGCCAGGCGGGCCTCGGACGCCAGCAGGTCGTAGAAGCCGGGGTCGCTCCGGTGTTCGTCGACGTTGTAACCGATGGTAAGCAGATGGCGGCTGCGGTCGTAGAGAAAATCGAGTTCGTTCTGCGCGCACTGGCCGGCGAGGTGGGCCAGGCGCTCGAACTCCGCGATGCGGGCTCTTGCGGTGGCCTGCACCTGCCCGTCCGGCGAGGTGCGCGAAAGTTCGCGCAAGGTCGGGATCGCCGACGTCGACAGCGTCGATGGCAACCATGCCAGTGCGGCGCTCGCGGCACGGCACTGCGCCAACAGTTTCCGTCCCCAGCACGACGCCTCCGTCGACACATCCGCATCGGAGTCCTCGCCGGCCGGTGCGTCGTGACCGGCCAGTGGTTCCGCCAGTACCGTGAGTTCGGCAAGCGCCAGCACGGCTTCGCCGCAGGTGGCCGGCGGTACGGCGAGCAGCGCCTCGATCTTCCCGCGCAAGGCATCGGGTACGCCGACGCCGGACTCTTCCAATACCCCCGCGGCATCGCCCAAGCCCTGCCAGGTAGCGGGCGCCAAGACCGCCGAATCGGGCTGTGCCAGCAGTCCCTGGCGCAGGGTGAGCAGATGTCCGGCGAGGTTGCCGCTGTCGACGGTGGACACGTACAGCGGCGGCAGCGGGCGCAGCGTTTCGGTGTCGTACCAGTTGTAGTAATGGCCGCGATGCCGCGGTAGCAGTTCCAGTGTCGCAAGGGTATTGCCGACGCGTTCGGCCATGGCATCGGCCTGCTGGTAGCCGAAGTCGTACGCGGACAGGTTGGCGAGCAGCGACAGGCCGATGTTGGTCGGGGACGTGCGCCGTGCAACCAGCAGCGTGCGATGCTCCTGGATGTTGTCGGGCGGCAGCCAATGGTCGGCGGCGGTCACGAAATCCTCGAAGTACGCCCACGTGCGCCGCGACAACCGGCCGAGGAACCTGCCCTGCTCCACCGACAGCCCGTGCGCCGCGCGCACGCGCGGCCGCCCGGTCCACCAGCTCAGCCAGGGTGACAGCAGCCACAGCCCGAGCAGCGGCGCGGCCACGGGCAGCGCCATCGGCTGCAGGCGGAAGAGCGCGGCCGCCACCCCCAGCGCGAACGCGGGCGCAAACCACATCGAACGCAGTGACGCCGCCAGTCCGTCGCCGAGGGTCTTCTCGACTTCGCTGGAGGGACTCCATTGCAACATGTGCCGGCGCGACACCAGCATCCGCCACAGTGTCCGCACGATGGCGTCGAGGCTGTAGAACGCCTCGTACGGCAGCAACGCCGCGCCCAGGATGATCCTCGCAAAATCGTGCCCCGCCGCCTGCACGCGATGCAGCAGGTGCGCGCGCAACGGCAGTTCCTCCGGCTTGTCGAGCAGCGCGGTCATTGCCGCCAGCAGCGGTGCGAGCAGCAGCGTCGACAGCACCCACATCGTCCAGCGCAGCGGGTGAGGCGCAAGCATCCAGCCAAGCACGAACAGCGACACCGTCGCCACGGGCACGAGGCTGCGACGCAGGTTGTCGAGCAGCTTGCCGCGCGAGAGCATCGACAACGGGTTGCGTTCGCGGCGGCCTTCGCCGCCCGGCACCCACGGCAGCAGCCACGGCAACAATTGCCAGTCGCCGCGGATCCAGCGGTGCCGGCGCTTGACGTCAAGTGCGTAGCGCGACGGATAGTCCTCGTACAGCTGCACGTCGCTGATCAGTCCGGCACGGGCGTAGCAGCCTTCGAGCAGGTCGTGGCTGAGGACCCGGTTGTCGGGCAAGCGCGCGTCCAGCGCCTGCTCGAACGCCGCCACGTCATAGATGCCCTTGCCGACGAACGAACCCACGCCGAACAGGTCCTGGTACACGTCCGAAACGGTACGCGTGTACGGGTCGATTCCCGGCTCGCTGCCATAAAGGCGCACGTACCACGAACGGCGTTCACCATCCATGCGGGTGCCGACGCGCGGCTGCAGGATGCCGTAACCCCTTTCCACCACGCGCCGCTGCGGATCCAGTCGGGCCCGGTTGAGCGGATGCGCAAGCGTGCCGACCAGTTCGCGCGCGGCGTCACGCGGCAGGTGGGTGTCGGTGTCGAGCGTGATCACGTAACGCACGCCGCGCAGCACGCCCGGCTCGCCGGCGATCATCGAGAACGCGCTGGCATCGCCTCCGTGCAACAGCGAATTGAGCGCGGCAAGCTTGCCGCGCTTGCGTTCGTGGCCCATCCATCTGTGCTCACGCGGGTTCCAGGTGCGCGGCCTGTGGAGGATGAAGAAGATATCGTCGCCGCCGCCGGCGTGGCGCCGGTTGAGCGCCTCAGTGTCGCTGCGCGCCGTGGCCAGCGCTTCGGCATCCTGCGGCAGTACCTGCTCGTCGGCGTCGAGGAAGTCCGTCAACAGGGCGAAGTGCAGGTTGTGGTCGCGGTTGGCCAGGAACCTCACCTCCAGGGCATCCATCAGCGGGCCCACCGTCGACGCGTCCCCGATCATGGTCGGCACCACTACCAGCGTGCGCACCTCGTTCGGGATACCCGCGGAGAAATCCAGTCGCGGCAGCGCCCGCGGCAACACCAGCAGCGTCGCGAACCAGTTGACCAGGACCACACCGAGCTCGCTGAAGGCAACTACGCACAGCACGCCCACCAGCCACAGCACATTGCGCGCGCCAAGGATCGCCTGCGCGTCCTGCACCAGCCCGAAGGTGAACAGCGCGATGATGCCGACGATCGGCAACAGATAGACCGGCAGCGGCACGTGTCGGGTTCCGCGGCGCAGCGAAGCCAACGGTCTGTCCCGCAGCGACAGCCTCCGTTCCAGCTGCCTGCGTCCGGCATCGATCAGGTAGTAACCCACGTGTGCGCTGCAGTCGCCGGTGCCCGCTTGTCCAGCGCCTGCGCGCGCCAGTTCGAGCACGGCTGATGCCACTTCGGTTTCGGGCAGTTTGCCGCGCCGGGCGATGTACTCGACCACGTGGCGGTAGCGGTCCCGGGTGGCGAAGTCCATCCGCCTGTAGGTGCCGTCGGGGTCGTCGCGCAACGTGGCCTCGACCATGCTCATTGATTCGACGAACTCGCGCCAGTCGGTCATCGCCAGCAGACGCAGGCTGCCGATGCTGTTGCTGATGGAAACCTGGTTGGCGGCCTGCTGCTGACTCTCGGCCCGCACCAGTTGCGCGATGCTCTGCTCGTGATCGGCCAGCCACTGTTCGATCCAGGTCAGCGGCAGGCCCAGCGCTGCGCCTTGCCCCTGCAGGCGCCGCACGATTTCGGCGACGAACGCACTGCTCGGCGGCGGCTGGGAACGCGCCATGTCGGCGATTACCAGCATCACGCTCTTGGGATCGGACTCTGCCACCGCCGAGAAGCGGTCGGCCCACGAGTCGGCAAGGTCGCGATCCATGCGGCCGGCAATCACCTGCACGCTGACCCGGCGCAAGTTCTCGATCAGCGCCAGCCGCAGCATGATCGGGATCGCCCATAACTCGCCGAGCGTGAGCGACGTGACTGACTGGTAGGCGACGATGAAGCGGTCCAGGCTCTCGACGTCGACGCGACCATCGCCGTGCGAAATCGCGTTGAGGGCGATGTCGTAGACCCGCGGGAGCTGATCGGACGGGCCACCTTGCAGCCGCGGCAGTTCGCGGCTGTAACCCTTGGGCAGGTGGCGTCGGGCGATGCGGACCTGTTCCTCGACCAGGTACAGGTTGTCGAGCAGCCAGTCGCCGGCAGGGGTCAGCCTGCGCTTGGCGTGCGCGGCCTCGCCGAGCAGCTTGCTGGCGCGTTCGATCACAGTCTCGTTGGCGCTCAGCCGCGCCAGCAGCAGGTCGGCGCCGCGGTGTCCGCTCAGCCGGTGCGCCTGTGCCAGCACGCGGCCGTGCTGCTCCATCTGTTCAGCACTGAACAGCTGCGCGCGCAGGGGTTGCTCGTGCGCCGCGATCAACGGCCGAACTCGATGGTCACGCGGTGCGATTGGCCGTCGTCGCGCAGCGGGATCAGGCAGGGATCAACGTCCAGGATCCCGCCGTCGAGTTCGCAACGTGCGATGCCGCGGCATGCACCGTTCGGGTTGGCGACTTCGATCAGATAGCGGCTGCCGCCGTGGCGGTACTCGATCGAGAAGCCCGGCCACTCGCGTGGAATGCAGGGATCCAGGCGCAGATGCGCGCCCTGCAGGTGGAAGCCCAGGACCGCTTCCAGCCCCGCCCGGTACAGCCAGGCGCCGGAGCCGGTGTACCAGGTCCAGCCGCCGCGGCCGACGTGCGGCTCGACCGAATACACGTCGGCGACCGCGACATAGGGCTCGACCTTGTAGCGGTCCACGCCTTCGGGCGTGGATGCATGGTGGACGGGGTTGATCAGCGAGAACAGCTCGAATGCGCGGTCGCCGTCGCCCATCTTCGCGAAGGCGAAGATCGACCACAGCGCGCCGTGCGTGTACTGGCCGCCGTTCTCGCGCAGGCCCGGTGGATAGGCCTTGATGTAACCCGGGTCGTGGTCGGTGTGTCGGAACGGCGGGGTGAACAGCAGCGCGACCTTCTCGTCGCGCAGGATCAGCTGGCGGTCGACCTGCTCTATCGCCGACTTCGCATGCGCCGGATCGCCGCCGCCGGCGATCACGCTCCACGACTGGGCGATGGCGTCGATGCGGCATTCGTCGCTTTCGTGCGAGCCGAGCGGCGTACCGTCGTCGTAGTAGCCGCGGCGATACCACTGGCCGTCCCAGCCGCCGGCATCCAGACCCTTGCGCACCGTGCTCGCGACATCTTCCCAGCGCGCTGCGCGCTCGTGCTCGCCGCGCGCCTTCGCGTATGGCGCGAACGCATCGATGGTGGCGCACAGGAACCAGCCCAGCCAGGAACTCTCGCCCCTGCCCTCCTCGCCGACACGGTTCATGCCGTCGTTCCAGTCGCCGGTACCGAACAGCGGCAGGTCGTGCACGCCCAGCGTGAGGCTCACGTCGATGGCGCGTGCGCAGTGTTCGTACAGGCTGGCATCGCTGTCCGCGGTCGTGGGCCGGTAGTAGGCCTCGTCCTGCCCGGGCTCGAGCTGCGGGCCCTCGATGAAGAACTGGCGGGTATCGAGCACGTCGGTGTCGGCGGTGGCATCCATGTAGTGACAGGCGACGAACGGCAGCCACAGGCGGTCGTCGGTCATGCGCGTGCGGATGCCTTCGCCGCTCGGCGGCAGCCACCAGTGCTGCACGTCGCCCTGCTCGAACTGGCGGCCCGCGGCGCGCAGCAGCTGCGCGCGGGCTTCCCCGGGGCGCGCGATGCAGGTGGCCATCACGTCCTGCAGCTGGTCGCGGAAGCCGTAGGCGCCGCTGGCCTGGTAATACGCCGTGCGCGCCCAGACCCGGCAGCACAGCGCCTGGTAGAGCAGCCAGCGGTTGAGCAGCAGGTCCATCGCCCGGTCGGGCGTGCGCACCTGCACGGTGCCGAGGATGTCGTCCCACTGCGCGACGGCTGCCTGCAGGACGGCGTCGAGGTCCGCCTCGCGGTAGCGGCGCACCAGCTCGCGCGCGGCGCCGGCGTCGGTCGCGTCGCCGAGCAGGAGCACGATCTCCTCTTCGCCGTCCACTGACAGTTCGAAGCGGGTTTGCAGCGCGCCGCAGGGATCCAGCCCGGCGCCGGTGCGTCCGGACAGCGCTTCGCCTCCCTGGAGTGCCGCCGGCGCGGCCAGGTCGCCCCGCAGGCCGAGGAACCCGAGGCGATCGCCGCTGTGCGCCTGCTGGCGGCCACGCAGGTCCATGAACGCGACGCGTTCGCCAAACTCCGCGCGCCAGGCATTGCCGGCGAACAGCGCGCCGGTGTCCCTGTCCAGAGAGGTGGCGACGAACGGCGCCGGCTGCGAGCCATTCGGCCCCAGCGCCCACTGTACGAAGGCGGTCACCGACAGCCTGCGCGTGCGCCCCGAGCGGTTGCGCAGCCGCAGGCGCGAGATCTTCAGGCCATCGTCGAACGGCACGTACTGCAGCAGGTCGAGCTCGATGCCATGTTCGGCGTGCTCGAAGCGGCTGTAGCCGTGGCCGTGGCGCGCGACGTACTCGCCGTCGTCGCCGCAGCGCGGCAGTGCTGTGGAGGTGAACAGCCGGCCATCCTCGTCGTCACGTACGTAGAGCACTTCCTGCGGCGGATCGGAGACCGGATCGTTTGTCCACGGCGTGATCGGGTTACGCTGGCTGTTGCGCGACCACGCGTAGCCACCGCCGGCCTCGGTGGCGGTGAAGCCGAAGTCCGGATTGGCGACGACGTTGAGCCATGGCATCGGCGGCAGCGCGCCGTTGCGGATGATTGTGACGTACTCGCGCCCGTCTTCGGCGAAGCCGCCGTGGCCGTTGAAGAACTCCAGGGACGCCTCGATGCCGCCGCCCGATCCGCGCGACGGCGACGCGGCGGCCGCAGTCGGCTGGCGGGCGGCATCGGGCGGCAGGTCTGTCCCTGTCCCGGCCGGCAGCGCATCGACCTGTGCCGCGAGGCCACCGTCGCGCTGGTCGAGGGCAATCGCGGCCGCCGTCGCCAGCCCGGCCTGCAGTGCGTCTGGCGCCTCGTCGGCGCGGAGTACAAACAGGTTCTGCCTGCCGCCCGGCGGCGGATTCCGCGTCGCGTGCCCCATGAAGCGATCCTGCAGCACGTCGTACGCCGACGCCGACCCGGCGACGGCCACAAGGTCGGCCTCGAGACCGTGCGCACGCCAGTACGCTTCGGCGCGCAGGACGTCATCCGCGAGCGCCAGCCCGGTCTCGTCGGTGATGTGCAGCAGCACGATCGGACGATCGCCGGAAATCCCGCCGGCCCAGAGCGTGGGCGCGCCGCCCTCCCCCTTCCCCAGCGCCGCGGGCGCGGTGCGCAGCGTCGGATCCGGGTACAGCAGCGCGGCCGCGAGACGCTGGAAGCGCCGCGCCTGCGCCGCATCCAGGCCCAGGCGCGACAGCAGCGCGTGCGCACGCTTCGACGCGTCCCCGGACGCCTGCGCGAAAGCATCCGCGCCGCGGAGCCGATCGACCAGCGCGAGCACCTCGTCGCGGCCGGCGGCCGCCACCGTCCAGAGCTGCAGCGTGGCGGTTTCCCCGGGCGCGATGCGCACCCGGCGCCGCAGGCTGAACACCGGATCAAGCACGGTGCCGACCGTGCCCGAAAGCGTCTCCGATTCGAGCGCCGCCGGGGCGTGCGCGTCGCGGCCGCGGCCGATGAAGCGCGCACGGTCGGTCTCCCACTGCGGTTCGCTGCCGTCGTCGCCTTCGACCTGCAGCCACTGCGCGGCACAGATCGACGGATCGCCTGGCGTGCGCACGCGACGAGTGGCAAGCAGCACGAGACGGTCGGCCAACCACTCGGTGCGCACGAACATCTTCGAAAACGCAGGGTGCGCGGCATCGCCCTGCTGCGGCGCAAGCACCAGTTCGGCGTGGCTGGTCAGTTCGATGATGCGCTCGCGGTCGCCGCTGTTGCGCAGGCCGACGCACCGGACCTCCGCATCGGCATTGCCGGCGACGACGACCTCGGTGGTGGTTTCGATGTCGCCGTCACGGCGGCGGATGCCGGCGCGGCCATCGGTGAATTCCAGCGCATAGGTATCGGGCACGGCCCCGGTGGGCTGCAACCCGGCCGACCAGGCCGCGCCGCTGTCGACGTCACGCAGGTAGAGCCAGCAGCCGTGGTTGTCGCCGGTCGGATCGGCGCGCCATCGGGTGATCGCGCAGTTTCCGAGATGGCTGTAGCCGGAGCCGGCGGCGGTCAGCATCACGGTGTAGCGCCCGTTCGACAGCAGCTGCAGTCGGGGCGCCTGAAGGAGGAGGCCGGGCGGCGTGCTTCCGGATGCGTGGTCTTGCATGGAACGAGGACTCCGGAAGGTGTCTTCCCCTTATTGCACGTTGGCGGTCACGGCGGGGTCAACGTCATGACCTGCTAACACTGCGAACCCTAGACTGCAGCCAACGTGCCAAAGACGATACAAAACAGCATCGCCGAGGCCGCTGTGGACGACACCGCGGCCACGGCCGGCGACCGCGTGCGCGGCCCGACGCCGCCCCCATCCAAAGCCGGCGAACCCTTGCTGGACCGCTACCAGCGCACCGCCTTCGGCTACTTCCTGCGGCACCGCAATCCGGTCAACGGTCTGTACGCCGACACCTCGCGCGAATGGTCGCCGGTCAGCATCGCGGTCGTCGGGTTCGCGCTGTCGACCTACCCGGTCGCGGTCGAACGCGGCTGGATCGGGCGGGCCGAAGCGGTCGAACATTGCGCCGACGCGCTGCGCTTCTTCCGCGACAGCAACCAGGACGGCAGTCCCGGTTCCACGGGACACAAGGGCTTCTACTTCCACTTCCTCGACTGCGACACCGGCACCCGCGTCTGGCGCTGCGAGCTGTCGATGATCGACACTGCACTGCTGATCATCGGGGCGCTCATGGCCAGCCGTTACTTCGATGCCGACACGCCCGACGAGACGGAGCTGCGCGCCATTGCCGATGAACTGTACCGCCGCATCGATTGGCGCTGGGCGCAAAACGGCGGCGAAACGATCATGCAGGGCTGGAAGCCCGAGTGCGGCTTCCTTCACTACGGCTGGGAAGGCTACAGCGAGGCGATCGTGCTGTACGTGCTTGCCCTGGGTTCGCCCACCCACCCGATCGGCGAGGACTGCTACCGGGCCTGGACCAGCACCTATCAGTGGGAGAATCTCTACGGCCACGGCTTCCTGTACGCCGGCCCGCTGTTCATCCACCAGTTCTCGCACGCGTGGATCGACTTCCGCGGCATCCGCGACAGCTTCATGCGCCAGAAGGCCTGCGACTATTTCGAGAACAGCCGTCGCGCCATCCATGTGCAGCGCGCCTACGCCTGCATCAACCCGCGCGGCCACCGGGGCTACGGGCAGGATTGCTGGGGCCTGAGCGCCTGCGAGGGGCCGACCGACGAAGTACAGGGAGTGGAGGCGGAGCCGCGACACCTGTTCGGCTATGCCGCGCGCGGCGTGCCCTACGGGCCGGACGACGGCACCCTGTCGCCGCCGGCGGTGCTGGCGAGCGTGCCGTTCGAACCGGAACTTGCGCTCGAGGCCATCGGCACGATGTGCCGACGCCATCCGGAGATCGTCCACGAACACGGCTTCACCAGCGGCTTCAACGCCGACCTGCGCGACAAGGCCGGAAAGGCGTGGGTATCGCCCGGCCTGTTCGGGCTCGACCAGGGCATCATCGTGTTGATGCTGGAAAACCATCGGACCGGCCTGCCCTGGGCGCTGATGCGCCGCTGCCGGTACGTGGTCGACGGGCTGCGCCGCGCGGGCTTCGAAGGCGGCTGGCTCGATGTCGCCGCGTGCGACGGGGAGCGAGGCTGATGCACCACCGCGACTCCGGCATCGGCATCGGCACCGTGGTCGACCCGTTCGTCCGTGACGAACTGCGCGACAATCTGCGCCCGGCCCGATGGCGCAATCCCGAACCGGCCGAACGCTACGGGCTGGTCGTCGTCGGCGCGGGCGCCGCCGGCCTGGCGGCCGCGCAGGATGCTGCCGCCACCGGCGCGCGCGTTGCGCTGGTGGAGCGCGACCTGCTCGGCGGTGACCGGCTCAGCTTCGGCTGCCAGCCCTCCAAGGCCCTGGTGCGCACCGCTCGTGTGTACGCGGAAATGCGCGATGCCCGGAAATACGGCGCCATCGTACCGCCACGGGTCGAGGTGGACTTCCACGCCGCGATGGAGCGCGTGCTGCGGCTGCGCGCGCGCATGAGCCGCGCCAGCTCGCCGCGGATGCTGCGCGATGCCGGCATCGACCTGTTCTTCGGCCATGCCATGTTCAAGGCCCCGGACCGGTTGGAGCTGGACGGCGTGCAGCTGCGGTTCGACAAGGCGTTGATCGCGACCGGTGCCGAGCCCGACGTGCCCGACATCCCCGGCCTGCGCGACGTGGGCTACCTGACCAACGAAACGATCTTCGGCATCGCCGCCCTGCCCCGGCGACTGCTGGTCATCGGCGGCGGCCCCTTGGGCTGCGAACTGGCGCAGGTGTTTCGCCGCTTCGGCAGCCGCGTGATCATCGTCCAGAACATGCCGCTGTTCCTGCCCCACGAAGAGCGCGATGCGGCGCAGATCCTGTCGGTGGCGTTCGCTCGCGACGGGATCGAGGTGCGCCTGAATACCGAGGTGACCGCCGTGCGTCGCGTCGGCGACGGGATCCACGCCGACCTGCGCACCGACGACTACGTGACAAGCGTGGTTGCCGATGCCGTGCTGGTCGGCACCGGGCGGCTGCCGCGCATCCACGACATGGGCCTGGAGGCGGCGGGTGTTGGACATGATGCGGTCGAGGGCATCCGGGTGGACGATCACCTGTGCACGGCAAACCCCGCGATTTACGCGGCCGGTGATGTCTGCATGGCCCACCGTTTCACCCATGTCGCCGTGGCCACCGGGCGCATGGCGGTGGCCAATGCCCTGCGCGGTGAACGGCAGCGCCTGGGCGATCTGGTGATTCCGTGGTGTACGTACACCGATCCGGAGATCGCACACGTGGGCCTGTACGTACGCGAGGCAATGCTGCGCGGAATCCCCATCTCCAGCAGCACGATCCCGCTGCACGCAGTGGACCGGGCGGTACTCGACGGCGACGAGATCGGCTTCATCAAGCTGCACGTCGCCGACGGCTCCGACCGCATCCTGGGAGCGACAATCGTGTCCCGCCGCGCCGGCGAACTGATCGGGCAGGTTACCCAGGCGATGGTCAACGGCACCGGCGTGCGCGGGCTGGCGCGGGTCATCCACCCTTACCCTACCGAGTCGTCCGCGATCGGCACGGCGGCGCGGGCCTGGTGTCTCGAACATCCTGTGTCGCCAAGGGCGTGACGAACAACGCGGTTTCACAACGAGGAGGAAGACATGGAACTTGGCATGATCGGCTTGGGCAAGATGGGCGCGAACATGGCGCAGCGCCTGGTGCGCGGCGGCCATCGCGTGGTCGGTTTCGACCCGAAACCCGAGGCGCGTTTACTGGCCGAAGGCTTTGGCGCGGAGTCGGCCGCCTCGCTGGAGGCGCTCGTCGGCAAGTTGTCGTCGCCACGCGTAGTCTGGATGATGGTGCCGGCGGGGGCCATCACCGGCGGCACGGTCGATGCGCTCGCCAAGCTGCTGGCGGCTGGGGACACCATCGTCGACGGCGGCAATTCCAACTACAAGGACACCGTGGATCGCGCCAGGGCCCTCGCCGGTAAAGGCCTGCACTACGTCGATTGCGGCACCAGCGGCGGCGTGTGGGGCCTGGCCGAGGGCTACAGCATGATGGTCGGCGGCGAAGCCGATGCGGTCGAGCGCCTGCGCCCGGTATTCGAGACGTTGGCGCCGGGCAAGGACCAGGGCTGGGGCCACGTCGGGCCGTCCGGGTCGGGGCACTTCACCAAGATGGTCCACAACGGCATCGAGTACGGACTGATGCAGGCCTATGCGGAAGGCTTCTCGATCCTCGGGCACAAGCAGGAATTCGACCTCGACCTGCACCAGGTGGCCGAGATCTGGCGCACTGGCAGCGTCGTACGCTCCTGGCTGCTGGACCTGACCGCCAACGCGCTGGGCAAGAATCCGACGATGGACGGCATCGCGCCGTTCGTGCCTGACTCGGGCGAAGGCCGCTGGACCGTAGCCGAGGCGATCGACCTCAATGTGCCGGCGCCGGTAATCACCCAGTCCCTGATCGCCCGCCTACGCTCGCGCGACGGCGAATCGTTCGCCGACCGGCTGCTGTCGGCGATGCGCAACGAGTTCGGTGGGCATGCGATGAAGAAGGAATAGGCGCGCCCGCCATCAGCTTGCCTCCGTTCCGAGCAGCGCACGGGCGCGTGCGCAGACGTTTTCGACGGTGAAACCGTAGCGTTCCAGCATCTCGCTTCCTGGCGCCGAAGCGCCGAAGCGGTCGACGCCGAGCACGTCGCCGTGGTCGCCGACGTAGCGGTGCCAGCCCTGCGGCGACCCCGCTTCCACCGCCAGTCGCGCAGGCACGGACGACGGCAGCACGGATTCACGGAATTCCTGCGGCTGTTCGTCGAACAGCTCCCAGCACGGCATTGAGACCGCACGCGCGGCGATACCTTCGTCCTGCAGTTTCTCCACGGCCGCCAGCGCGAGGCCGGTTTCCGCGCCGGTGCCAATCACGATGACGTCGGGCTTCCCACCTTCCGCATCGAGCAGTACATAGGCGCCCTTGCGCAGGCCATCGGCCGATGCGTACTTGTCCCGGTCGAGCGTGGACACCTTTTGCCGCGACAGCGCCAGCGCGACCGGCCGGTCGCGTGCTTCGATGGCCACGCGCCAGGCGACGGCCGTTTCGTTTGCATCCGCGGGCCGGATCACCAGCAGCCCCGGCACCGAACGCAGGCCTGCAAGTTGCTCCACCGGCTGGTGCGTCGGCCCGTCTTCGCCCAGCGCGATGCTGTCGTGGGTGAACACGTGCACCACGTGCAGGCGCATCAGCGCGGCCAGGCGCATCGGCGGACGCATGTAGTCGGAAAAGATCAGGAAGGTCGCGCCGTAGGGAATGATGCCGCCGTGCGCGGCCATGCCGTTGCAGATCGCGCCCATCGCGTGCTCGCGCACGCCGAAATGCAGGTTGCGGCCGGCATGGCTCCAGCCGCCGCCGGTCGAGCCCTGTTCGTCCTCGCCCGGCGTGGCGCGGGGATCGAAGTCGCCCAGGCCTTTCACCGCGGTGTAGGTCGAAGGGTCAAGGTCCGCCGAGCCGCCGGTCAGCGCGGGCAGTTTCGGCGCGATCGCCGACAGCACCTTGCCGCCGGCCTCGCGCGTGGTCATGCCCTTCGCATCCGCCGGGAACACCGGAATGTCCGCGTCCCAGCCCTCGGGCAACTTCGCTTCGAGGCTGGTGCGGAGCTCGCGCGCTTCATCGGCATAGGCATCGGCGTAGGCATCGAAACGCTGCTGCCACGCGTCCTGCCCGCGCTTGCCGCGGTCGAGCGCGGAGCGGAAGTGCGCCATCGCGTCGTCGGGCAGCAGGAACGCCGGCTGCCCGGGCCAGCCGAGCTTGCGCTTGGTCGCCACCACGCCCTCCTCGCCCAGCGGCGAGCCGTGCGCCTTGTAGCTGTCCTGCTCCGGTGAGCCATAGCCGATGTGGGTGCGCACCAGCACCAGCGACGGCCGTGTGATCTCGTCGTGCGCCCGCTGCAGGGCCCGCTCGATCGCGGCCACGTCGTTGCCGTCGTCCACGGTTTCCACGTGCCAGTCGTAGGCGGCAAAGCGCGCGGCGCGATCTTCGGTGAAGGTGATGTCGGTACCGGCGGCCAGGGTCACGCTGTTGTCGTCGTAGAGCACGTTGAGCTTGCCCAGCTTCAGGTGCCCGGCAAGCGATGCGGCCTCGGAGGTGACGCCTTCCATCAGGTCGCCGTCGCTGGCGATGACCCAGGTGCGGTGGTCGACGACGACGTGGCCCGCGCGGTTGTAGCGCGCCGCCAGCTGCGCCTCGGCCATCGCCATGCCTACGGCGTTGGCGAAGCCCTGCCCCAGCGGCCCGGTGGTGACTTCCACGCCCGGCGTGTGGCCGCGTTCGGGGTGTCCTGGGGCCTTGCTGCCCCACTGCCGGAACTGCTTGATCTCGTCGAGCGACAGGTCGTAGCCGGTGACGTGCAGCAGGCTGTACAGCAGCCCCGAGCCGTGGCCGGCGGAGAGCACGAATCGATCCCGGTCCGTCCACAGCGGATTGGCCGGGTTGTGCTTCAGGAATCGCTGCCACAGCACGTAGGCCATCGGCGCGGCGCCGAGCGGCAGGCCGGGGTGGCCGCTGTCGGCCTTCTGAACCATGTCGACGGAAAGGAAGCGCAGCGTGTCGATGCAGCGCTGGTCGAGGGAGGCGGATGCTTGTTGGGGGGCCATGATCCTGCTCCGTTGTCTGGATGTGGGTGTCTTCAGGTGTCGGCGAGCGCGGCGTCGACGATGCCCTGCGCCTCGGCGAGGATCGCCTGCAGGTGGTCGGGGCTCTCGAAGCTCTCGCCGTAGATCTTGTAGATGTCCTCGGTGCCCGACGGCCGTGCGGCAAACCAGCCGCTGTCGGCGACGACCTTGATGCCGCCGATCGGGGCGTCGTTGCCCGGCGCTTTGTCCAGTACCTGGCGGATGTCGGCGCCCGCGAGCTTGTCGGCCTTCAGCTGCGCGGGCGAGAGCTTGCCCAGCAGCTCCTTCTGCTGTGCGCTGGCCGGCGCCTCAACGCGGTCAAAGAAGACCTCGCCGAAAGCCTCGCACAGCCCGCGGTAGTGTTCGGCCGGGTCGTGCCCGTGGCGCGCGGTGAGTTCGGCGGCGAACAGCGCCGGTGCGATGCCGTCCTTGTCGGTGGTCCAGACCGTGCCGTCGCGGCGCAGGAAGCTTGCGCCCGCACTTTCCTCGCCGCCCAGGCCCAGCGAACCGTCGAACAGACCGTCGGCGAACCATTTGAAGCCCACCGGCGTTTCGTACAGCCTGCGCCCGAGTCGCTTGGCGACGCGGTCGATCATGCTGCTGCTGACCACGGTCTTGCCCACGGCGGCGTTCGCGTCCCACTGCGGGCGGTGGTGGAACAGGTCGTCGACCATCGCGGCCATGTAGTGGTTCGACGGCAGCAGGCCCGCCTTCGTCACCACGCCGTGGCGATCATGGTCGGTATCGCAGGCGAAGGCGACGTCATAGCGGTCCTTCATCCCGATCAGCCGCTGCATCGCGTACGACGAGGACGGATCCATGCGGATCCTGCCGTCCCAGTCGAGGGTCATGAAGGCGAACGTGGGGTCGACCTGCTCGCTGATGACATCGAGATCCAGCCGATAGCGCTCGGCGATGCGCGCCCAGTAGTGCACGCCGGCACCGCCCAGCGGATCGACGCCCATGCGCACGCCGGAGCCGCGGATCAGGTCGAAGTCGAGCACGTTGCCGAGGTCGGCGACGTAGTGATCGAGGAAATCGTGTTCGCGCGTGGTCGCCGCGTTGCGCGCCTGCGCCAGCGGAAGCCGCGCCACGCCCTTGAGGCCGGCTTCGAGCAGCGCGTTGGCGCGGTCCTGCACCTGGCGGGTAATCTCGGTGTCGGCCGGCCCGCCGTTGGCCGGGTTGTACTTGAAGCCGCCATCGCCAGGCGGGTTGTGCGAGGGCGTGACGACGATGCCGTCGGCCAGGCCCGAGTCACGGTCGCGGTTGTGGACGAGGATGGCGTGAGACACGGCGGGCGTGGGCGTGTACTCGTCGCCCTGCGCGATCCGCACCTCCACGCCGTTGGCGGCCAGCACCTGCAGCGCGCTGTCGCGCGCGGGTGCGGACAACGCGTGGGTGTCGATGCCGAGGAACAGCGGCCCGTCGACGCCCTGCGTCTTGCGGTATTCGCAGATCGCCTGGGTGATGGCGAGCACATGGTGCTCGTTGAAACTGCCGTCCAGCGAACTGCCGCGGTGGCCGGAGGTACCAAACGCCACGCGCTGCGCGGCGACCGACGGATCCGGCTTCACGTCGAAATAGGCGGCAAGCAGCTTGTCGATGTCGACGAGCTGCGCGGGCTGCGCCGGCTTGCCGGCCATCGGGCTGACGTTCGTCCCCATCAGCGCACGCCCCGCTGTTCGCGGTAGCGCCGGATCAACGCGTTGGTGGAACTGTCGTGGCGGAGTTCTGGAAGAGAAGCGGCGGCAAGCTCGCTGGCGGCCTGCTTCGCCAGCGCCTTGCCCAGTTCCACGCCCCACTGGTCGAACGAGTCGATGTCCCAGACCACGCCCTGCACGAACACGCTGTGCTCGTACAGCGCAACCAGCGCGCCCAGCGCATGCGGCGTGAGCTTCTGCACCAGGATCGTCGAGCTCGGCCGGTTGCCCTCGAAGGTCTTGTGCGGCACCAGCGTCTCGGCCACGCCCTCCGCGCGCACCGCGTCGGCGGGCTTGCCGAACGCCAGCGCCTCGCCCTGCGCGAACAGGTTGGCCATCAGCAGGTCGTGCTGGTCGCGCAGCGGACTGAGTGGTTCGCAGAAGCCGATAAAATCGCACGGCACCAGCCGCGTGCCCTGGTGGATCAGCTGGTAGAACGAATGCTGGCCGTTGGTGCCCGGCTCGCCCCAGTACACGGGGCCGGTCTGGTAGTCGACGCGGCGCCCGCCGAGGGTCACCGACTTGCCGTTGCTCTCCATCGTCAGCTGCTGCAGGTAGGCCGGAAAGCGCTTGAGGTACTGCGCGTACGGCAGCACGGCTACGGTTTCCGCGCCGAGGAAGTTGGTGTTCCAGATCGCTACCAGCGCCATCAGCACCGGCAGGTTGCGTTCAAGCGGCGTGTCGCGGAAATGCACGTCCATGGCGTGGAAGCCCGCGAGCATGTCGCGGAAGTGGTTCGGGCCGATCGCGATCATGGTCGACAGGCCGATTGCCGAATCCATCGAGTAACGGCCGCCGACCCAGTCCCAGAAGCCGAACATGTTGTCGGTGTCGATGCCGAAGTCGCGCACGCCGTCGGCGTTGGTGGACACGGCCACGAAGTGCTTCGCGACGGCCCCGCTCCTGTCGGCATGCGCGTCGCCGCCCAGTCCGTCCAGGCACCAGCGGCGCGCGGCGTGCGCATTGGTCAGCGTCTCGAGCGTGGTGAAGGTCTTGGAGCAGACGATGAACAACGTCTCTGCCGGGTCAAGACCACGCACGGCCTCGGTGAAGTCGGTGCCGTCGACGTTGGAGACGAACGCGAAGCGCATCTCGCGCGTGCTGAAATCGCGCAGCGCCTCGTAGGCCATGACCGGCCCGAGGTCCGAGCCGCCGATGCCGATGCTGACCACGTTGCGGATGCGCTGGCCGGAGTGGCCGGTCCATTGCCCGTCGCGCACGCGGTCGGCGAAGGCCGCCATGCGGTCGAGCACTTCGTGCACCTGCGCGATCACGTCGAGGCCGTCGACCTCCACGCGCTCGTTCTTGGGCATGCGCAGCGCCACGTGCAGCACCGAGCGGTCCTCGGTGCGATTGATGCGCTCGGCGGCAAACATCGCCGCGGTGCGTGCCTGCACTCCGCAGGCTTCGGCCAGTTCCAGCAGCAGGCGCAGGGTGTCTTCATCGACGCGCTGCTTGGAGTAGTCCAGGTACAGGCCGGCGCCTTCGGCACTGAGCCGCTGCCCGCGCGCGGGGTCGGCGGCGAACAGTTCGCGCAGGTGCGTGCCGACAAAGGCTTTCGCGTGCTCGGCCAACGCCGTCCACTGCGGACGCTGCGTCAGGGAAACCGGGCGATCCGTGGCAGGCGTGTCCATGGACATCTTACTCAGCGGACGCCGGCCAGCGACCGCGCCTTGTCGGCGATGCGCTGCAGCAGCTGGTTCCAGGACGTGACGAAGGCGTCGGCGCCGTCGCGCTGCAGCTGCGCGGCCAGCGCGTCGATGTCGACTCCGGCCGCGGCGATCTTCTCCAGCGTGCTGGCGAAGTCGCCGCCATCGTCGGCCAGCGCGCCGCGCACCTTGCCGTGCTCGGCGAAGGCGCGCAGCGTCTTCTCGGGCACCGTATTGATCGTGTCTGGTGCGGCCAGCGCTTCGACGTAGAGCGTGTCGGACGCCTTCGGGTCCTTGGTGCCGGTGCTCGCCCACAGCAGGCGCTGGGGCCGCGCGCCTGCCGCGGCGAGCTTTTTCCAGCGATCCGAAGCCAGCAGATCGCGATAGGCGCGATAGGTCTGCTGGCCCACCGCGATGCCCAGGCGGTTGTGCAGTTCGTCCGGCAGTTGCTCCGCGCTGGCCTTGTCCCAGCGGCTGATGAACAGCGAAGCGACCGAGCCCACCACCGGGTCCAGGCCGGCCTCGATGCGCCGCTCGATGCCGCGCATGTACGCGTCCGCGGACGCGACGTACTGCTGCATGGAGAACAGCAGGGTCACGTTGATCGGCACGCCGGCGAAGATCGATTCCTCGATCGCCGGCACGCCTTCCGGCGTGCCCGGGATCTTTACGTACAGGTTGTCGCGCCCGGCCTGCGCGTGGATGCGCCTGGCGGCCTCGATGCTGCCGGTGGTGTCTGCGGCCAGCAGCGGCGAGAGTTCCATCGACACCCAGCCGTCGACGCCGCCGGTGGCGTCGAACACGGGGCGGAACAGGTCTGCCGCCCGGCGCAGATCCTCCAGCGCCAGCTCGACGAACAGCTCCGCGTCGCGCTTGCCGGCGGCGAATTTCTCGCCGATGCCGGCATCGTAGGCGTCGCTGTCGCCGATCGCCTGGTCGAAGATCGTTGGATTCGAAGTCAGGCCGGTGATCGCGTACTCGTCGATGTAACGCTGCAGCGTGCCGTCGTCGAGGATCTCGCGGGTAATGTTGTCCAGCCACAGGCTCTGGCCGAGCTCGCGCAGGGATTGCAGGTGGTTCATGACGACTCCTGTCGTGTCGATACGGATTCGGGGCCCGCTGCCGATGCGGCGTGGCCGCAGGCGCGCGGGCCGAATTGTTGCAGGTCGAAGGCGGCCAGTTCGCCGATGTCGTCGATGGCCAGGTCGGGCGGCGGCTCGATGGACTGGCCATCGGCCTCGGACGCGTAATGCCCTTGGCGGACGAAGACGGTGGTCAGGCGTTCGCCCATCACGCGCTTCATGGCCGCCAGCAGCTTCGGCTTGTCGTCGACCATCACGTAGTGCCGCGCCGGGTAGCGCCGCTGCACCGCGTCGAGCATGTGCTGCTTGTGCAGGTAGATCAGCACCCTGCCCCGCATCGCTTCCCACAGGCCGGAATGCTGCACCTTGCGCGGCTGGAACACCACGTCGCCGTCGGACAGCACCACCGGCGTGCCAAGGTCATGCAGCCGCTCCACCGCTTCGAACGCGCCGGGGTAGACGCGCTCGGCGAACGGGTAGTCGAGCATGTAGCCGGACATGCGCAGCAGGTCGGGATCGTCTTCGCGGCCTTCGCGGAAGGCCTGCAGCGCGGCGAGGTAGTCGGCGTAGCCCAGCCGGCCGCGTTCGCGTTCGTACAGTTCCCAGTAGCGGTCGCCGGCGTCGGTACCGAAGTCGCGCCGCACGCGCGCGTCCAGGTCGGTCTTGAAGCGATCGTTGTCCAGCAGGGTGTTGTCGACATCCAGCAGGAAGACCACGTCGGTGGCGGGGTCGCGGTCTAGCACGGCGTGCTCGTTTCGGGCTTCGGGTCGTGCCAGCCTTCCTCGCCCTCGACGATGGCCGCCGCCGACGCCGGCCCCCAGGTACCGGGGTCGTAGATTTCGACCGGCGCGTGGTCGCGCAGCACCGGGTCAACGACCCGCCATGCCGCCTCCACCGCCGCGTCGCTGGTGAACAGGCCGGCATCGCCGCGGATCGCATCGCCGAGCAGGCGTTCGTACGGCGACTTTTCGTCGACGTGCTGGTGACGGGCGGTCAGCTCGACGGCCTCGCCGCGCATCTGGTCCCCGGCGCGCTTGACCCGCACACCGGTCGAAATCACCACTTCCGGGCTCAGGCGCAGGCGGAAGTAGTTCGAATGCGCCGGCTGGCTCTCGTCGAAGATCGACAGCGGCGGGCACTTGAGGTCCACCATCACCTGGGTCGAGGTGATCGGCAGGCACTTGCCTGCGCGGATGTAGAACGGCACCCCCGCCCAGCGCCAGGTGTCGATGTACAGACGCAGCGCGGCGAAGGTCTCCACGTCCGAATCCTTCGCCACCCCCGGCTCGTCGCGATAGCCGCGGAACTGGCCGCGCACCAGCTCGCCGGGCTCCAGCGGGCGCATGGCGCGGAACAGGCGCAGCTTCTCCGCCCGGATCGACTCGGGATCACCACCGATCGGCGCGTCCATCGCCAGCAGCGCGACCACCTGCAGGAGGTGGTTCTGGACCACGTCGCGGATCGCGCCGACACCGTCGTAGAAGCTGCCGCGGCCCTGCACGCCAAAAGCCTCGGCCATGGTGATCTGCACGTTGTCGACGTAGTCCCGGTTCCACAGCGGTTCGAGAAAGGCGTTGGCGAAGCGGAAGTACAGCAGGTTCTGCACCGCTTCCTTGCCCAGGTAGTGGTCGATGCGGAAGAGTGAGGATTCCGGGAACACCTCGTGCAGGGTGGCGTTGAGCACCCGGGACGAGGCCAGGTCGCGGCCGAAGGGCTTCTCGACTACCACCCGCGCCCCCCGTGCGCAGCCGCTGGCGCCCAGCGCGCGGACCACGGCCCCGAACAGGCTCGGCGGGATGGCCAGGTAGTGCAGCGGCCGCTGCGCGGCCCCGAGTTCCCTGCGCAGGCGCTCGAAGGTGCCGGCGTCGGCGTAGTCGCCGTCGATGTAGCGCAGCTGCGCGGAAAGCCGGGCGAAGGCGGCTTCATCCACACCGCCGTTGTGCTCCAGGCTGTCGCGGGCGCGTTCGCGCAGCTGGTCGACCGTCCAGCCGGCGCGGGCCACGCCGATCACCGGCATGTCAAAGCGGCCGCGCGCGACCAGTGCCTGCAATGCCGGAAAGATCTTCCTGTAGGCAAGGTCGCCGGTGGCGCCAAAAAGAACGAATGCATCGGAAGCGGAAGTCACGCGAACTCCTGATCCTCGTATCCATACTGCGTGTTGACGTACGGCCCTTGCCAATCAACACCATGCCATCGGTGGCGTAAGGCGCGTGTGTTCCAAATGTTCACCAGCCCCCCGTTCACCTTTATGCTTCGGACCGTCCGGGCGATACCAGGCCGACAGGTTCCGGATTGGTGCGCACATCAGGATCAGCGAGCGCACCATGGATCACTGCAGCTGAGATTCCCCCACCGCTGGTGGTCATCAACCTTTCCGGAGTTCCCATGTCATCCAGCTCTTTCGACCGTTCCGGACGGGTGTCTGCCCCGTCGCGGCGCCGCTTCGTCCAGGGCCTTGCTGCCGGAGGTGCCATCTCGGCCCTCGGGCTCTGGCCGCGTTCAAGCTGGGCCGTCAAGGCCGAAGGCGTACCCAACGTGCTCTCGGGCACCGACTTCGACCTGACCATCGGCGAAACGCCAATGAACTTCACCGGCGCCACGCGCCCCGCGATCACGGTCAACGGATCCATTCCGGCGCCGCTGCTGCGCTGGCGCGAGGGCACCACCGTCAACCTGCGGGTCCGCAATGCCCTGCCCCGCGGCTTCATCCATGGAGACCAGGCGTCGATCCACTGGCACGGCATCCTGCTGCCGGCGGACATGGACGGCGTGCCCGGGCTGAGCTTCAACGGCATCGACCGCGGCGACACTTGGCAGTACCGTTTCAATGTCGTGCAGGGCGGCACCTACTGGTACCACAGCCACTCCGGTTTCCAGGAGCAGGCCGGCCTCTACGGCCCGCTGGTGATCGAACCGCTGGAACCCGAACCCTTCGCCTATGACCGCGACTACGTGGTCATGCTCAGCGACTGGACCGACCTGGATCCCAAGCGCCTCTTTGACCGGCTCAAGAAGCGGTCGGATTTCGACAACTACGCCAAGCAGACGGTTGGCGACTTCTTCGACGACGTGAAGCAGCATGGCCTGGCCGCAACGGTCGAGGACCGCAAGATGTGGGGCCAGATGCGGATGACGCCTACCGACCTGTCGGACGTCAACGGCAATACCTATACCTTCCTCATGAACGGCACGACGTCACTCGGCAACTGGACCGGGCTGTTCCGGTCGGGCGAGAAGGTCCGCCTCCGCTTCATCAACGGGTCCGCGATGACCTACTTCGATGTGCGCATCCCGGGCCTGAAGATGACCGTGGTCGCGGCCGACGGCCAGTATGTGCACCCGGTCGCGGTCGATGAATTCCGCATCGCCACCGCCGAAACCTTCGACGTGATCGTCGAGCCGACCGGGCAGGACGCGTTCACCATTTTCGCCCAGGACACGGGCCGCACCGGTTATATCAGGGGAACGCTTGCCGTCAGGGAGGGCTTGCGGGCGCCGGTGCCCGATGTCGATACCAAGCCACTCCTCACCATGGACGACATGGGCCACGGCGGCATGGGTGGCGGCGGTCATGACATGTCCTCGATGTCGCACGGCGCCATGACCGGCAGTGCGATGGCCGGGATGGACCACGGCGCCGGCGGGATGCAGGAACACCCCGCGACCGAAACCGGCAATCCCCTGGTCGACATGCAGACGATGACGCCATCACCCCGGCTGGACGATCCAGGCATTGGCCTGCGCGATAACGGCCGCCGCGTGCTCACCTATGCCGATCTGCGGAGCACGTTCCGCGATCCCGACGGGCGCGAACCCGGGCGCACGGTGGAGTTGCACCTGACCGGCCACATGGAGCGCTTCGCCTGGTCCTTTGACGGACTGAAGTTCGCTGACGCGGAGCCCCTGCGCCTGAACTACGGCGAGCGCCTGCGGATCGTGCTGGTCAACGACACGATGATGTCGCACCCGATCCACCTCCACGGCATGTGGAGCGACCTGGAGGACGAATCCGGCAACTTCATGGTGCGCAAGCACACCGTCGATATCCCGCCGGGCACCAGGCGCAGCTACCGGGTGCGCGCCGATGCCCTTGGCCGCTGGGCCTACCACTGCCATCTGCTCTATCACATGGAAGCCGGCATGTTCCGCGAAGTGCGAGTGGAGGAATGAGCGCGATGATCCGTTCCAGCCGCCATTCCCTGGCCATCAGCCTGGCCTGCGCACTGTCTCTTGCCGCTGGGTTCGCGCCGGCTTGGGCGCAGGAGACGGACCACGCCTCGCACCATCCGGAAGCAGCTGCAACCCAGCCACCGGCCAAGCCCGTCGACCCGCACGCCGATCATGAGCCGAACCCGTCAGACAAGAGTTCCCATGATCACGGGACCATGGACCACGGACACATGGATCACGGCGCCATCAAACATGGGGCTGCGGATGCTCCCCGCAGCGACCACTCCACAATGGATCACTCCGGGATGGATCACCCGGACATGGACCACGCGGCCATGGGTCATCAGCCTGGTGCCGACCAGGATCTCCCCCCCACGGCCGAGCCGCACGAGCCCATCCCGGTTGTCACGCCGGCAGATCGGGCCGCGGCGTTCCAGGATCTCGACGCGCACGTGATGCACGGCGAATCGATCAACTCCTACTGGGCGCTCGATCGGCTCGAGGCGTGGGACGCGGATGAGCACGGCACCGGCATGGCCTGGGAAGCGAAGGGCTGGATCGGATCCGATTTGAACAAGTTCTGGCTCCGCAGCGGGGGCGAGCGTGCGGGGGGAACCACCGAGTCGGCGGATGTGGAAGTCCTGTACGGTCGTGCGATCGCACCATGGTGGGACGCAGTTGCCGGTGTACGCCATGACCTCGGCTTTGGCGGAAGCCCCTCGCGCACGTATGCCGCGCTCGGCCTCATCGGTCTTGCCCCGTACAAGTTCGAAGTCGAAGCCACGGCCTACCTTGGCGAGTCGGGCCAGGTCGGGCTCGCCGCGGAAGCCGAGTACGAAATGCTGTTCACCAACCGGCTGATCGGCCAGTGGCTGGTTGGGGGCGAGGCCTGGAGCAAGGACGATCCGGAGGTTGGAATCGGCAGCGGGCTGAGCACGCTCGAAGCCGGCTTCCGCCTGCGTTACGAGTTCCACCGGCAGTTCGCTCCCTACCTCGGGGTGGCCTGGGAACGCGCCTACGGCGGAACCGCGGACCAGCGTCGCGCACGCTCCGCAGGCGTCGACGACACCCGCATCGTGGCTGGCGTGCGAATCTGGTTCTGATGCGCGTGCAGGCGCTCCGGTCTTCGACTCCGGTATGAACAGCGCGCCTTCAGCGCTGTGACCAGAACAATTTCACGATGGGCGCTGCCTCGCGCCATTCCACACGGTAAGGCGCCCGCTCCCACGCGCGGCGAACGTGCGGCTCGATCTCCTTCCATGGACGGCCCGGATATATATCGCGGGCCTCGCGGGCGTAAAGCGCGCACAGTCGACTGTGACCGGACTGTAATGGAGATGCCTGACTACTCATGGTGTGCCCTCCCACTGCCATGCCGCCCCCTGCCCAGCCAGCATATACCTGCCACTGACCCTAAACAAACAATTCAATATCAAAGTATTGCAACTACTTCTTGATGTTGTTCCTGACCCCGCGGGCGCGGGCCTGCGCCCTCTTGGCCCGCAGCCGGTCCAGCTTCTCACCCAGCTTGATCTCCAGCCCCCGCTCCACAGGCTCGTAGTACACACGCTCCCCCATGGCATCCGGAAAGCCGGTCTGCTCCAGCGAAACACCCCCTTCCGCATCGTGGTCGTACTGATAACCACGACCGTAGCCCAGCTCCTTCATCAGCCCGGTGGGCGCATTGCGGATATGCATGGGCACTTCCTGGGTGCCGTATTTGCGCACGTCGGTACGCGCGGTGCCCCAGGCCTTGTAGGCGGCGTTGGATTTGGCGGTGCTGGCCAGGTAGATCGTCACCTGGGCAAGGGCCAGCTCGCCCTCCGGGCTCCCGAGCCGATCGAAGGCGTCCCAGGCGTCGATGGACATCTGCAGCGCACGCGGATCGGCCAGGCCGATGTCTTCCACCGCCATGCGGGTCAGCCGGCGAGCCAGATAGCCCGGATCCGCACCGCCGTCGAGCATGCGCGCCAGCCAGTACAGCGCGGCATCGGGGTTTGAGCTGCGCACGCATTTGTGCAGGGCGGACATCTGGTCGTAGAACTGCTCACCGCCCTTGTCAAAGCGGCGGGTGCGGTCGGCCAGCACCTGTTCCAATACGGCATCGGTGATGGTTCCGCCCTCGCCCCCCGCCACTTCCGCGGCAATCTCCAGCAGGGTCAGGGCCCTGCGCACGTCGCCATCGGCGGCAACGGCCAGCAGCTGCAGCTGCGCGGGCTCGATGCGCACTTCCCTGCCCCCCAGGCCGCGCTCACCGTCGGCCAGGGCCCGCTCGAGTGCCTGGCGGATATCGTCCGGCGACACCGCCTCCATCACATGCACCCGGCAGCGGGAAAGCAGCGCGGAATTCAGTTCAAACGAAGGGTTTTCGGTCGTTGCGCCAACGAAGATGATCGTGCCCTGCTCGATATGCGGCAGGAAGGCGTCCTGCTGTGCCTTGTTGAAGCGGTGCACTTCGTCCACGAACAGCACCGTGCGCCGGCCGCTGGCAAAGGTCTGCCCGGCTTCCGCCAGCACCTTGCGCACCTCCGGCAATCCGGACAGCACTGCGGAAACAGCGCGGAATTCGGCGTCGGCGTAGTGCGCGAGCAACAGCGCCAAGGTGGTCTTGCCGCAGCCGGGCGGCCCCCACAGCACCATCGAATGCACCCGGCCGGCTTCGATCGAGCGGCGCAGCACCGAATCCGGGGCCAGCAGCCGCCGCTGGCCGACCATTTCATCAATGGTCCGCGGCCGCATGCGCTCGGCCAGCGGACGCAGTCCTGCAGAGAGATCAGGACCGGGGGAAAGCAGGTCTTCCTGCACAGGGCACCTCACAGAATACGTGCGCCCAAGATACCAAGTTGGAAAACAGGCCGGTCCGCATGACCGACCCTTGCGCAGGATTTACTGGAGGGTCGCGACCTGCCGTTCGAGCTGACCAACGACGTTCCGGAGATCGTCGATGCTGTTGACCCGGCCGCTGGCTTCCACCCGGAACCGGTTGCCAACCACCACGCTGTACTGGCCGCGGTTGCTGCCGGAACTCCACTCCTCGTTGACCAGCTGGCCATCGCGGGTGAAGGTGCGCTCGTATCCGCTGTCGGTTTCATGGCTCTGGTCCATACCGAAGGCGCCGGCCATGGCCATCATCCCCGACATCGCGGCCATGTCCTGGATTTCCACGCTGATCCGGCCTGACCCGTCTTCCTCGGCATATTCGGCCGAGGCCTCGCTGATCTGCATGCCCATGGCGCCACTGCGGCTGGCGGAAATGCCGGTTCGGCGCATGTTGCCGATGGCTTCCGGCAGCAGCGCCCGCAGCTGATCGGCCGCCACCGCTTCCACCACCTGGCCATCCGCATCGGTACTTCCGGCGACCGCCCCCATCAGCGCGCCCAGCGCCTTGCCCTGCTCATCCGCGCTGCCGCTGGCCCGGGCCTGGTCCATCTGCTTGCCGGCTTCTTCCATCCGCCGGCCGAATTCCACCAGCTGGCCCATCCTGCTGTCGGGGTTCACAGTGACATTGCTGCTGTTTCCTCCCCCACCGGAGACGCTGCCCAGCATCCCCCCAGCCAATGCACCCATGCCGGTCACCGCTGCGATCAGCAGCCCCACGATCCAGCCAAGCACGATCGCAGCGATCACCGAGACCAAGGTGTAGATAGCTGCCTTCTCTGGCGGACATTTCATCGTATGCGGCAGGCCCAGGTACAGCAGATAGATGCTGTAGACCCCGCCGGCCAGCGCCAGCAGCCAGCCAACACCGGGAACGATCACGGCAATGCCGGCCACCCAGGCAGCGGTCCAGGCATAGCCGACCGCCTTGAGCGCCTGCACCTGGTTCTTTTGCCCCTCGAACTTCGGCGCCAACGCGTTGACGATCATCGCCACCACGTACAGCACGACCAGTCCCAGTACGTACCCGAGCACCATGCCCATCAGGCCCGCCATGAACGGCGTGGTGATCCTCATGCCGAACACGCTGTGGCCGATCAGGCTGCCCTTGATGAAGCCGGCCACCGCCGGAATTGCAGCCAGCAGCATGAAGTAGCCGGTATACAGGCTGGCGGTAGTTGCCGGCTCGGCCGCGATCGCGGGCCATTCGCTGCGCGGGGACAGCAGGATCGCCTTCGCCCGTTCAATGAGTGCGTTTGAACGACTATGGTCCTGCGCGGGAATCTGTGGTTCTGGCTGCATGTGACTGCCACTTCCTTAGCTGTTGGGTCTGTCCAATGCATACGCCGAACGCACGGCTTGCAGGACAGCCCAACGCAACCGGCCCGCGTTCGCACGCGGGCCGGAGTCATTCAAGCAGTCAGTCTGGCGGCAGAACTCAGGGCTCGCCCACCACGTCCACGCCGGGCGGCGGGGTGAAGCGGAAGGCATCCGCAGCGAAGGACGGGTTCTTCTGCCAGTTGGAAAATTCGATCGTGGTGCGCTGGCCCAGCGCATCCAGAATTTCCATCTTCACCAGGGAGCTATCGGCAAAGCCGAGCTGCGCGTTCTGGAACCCGGCGTCGGTGGCCTGGCGCGGCGCGATCTCCAGCCATTCCAAACCGTCTCGGGTGCCGCCCTTGCCGATCACGAAGTCGCGATCGAGCATGGCCGGGTCGATCAACGCTGCCAGGGGATTGCTCTGCTCTTCCTCGCCCTGCGGCCGCACGGTGACCTGCTCCAGGTCCGGATCGTAGACCCACACCCGGGTGCCGTCGGCAATGATCAGCTGCGGATACGGGTTTTCGTACTCCCAGCGGAACAGCCGCGGCGCTGAAAGGGCCACGCTGCCGCTGGAGCTTTCGCGCAACCGGCCGCTGCCGTCGTAGACCTGCTGGGAGAAGTTGCCCTGCAGTCCGCGCAGGTCGCTGGTGAAGCTGTCCAGGCTGGCGCGCGCATCGGCATGCGCATTCCCGGCAAAGGCGGCCGCAAGCAGGACAACCATGACACTGAGGATGCGGTTCATTGGTGCTCCGGGAATCAATCGGGTTGCGGAAAGTGTGCACAGGCGTGGCTGAATACGAGCCATGACGGCGCCGGGCCGTCACGCCCGAGCCGCTTGGTTGTTACCGGGCTACCTGGGAGGCGGAGGCGCCAGCACCGTGCGATCACCGTTGTTTTCAGGCGGACTCACGACCCCTGCCGCCTCCATGGCTTCGATCAGGCGCGCCGCGCGGTTGTAGCCGATCTTCAGCCGCCGCTGCACGCCGGAAATCGAGCCGCGCCGGGTTTCCGTGACGATCTTCACCGCCTCGTCGTACAGCGGGTCGCTTTCATCGCCACCGTCGGATTCAGGCAGCCCGGTGGCACCCACCACCACGCCGTCGCCCATGGTCTGGACCTCTTCCAGCACGCCGTCGATGTAGTTGGCACCGGTCCCCTGCTTGAGCTGCTCGACCACCCGGTGCACTTCTTCGTCGGACACGAAGGCACCGTGCACGCGCTCCGGCAGGGCCGTACCAGGCGGCATGTACAACATGTCACCGTGGCCCAGCAGGGTTTCGGCGCCGGACTGGTCCAGGATGGTGCGCGAATCGATCTTGGAGCTGACCTGGAACGCGATGCGGGTCGGGATGTTGGCCTTGATCAGGCCGGTGATCACGTCCACCGATGGACGCTGGGTGGCGAGGATCAGGTGGATACCGGCCGCACGCGCCTTCTGTGCCAGGCGTGCAATCAGCTCTTCCACCTTCTTGCCGACGATCATCATCATGTCGGCGAACTCGTCGATGATCACGACGATGTACGGCAGCGCCTCCAGCGGCTCGGCCACCGCCTCCGATTCGGAGTCGGGCCGGAACAGCGGGTCCAGCAGCGGCTGGCCGCTGTCCTGCGCTTCCTTGACCTTCTTATTGAAGCCGGCCAAGTTGCGCACGCCCACCGCGCTCATCAGCTTGTAGCGCCGCTCCATTTCGGCCACGCACCAGCGCAGGCCGTTGGCGGCCTCCTTCATGTCGGTGACCACCGGCGCCAGCAGGTGCGGGATGCCCTCGTAGACGCTCAGCTCGAGCATCTTCGGATCGATCATCAGCAGCCGCAGCTGGTCGGGGGTGGCCTTGAACAGCAGGCTCAGCACCATGGCGTTGACCGCCACCGATTTGCCGGAGCCGGTGGTACCGGCGACCAGCAGGTGCGGCATGCGCGCCAGGTCGGCAACGGTTGAGCGCCCGCCGATGTCCTTGCCCAGCGCCAGGGTCAGCGGGCTGGGCGATTTGTCGTACTCCTTGGAACGCAGCAGCTCGGACAGGTAGATCATCTCGCGCCGCGTGTTCGGGATCTCCAGGCCGATCACCGATTTACCGGGGATCACATCCACCACGCGTACAGACTTGACGCTCAGCCCGCGGGCGATGTCCTTGTCCAGCGAGCTGATCTGGCTGACCTTGATACCCGGCGCCGGCTCCATCTCAAAGCGGGTGATCACCGGCCCCGGCTGGGCCTCCGTCACTTCCACATCGATGCGGAAGTCCTTGAGTTTGAATTCGATCTGGCGCGACAGGGTTTCCAGCGTGTCCTCGTCGTAGCCCTTCGGCTGCGGCTTGGGTTCGTCCAGCAGCGACAGCGGCGGCAGGCCGGAATCACCGCCGCCAGTGCCGGTGAACAGCGGAATCTGCTGCTCACGCTTGGCCCGCTCGCTCTTTTCCACCTGCGGCGCGGCCGGCGGTTCGATCCTGACCGGCTCACGACGCACGCGCTTCTCGGTATCGGCCCGGCGTACTTCCACCCGCTCTTCGCGCAGGTCGCGCGCCCGTTTCCACTCTCCCGCCTGCTTGCTGCTGCGCCTGAGCAGGTCGGGCAGCTTCATTACCCAGCCGCCCAACCTGTCCATCACCGCCAGCCAGGACAGGCCGGTGGCCAGGGTGATCGAGGTCAATAGCAGGGCCAGCAGGAACAGGTTGCCGCCCACTCCACCGAACGCCGCGTACAGCGAATTACCCACCAGCCGGCCGAGGATGCCTCCGCCGCCGGCTGAGAAGTCGGCCGCGTTTGACGCGCCCAACGCAAGCAGGCCGCAGGCGGAGATCAGGAAGCCGCACAGTCCAACCAGGCGCAGCGCCGGCCCCAGGTCGGCCTTGCCATCGCCGTCGCTGTCCATGCCGAACAGCGCGATCCAGGCGATCGCTCCCAGCACCAAGGGCAGCAGGAACGCCACATAGCCGAACAGATAGCGCAGCACATCGGCCAGCCAGGCGCCCACGGGCCCGCCCACGTTGTGGAGCGGCTCGGTCACGTTGCCCGAATGACTCGACCAGGCCGGATCACTTGGGGAATAGGTGATCAGACTGGCAAACAGGTAAAGCAACAGCGGCGCGATCAGGATCAGCGCAATATCGCGCCACAGTCGCTGCCGGCGCGGATTGTCCCCTGCAACCTTGCGGGTGGTCCCGCGTTGCCGCTTGCCACGTTCTGTAAGCGCTTTCGCCACCGTGCCCTTTACCTTAAAAGTGTTCGCTATGCGGTTGATCTTAAATCAACAGTCGGGGCCCGGCGAATCTCTTTGCCTGCGCAAGGTGGTGCCACGGCTCAGCTGAGGTCCTGCAGCGCCGGATGGACCAGACTGCCGGCTTCCACATTGATCCCACGCACCAGCGCACGGTTGCCGCGCCAGTCGCCGTTGGCCAGTGCATCCACCCACGGGGTGATCGCCGCGCAGATCGCCTGCGATGCGGTCTGCGGCACCGCGCCTGGCATGTTGCCCACGCAGAAGTGGGTGACATCCTCGTCCACATAGGTTGGATCGTCCCAGCTGGTGGGCCGCGAGGTTTCAAAGCAACCGCCCTGGTCGATCGAGATGTCCACCAGCACGCTGCCGGTCTCCATCTGCCTGAGCATCTCCCGGCTCAGCACCCGGGGGGCCCGCGCGCCGGGAATCAGCACCGCGCCGACCAGCAGATCCGCCCCCGCCACCTCTTTCGCGATTGCTTCCTGATAGGGATACAGGGCAGTCACGTTTGCGCCCAGGCGCATCATGGCGTCCATCCGCTCCAGGCGCTTTTCAAACACCACCACGTTCGCGCCCATGGCGGCGAGCGTGGCGGCGGCCGATCCACCGGCCTGGCCGGCGCCGAACACCACCGCCTTGCCGCGCGAAGCCGCGGGCACGCCGCCCAGCAGACGGCCCTTGCCCCCGTTGGTGGCGTGCATGAGGGTGGTGCCCACCTGTACGGCGAGCTTGCCGGCAATCTCCGACATGGGCGCCAGCAGCGGCAGTGCCCCGCTCTCAAGCTCCACTGTCTCGAAAGCAACCGCAGTCAGTCCGATCTCCAGCAGACGCCGGGTCAGCTTTGGCTCGGCCGCCAGATGCAGATAACAGAACAGGAGATGGTCGCTGCGCAGGTACTCGATTTCGGCGCCGACGGGCTCCTTGACCTTGACGATCAGCTGGCCCCTTTCGTAAAGCGCAGCAGCATCGGGAGCAATGTTCACCCCAAGGCTGGCATAGGCCTGGTCGGCATGGCCGGAACGCTCGCCTGCGCCCTGCTCCACCCAGACCTCATGGCCGGACCTCACCAGATCGCCGGCGGCAGCGGGCACCAGGGCAACGCGTCCCTCGGCCGTTTTGGTTTCTTTCGGTACGCCGATTCGCAAGATCGTCTCCCTGGTGGCAACAGCAGCCGGGAGCAGCCATGCACGCCTGCGGATGCGGACGCTGTGTCGCGCTGGCAGCCTGCTGCTCGCCTTGTTTTGCGCTGGTCCGGCCCTCAAGCTATATGGCCCGAAAGGTCGTCTTTCCGCTGTCGCGAGTATACATGTGAGCACCCCCAAACACTGTCATCTGCTGATCCTCGGCTCTGGTCCTGCAGGCTGGACCGCTGCCGTTTATGCCGCCCGCGCCAACCTCAAACCGGTGGTCGTGACCGGCCTGGAAATGGGCGGTCAGCTGATGACCACCACCGAAGTCGACAACTGGCCGGGCGATGCCCATGGCCTGATGGGACCGGACCTGATGGCACGCATGCAGGCGCATGCCGAACGCTTCGAAACCGAGACGGTGTTCGACCACATCCACACCGCCGACCTGTCGCAGCGGCCGTTCCGGCTCAAGGGCGACAACGGCGAGTACACCGCAGACGCGCTGATCATCTCCACCGGCGCCACCGCCAAATACCTGGGGCTGGAGTCGGAGGAAAAGTTCAAGGGTCGCGGTGTGTCCGCCTGCGCCACCTGCGATGGATTCTTCTACAAGGACAAGGAAGTGGCCGTGGTCGGCGGCGGCAATACCGCGGTCGAAGAAGCCCTGTATCTGTCCAACCTGGCCAGCAAGGTCTATCTGGTCCACCGCCGCGACAGCCTGCGCGCCGAGAAGATCATGCAGGACAAGCTGTTTGCCAAGATCGAAGCCGGGAAGATCGTGCCGGTCTGGAACCACGTGGTGGACGAGGTGCTTGGCAACGAGGCCGGCGTGACCGGGCTGCGGGTGAAGTCGACGCTTGACGAGTCAACCCGGGAGATCGCCGTGCACGGCTTCTTCGTGGCCATCGGCCATACGCCCAACACCGGGCTGTTTGAAGGCCAGCTGGCCATGAACGACGGCTACATCGAGATCCGTTCCGGGCTGTCGGGCGGCGCCACGGCCACCTCGGTTCCCGGCGTGTTCGCTGCGGGCGACGTGGCCGACCAGCACTACCGCCAGGCGATCACTTCGGCCGGCTTCGGCTGCATGGCCGCGCTGGATGCCGAAAAATTCCTCGACAAGGGCGAGTAACTGCGCCTGCTGACCGCCTCATGGGCGGCTCCCGCCATTTGCGAACGCCCGGCCGCGGATGACCGCGCCGGGCTTTCCGGAGCCGCCAGGGTCATGCCATCTATCGTATCAATCCGGAAGATCATGCCGCCCTCGCAATGCTGACCACACGCATCGTTGATTCCCTTGCAGACGTCTCCCAGGCCCAGTGGGACGCGCTGCACGACGGTGCCAATCCCTTTGTGACCCAGGCCTTCCTGGCAGGACTGGAACGCCACGGCTGTCTGCGCGCCGAATGGGGCTGGACGCCGCATCACGTGACTCTGTGGCAGGGTGAAACCCTGGTTTCCGCGGTGCCGGGCTACCTGAAAACCAACTCCCACGGGGAGTTCGTTTTTGACCACGCCTGGGCACATGCATACGCCCAGTACGGACGCGACTACTTTCCGAAGTGGCTGGGCGCGGTGCCCTACTCTCCCGTTACCGGCCCCCGCCTCCTGGGTGACGCCCAGTACCGACCGGCCCTGCTCCAGGCAATTGAGTCCACGGCCACCCAACTCGGTTTGTCGTCGGCACACATCAACTTCCACACCCCGACCGAGGAGGCCGACTTCGGCCCCGCCTGGCTGCAGCGCACCGACGTGCAATATCACTGGCACAACAACGCCGGGTGGCCCGATTTCGAAGCGTTTCTTGCCGCACTGGACCGGCGCCGACGCAAGAACATCCGCCAGGAGCGGGCGAAAGTGGCCCGCGCCGGAATCAGCTTTCGCGTTGTCCACGGCGATGAGGCCAGCGAGCAGGACCTGGAGGCGATGTACGGCTTCTATCTGGCCACTTTCGCCGATTACGGCAATTCGCCGGCGCTGACGCTCGGGTTCCTTCAGCACCTGGCCCGCGCCATGCCACGTGCCCTGGTCATCGTACTGGCGGAGCTGGATGGCGAGCCCATCGCCGGCGCCCTGTGTCTGCGCGGCGGCGACACCCTCTACGGGCGCTATTGGGGTGCGGAGCGGGAGGTGCCCGGGCTGCATTTCGAGACCTGCTACTACCAGGGCATCGAGTACTGCCTGCGCGAGGGGCTGCGCGTGTTCGAGCCGGGGGCACAGGGCGAGCACAAGATCGCGCGCGGGTTCCTGCCAACATACGTGCGCAGCCGGCACTGGATCGCCGACCCGGCGTTCGCCGATGCCCTGCGCCGCTGGTGCGCGGAAGAGACCGCCTCCGTGCACCGCTACAAAGCCCTGCTGGACACCAGATCACCATTCACCCTGTAGGAGCGCGCCATGCGCGCGAAGCCGCGGGCCCTTGAGGGTCAGAGGGGTGGCCGCCAACCGTGGATCCTGGGGTCGCTTTCAACAAGGCTTCGCGAAACGAAGCAGATTTCACGCGGCTTCGCGCGCATGGCGCGCTCCTACAGGTCAGCCTCTAGAATGTGGGGATGCATTTCCGCCCGCCGCTGCTGTCTGCCGATCCGGATGCGCCGTTTCCGCCGGTGGAATCTGCCCTGCGTGAGCCGGACGGGCTGCTGGCGATCGGCGGCTGTTTGTCCCCTGCCCGACTGCTCAACGCCTACCGCCACGGCATCTTTCCCTGGTATTCGCAGGGTCAGCCGGTCCTGTGGTGGAGTCCGGATCCGCGCATGGTGTTCCACACCGACGGTGTGCACCTGGCCTCCCGGTTCCGCCGCACCCTGCGCCGCAGCAGCTGGGAGCTGCGCGCCGATTGCGCCTTCGCCGAAGTGGTCGAAGCCTGCGCCAAGGCACCGCGTCCCGGCCAGGCAGGCACTTGGATCACCGATCCGATGCGCCAGGCCTACCAGCAGTTGCACGACCTCGGCCACGCCCACAGCGTGGAGGTGTATGACGGCACTCGCCTGGTGGGTGGAATCTATGGCGTGGCCGTAGGCCGGATGTTCTTTGGCGAAAGCATGTTCAGCGCCGAATCGGGCGGTTCCAAGGCGGCCCTGGCCGGCTTGGCCGGGTGGCTGTCGGCCAACGGCTGGCCGCTGCTCGATGCCCAGGTGGAAAATGCGCACCTGCTGCGGATGGGGGCGGAGCGCTGGCCAAGGACGCGCTTCCAGGCCGAAGTGCAGCGCCTGGCCGCCCTGCCGGGTCTGGTCGGGTCCTGGAACGAGCCATTCGGCCGGGTTCCCGCGGCCGACCTGGTCCCACCCACCCCCGGTCCGGGCTGAGCCGGGCTGAGCCGGGCTTTGCCCGCGGACTTGGCCGTGTGGCATAATGGTTGACTGTTTTCATGGGCCGACCTCAGGCCCGCCAACCGACACAGGACGCATGGCGAAAGACGACGTCATAGAATTTGAAGGCACCGTTTCCGAGACCCTCCCGAACACCATGTTCCGGGTCAAGCTCGAGAACGGACACGAGATCATTGCCCACATCTCCGGGCGGATGCGCAAGCACTACATCCGCATCCTCACCGGCGACCGGGTCAAGGTAGAGATGACTCCCTACGACCTGACCAAGGGCCGTATCACCTACCGGATGAAGTAACCGCGCAGCGCCCAGGCGCGCCGGATACAAAGAAGGCGGCCAATGGCCGCCTTCTTTGTGTGCCCGCTGTTCGTGGACGCGCCCTTCCCGGGCGCGCCGCCGCACCGGGTGTTCACTCCACTGCGGCAGGCAGCAGCTTCTCCGACTCCGGCCAGGACTCGACCACCAGCTCGTCGTCCTTCACCTGCACGCTGACCCGGCCGCCGTTGACCAGCTTGCCGAACAGCAGCTCGTCGGCCAGCGGACGCTTGATCCGGTCCTGGATGATCCGCGCCATCGGGCGCGCGCCCATCTGCGGGTCGAACCCGTGCCTGGCCAGCCACTCCCGCGCCTCGGCGCTTGCGGTGACGGTGACATTCTTCTCCTGCAGCTGGCTCTCCAGCTCGATCAGGAACTTGTCCACCACCCGCAGGATGTGGTCGAAACCCAGCGACTGGAACTGGACGACCGCGTCCAGACGGTTGCGGAACTCCGGGGTGAAACTCTTGCGGATCACCTCCATCGCATCCGTGCTGTGATCCTGCTGCGTGAAACCGATGCTGCGCCGCGCGGCGTGGGCGGCCCCGGCGTTGGTGGTCATCACCAGGATCACGTTGCGGAAGTTGGCCTCGCGTCCATTGGTATCGGTGAGCACGCCGCGGTCCATCACCTGCAGCAGGATATTGAAGATGTCCGGGTGGGCCTTTTCCACCTCGTCCAGCAGCAGCACACAGTGCGGCGTCTTGACGATCTTTTCGGTCAGCAGCCCGCCCTGGTCAAAGCCCACGTAACCCGGGGGAGCACCGATCAGGCGGCTCACCGAATGCGACTCCATGTACTCGGACATATCGAAGCGCACCAGCTCAATGCCCAGTTGCAGCGCAAGCTGGCGGGTGACCTCGGTCTTGCCCACGCCGGTGGGGCCGGCGAAGAGGAAGTTGCCGATCGGCTTGTCCGGGTTCGCCAAGCCCGAGCGGGCCAGCTTGATCGCCGAGGCCAGCGTCTCGATCGCCGGATCCTGGCCGAAGATCACCATCTTGAGATTGCGCTCCAGGTGGCCCAGCACATCCTTGTCCGAAGCGCTGACCTGCTTGGCCGGAATCCGCGCCATCTTGGCGACGATTGTCTCCATTTCTTCCACATCGATCAGCTGCTTGCGCACGTCCTCTGGCAGCAGGCGCTGGCGCGCGCCGGCCTCGTCCATCACATCGATGGCCTTGTCCGGCAGCAGACGGTCGGCAATATGCTTGACCGACAGGTCCACGGCCGCCTGAAGGGCATCATCGGCGTAGGTGACGTCGTGGTGGGCCTCGTACCTGGGCTTGAGCCCGCGCAGGATCTCGAAGGCCTCGCTGGTGGTCGGCTCCACGATGTCGATCTTCTGGAAACGCCGGGCAAGGGCCCGATCTTTTTCGAAGATGCCGCGGTATTCCTGGAACGTGGTCGAGCCGATGCAGCGCAGCTCCCCGGAAGCCAACGCCGGCTTGATCAGGTTGGACGCATCCATGGTGCCGCCGGAGGCCGAGCCGGCACCGATGATGGTGTGGATCTCATCGATGAACAGCACCGCGCCGTCGTGCTTGCGGATCGCCGTCAGCACCGCTTTCAGGCGCTTCTCGAAGTCACCCCGGTACTTGGTGCCGGCCACCAGCGCGCCCAGGTCGAGCGAATAGATGGTGGCATCGGCAAGCACCTCGGGCACCTCGCCATCGACGATGCGCTTGGCCAGCCCTTCGGCAATCGCGGTTTTGCCTACGCCGGCCTCGCCTACGTAGAGCGGGTTGTTCTTGCGCCGACGACACAGGATCTGGATCGTGCGCTCGATTTCCTCGGCCCGGCCCACCAGCGGGTCGATCCTGCCCTCGCGAGCCATCTGGTTCAGATCGGTCGCGTACTCGCTCAGGGCGTCACCCTTGGTCTCGCCGCCTCCGCTGCCGCTGCCTTCCTCGGCCTCCTCGCCGCTGGGTGTCGGCTCATCGTCGCCAGCCTTGGCAATGCCGTGCGACAGGTAGTTCACCACGTCCAGCCGGGTGACATCCTGTTGGTTGAGGTAGTAGACCGCGTGCGAGTCCTTCTCGCCGAAGATGGCCACCAGCACGTTGGCACCGGTGACTTCCTTCTTGCCCGATGACTGCACGTGATAGACAGCACGCTGCAACACGCGCTGGAAGCCGAGCGTGGGCTGGGTGTCCCGCCCGTCATCGTCGGGAAGCTTGGAAACGGTGGTCAGTATCGCCTGCTCCAGCTCGGATCGCAGGCGCTGGAAATCGGCTCCGCTGGCCTTGAGCACTGCTTCCGCCGACGGGTTGTCGAGCAATGACAGGAGCAGGTGCTCGACCGTCATGTACTCGTCGCGTGCCTGTCGGGCGTGCTTGTAGCACTGGCCGATGGTGTATTCGAGATCCTTGCTGAACATGGGGCTGGGTGCCTCCGAAAGTAGCTACTGCTGCCTTGGATGGGGGCGATGACGCCGGATTTCCACTGCCCTCCCCGTTTACGCTTTTTCCATGGTGCAGAGCAAGGGGTGCTGGTTCATCCTTGAGTATTCATTCACCTGCGCCACCTTGGACTCGGCCACCTCGCGGCTGAAAACGCCGCAAACCCCCCGACCGCGGGTGTGGACGTGCAGCATGACCTGGGTGGCGCGTTCAACGTCCAGGGCGAAGAAGCGGACCAGGATCTCAACCACGAAATCCATGGGCGTGTAGTCGTCATTGAGCAGGATCACCGAATAAAGCGGCGGTCGCGCGACCTCCGGCCGGTCAGCCTGTACCGCAACGCCGTGGTCGCGTTCGTGTTCGTTCTTGCGTGTCATGGAGGTGATTATACGGGCCCGGTGCATCCGCCACGTAGACGCCGCCGGGCCGCGCAAGGACAATGTGGGATGTTTGAAGACCCGAACGCCCCTGATATGAGCTACCGCGAAGGCCGATTCTGGCAGCCAGACGTCACCGTGGCCACGCTGGTCGTGGAGGGCGGTCGACTGCTGTGCGTGGAAGAACGCGTCAGCGGCCAGCTGGTGATCAATCAGCCGGCGGGACACCTTGAGCCGGACGAAAGCCTGGTGGACGCCGCCGTACGCGAGACCCTGGAAGAAACCGGCTGGCAAGTGCGGTTGACCGCTTTCGTCGGCGCCTACCAGTGGAAGGCCCCCGTGGCCGAAGACGGCCGCGGCGGCCGCCACTACCTGCGGTTCGCGTTCGTGGGCGAGCCGGTCGCCCACGATCCAGAGCGGCCGCTGGATGATGGCATCCTGCGGGCCCTGTGGCTGACCCCTGCCGAGCTGCAGGAATCCGCCGCGCGCCACCGCAGCCCGCTGGTGTGGCGGACTGCCGCGGACTTCCTGGCCGGTCGCAGCTTCCCGCTGTCGCTGCTCAACCAGCTGCCTGACACCGCCTGACCACGCTGGTCAGGCACGACCGCCCTTGTCGGCAAGCGGCCCAGCCCTCATACCGGCCTTACCCTGTCCACACGCACCGCGCACCCTCATGACCTCCCCCCGCACCATCATCGGCATGTCCGGCGGCGTCGACTCATCCGTCGCCGCCCTGCTGCTGCGCGATGCCGCCGAGCCGTTGGCCGCGCTGTTCATGCAGAACTGGGCCGACGACGGCAGCGGCGACTGCCGGGCCGAGGATGACCGCCGCGACGCGGTCGCAGTCAGCGGCCGGCTGGGTATCCCGATCCACTTCCGCGATTTTTCCGGCGAATACTGGCAGGGGGTGTTCGAGCATTTCCTGGCCGAATACGCCACCGGCCGCACGCCCAATCCCGACGTGCTGTGCAACCGCGAAATCAAGTTCAAGCATTTCCTGGACGCCGCCCGCGACCTGGGAGCCGAGCGGATCGCCACGGGCCATTACGCCCGCATCGACCGCCAGGGCGACCGCTGGCGGCTGCTTCGCGCCCGCGATGCGGCCAAGGACCAGAGCTATTTCCTGCACCAACTGGGCCAGGAGCAGCTGGCGGCCACCGTGTTCCCGCTTGGCGAGCTGGTGAAGGCCAACGTGCGCGCCATGGCCCGCGAGGCCGGGCTGCCCACGGCGGAAAAGAAAGACTCCACCGGTATCTGTTTCATCGGCGAGCGCGACTTCCGCGAGTTCCTGGGCCGGTATCTGCCCGCGCAGGCCGGCGAAATCCGCACCCCCGCGGGCCAGGTGCTGGGCGAACATCCGGGCGTGTTCTATTACACCCTGGGACAGCGCGGCGGGCTCAACCTGGGTGGCGTGCGCGGCTTTGCGCCGGCGCCCTGGTACGTGGTGGGCAAGGATGTAGCCAGCAACGTGCTGTACGTCGACCAAGGCGGTGACAGTCACTGGCTGATGTCCACAACGACCTGGACCGAGCTGGCCCACTGGATTGCCGGCGCTCCGCCCGCGGCCACATTCGAATGCCTGGCCCAGACCCGGTACCGCCAGCCGCCCGAGCCGTGCCGGGTGCAGGTGAGCGATGACGGGCGCCTTGAAGTGACCTTCCAGCGACCCCAGCGCGCCGTCACCCCCGGTCAGTCACTGGTGCTCTACGACGGTGATGTGTGCCTGGGAGGCGCGGTGATCGAGACCACCGACGCCCCGCTGGAGCGCAGCCACAACCCGTCAGCAGGTACCATTGCCGACCTTGGATCCGCACTACGGAGTGCAGCAGCAGAATGATGCAGGAACGGGTACTGGCCCTCGCTGGCCTTGCGCAGGCGCTCAAACAGGTGCGCCGGATCGCCGAGACCGGCCAGGCCGACGCCGCGGTGCTTGGCACCGCGTTGCAAAGCGTGCTCCGCATGGATGCCGCCTCGGCCGAAGACGTCTACGGCGGCGCCGAGTTCGTACGCCCCGGCCTGCGCCTGCTGCACGGCTATTTCAACAACCTGCCCGACGACGAGCAACTGCCCAAGCTGGCCCTGGCAGTGATGCAGCTGGAACGCCGCTTCATCAACGACGGCGAAATGGTCCAGCGCGTGCAGCGCGGCATTGCCGCCGCCAATATCGAAGCGGCCCGCACCAGCCCTACCCATCCTGAGGTCCTCAGCAGTCTGGGCACCCTGTATGCCGACACCGTCAGCCACCTGCGCCCCCGGGTCATGGTGCAGGGCAATCCGCACTACCTGGGCCAGGCCGACATCGTTTCTGAAATCCGCGCGGTGCTGCTCGCTGCGGTGCGCTCGGCGGTGCTGTGGCGCCAGATGGGCGGCAGCTACCTGGATTTCCTGCTGCGTCGCAAACAGCTGCTGGCGGCGGTGGAAGCCGCTCTGGTCTGATCAGGGCCCTTCGCCCCGGGCTGCCACTGTGTCGGGGTAACTGGAAGCTAAAGTTGACGGGGATGGCGCCGATACCGGGTATGTAGAACCGGCCGAGTAGCGTCCATGTATGCACGTATCCTGATTCGCCTTGCTGCCCCACTGATCCTGACCCTGTTGCTGCCGCTGGCTTTTGCCCTCGGCTGGTCCGCTCCGGTGCGTTGGGCAGTCCTTATCACCATGACCACCAGTTGGCTGGTTCTTGCGTTCTGGCTTGTCCGGCGCGAAGTCACCCGACCATTGGCGCACCAGCGTGTGTTCCAGGAACAGGACCAGCTGTTGACAGATCTGCGCCAGTTCGTGAGCGCGGAGATCGACGGCTCCCGCGCAGAGGTCGAGCGCACCCGCGAACTGGTCCGTCAAGCGGTCGCCGGACTGGGCACCAGCTTCGAGGCAATGAACCACAAGTCACGCCAGCAGGCACAGGCGATGTCGCGCATCCTTGACCAGACCGGTGACCAGAATGGCTCGAAGGGTTCCGATGTGGCCCGCTTTGCACAACACGCCAGCCAGCGTATGGAACAACTGGTTGAAGCCCTCGAGCAGGTGAGCGGCCAGAGCGTTACCACCGTCACCCATATCGACGAGATGGCAGGTCACCTGGACGGCATTTTTGCCCTCCTTGAGGACGTGAAGTCGATTGCCGACCAGACCAACCTGCTGGCGCTCAATGCAGCCATTGAAGCGGCGAGGGCTGGTGAGGCGGGCCGGGGTTTTGCCGTTGTGGCAGACGAAGTACGCAACCTGTCGGAGCGTTCCACCGCGTTCAACGAGCAGATCCGCAAGCTTGCCCACAGTTCGAAGGAATCAATCACCAAGGTCCGCGGAACCGTGTCGAATATGGCGTCCCGGGACCTGGACCGCTCACGGGAGGCGCGTGCGGAAGCCGCTGAAATGCTCGACCAGGTGGCTGCTATCAACCGCTCGCTCGGCGACGGCATGCGGGAAATTTCCGACTGCGGCCGGGCCATCGACACCAGCGTGGGCGAAGCAGTACGTGCCTTGCAATTCGAGGACATCGCTACGCAGGCCCTTGGCGGCGTGCATTCGCACCTGGAGCGGCTGAGCGCCATCAACCGCGAAGCCATAGACCTGCAGGACCTGTTGCGCCGCAACGGCGGAACCGTCGACGATGAGATGATGCGCGCGCTCAAGCAGATCGGCCAGCGGCTGCGCGAACAGCGCAGCGTCTGGGAAAAGCCGCCGCACAAACCGGTGGCCCAGGAATCCATGGGAGCGGGGACGGTCGAGCTGTTCTGAGCCCCTCGTCAGGGGTGCCCCGCGAAGTACACTGGCGGCCTCCCGTGTTGCAGACATGCCATGTCCTCCGGAACCCCAAGCATGCATGAGCTGCTCCACCTGCTTCCCGGTGGCGCCCTGCTCTTGCACGACCACCGGGTACAGGCCATCAATGCCGCGGGCGCCCGAGCTTTCGGCGCCACACCGGAGGATCTTGCCGGCCGGCTGATCACCGAGCTGGTGGATTCCAGCTGCGCTGCCAGTCTGCGGAACTGGTTGGAACAGCCGCGATCTGGCGGCCAGCATTCGGGGGGCTTCTTCCTGCCACTTGCCCCCCCGTATCCGGACAGCACTCTTGTGGTCAAGACCGGCCCGGCACATCAGGCCGGGGGCGCTTGGCAGGTGCTACTGATCGAGACGATCGCAAACCAGGAAGGCGAAGTAGGCCCCACGAGCCTGGTCAACCGTCTTTTTCCCGCCCATGAGGAGGAACGCTACGGAACCGTGCGGGCTTTGCACGACGGCCCGAGTCAGGCCCTCGCTGCCATCCGGATGTCCGCATACGGCGCGCTGCACGAGCTTGATCCCCTGTTGCACACCGATGAACTGCAGAACATTCTTGCCCAGGCGGATGTCGCATTGGGGCAGCTCCGCTCGCTGTCCAACTACTTGCAGCCTCCACAGCTCAGGTCACTCGGCCTGGAAGCAGCGCTGCGCTGGTACGTCGGAGAAATCAATAAAGACATTGACCTGCCAATCAACCTGGAACTGCTCCCACTGCCTCGACGCCCCACGCGGCACGTAGAAGAAGCAGGTTTCCGCATTGCGCAGGAGGCACTCGCCAACGCGCTGCGCCACGCCGGCGCGGAGCACATCACCGCCTGCCTGCAAGCTGGAGAGGATGTGCTGACTATGGAGATCCGTGACGATGGTCGCGGATTTGATCCGCAATTGGAGCCCGGCGATGGACTGGCCGAAATGCGCGCGCGGGCCCAGGGTATCGGCGGTAGACTGAGCGTCACCTCATCACCCGGGTGCGGCACCTGCGTCATCGTGCGGCTCCCTTGGCATTGAGCCACCTTGGTGCCGTTTTACGGCGCGCAACCGACTGAACCATGTTGACGCCAGACGCTGACGCCCCTCCCCAGCCCCTGCCCCGCTTGGGCGCTGGCCATCCAGCGCTGGAAACATTGCTACGCAGCGCCGGGGTGGGCACTCATAAGGTGCTCCTGCTCCACATCGATATCGAGCACTTCGCCTCGATCAACCAGAACATGGGTATCGAAGTCGGCGACCGCGTCCTCGACGTGGTGGGCCAACGCCTGCGGGCAGCCATCGCCGGACGCGGCGAAGTATGGCGCCACGGCAGCGATGAGTTTTTGGTTGCGATGCAGCTGGATGGCAACGACCTGACACCCGGACAGGCGTGCGAAGCACTGATTGCGTTGATCGAACAACCAGTTTCGGTGTTGCCCTACACCCTGGTGCTCACCGCCAAGGCCGGGATGAGTGTTTGTCCGGACCAGGGTAACGACGCCTCGGCTCTCCTCCAGATCGCCGAATCTTCACTGTGGCGTTCACCGTCTGGGGAAACGTTGTCGCCTGAGGACCCAGACCCCACGGAACAGCCGTCCGGGGATCGGGTGATAGCCAAACTGATTATCGAGGCCGCCGCACGCGACGAACTTCGACTGAAATACCAGCCCAAGATAAGCGCGCGGGACGGCCGGGTAGTCGGGATGGAAGCACTGATCCGCTGGAAGTCCCCGATACTGGGCGAACTGATGCCGGAACGCTTCATCCGCACCGCCGAGCGACTCGGGGTGATCCTGCAGATCGGCGACTGGATGATCGAGCGCGTTGTGGCCCAGGCACGGGCGTGGCGGGCCCAGGGCCGCGACGATTTTTTCATAGGGGTCAACGTTTCCACGCTGCAACTGCTGCAACCGGGGTTTGTTGACCATCTGCTTGGAAGCATGCAGCAGGCCGGACTGCCCTCGTCTGCGATCATGCTTGAACTCAACGAAAGCGCTCTCAATGACGACGTGCAGCAGGTGTTCCGCACTACCCGGGCATTGCGCCGCGAGGGCATTGGCCTGGTGCTGGACAACTTTGGCACGGGCGATGCCAGCTTGCGTCTGCTCGCGCGCTATCCGGCCGACGTGCTCAAGGTCGACCGCAGTTTCGTCAATGCTGCCCTCCAAGGCAGCCGCGAGACCGCGATCGTTCGCGCCATGATCGCCATGGCGCACCAGCTGGGAATGAAGGTGGTCGCCAACGGCGTGGAGTCCGAAGCCCAGCTCGGATTCCTGCGGCGAACGGATTGCGACTACTTCCAGGGGTATCTGTTCCGCGAACCCGTGGACGCAAAAACTGCAGGACAGATCCTGCTGGGCCGGTATCTGCGGCCTGAACTCTTCCTCCCCACCCGCTCGGACCGCACGCTGCTGCTGGTGGACGATGAGGAGAACGTACTCAGCTCCCTGGTACGCCTGTTCCGGCGCGATGGTTATCGCATCATCACCGCCACTACGGTGAGCAATGCCCTGGAATTGCTGGCCAGCAACGAGGTACAGGTGATCCTGTCCGACCAGCTGATGTCGGAAATGAGCGGGACGGAGTTTCTCGCCCGGGTAAAAATGCTTTACCCCGACACGGTGCGCCTCGTATTGTCAGGCTATGCCGACCTGGAGACCGTGACTGAAGCGATCAATCATGGTGCGATCTATCGCTTCCTCACCAAGCCATGGGACGACGGCGAGTTACGCGATCACATCCGGCAGGCGTTCCGGACCTATGCAGCACAGCACGCCCGCGCACCTGTCGACTGATCTCAGGTCGCGCCTCCCGGCTGTTTCACCGGCAACACCACCCGGAAGCAGCTGCCCCGCCCGGTTTCGCTGTCCACTTCAATCCGGCCATTGTGCTTGGCCACGATCCCGTAGGAAATGGACAGCCCCAACCCGGTGCCCGTGCCAACCGGTTTGGTAGTGAAGAATGGATCGAAAATGCGCTGCAGGGTGGATTCCGGAATGCCGGCGCCCGAATCGACAACCTCCACCCAGACATTCTCATCCACCACGCCGGTGCGGACTGTGACCGTACCCTGCTCTTCGATCGCATGGCCCGCATTGAGCAGCAGGTTCAGGAAGACCTGGCTGATCTCCGATGGGAGGCACTCGACCATGGGCAGCGTGCCGTATTGTTTTTCCAGCCGGGCTTTGTAGCGCAGCTCGTTCCAGACGATGTTGAGGGTCGAATCCAGGCTGACATGCAGGTCGGTAAGCTTCCAGCCGATTTCCCCATCCGCCCGTGAGAAGTCCTTCAGGTCCCGCACGATGCGGGTCACCCGCTCGACCCCTTCCCGCGACTCGGTGAGCAACTGCGGCAGGTCGCGGCTGATGAAGTCGATATCCAGGCGCTCACGGGCGGCTTCGACTTCAATCCTGCTGGCTGCCGGATCAGGCGCCTGCAGCGCACGTTCATAAGCATCGATAAGCGCAAACAGGCTGCTCACATACTCCTGGAGGCTGCCGAAGTTCGAATGCACATAGCCAATGGGATTGTTGATTTCGTGCGCAACGCCCGCTGCAAGCTGCCCGATCGATGCCAACTTCTCGGATTGCAGAAGTTTTTCCTGCGCAGCCGTCATGCGTACATTCAGCTCCTCATGGCGACGCAACAGTTCCTTGTCGCCATCGCGCACCAGGCCCGGGTTCTGCAGCAGCAGGATGGTGTGGCCGTCGGCCAGAACGTGCAATCGGGCGAACAGCATGCGCCCCTCGCCAAAGGGCACAAAGTCGCTCCAACTGCCCTGGTGATGCGCCTGTGCCAGCGCGTGATTGGAAAGCAGGTCATGGATGTGGTGCTCGTCATCGCTCCACAGGGGATGCAGACGGGCCATTGCATGGCCGGCCGGGTTGGCATAGACCTGTCGGCCGCCCCGATAAATGAGCACGCCTTCCTGCTGCCACTGCAGCGCAGCTGCCAGCAGTTCTGCCGGGATGGAAGGGGGTTGGGGAGTCGAGCCCATGGTGTCACGCAGGTGGAAGGGCTCTGCATTTTACGAGGTTGTGGGACCGGCGTTTTCTGGGGGGCTCAGACCACCGCCAGACCGCGTGACGGCCGCGAGTGACCGACCGCACCGGTCGCGTCATAGGCCGGTGCGCTTTCGGCCCGTCCCAGACAGCGAAGCGCCCAGTTCACCTCGCGCCTGCGCCGGGCGAGCAGCACGCCGTTGGCGCGGTTGAGTTCCGCCAGTTCCGCGAGTCGCGGGGCAAGCTCCGCCGGATCGCTGCCAATCCCGGCCTCAAGCTCGCGCAGCGCGGCGAGCTTGTCCTGGGTATTGCGCAACAATGCTTCGGCGTCACCAGCCACCAGTGCCTCGCGTTCCCCGGCCAGAGCCGCGGCCAGCTTCTCGACACTGGTTTTCTCCACGCTGACTCGGGAGGCCTCCATCAGCGGGTCAGCTGCGCATCCAGATCGAGCATGGCAACAGCTATCGCTTGCGGATCGATCCGGTAGGTACCCGATGCGATTGCTTCACGGACCTGCTGCACCTTTGCTTCGTCGATTACCGGGCGGGTGCCCAGCTCGCGTTGCAGTGCCTGGAGGCCCGCAGCTTCGCCGGTCAGGCGCAGGCTGTCGCCGGCGGCCGGCGCTTCAATGGCCTTGTCGCGGGCGTCTCCTGCCCTGCCCGCCGGAGCGGAGAGTGCGGAAGTGCTGCGGATCGGGAGGGGTGGTGCTGTTCCTTCGACTTTCTGGCTCATGTCCAAAGTCCTGACGTGGTGAGCGGAAATGGGGTCACAGCCTGTATCGGCGGCCCGGGAAAAATCTTTAGCAGGGGTCGCTGCCCTGCCCTCAATTGATCACGATGACGTCGCCGTCGGCGCTGACCCTGCCCTGCACGACCCGGCGCGAAGACAGGTTCTCAACGCTCACGCGCTCCTGTTCGCCGGCATCTGCCAGTGCGCGGCCGGCCATCCTGACTTCAACGCCGGCGTGCCGGGATACCAAGGCGATGGTATCACCGCGTCTCACCAGGCGTGGCGACACCAGGTCGTTGCTGGTCAACACAGCGCCTGCTACGAGGGTGCGCCGGGCCATGCGGCCGATCGCGGCTTCCGGGTCCGACAGTGCCGCACCGGCGATCCGGCCGGGGTCGCGGCGCTCCGCCACGTACATGTCCGGGCGAATGGCTTCCCCGGCAGCCACGCCGCGGACCAGCACCAGCACCTGCTGGGTGCGGCGTACCCGGACCGGCACGTACAGGCGCCAACCCGACGGGCACGCTACTTCCACCGTGCCGGAACCGGTCTGGCGCGCCTGTAGCGGCTGTGCACAGCTTGGCATGCGCAATGCGGGATCAAGGGTGGCTTCTGCGCTGCCGGCGTCGGCAAGGGCCGCCAATGCCGCGTCGCGGATCGACTGCACAGGCTGGAACCCTCCGGCCAGCGCCGTTGAGATGCCGCCGGCCGCAATGGCCAGAGCGGCCAGATATGCACACAGGCGGGGCAAGGTCTGCATCGCTGCTCCTGATGGATAACTCTTCAACGCGGGATCCTGCAAGGTGCGTGCCGGACCGGATTGCCGCCCGGGCTCAAGTCCGGGGGTCTCCGTGCCGATACCGGCGTTATGTCGCACGATCTGCTCGACCGAATTGACCAGCGCACCCGTCTGGCGGGCCATAACCGGCTGGCGCTGCTGCTGTTCCGCCTGGGGGGGCGCCAGCTTTTTGGCGTCAACGTGTTCAAGGTGCGCGAAGTGCTGCGTCGACCGGGCCTGTTCCAGGTACCGGGATTGCCGCGTGAATTCGCAGGAGTTGCCGACGTGCGCGGCCGCAGCGTGCCCGTGCTCGACCTGGGCCTGGCGATCGGCCACCCGGAACGTGAGAGCGCAGAAGCCCCGGGGTATCTGGTGGTGACAGAGTTCAACCGTTCGATCCAGGGTTACCTGGTGAGCGAGGTCGAACGCATCGTGAACATTGCGGTGGAAGACATCATGCCGCCGCCCGACTCGGGATCCGAGCACGGCTACCTCACGGCGGTGACCCGCCACGCGGGCGAGCTGATCCAGGTGATCGACGTGGAGAGCGTGCTCGCCGACATCTCCCAGGCGCGCATGGACGCCCAGCTCCCACCGGAATACGCGCTGCCCGCCGATGCACCGCCGATGCAGGTTCTGGTGGTGGACGATTCGCGGGTGGCCCGACAGCAGATCCGCAGCGTGCTGGACCAGCTCGGTGTTGGAGTGACCCTGCTCTCCGACGGCCGCCAGGCACTTGACCATCTGCTGCAGCTGCACGCCGCCGGTGAGGTACCTTCCCAGCGCTACGCCCTGGTGGTGTCGGACATCGAAATGCCGGCGATGGACGGCTACACGCTGACGACGGAAATCCGTCGCCATCCGGGGTTGGCGGATCTTTTCGTCCTCCTCCATACATCGCTGTCCGGGGTGTTCAACACCTCCATGGTGCAGAGCGTCGGCGCGGACGCTTTCGTGGCCAAATACAGCCCGCACGACCTGGCCGAGCGCGTGCTGGCGCGCCTGCACGAAGTGGCGGCCGTCCATGGCGGCACCGCCACGCATCCCCAGGCAACCGCATAGCCGGGGATCGCGCGCCCGGGGCCGCACCTTAGCGAGTGGACGCTCCGTCAATGGCACGGGGCTTGCACCGGTGGTGATACAGATCCACCGGAGGGTGCCATGTCCAACCCGATTTCGTCCTACCTCGGATTGCAGGCCGACGCACTTCCGCTGCGCGAGCAGCGGCTCAAGCTGATCGCCAGCAATCTCGCCAATGCCGATACCCCGGGCTACCGGGCGCGCGACATCGACTTCAACTCCGCGCTTCAGGCGGCCGCACAGGTCCGCCAGGCTGGCGGCGGTCCGCGACCCGCCGAGCCCCACCCCGACCATCTGCAGATATTGGGCCAGGACGCCGGCCTGGCTGCCTTCGGGGTGGTCCGCGTCGCGTCGCAGCCCAGCCTGGACGGCAACACCGTCGATCCCGACGCCGAGCGCGCCGCCTTTGGCCGTGCCGCGCTCGAATATCGCGCCTCGCTGAATTTCCTCGAGTCGAAGGTGCGCAACCTGATGACCGCCATTACCGGACAGTAACCAATGAGCAACCTGCCAATCTTTGATGTCGCCGGATCCGCGCTGCAGGCGCAGTCCGTGCGCATGAGCACGCTGGCCAGCAACCTGGCCAATGCGGACTCGGTCGCCGGGTCCCCCGACCAGGTATATCGGCCGCTCGAGCCCATTTTCAGCGCGGTACGCCACTCTGGCGATCCCACGTTGACCGGGGTCGAGGTGAGCGCGGTCGTTGAGCGCTCCACTCCGCCGGTGCAACGCTACGAGCCGGGCCATCCGCTGGCAGACGAACAGGGCTATGTGTATTCGCCCGACGTGGATCCGGTGTCGCAGATGGTCAACCTGATTTCCGCCTCGCGCAATTACCAGGCAGGCGTGGAAATGCTCAATACCGCCAAAGAACTGGCCATTGCCACGCTGACCATCGGCCGCTGAGCGGCCCGCGGAGCACACAGATGAGCAACATCCCCAACGATATCAACGCCACCTCCGGGCTCGGCGCCGCGGCCGGGGCGGCGGTAGCCGGCGGCACCGACCGCGCGCTGGGCCAGGCCGACTTCCTGCGCCTGATGACCGAGCAGCTCAAGCACCAGGATCCGCTCAATCCGATGGAAAACAGCGCATTTTTGGGGCAGCTGGCCCAGTTTTCCACCGTCCAGGGCATCCAGGACCTCAACGGCTCGGTCAACGGCTTCGCACACTTGATGCAAGCCGACCAGATCCTGCGCGGCACCGCGCTGATCGGGCGCGAAGTACTGGTGCCATCGGAGCGGCTGGCCCTGGGTGAGGACGGCGGGGCCGGCGGAATGGTCGCCGCGCCCGGGCCGGGCACGGTCACCTTCCAGATCACCGATGCCAGCGGCCAGCTGCTCCGCGAAATGGTCGTCCCGGCCGACACTGCGGGCGAAGTCGCCTTCGAGTGGGACGGGACGGACGCCCATGGCGTGCCGCTGCCACCCGGCCATTACGGCATCACCGCCCAGCACAGCGGTGCCGACGGCGAGCGCTCCGCCCTCACCACTTACGCACGCAGCCGGGTCGAAAGCGTTTCGGTCGGCAACGACGGCCTGTACCTCGATCTCCACGGCCTCGGCACCGCGCCGATCGGCTATGTCCTGCGGGTCAACTGATCCCGCCCCGAGCCCCATACGTTTCCACGGAGTCCGCCATGAGCTTCAAGACCTCGCTGTCCGGCATCAACGCAGCCAACGCCGACCTGAACGTCACCGCAAACAACATCGCCAACGTCAACACCACGGGCTTCAAACAGTCCCGGGCAGAGTTTGCCGATCTGTTCTCGTACACCACCTATGGCCTGTCCCAGAACGCGATCGGTTCTGGCGTGAAGCTGAGCAACGTGGCCCAGCAGTTCTCGCAGGGCAATATCGATCCGACCGGACGCAACCTGGACATGGCCATCGACGGCGAGGGTTTCTTCACCCTCAATGCCAATGGTTCCGTTGTGTACTCGCGTGCCGGCAACTTCCAGACCGACAGCGACGGCTACGTGGGCACACCTGACGGTGCCCGCCTGCAGGCCTACCCACCGCGCGCCGATGGTGACGGCTTCGACGTGGGACGCACCACCGACCTTCGCCTGCTCACCACCGACAGCCCGCCACGCCAGACCGGCCTGGTGGAACTGATGTTCACCCTGCCCGGCAATGCGGCCGAGCCCACGGTGACCCCTTTCGATCCGTCCGAGCCATCCAGCTACAGCGCTTCGACCGGCGGCATCACGGTGTTCGATTCGCTCGGCGTGAGCCATGTACAGACGTCGTACTTCACCAAGACGGCGAACCCCAACGAGTGGGCTGTCCACAACTATGTTGACGGCCAGCCGGCCGGCGCCCCGGTGGTACTGCAATTCTCCGACAGCGGCGCCCTGCTTTCACCGACCAACGGCCGGATCGCGCTGGATCCGTTCACGCCTTCCACGGGCGCCGGCGTGCTCGACCTGACCCTGGACCTGGGCGGATCCACCCAGTACGGCGAGAAGTTCCAGCTGCGTGCCACCCAGCAGGACGGATACGCAGCCGGCAAGCTCAATGAAATCAGCATCGCCGCCGATGGCGTGGTGTTCGCCCGCTATTCCAACGGCGCGGACACGGCGCTGGGACAGGTGGCCCTGACCACTTTCGTCAATCCGCAGGGCCTCCAGGCACAGGGCAACAACACCTGGGCCCAGACCCACACGTCAGGCACGCCGCGCACCGGCGCGCCGGACACTTCCGACTTCGGCCAGATCCAGTCCGGAGCGCTTGAGTCGTCCACTGTCGACCTCACCGAACAGCTGGTCAGCATGATCACGGCCCAGCGCAATTTCCAGGCCAACGCCCAGATGATCTCGACCCAGGACCAGGTCACCCAGACGGTCATCAACATCCGCTGATGCCATCCGCGCGGCGGCCCGCACAACCGCCGCCGCGCACGGAGAACCATATGGACAAGGCACTTTACGTCGCCGCATCCGGTGCCCGCTCTTCGCTCCAGGCGCAGGGCACTGTTTCGCACAATCTTGCCAATGCCGATACCGCGGGATTCCGCGCCGCGCTGGTCAACACCACCTCGTACCCGGTGTCCGGCCCGGGCCACGCATCGCGCGTGGGCGTGCTGCACGTGGACCAGGGGTTCAACTCGAGCACGGGAGCGCAACGCGTCACCGGCAATCCGCTGGACGTTTCGCTGCGCCCGGACCGCTGGCTGGCGGTGCAGTCCAGCGATGGCGGGGAGGCCTACACCCGCGCCGGAAACCTGTCGCTGACCCCGAACGGCCAGCTGTTGGCCAACGGACAGCCATTGTTCGATGCCAACGGCCAGCCGCTGGCGATCCCCCCGCATCAGGCGCTGGAGATCGGCCAGGACGGCACGGTGTCCATCGTCCCACTGGGCGGAGGTCCCGACACTATGGCCATCGTCGGCCGCATCCGCGTGGTGGAAGCTCCGCCGGAGCGCCTGTCGCGCGGTCTGGATGGCCTGATGCGCAACACCGACCCGCTGCAGCCGTTCGCTCAGGCCGCCGGCGACGTCATGGCCACGGGAGCGCTGGAAGGCAGCAACGTCGACGCGGCCGGCGCGCTGGTGCAGATGATCCAGCTGCAGCGCCAGTTCGAAATGCAGGTGAAGCTGATCCAGCGCGGCGACGACAACGCCCAGGCGGCCAACAGCCTGCTGCGCCTGGGCGGCTGAACGCCCGGCGTGGCACACGCATTGCATCACCCATTCTGACGGCGCCGTGGCGCCCACAGCGAGGTACAGACCATGAACCAGGCCCTCTGGGTAGCCAAGACCGGACTGGACGCACAGCAGACCCGCATGTCGGTAGTGGCCAACAACCTGGCCAACACCAACACCACCGGTTTCAAGCGCGACCGCGCCAATTTCGAGGACCTGCTTTACCAGCAGCTCCGTCAGCCAGGCGGCGCCACCTCGGCGCAGACCCAGCTTCCTTCCGGGCTGCAGCTGGGCACAGGCGTGCGGGTGGTATCCACGGTGAAGGACTTCGAGCAAGGCAATCCGCAGCAGACCGGCCGCGCGCTGGACGTCATGATCAACGGCCGCGGCTTCTTCGAGGTCCAACTGCCCGATGGCACGCCCGCCTACACACGGGACGGCAGCTTCCAGGTCAATGCCGAGGGCGAGCTGGTCACCTCAAGCGGCTTCCCGGTGCAACCCGGCATCCAGGTCCCTGAAGGTACGCAGTCGATGACCATCGGCACCGACGGTACGGTGACCGTGCAGATGGCCGGCGAAGCGCAGGCACTCGAGATCGGCATGTTGACCGTCACCGACTTCATCAACCCCGCGGGCCTGCAGGCCCGCGGCCAGAACCTGTATATGGAAACGACCGCTTCAGGTCCCGCCCAGATCGGTACGCCGGGACTGGACGGAATGGGGCTGCTGGAGCAGGGAGCGCTGGAAGGCAGCAACGTCAACGTGGTGGAGGAACTGGTGGGAATGATCGAGACCCAGCGCGCCTACGAGATGAACGCCAAGGCGATCTCCACCACCGACGCCATGCTCGGCTACCTGAACAACAACGTCTGACCCCGGGATTCACCGCAATGAAACGTCCCACTCCACTGCATTTCCTCCGTTGGCCCACCAGTCTGGCGGCTGCGGCCCTGCTCGCCGGCTGCGTCGCCGCCGGCGACGTGCGTCCGTTTCCGCCGCTGGCCCCGATCCAGGCGGTTGTTGCGGTGCCGGTGGAGGCCAACCCGGGCGCGATCTACCGCGGCGGAAGTAGCGGAATGTCACTGTTCTCTGACCGGCGTGCCCGCGACGTGGGTGACTTGCTGACCATCCAGCTGGTTGAAAGCACCACCGCCCAGACCACGGCGACCACCCGGGTCGGCAAGGAGAGCTCGATCGAGATGGGTGCGCCGAGCCTGTTCGGCGGCGCCCCCCTGAACGCATTGGGCGCCTCCGTCTCCGGCTCGCGGGACTTCGACGGCAACGGTCGCAGCGCGCAGAGCAACCGCTTGCAGGGCAGCGTCACCGTGAGCGTGGTGCAGCGCCTGCCCAACGGCAACCTGGTGGTGGAAGGCAGCAAGAGCCTGCGGCTCAACCAGGGTAACGAACTGGTGCAGGTGCAGGGCATCGTGCGCCCGTCCGACATCTCGCCCGACAACAGCGTGTATTCCAGCCGGGTAGCCGACGCCCGCATCGTCTATGGCGGCCGCGGCGCACTGGCACAGTCCAACGCCATGGGCTGGCTCGGGCGGTTCTTCAATTCGCGGCTGTATCCGTACTGAGGTGGCAGGCATGCATGTATCCGGTTCCCCAGTGGCACGTACCGCTATCGCGGTGGTGCTGGCATTGCTGTTCACTGCCGCTCCCCTGCATGCACAGGAGCGGATCAAGGACCTGGCCAGCGTAGGCGGCGTACGCGGCAATGCGCTGGTCGGCTACGGCCTGGTGGTGGGTCTGGACGGTAGTGGCGATCGCACCAGCCAGGCCCAGTTCACCGTGCAGAGCCTGCGCAACATGCTCAACGAACTGGGCGTGGTGATTCCGTCCAACGTCAATCCGCAGCTCAAGAATGTGGCCGCGGTGGCGATACATGCAGAACTGCCCCCGTTCGCCAAGCCCGGCCAGACCATCGATATCACCGTTTCCTCCATTGCCAACGCGGTGTCACTGCGCGGCGGCACCCTGCTGATGGCCCCGCTGCGCGGCGCCGATGGCGAGGTGTATGCGGTTGCCCAGGGCAGCCTGGTGGTGGGCGGCTTCGGCGCCCAGGGGCGCGACGGCTCGCGTGTGTCGGTCAACGTACCCAGCGTGGGCCGCATTCCCAACGGCGCCATGGTGGAGCGCGAGGTGGGCGGCGGCTTCGGCCAAGACGGAGAGCTGACCCTGAACCTCAACCGTGCCGACTTCACCACGGTTTCGCGCATGGTGGCGGCGCTGGACTCCAGGTTCGGACCCGGCACCGCCCGGGCGGTGGACGGCGTGACCGTTGCCGTGAGCGCGCCTTGGGACCCGTCGGCGCGGGTTGGCTTCCTCGCCGAAGTGGAGAACGTCCAGCTCACCCCTGGTGCAGCTCCGGCGAAGGTTATCGTCAATTCTCGCACCGGCACGGTGGTGATCGGCTCCAACGTCCGGGTCATGCCAGCCGCGATTGCCCATGGATCGCTCACCGTCACCATCACCGAAGGTTTCGACGTCAGCCAGCCGGAGCCTTTCAACCGCGGCGGCGCCACCGTGGTCACCCCGCACTCGGGGATCGAGGCAAGCCAGGATGGAAGCCGCATGTTCATGTTCTCCGGCGGGACCTCGCTTGATGAGATTGTCCGCGCCGTGAACGCCGTCGGCGCCGCGCCCGGCGACCTGGTGGCGATACTTGAAGCGCTCAAGCAGGCCGGCGCGCTGCGCGCGGAGCTTGAGGTGATCTGATGCAGATCACCAGCCAGCCTGTCGAGCTGCACGCATCGCCGCGTCCGGATGCCACGCGCATCGAACAGGCCGCGCGCGAGTTCGAGGGCCTGTTCGCCCAGATGCTGATCAAGAGCATGCGCGATGCCAGCTTTGGCGACTCCCTGTTTCCCGGAGAAAACCAGCTCTATCGCGACCTGTATGACCAGCAGCTGGCTAAATCGCTGACCGATGGGCCCGGCCTGGGTTTGGCTGCGGTCATCGCCCGCCAGCTGGGTACTGCCAGTGAATCGGTACCTACACTGGACACCCGGCTTTCGCCCTCGCTCGCACCGGCTACGCCCCCGCGCTCGCCGATGGATGCCTTCATCGAACGCCTCGGCGAACGTATCCGGCCGGCTGCCGAAGCAGTGGGCGCAGCGGTGTCTCGCCTACCCGCCGCGGTGGCCAATGCCCTGCCCGCTGTCGGCATCGACGCGCGCAGCCCCGAAGGCTTCGTGGCCTCGGTCTGGCCGCACGCGCAGCACGCCGCCCGGCAGCTGGGCGTGGACCCGCGCGCCCTGGTGGCCCAAGCGGCGCTGGAAACCGGCTGGGGCCGGCGCATGATCCAGCATGGCGACGGCGCCAGCGCGCACAACCTGTTCGGTATCAAGGCCACCGGCTGGCAGGGAGAACGCGCCGCGGCCAATACCCATGAGTACCGGGGCGGGGTGCGCCAGAACGAACGCGCGGAGTTCCGCGCCTACTCCTCACCTGCCGAGAGCTTCGACGACTACGTCCGGTTGCTGAAACACAATCCGCGCTACCGCCAGGCTCTGGAGGCAGGAGGCGACGTACGCCGCTTCGCCCAGGCGCTGCAGGGCGCAGGTTACGCCACCGATCCTGGCTACGCGTCCAAGATCAGCGCAATCGCCAACGGGCCGACGATGCAGCGCGCCCTGGCCGCCATCAACAGCGTTGCCCAGGCGTCCGTCGACTCCCTGCCCCGTCCAGCACGCGCCGCGCAGCTGGCTGCTGAGGCGGGCCAAGCCCTCTATCGCCAGGTGCGCCCATGACCAACATCCTTTCCACCGGCACCAGCGCGCTGATGGCGTTCCAACGGGCCCTGTCCACCGTCGGCCACAACGTGGCCAACGTGAATACTCCCGGATACAGTCGCCAGCGGGTTGATTTCGAAGCCCGAAGCCCGGCCAACGTGGGCGTGGGATATATCGGTCGCGGCACCCAGATTGCAGATATCAAGCGGGTCGTCGACGACCTGGCCACCGCCCGGCTTATTGACAGTGGTGGCGAACTGGCGCGACTGCAGCAGCTGTCCTCAATGGCCAACCGGGTAGACAGCCTGATGTCCGATCCGGCCACGGGCGTCGCCGGGCTGTGGTCGGACTTCTTCGATTCGGTCAGCGCGCTGTCGGCTGACGCGGCGGCACCGGCCCAGCGCCAGAGCGTGCTGGCCCAGGGCAATGCCCTGGCCGGACGGTTCCAGCAGCTGCAGGGTCAGTTTGACCAGCTGTCGGGCGAGGTCAACGGCCGGCTGGCTGCCGGCGCCGACGAGGTCAACCGGCTGGCCGGCGAGATCGCCCGCCTCAATGCCCGCATCGGCAGCGGGGCCCAGGCCGCCCCCGACCTGCTCGACAGGCGCGAACAGCTGATCGGTGAACTGGTCACCCTCACTGGCGGCAGCTCCATGCAGCAGGACGGAGCGGCGGTCAACGTGTTCACCGCCGGCGGCCAGGCGCTGGTGGTGGGCGTGCACGCATCCCGAGTGGCTGTTGTCCCCGACCCCTACCAGCCCGAACGGGCACAGCTGGCCCTGCAGGGCCAGGGCCACACGGTGCGGCTGGATGAGCGCGCAGTGGGTGGAAGCCTGGGCGGCCTGCTCGAATTCCGCAGCCAGGTGCTAGACCCCGGACAATCTGAACTGGGCCGGATCGCACTGGGCCTGGGCCTGACGTTCAACGCGGGGCACGCACAGGGCGTCGACCCGTACGGTGTGATGGGGAGCGACTTCTTCCACGTGCCCTCCCCCACTATCAATGCCCACGCAAACAACGGGGGCAGTGCGGCGCTGGCGGCCTCGGTCACCGACCCCGGTGCGGTAGACGGCCGCAATCTCGTCCTGCAGTGGCGGGACGGTGCGTGGTCGGCAAAGGATGCCGCCAGCGGCGCCGGCGTCATGCTGACCGGGACCGGCACCGCGGACGATCCGCTGCTGGTGGCAGGCCTTGCGGTGGTGGTGGACGGCACGCCAGCAGAACAGGATCGTTTCCTGCTCCAGCCCACTGCCCAGGTGGCAGGCGGTCTGTCGGTAGCCCTCACCGATCCCGCAAGGATCGCCGCGGCCAGCCCGCTCCGGGTGGAGGCGGAACTCGACAACCTCGGGACCGGCCAGCCATCCGCCGTGAGGGTGGATGATCCCGCGCACCCGGATTTGACTGCCGGGGCGACCATCGAATTCCTCGACGGTGACCAGTACATGGTCGACGGCATGGGCCCCCATACATGGGCGCCAGGCACCACCATCAGCGCCAACGGCTGGTCGCTCAGCCTGGACGGGGTTCCGGCAGCCGGCGACCGCTTTACTGTCCAGCCAACCGGCGCGGGCTCCAGCGACAATGGTCTTGCCGCACGGCTTGCCAACATCGATGACCTGCAGGTCCTCGACGGCGGCCATTTGAGCCTGAACGGCGCCATTTCCGGGTTGACCACCGCTATCGGCTCGGCGGCGCGCCACGCCAGCTACGCCGCCGAAGCGCAGGGCGTGCTGCACGAGCAGGCGCAGGCTTCGCGCGATGCCGTTTCCGGAGTCAACCTCGACGAAGAAGCAGCGAACCTGCTGCAGCTGCAGCAGGCCTATCAGGCCGCAGCGCAGATCATCGCCACCGCCGACACCCTGTTCCAGACCCTGCTCGGGAGCGTGCGCCGATGAGCCACCGCATTTCCACGCCCATGCTGTACCAGCGTTCGATCTCGACGCTGCAGTCCAAGCAGGCGGGTCTATCCCAACTGCAGCAGCAGATGGCTACCGGCAGCAAGCTGCTCACGGCCAAGGACGACCCCGTCGCCGCAGGCGCGGCGGTTGCTCTGGATCGGGCGCTGGCCGAACTGGAGCGTTTCGGTTCCAACGGGGACGCCATTCGCCACCGGCTGGGATTGCAGGAAAACGCGCTCACCCAGGCCGGCGACGCCATGGGGCGTATCGCCACCCTCACCGTGCAGGCCAACAGCGGCACCCTGTCGGATGGAGACCGGCGCGCGATTGCGATCGAAGTGGAAAGCCTGCGCGGCACACTCATGGACCTCGCCAACACGCCGGACGGCGCCGGGCGCTACCTGTTCGGCGGCACCCGCGATGCCAGCCCCCCCTTCGCGCGGTCTGCCGGCAGCGTGGCCTATTCCGGAGACCAGACCCGGCGCAGCGTGGAAGTCGGACCCCACATGTTTGTCCAGGACACGTTGCCCGGCAGCGAAGCATTCATGCGCGTTCGCACCGGCGATGGCCGGATCAATGCCGCGGCGGCATTGGGCAATGCCGGATCGGGCACTGTCAGTGGATTTGGCCTGGTCGATTCCAATCAGTGGAGCGGCAGCAGTTACAGCATCGTATTCGCCGCTGATGGCGCATATTCGGTGGAAGACCATCTCGGCACCGTGGTGGCCAGCGGCACGCACACGCCCAGCGATGCAATTGCCTTCGACGGCGTGCAGGTGGTGATCGAGGGCACGCCAGCTGCGGGGGATGCGTTCACCGCCGGCCCGGCCGGCACCCGTGACATCTTCGCCACCATTGATCGCCTGCTCGACGCGCTGGCCATGGATCCCACCACGTCGGCCCAGCGTGCCGGCCAGCAGAATGCGCTGCAGGCCTCGATGCGCGACATCTCCACCGCGCAGGAGCACCTGATCGACGTGCGCGCCGCGGGCGGGGCCAGCCTGGCCATGCTCGACCAGGCTGATGACCTGCGCTCGGCCCACGGGCTGACCATCGAATCCACCCTGTCCGACCTGCGTGACCTGGATTATGCCGAGGCGTTTTCCCGCTTCGAGCTGGAGATGATGGCGCTGGAAGCCGCCCAGCTCAGCTTCATGCAGATGCAGCGTCTATCGCTGTTCAATCTGATTCGCTGATCCCGTGATGCGCCCTTCCGGGGGCTGGATGTTGTGACTTGCCCTAAAGCCTGCTGATTTTCCGCCGTTAATGGAATCAGCAGAGGACATCCCCGCCGGAAACGGAAACCCCTGCGAAGTTACCGGCCAGGTCAGCGCCCGCGCCGGATCCCCATCTCAGGAGACCAGCATCATGTCCGTCATCAACACCAACACCATCGCGCTCAACGCGCAGCGCAACCTGTCCACCAACAGCGCCAGCCTGTCGACCACCATCCAGCGCCTGTCGTCGGGCCTGCGCATCAACAGCGCCAAAGACGACGCCGCCGGACTGGCCATCTCCGAGCGCTTCAGCACCCAGATCCGCGGGATGAACCAGGCCGCCCGCAACGCCAACGACGGTATCTCGCTGGCGCAGACCGCCGAAGGCGCGCTGGGTGAGATCGGCAACAACCTGCAGCGCATCCGTGAGCTGGCCGTGCAGTCGTCCAATGCCACCAACTCGTCGAGCGACCGCGCCGCGCTGCAGAAGGAAGTGGAGCAGCTGACCGCCGAGATCGGCCGCGTCGCCCAGCAGACCAGCTTCAACGACACCAACCTCCTCGACGGCTCGTTCTCCGGCGTGGCCTTCCAGGTCGGCGCTAACGCCGGCCAGCTGATCACCGTCGACGGCATCACCAATGCCAACACCGACGCGCTGGGCGGCACCATGTTTGCCGCCAGCACGGCGACGATCACCGCCCCCGCCGACGAGAACACCGACGTCTCCTTCACAAGCATCCAGATCAACGGCGTCGACTTGGACGACATCACCGTCGCCGCCAGCGGCGACACCGCCGCCGCGACCCAGACCTCGGCCGTCAACGCGCTGGTGGGCGCGATCAACGCCAGGTCGGCGGAACTTGGCGTGGTTGCCGAAGCCGACGCAACAACTGCCGGCCAGGTCAACGTATCCTCGTACAGCGAGGGGACGAGCGCGATCGCCTTCACCATCACCGGCGCCACTCCCACCAATCCCGCCCCGACCGCGCAGTCTTTCGTCGGCGACGTGGATATCTCCACCTTCGCGGGCGCCCAGCAGGCCATCGCAATCATGGACAACGCCTTGGGCAACGTGAACGATGCCCGCGCAGACTTGGGTGCCATCCAGAACCGCTTCAGCTCGGTCGTGGCCAACCTGCAGACCACTTCGGAGAACCTGTCGGCCTCGCGCAGCCGGATCATGGATACCGACTTCGCCGCCGAGACCGCGGAGCTGTCGCGCACGCAGATCCTGCAGCAGGCCGGTACCGCGATGCTGGCCCAGGCCAACCAGATCCCGCAGAACGTGCTCAGCCTCCTGCGCTGATTGCTGCGGAACACGCACGCCCGGGGACAGCACCTCCCGGTGGCAATACGAAAGACCCCCGGCCCGCGCCGGGGGTCTTTCCATGTTCACCAACCCGCTTTTCCTAAAGTCCAGCGCATTCCTGCCGTTAATGGATACAGCAGAGGACAGGTCCGCAAGTAAACGGCAAGCCCCTGCGGAGTTCCCGGCCAGGCCTGAGTCCAGAGCCGGATACCCACACCAGGAGACCAGCAAGCATGTCCGTCATCAACACCAACACCATCGCGCTCAACGCCCAGCGCAACCTGTCCACCAACAGCGCCAGCCTGTCCACCACCATCCAGCGCCTGTCCTCGGGCCTGCGCATCAACAGCGCCAAGGACGACGCCGCCGGCCTGGCCATTTCCGAGCGTTTCACCACCCAGATCCGCGGCATGAACCAGGCTGCCCGCAACGCCAACGACGGCATCTCGCTGGCCCAGACCGCCGAAGGCGCGCTGGGTGAGATCGGCAACAACCTGCAGCGCATCCGTGAGCTGGCGGTGCAGTCATCCAACGCCACCAACTCCGCCAGCGACCGCCAGGCCCTGCAAAAGGAGGTCGAGCAGCTGACCGCTGAGATCGGCCGCGTCGCCCAGCAGACCAGCTTCAACGACACCAACCTCCTCGACGGCTCGTTCTCCGGCGTGGCCTTCCAGGTCGGCGCCAACGCCGGCCAGCTGATCACCGTCGACAGCATCGCCAATGCCAACACCGATGCGCTAGGCGGCACCCGGCTCGACAGCGGCACCGTAGCGATCACCGCCCCCGGCACCTCTGGCGACCCGATCACGCTCAGCGGCATTTCCGTCAACGGCGTGTCCATCGGCGACATCACCGTCGTGGCCGGCGCGACCGATGCGGACACCCAGGCCGCTGCCGCCACCGCGCTGACATCCACCATCAATGCCCGTTCGGCAGAGCTCGGCGTCATCGCCACGGCCGGTTCAACGGCCAGCGAGATCGCGTTCACATCGATCAAGGACGGCACCACGACCTTCGACATCTCTGGCGGCACCGCCATCGTGGCCACGCCGACCGCCGACACCTTCGTCGGCGACGTGGACATTTCCGATTTCGCAGGCGCCCAGCAGGCCATCGCAATCATGGACAAGGCTCTGGGCGCCGTGAATGACGCCCGCGCCGACCTGGGCGCCATCCAGAACCGCTTCAGTTCGGTCGTGGCCAACCTGCAGACCACCTCCGAGAACCTGTCGGCCTCGCGCAGCCGGATCATGGACACCGACTTCGCCGCCGAGACCGCGGAGCTGTCGCGCACCCAGATCCTGCAGCAGGCCGGTACCGCCATGCTGGCCCAGGCCAACCAGATCCCGCAGAACGTGCTCAGCCTGCTGCGCTGATCCCTGCGGAACGCCCGGGATCCACTCCGGATCCCGAGCAACAGCAGTCAAGACCTCCGGTTCGCGCCGGAGGTCTTTTTTTTGTCAAATATGAGCGGAGCGAATTGATGCGAGGCTCAGGCGGAACCTTTGAGCCGGGCGCGACGCTCGCGGTCGATGCGGAAAATATGCCGCTGGATGGCCGTCTCCGCACCACCCGGCAAGTTCTCGAAGCGCAGCCCCACGCGCAGCTGCGGGATGCCGTCGGCGCGGGCCTGCGAGATCAGGCTGCGAACCGCCAGATCGACTGTCATGTCCGCGTCCCCGGGCAGTTCCAGCACGCAGCCGGCGTGGCGTTGTCCCGGTTCAAGCAGCTTCTGGTCGACCGGCAGCAGGACGGCCATTCCCCCGGCGCTGATGTCGACAGCGCGCAGGCGCAGCGGTTCGCCCCCCGCCGGGCCGGGAATACGGCACCAGGGTGAGTACTCTCCTGAGACTTCGACCCGGTACAGGCTGCGTCGCTGCAGATAAAAGAGTTCTTCGGGCAGAGCCGTCCGGAAAGCAACGTATCCGCTCTGCTCCAGCTCACGCGGCTGTTGACCGCGAAATTGCATCGCGATCCCATCCACCTGCGCGCAGCAGAGCAGGAAGCCGGCCCCGGCCACCCTGCGGTTGACCGCCGGCCGGGCACTCCCATCGAGCAAAAGCGTGCCTTCTTCCACTTCCAGTACCGCGCTGGGGAAAGAGGGCCCGCGCCCGTCCACCTGCGCGCTGAGCGTGGCGCGCTGGTCAATCAGTGCCCGCATCAACGCGCGGATCTGCACCGGATCGCGAACGACGTACTTCTCGTCGGCATGCTGGGTGCGGTCATGCGTGGTGTGCGATGGCTCCATGGGTTCGTGCCCGGACATATCAGACGCGCAAGCGGATCCTTTCCAGCCAGCCACAGCACATCCGTGGCCCATTGATGGGATTGCCAACGATAGCGGCGCACCTCGCAGCTTCTTTAGTCCATGGATGCGCGGCCGGCCGCGGGGGCATAGTTCTTGCATCTTCCAGGGAACTCAAGAACCGTGGCCGCAGGCCGTTAGTACATCCACGGGCCGCCCGACGGCCGGGTCCCCAGGGTGCGGGACCAGGACATGGAGACAGACATGGCGGACTATTCCTTCGGCTACGGCGGCATCGGCTCGGGACTGGACATCAGTTCGATCGTAAACCAGCTGGTGGCATCCGAGCGCGCGCCCCAGGACGCCAGGCTGAACAAGCTGGAAGCCGGCGCCAAATTCAAGCTGTCCGGTCTCGGCGGCATTGCATCGGCGTTCGATACGCTCAAGGGAGCGCTTGAGAAGCTGCAGAAGGCAGACTCGCTCGGTTCACGCTCGGTAACCACCCTGTCCGGTGCCGGCGCCTCCGGCCCGGAGGCAAGCGTGCTGACCGCCACTGCCGGGAGGAACACGCCGATCGGCCGCTACCAGATTGAAGTACTTTCCCTGGCCAGCGCGCACAAGCTGGTGGGCAACGGCATGGAGGCAGACACCACCTTCGATGCCGGCAGCCTGGTGCTGGAGATTGGCGGGGAGACGGTCGGAATCGGAATCGAGGCCGGCTCCAACTTGGCTGACGTCCGCAGTGCGATCAACAGCGCCGCTGCCCGCCACGGTGTCCAGGCGGCCATTTTGACCTCGGACCAGGGGCGTCACCTGTCCATAGCCGGTTCGAAAACCGGATCCGAGCACGCGATCTCGATCACCGTGGACAGCGGTGGCCCTGATCTCCACGCCCTGGTGGACAGCCTGGAGGAGCGCACTCCCGCCGCCGACGCGCAGGTATTGATAGACGGGTTGCCCAGCACATCCACCGGCAACAGCATCGGCGAGGCCGTCCCCGGTCTTACCCTGCAGCTGCGCGCCACCGGTTCGATGACGGTGGATGTGGCCGCGGACCCCACAGGCAGCCGCGCCGCCGTGCAGGAGTTCGTCAACTCCTACAACGCCGCGCTCAAGGCGATTGCGGGCGCCACCTCGTACAACACTGAAACCCGTACCCCCTCCGCGCTGACCGGTGACGCCCAGGTCCGCGGCGCCACGGCGCAGCTGCGCGGCACCATGGGCGGGCTGCTGGCCGGGTTGGCCAGCCGCGGACTGGATGCCGGGACCCTGGGCCTGCAGACCCGCGGCTTCCCGGATGCCGACGGCAGCCTGGTACTGGATGCAGCGAAATTCGACGCAGCGCTGGCGGAAAACGCCGCGGGCATCATCGACGCTTTTACCGGGGAAGACGGGCTGGCTGCCCAGCTCAAGACCGTGGTCGATGGTTACGTGGGCAGCGACGGTGCTTTCACCACGCGCAACAAGAGCCTCAACGACCAGATCAAGGACGTCACCCGGCAGCGCGAGGCGCTCGACACCCGTATGGAGAACGTGGCCCGGCGGTACCAGACCCAGTTTGTGGCCCTGGATTCGCTGATGGCCCAGATGACCACCACAAGCAGCTACCTCTCGCAGCAGCTGAGCATGCTTTCGCTCCAGGCGCAGGCGAAGTAGTGAGGATCAGCCAATGATGTCCCGAACCTACGCCCAGCAATACCGCCAGACCCAGGTCGAGAGCACGGTGATGGAGGCCGATCCTCACGGCCTGGTCGCCCTGCTGTTGTCCGGTGCCTGCGAACGCATCCGCCTGGCCGAGGCCTGCCTTGCCCGCGGCGATCATGCGCGCAAGGGCAAGGCCATCGGCGAGGCGTGCGCGATCGTCGGCCATCTCAACGGCTCGCTTGACCACGAAGCCGGAGGCGAGATCGCTGGAAACCTGACAGCGCTTTACGACTATGTGGTCCGCCTGCTGACCGAAGCCAACCTGCACAACAAAGCCGAGGCGCTGCGCGAAGCCCTGGGACTGCTCGACGAGATCGTTTCAGCCTGGAACGCCATCGCCCCCGGACAGCGCAACGGCGGCGCGCCGGGTCAGCCTTGATGGACGGCTCCGGGTTGCAACACCTGCATGGGGCACTGGACAGGCTCAGTGCTGCTGTGGACGAGGACGATCTGGAAGCGGCAGAGCGGATGATGGCCGACTACGACGGCAACCTGCGCGAATACCTGCACCAGCAGGGGCCGCAGGCTCCATTGGCTCCACTGCAAGAGCTGCTGCAGATGCAGGAAGGCGTGGTCCGGCACATGCACCAGCGGCAACGCACGATCGGTGCCGAGCTGGAGCGGATGCGCAAGGCGGGCACCGCGTCACGCGCCTACGCTGCGGGTGGAACACAGCCATGACGGGCTATTCGCGCGCGGAAGACGGCGCGGAGCATCGCCTGTTTGCCGACGTGTTGAGCTGCGAACTGGACCTGCCACTGGCCATGGCCGCATCCGACGGCCGCGGCCGCCAGACCGAAGCCACCACCCTGCTGGCCAGCCTTGCCCAGCTCGAAGACCTGCGCAAGGACGATGGCGAGGAGCATGGTGATCTTTCCCAGCTGGCCCAGCGCATGGACGCCAAGCTGGACCTGATCCTCGCGCTGCTTGGACGGCTGGTCCAGCACGCAGGAAGGATGCCGGCGCGCAGGCTGCGCTGGTCCCGGCACGGCCTGAGGGTGGACCTGGAAGGCGGCGCGGAGCTGGTCGCCGGCACGGCCGTAGTGGTCAGCCTGCAACCGGCCGAATGGCTCCCCGACCACATCGAGCTTCCGGCCGTGGTGTTGGATCTGGCCGCGCTGGACGCCGGGATGCGGGTCTGGCTGGGTTTTTCCGACTTGCGCGAGGACCTGGGCGAAGCGATCGACCGGCACCTGTTCCGCCTTCATCGCCGCCAGGTGGCAAGGGATCGCCGCCGCTGAGCCTGCGGGTTTCGCGTATCCTTGCCGAGGGCAGGGAACTCGGGAGATGCTGCAGGGTGCGCGTACTGATCGTCGATGATCACACCTTCGTTCGCGCCGGTCTGGTCCGGCTGTTGCAGGGCTTCGACAACGTGGATGTCTGCGGTGATGCCAGCCGCGCGGAGGAAGCCCTCGACCTGAGCCTGATCCACCGCCCAGACGTGGTACTTATGGACCTGTCGCTGCCCGGCCGCAACGGCCTGGAGGCAATGGCGGACATCCTGGCGGAACTGCCGGATATCAGGGTGCTGATCATGTCGATGCATGACGACCCGCTGCACGTGCAGGCGGCTCTTGAACAAGGCTCAGCCGGTTTCATCGTCAAGGATGCGGCGCCCCTGGAACTCGAACTGGCACTGCGCACGGCCCATGCCGGCGAGGTGTTCATCAGCCCCCGCCTGTCCTCGCGGATGATGGCTCCGCTGTTTGCCCGTGGCAAAGCGGAGGGCGTGGATGCACTGTCACCCCGCCAGCGGCAGATTCTGGGGATGATCGGCAACGGCTTGGGCAACAAGGAAATCGGCGCGCAGCTGGGCATCAGCGTGAAGACCGTTGAAACCCATCGGGCCCGGATGATGGAGGCGCTGGGTTGCCGGCGCGCCACGGAACTGGTCCTGCTCGCCGCGCGACACCAGCAGCGTCTGGACTGAAACGGACCTCCGCGCCGGGTTTCCGGCGCAGCGCGCCAGTCGACATGTAGGTGAACCCCTTACAGCTGTAGGGCTCACCCCTGCCCCCGCCGGGAATATCCCGATAGCCATTCCGTCGCGACGGATCCACGCTATTGCTGACGCGCCATGGTCCCGGCGCGGAGCAAGGAAACGACGCGATGAAGGCAACAGTCAGCACCACGATGCAGCTCGGTCAGCAGCTGAACCTGACCCCGCAGTTGCTGCAGTCGATCCGCTTGCTGCAGTTCAACGGCCTGCAGCTGGAACAGGAGGTGCAGCGCACCCTGGAACACAATCCGCTGCTGGAACTGGAAGAAGACACGGATTCGGCCCCCGTCGATGACCAGCCCGATCCGCAGCTTGAGGCCGCGGCTTTCGACGAACTTCCCGAACCTGCAATGTGGGATGTGCCGGGCAGCGGCTGGCAGGGCGCGCCGGATGACGGGATGCATCGCATCGCGGCCCGGGAATCCAGCGATCCGCAGCTGCGGATCCTTCAGCGCATGGCACTGGAACTGCCTGCCCGTGACCATTTGATCGCAGCGTTCTGGCTCGAACACTGTGACGATGCGGGATACCTGACCGCGCGTCTGGATGAGCTGACGCTGCGCGCCTGCGCCAGACTCGATCGCACCGCCGCCGACATCGAACGGGTCCGCCAGCAGCTGCTGGCGGGCGATCCGGCCGGCATTGGCGCCCGCGACGTGCGTGAATGCCTGGAGGCACAGCTCGCCGCCCTGCCCCATCCCGCGCCGGCACGGCCACTGGCCGCGCGGATCCTGGACCAAACCCTTGAACTTCTGGCCGCGCACGACGTGGACGCTATCGCCCGCAGACTCGGGCGTGAAGCCGACGATGTGCGAGAGGCGATCGACCTGATCCTCACCCTGGATCCCCGTCCGGGCGAGGCCGCCGCCCCCCAGGAACAGATCGCGATCATCCCGGAAGTGGTGGTCTGGCAGGCGGGCGGGCGCTGGCGGGTGGCCCTGAACCCTGCAACCTCGCCCAAGGTGAGGATCAACGCCGGCTATGAGCAGGCACTCGCCAACGCCGGCAGCTCGGCCGCCCCGCTGCGCGATATGTTGCAGGAGGCGCGCTGGTTCAGCCGCGCCCTGTCGATGCGCTACGACACCCTGTTGCGGTCTGCACGGGTGATCGTGGAGCGCCAGGCCGCATTCCTCGAGCACGGCGAGGAAGCCATGGTGCCGCTCACCCTCAAGGAGGTCGCGGACGCCATCGGCATGCACGAGTCCAGCGTGTCCCGGATCAGCACCGGAAAATACCTGCAGACGCCGCGGGGCACCATCGAGATGAAGCACTTCTTCGGCGTGCGCTTGGAGGGCGCCAGCGTGGCGGGCACCGCGGTCAAGGCCATGGTGCGGCGCTTGATCGACGCCGAGCCCCCGCACCGCCCGCTCCCGGATGAGGCGATCGCCGGCCTGCTGGCACGCCAGGGGGTGCGCATTGCGCGGCGAACGGTGGCCAAATACCGGGAGCAACTCGACATCGCCCCGGCGCGCGCCCGCCGCCGCAACGCCTCTCCTCCACTGATGGCCCACACGGGCTGAGGAACGTCCCATGAGCGCGATCACCGTGCTGCTGGTCGATGACCACGATGGCTTCATCAACGCCGCGATGCGGCATTTCCGCAAGGTGGCCTGGCTCCAGGTCGTAGGCACTGCCAGCAATGGATTGGAGGCCATCGAGCGCTCGGAAGCGCTGCGGCCGCAGGTGGTCCTGATGGACCTGGCCATGCCCGAGATGGGTGGCCTGCAGGCCACCCGGCTGATCAAGGCCCAGGACGATCCGCCCTACGTGGTCATCGCCAGCCATTTCGACGACGCCGAACACCGCGAGCATGCCACCCGCGCCGGCGCCGACAACTTCGTCAGCAAGCTGTCCTACGTGCAAGAAGTGATGCAGATCCTTGAATCACTGCACGGAAAACAAGACCAGGTGAAACCCAATGAGTGAACCGCGCATCCTCGTCATCGACAGCGACGGCAAACGTGCCGAGCGTCTGTGCACCCTGCTCGAGTTCATGGACCTGCGCCCGCGCTGGGTCGCCGAGATCGCCGACGTCCCCCTGGCCCGGCATCGCCCGAGCGAATGGATGGCTGTCATCGTCGGCTCGATCGGTGACGACCCCGGGGCGAGTACATTTTTCAGCTGGATGGGAAGCGGCGGCCTCGCCCCTCCGGTGCTGTTGCTGGACGGTGACCCGGCCGCCTTCGCCCGGGCGCATGGCTTGCACGAGGCCGGCATCTGGCCGCTCGAATCACCGCTGCGCCACACCCAGCTGGAAAACCTCCTGCGCATGGCCAGCCTCAAGCGGATCGACGCCGAAGAGCAGGCCGGCGCTGATCAGGGTGGCGGCCCCACTGGCACCAGCGGGGCTATCCAGCGGCTCAACAGGCTGATCGACCAGGTGGCTCCCTTCGAGACCACGGTGCTGATCCTCGGCGAGTCCGGCACCGGCAAGGAAGTCGCGGCACGGGCCCTCCACCAGCGCTCGACGCGGCGCGACGGCCCGTTCGTGGCCATCAACTGTGGCGCGATCCCGGCCGAACTGCTGGAAAGCGAGCTGTTCGGCCACGAGAAGGGAGCGTTCACCGGCGCGCTCACCGCGCGCAAGGGCCGCTTCGAGATGGCCGAGGGCGGCACGCTGCTGCTCGACGAGATCGGCGACATGAGCCTGGCCATGCAGGTCAAGCTGCTGCGCGTGCTCCAGGAACGCTGTTTCGAACGCGTGGGTGGCAACCGCTCGATTGAATGCGATGTGCGGGTGATCGCCGCCACCCATCGCAACCTGGAGGTGCGCATTGGTGAAGGGCAGTTCCGCGAGGACCTGTTCTACCGCCTCAACGTGTTTCCGATCGAGATTCCGCCGCTCCGCGAGCGCTGCGGCGACCTGCCGGAGCTGGTGCGGACCATCACCGCCCAGCTGGCCCGCAGCGGGCGGGGTGAGATCCGCTTCGCCAGCGATGCGCTCGATACGCTGGCCAGCTATGCGTGGCCGGGCAACGTGCGCGAGCTGAGCAATCTGGTCGAACGCCTCGCTGTGCTCAATCCGGGCGGACTGGTGCGCGTGCAGGACCTGCCGCAGCGCTATCGCGAACATCTGGCCGGTGCGGAGATTTCCCCGCCCGCCAGCCCTGCTCCTTCGCTGGCCGAATCCGCACCTGGGGAGACACAGGCGCCCGAGCCGCCGGAGACCGGGCTGCCGGAGGACGGCATGGACCTTCGCGAGTACATGGCCCAGGTCGAGCTGGGACTGATCCGCGAGGCGCTGGCGCGCACCGACGGCGTGGTCGCCCACGCTGCCCAGCTGCTGGGACTGCGCCGCACCACGCTGGCGGAAAAGCTGCGCAAATACGGCGTCGAGCGTGAACCAATGACGGCTGGACAAGCCTGATCCTGACCGCGCTCCGGTGCTCCGGCACGCGGCTTGCATCAGCTCCAGCGTCCCATTCCAGTCTTCGTCCGTATGAGCCATTCGGTTGACTCCATCCTGTCGCAGATCCGCAGCTACCAGACCCAGGTGGGCCAGGGGCGCCGGAACGTGGCCGCGGACCTGCCCCGCAGCGACGCGATCCCCACCGGTGACCGGAATGGCAGCGTGGCCGGCCCGGACCGGGTGGGTGGCGCCGCCACGCCCAGCTTCGGCGCCACCCTGCGGAGCGCGCTGGACGGCGTGAGCGCTGCCCAGCACCGTTCCGGCGAGCTGGTACGTGCATTCGAAATGGGTGAACCCGGCGCCGACCTGGCCCGGGTGATGGTTGCGGCGCAGCAGTCCCAAGTGGCATTCCGCGCCACCGTGGAAGTGCGCAACCGACTGGTACAGGCGTACCAGGACGTCATGAACATGCCGCTGTGACGGCCACCGGAGAAACTGGATAACCATGGCGATGACAGCTACCAAGTCGGCGCTCAGGGCCGACAAGGCCGGTGAGAAGGCGGTCGAGGTCCTGGACCGGCTGCAGAACATGCAGCTGGCCCGGCGGCTGGGCAAGATGCTTCTGCTTGCGGCGGGGATCGCGATTGGGCTGATGGTGTTCTTCTGGTCGCAGCGCCCCGGACACGTTCCGCTTTATGCGGGACTGGACGCCAAGGCCACGGCCGAAGCCACTGACCTGCTCCGCACCGCCAACATTCCGTTCCGGATCGACCAGGGCACCGGGGCGATCTCGGTGCCCGAATCGCACCTCCATGACGCACGACTCAAGCTCGCGGGCTCTGGCCTGACCGAATCAGGGCGCCTGGGCTTCGAATTGATGGAGCGTGACCCGGGTTTCGGCGTCAGCCAGTTCGTCGAGAACGCCCGCTACCAGCACGCACTGGAAACCGAGCTGGTCCGCACCATCAGCGCGCTGCGGCCGGTTCGCGACGCACGCGTGCACCTGGCGATCCCCAAGCCCAGCGCCTTCACCCGGCAGCGCGAAGCTGCCAGCGCTTCGGTCGTGCTGGAACTGCGCGGGGGCGCTGCCCTCGAGCGCGGCCAGACGGACGCCATCGTGCACCTGGTGGCGTCCAGCATCCCCGATCTGGCCCCCGATCGCGTCACCGTGGTCGACCAGAGCGGGCGCCTGCTCAGCAACAACAACCGTGATCCGGATGCCACCCTCAGCTCGCTGCAGTTCGAGCAGGTGCGACGCCACGAAACCTCCTTCAGCCAGCGCATCCGCGAACTGCTTGAACCGATGACCGGCGCCGGCCGGGTCAACGCCGAAGTCACCATCGACATGGACTTCTCGACCAGCGAAGAGGCGCGGGAGATGTTCAACGCGGAACCGCCCAAGCTGCGCAGCGAGCAGGTCAGCGAGAACAGCGCGACCGCCGGACCGGGCGGCATTCCGGGCATGACCAGCAACCTGCCGGAAACGGTAGTTGATCCCGAAGGGGCTGCAGCCGATGTGGCCACCGCCGCTGCCGCGCCCGCCGAGTCCGCACGCAGTTCCACCCGCAACTACGAGCTTGACCGCACCCTGCAGCACACCCGCCAGCCGCCCGGGCGGATCCGGCGGATCACCGCCGCGGTGCTGGTTGACCACGTGCCGCGCATGGATGCGGAAGGCAAGCAGGTCCTGCAGCCGCTGGCGGATGATGAGTTGCAGCGGGTCGAGGCACTGGTGCGCCAAGCGGTTGGTTTTGATGAAACCCGTGGCGACGTGGTGTCAGTGATGAACGCGCCGTTCGTACACGAGCGCATCGAAGATGGCCCCCCGACACCGTGGTGGCAGCTGCCACTGGTGCGTGACCTGGTGCGCCTGCTGCTGGGTGCGGTGGTAGTGCTGGCATTGGTGTTCGGCGTGGTGCGGCCCGCCGTCCGGCAGATCGCCAACCCCGGTCCACGTGGGGCGGCAGCCGGAGACAACGACGTCATGCGGGCCCAGGTGATCGAGGATGAAGATCCTGCCCTGGCCGATGACCGGGCAGAGATCTCGGAGAAGACGCCGATGGCGCTGGCCTCCGATGCGTATGAAGACCAGCTGCGCCACGCGCGCGAAGCTGTGAAGACGGATTCCAAGCGCGTGGCGCAGGTGGTCAGGGGATGGTTGAACGATGAAGCGACCGCCTGAAACAGGTGAACTGGCCGGCGTGGAGCGCGCTGCGGTGCTGCTGCTGTCACTTGGCGAGAACGACGCCGCCGAGGTGCTCAAGCACATGGGCGCCAAGGAAGTCCAGAAGCTCGGCCTGGCCATGGCCACCATGAGCTCGATCAGCCGCGAGCAGGTATCGGCAGTGATGGGCGACTTCCATTCCGCCCTTGAGCGCCAGACTTCGCTGGGCGTTGGCGCGGACGAATACATCCGCGCGGTGCTGGAGCAGGCACTGGGCGCGGACAAGGCTGGCAGCCTGATCGACCGCATCCTGCTGGGACGCAACACCAGCGGCCTGGACACGCTCAAATGGATGGACCCGCGTGCGGTGGCCGACGTGGTCCGTAATGAACACCCCCAGATCATTGCCATCGTGCTTTCGCACCTGGATCCGGACCAGGCTGCGGAAACCCTGGCCCTGCTCCCGGAACGCACCCGCGCCGACGTGGTGCTGCGCATCGCCACCCTGGATGGCATTCCTCCCAACGCACTCAACGAGCTCAACGAGATCATGGAGCGTCAGTTTTCCGGCAACCAGAACCTCAAGTCCTCGGCGATCGGCGGAATCAAGGTGGCGGCCAACATCCTCAACTTCATGGAGTCTGGACAGGACCAGGCCCTGCTTGGCGAAATACGCAAGATCGATGACCAGCTTGGCCACCGCATCCAGGAACTCATGTTCGTCTTCGACGATCTGGTGGAACTGGACGATCGGGAGATCCAGACCGTACTGCGGGAAGTGCCCGGCGAGCGCCTGGGCGTTGCGCTGCGCGGCGCTGAGCCGCAGGTGCGCGAGAAGATGACCCGCAATATGTCACAGCGCGCCGCCGAGATCCTGATCGAAGACATGGAAGCTCGCGGCCCGGTGCGCCTGTCCGACGTTGAAGCAGCGCAGAAGGAAATTTTGGCCATCGTGCGCCGGCTGGCGGATGAGGGCGTCATCGCGCTGCGCGGCAGCGGCGGCGGCAGCGAGGAGCTGGTATGAGCGCCGCACTGGCGGTGCGCTGGCAGGCGCCTTCGATCGAGTCCGCGCAGGACCCGGCGATCGCGGCGGAGGATATCGACGCCGCACAGATACCCCGCCCGCCCTCGCTGGAGGAGATCCAGCGCATCCGTGACGATGCCTGCCGGGAAGGCCGCGAAGAAGGATTGGCCAGCGGCCACGCCGAAGGCTTCGCCCAGGGCCAGGCGGAAGTCCGCCGCCTGATTGCCCAGATCGAAGGCATCCTGGACAACTTTTCCCGCCCGCTGGCCCGCCTCGAGGATGAAGTGGTGAGCGCCCTTGGGGAACTGGCCGTGCGCATCGCCGGCAGTCTGGTCGGTCACGCCTACCAGACTGATCCAACGCTGCTGGCCGACCTGGTGGGCGAAGCGGTCGACGCGGTCGGCGGCGCAGGGCGCGAGGTGGAGGTGCGCCTGCATCCGGACGACATCGCTGCCCTCACCCCAATGCTGTCACTCATGCCGGTGACCCGGCTGGCCGCCGACCCGGGCCTGGCACGCGGCGACCTGCGCGTACATGCGGAAAGCGTGCGCATCGACGGCAGCCTGGAAGCGCGCCTGCGTGGGGCGCTGGAAAACGTGCTGCAGCGCGCGGGAGAGCGCCGATGAGCACCGCTGGGTCCGCGACGGACAGGGCCAACCCCGCTGACTGGCTGGCGGCCCGCAACCTGCGGCTCGCCACGCGGCTGGCCGCCGCCGCGCCCGACCCTTCCTCCAACCGCGGCCTGATCCGCGAAGGCGTACTCCGCCGCGCGATCGGCCTGACCCTGGAAGCTGCGGGCTGCGAAGCTCCCTTGGGCGCCACATGCAAGGTCGAGGTGGACGGCGGCTGGGTTGATGCCGAAGTCGTCGGCTTTTCAGGCGACCGGACCTACCTCATGCCCAGCGCGGAGCTGCACGGCCTGCTGCCAAACGCCCGGGTGGTTCCGCTCGGCCGCCGGGGCCGGGTTGCGGTGGGCGAGGCCCTGCTTGGCCGGGTGATCGACAGCGATGGCGTGCCGCTGGACGGCAAGGGTCCGATCCGCGCGGAGGGCAGCGTCGGCATGGCCGGCGCCCCGATCAATCCGCTTGCGCGCGAGCCGATCACCCAGCCCCTGGACGTGGGCGTGCGGGCGATCAACGCGTTGCTGCCGATCGGCCGCGGCCAGCGCGTGGGCCTGTTCGCCGGCTCGGGCGTCGGCAAATCGACCCTGTTGGGCATGATGACCCGCTACACCGCGGCCGACGTGATCGTGGTCGGGCTGGTCGGTGAACGCGGCCGCGAGGTGCGCGACTTCGTCGAGGCCACGCTGGGCGAGGAAGGCATGCAGCGTGCCGTAGTGGTTGCCGCGCCGGCCGACCGACCACCGCTGGCGCGCCTGCAGGGCGCCTACCGCGCCACCGCTATTGCAGAATGGTTCCGCGACCAGGGGCTGCACGTGCTGCTGCTGATGGATTCGCTGACCCGGTTCGCCCAGGCGCAGCGCGAAATCGGGCTCTCTGTGGGCGAGCCGCCAACCACACGCGGCTATCCACCCTCCGTGTTTGCACGCCTGCCCGCGCTGGTGGAACGCGCCGGCAACGGTGCGGACGGACGCGGATCGATCACCGCGTTCTACACCGTGCTCACCGAGGGCGACGACCCGCAGGACCCGATCGCGGACGCTGCCCGCGCGATCCTGGACGGCCATATCCTGCTCTCGCGCCGGATCGCCGACGCCGGGCTGTACCCGGCCATCGATGTCGAATCATCGGTCAGCCGGGTGGTCACCGAGATTGCCGACGCCGGCTGGCGCGAACACATCCGCGGGCTCAAGCGCCTGGTAGCGGCCTACAACGCAAACCGCGACCTGATCGCGATTGGCGCATACCAGCGTGGCAGCGACGCCGTGGTGGACGAAGCGCTGGCGCGCTGGTCCGAGATCACCGCTTTCCTTGGACAGGACGTCGCCCACGCCGCGGACCTGGACCACAGCCGTGAGGCGCTCACGCACCTGCTGCATCCCGAAGAGGCATCCGCATGAAGCAATCCCGTCGTATCGATCCGCTGCTCAGTCGCGCCCAGGACCGCGAGGACGCCGCAGCGCGTGAGCTGGCCGAGCGCCAGCGCCTGCTGGGCGAACAGGAATCGCGGCTGGCGGAGCTGCGCCGCTATTCGCAGGAATATGCAGACAGCCAGCTTGCGGCCACCAGCCCGGCGCAGCTGGCCAACCGGCGTGCGTTCCTCGATCGCCTGCAGAGCGCAGTCGAACAGCAGAGCCGTGCGGTGGACAGCAAGCGCCAGACGGTGGAGGTGGAGCGTGGCCGCCTGCTGCTGGCCAGCCGTGACAAGCAGGTGCTGGAAAAGCTCGCCGCCAGCTACCGCGCCCAGGAGCAGCTGGTCGATGAGCGGCGTTCACAGCGCGAACTCGATGATCTGGGCGCGCGGCAGGTACGGCTTGCCTCGCTGGCAAGCAGGGAGCCAGCGGCGTGACTCCCCTGATCCCGGTGCCAGGCGCGCCACAGGCCCTTCCGTCCGGCCGCGGCTCCGGCCAGCGACCGGCAAACGATGACGCCGGCCCGGACCTGTTCGCCACCACGCTTGAGCAGGAGCGGACCGCCGTCCAGAACCAGGGCGACAACAACGGCGCCGGCACCACCGGACAGCACTGCGACGACGCGGACTCCACGGACACTGATGCGGCCCAGGCAGCAGCTGCGGCGGGAGCCATCCCGCTTCTGCCGCCCGCCCCGCCGTGGCCTCCACCCGGCCTCGCAGGGTTGGCGCTGTCCAAGGCCGCCGGGCACTCCCCGACGGAATTGAACGGGGCGGTGCCAGTCACCCCAGGCGATGCTGCTGCCGCGCAGCTATCGTCCATGCCGCCCGCAGCGGGCGAAGGCGACGGCACGCTGGAAAGCGCCAGAGCCCTGCTGGCCGCCGGCACCACTGGGAGTGGTGCAGCGGCTGGACTGCCAATCGACACCGCGGAAGCCGGGACGGAGGTGTTCGCCCTGCCCTCCCTGCCTCCGGACCCGGGACAGGCAACGGGACCGCGCCAGCCCGCCCCGCTACTGGCCACTCCATTGCCCACGCCCGACCTGCGTAACGCCGACTTCAGTGAAAGATTCAGCGCCCAGCTGCAGTGGATGGCTGGCCAGAACATCGGTCATGCCCGCATCAACATCTCGCCGCAGGACCTGGGTCCGGTCGAAGTCCTGCTGCACCTGGATGGCGACCGCATATCGGCCGACTTCATCAGTGCCCACGCGGATACCCGCCAGGCACTCGAACAGGGCCTGCCGCGGCTGCGTGACCTGCTGGGCCAGCATGGCTTCCAGCTGGCCCACGCTGGCGTCGGCAGCGAGTCGTCCGACTCGTCCGATGGCACCGACAACCGTGCCGCTGCAGAAGGTGCGGATGGTACAGACGACCCATCATCGACCACGCATGTGGCCGCACCGGTGCGGATCGCACGGGGTCTGGTCGACGCCTACGCCTGAGCGCGCCGTAAAGCTGACGCGCGAACGGCACGCGGATTGCATCGGCTGATGTGGATCCACAACCGGTACCCAACGTGTCCGCCGCAGAACATTCCCGCAAGCCCCCGTCCTCGACCTGGCACTACATCATCATGGCGATCGTCGCGCTGACGGCTTCTGCCGGGGTGGCCGCCGCCGTTGCCTGGTATCACACCTCGCGCCCCCATGAGCCCGCGGCAACCCTGCCCGCCCCGGCCCAGTACATCGCCATGGCACCGCCCTTCGTCGTCAACCTCGACGACACGGATTACGGCCCGCGCTACCTGCAGGTCGAGGTGCAGCTGGTGACCCGTGAGCCAGAGGCGGTGGAGGTACTGCAGCACCACCATCCGGCCCTGCGCGCCCGACTGTTGATGCTGTTCGCGCAGCAGACCTATGAGGGCGTTTCCACCCGCGAAGGCAAGGAGGCGCTGCAGGCGAAGGCGCTCGATGAAGTGCGCGACCTGATGACCGCAGAAACCGGGCAGCCGCACGCCGAGGCCCTGCTGTTCACCACCTTCGTGACCCAGTAATGAGGGCTACCCGATGAGCGCCAACGACCTGCTTTCCCAGGATGAGATCGATGCCCTGCTGCACGGGGTCGACTCCGGCGAGGTGGACATCGAACCACCCCCTGAACCCGGCGAGGCGCGGACCTACGACCTGGCCAGCCAGGACCGGATCATCCGCGGGCGCATGCCCACCCTGGAGATGGTCAACGAACGGTTCGCACGGCTGTGGCGGATCGGCCTGTTCAATCTGATCCGGCGCTCGGCCGACCTGTCGGTGCGCGGCATCGAACTGATCAAATTCAGCGATTACCTGCACTCGCTGTACGTGCCCACCAACCTCAATCTGATCCGCTTCAAGCCGCTGCGCGGAACGGGCCTGATCGTGTTCGAACCGAAGTTGGTGTTCGCCGTTGTCGACAACTTTTTCGGCGGCGACGGCCGCTATCCCACCCGGATCGAAGGACGCGAGTTCACGGCCACCGAAATGCGGGTGATCCAGCTGATGCTCAAGCAGACCTTCGCCGACCTTGAGGAGGCCTGGTCACCGGTGCTCGAGGCCGAGTGCGAGTACGTGAGCTCGGAGATCAATCCGCACTTCGCCAATATCGTCACGCCACGCGAGTACGTGGTGGTCAGCCGTTTCCACGTTGACCTGGAGGGCGGCGGTGGCGAGATCCACGTGACCCTTCCCTATTCGATGCTCGAGCCGATCCGCGAGCTGCTTGATGCCGGCATCCAGAGCGACCGCGTGGACCGCGACGAGAGTTGGAACATCTCGCTGCGCGAGCAGCTGATGGGCGCGGAGATCACCGTATCGAGTGCGCTCACCCAACGCCAGATCGACCTGCGCCAACTCACCGGGCTCAAGGTCGGTGACGTGCTCCCCATCGACCTGCCGGAAGAGGTTCCGGTCTGCGTTGAAGGCATCCCCCTTTTCAGCGGGCGCTTCGGCACCGCCAACGGCCGCAACGTCGTCAAGCTCACCGCCATCCATCCCCCCGGCGCCGCCACGGCCCGACAACCCGATACCCAGGAAGAGCCCACATGAACATCGAGGACAACCAGAGCGCAGGAGCCGCCCAGGCGCAATTTGACACCCTGCAGCCGGACGACCTTGGCGACGCGACCGATCTCAGTCTCGATGTCATCCTTGATGTGCCGGTTTCGCTCTCGCTCGAGGTGGGGCGCACGCGCATGCCGATCCGCAACCTGCTCCAGCTCAATCGCGGTTCGGTGATCGAGCTGGAACGCGGCGCGGGCGATCCGTTGGATGTGTACGTCAACGGGACATTGATCGCACACGGTGAGGTCGTCGTGATCAACGACCGCTTCGGCGTGCGCCTGACGGAGGTGGTGAGCCCCAGCGAGCGGATCCGGAGGCTGCGGTGATCCTTGCCGGCCAATCTCCCCTGGTGGTTGCGGTGCCAGCAGCGGTCGCATACGCCGCAGCACCAGTGGTTCCACCGTCTGCGCAGCCAGACCAGGCCATGCAGGCCCATTCCCCTGCACCGGTACAGATCGGCAGCCACGCGCCGTCGACACCGGGACTCGGCGGCGCGGTGGTGGCACTGCTGCTGGTGCTGGCGCTGATCGTCGGGCTGTCCTGGCTGCTCAAGCGCATGCCGGGCGGAGGTCTGCGTCCGGCCGACGGGCTGCGGGTGGTGGCCAGCATTCCGCTTGGCACCCGGGAGCGCGCGGCCGTGGTCCAGGTTGGCGGGGAACAACTGCTGCTGGGCATCGGCTCCGGCGGCGTGCGCACCCTGCACGTACTGCCACAGCCGCTGCCGACCGGTGGCCAGGCTTCCGGCCCGCAGGTGCGGCTGCCCGATTTCCGCCAGTTGTTGTCCCAGCGGCTGCGCAGGGAAAACTGATATGCGCGCCTGGCTCATCATTCCGCTCGTTGCCCTGCTGCTGATACCTTCGCTGGCCGCGGCCGCGCCGCAGCTGCCCGCCATGCCCGGTGTCACCGTCGGCCAGATCGGCGACGCGCCGGTCAGCCTGCCGCTGCAGACCCTGCTGCTGATGACGGCGATCACCCTGATCCCGTCCATGCTGCTGGTATTGACGGCGTTTACCCGCATCATCGTCGTGCTAGCACTGCTGCGCCAGGCGCTGGGCACCGGGCAGACTCCATCCAACCAGGTGCTGGTCGGACTCGCGCTGTTCCTGACCGCGCTGGTGATGACCCCGGTGTGGGAGGCGGCGTGGAACGCGGGCTTCGGGCCCTGGCTCAACGGCGACCTGGACTTCCGCAGCGCCTGGACACTGGGTACCGAGCCGCTGCGTGCCTTCATGCTCGCCCAGGTACGCGAGACAGACCTGATGACATTCGCCGGCCTGGCCGGCCACGACACCTATGCCGGTCCCGAAGACGTTCCGTTCCAGGTGCTGGTCGCCTCGTTCATCACCAGCGAGCTGAAGACCGCGTTCGAGATCGGGTTCCTGGTGTTCATTCCCTTCATCATCATCGACCTGGTGGTGGCCAGCGTGCTGATGTCGATGGGCATGATGATGCTCTCGCCCATGCTGGTCTCGGCACCGTTCAAGATCCTGCTGTTCGTGCTGGTGGACGGCTGGGTGCTGGCGGTGGGCACCCTGGCAGCCAGCTTCAACGCGGTGTAGGCGACATGACCCCGGAACTTGCATTGACCGAACTGCGCCGCGGCCTGGAGGTTGCGCTCTGGGTGGGTGGACCGCTGCTGCTGACCGTGCTGGTGGTGGGCGTGGTGGTCGGCGTGCTGCAGGCCGCGACCCAGATCAACGAGCCCACCATCGCGTTCGTCGCCAAGGCGGCGGCGCTCACCGCGGCCCTGTTCGCCCTGGGCGGGTTCCTGCTGACCTACCTGGTGGAATTCGTGGTGTCCCTGTTCCACCGTATTCCGCACCTCATCGGCTGAGAATGCACCGCCACCGGACCCACCGCTGATGGACGCCACTACGCAGATGCTGGTCGACGGCGAGCAGGCCTTCGGCATGATCGTGGCGCTGATGTGGACCGCGCTGCGCGTGGGCGCGCTGCTGATGGCCATGCCGCTGATTGGTACCCGCTCGATCCCTGCACGGATCCGGGTCATGGCGGCGCTGGCCCTGAGCCTGGCCCTGACGCCGCTGCTGCCGTCGCCCCCGGCCTGGCAGGGATTCGACGCTGCAACGGTGCTGTCGGTGGCGCGGGAGCTGGCGATCGGTGCGGCGATGGGCTTCATGCTGCGGCTGGTGTTTGAGGCCGGAGCGCTGGCCGGCGAGCTGATTTCGCAGGGAACCGGCTTGTCATTCGCACAGATGAGCGATCCGCTGCGCGGAGTGAACTCGGGGGTCATCGCGCAATGGTTCTACCTGGTGTTCGGGCTGCTGTTCTTCGCCGCCAACGGCCATCTCGCCATGGTGGCGCTGCTGGTGCACAGCTACCACGCAGTGCCGATCGGCGTTGCCCTGCCGGACCTGGAAGCGACACTTTCCACGGCTCCCGGGTTCTTCTCCTTCGTGCTGCGCGGCGCCGTCGGCCTGGCCCTGCCGGTGATGGTGGCCATGCTGGCGGTCAATCTGGCGTTCGGCGTGCTCTCGCGCGCGGCACCGGCACTGAACCCGATCCAACTCGGGCTGCCGATTTCAGTGCTGGTGGGATTGTTCCTGATTGCAGCGCTATCCGGTGAGCTGGGCCCGCCAGTACAGCGGTTGTTCGACGCGTCATTCGACGCTGCTGCACGGATTCCACTCGGTCACTGACGGAGCGGTACGCCGCTTGCATCCAGGTCAACAGGTACCCGGCGAGCGACACAGGCAATGGCCGAAAACGAAAACGGTCAGGAAAAAACCGAACAGCCAAGCGAAAAACGGCTGCGCGAAGCGCGCGAGAAAGGCAACGTCCCGCGCTCGCGCGAGCTGTCGACCGTGGCCGTGTTCGGCGCCGGTGTGGCTGCGCTGCTGACGCTGGGCGGCAATCTGGCCGCGCGTGCCCTGGACTGGATGCGCCTTGCCCTCAGCCCCGATCCGCTGCTGATGGCCTCACCGGAGTTGCTGCCCGCCCACGTCGGTCGACTGATGCTGGGATTCATGTGGATCCTGGCCCCGTTCCTGCTGGCCACCCTGCTCGCCTGCTTCGTGGCCCCCGCGGTCATGGGCGGATTCAACTTCGCCACCAAGGGCCTGGTGCCCGACGTCAAGCGAATCAATCCGCTGAGCGGGCTCAAGCGCATCTATGGCCCGGAAGGCCTTGCGGAACTACTGAAGTCGCTGTTGCGCGTGGTGCTGGTAGGCACGGCAGCGACGCTGTTCCTGTGGCCCGGCCTGCCCAGGCTGCGGGCCATGATCAACCAGCCACTGGAACTGGCCGCACGTAACGGCCTGGTGTTCGCGCTGTGGATGTTGATGGCAGCAGCGGGCGCGCTGCTGCTGCTTGCGCTGATGGACGCGCCCTACCAGAAGTGGAATTGGCGGCGGAAGCTGAAAATGACCCGCCAGGAGCTGCGCGAGGAACTCAAGGAAAGCGAGGGCCGCCCCGAGGTGAAAGGCCGTATCCGCCAGCTGCAGCAGCAGATGTCCCAGCGGCGGATGATGGAAGACGTACCGACGGCCGATGCGATCGTGGTCAACCCGACCCACTATGCCGTGGCGCTCAAGTACGACGGCACGATGCGCGCGCCAAAAGTGGTTGCCAAGGGCATGGATGAACTGGCACTGCGCATCCGTGAAGTGGGCGAAGCCCACGGCGTGGCCCTGGTGTCCGCCCCGCCATTGGCACGGGTCTTGTATCGGGATACGGAGATTGGTCAGGAAATCCCCGTGAAGCTCTACTCTGCCGTTGCCCACGTTCTGTCTTATGTCTACCAGCTGCGCAGCTGGCGGCCGGGCACGGCTCGCCCGCAGCTGGCGCCGGTCGAAGTCGATGAGGATGACGTGGCACCTGGAGCGGGCCAATGAGCGCCATTCCCCTGGGCACCCCGCAACGCATCTTTGCCCTGCTGCGCAATGGCCTGGGCGCGCCTCTGATCGTGCTGGCGATGCTGGCGATGGTGGTGGTGCCCCTGCCGCCGCTGATTCTGGACGTGCTTTTCAGCTTCAACATCGCGCTGTCACTGGTGGTCCTGCTTGCAGTGATCCACGTGCAGCGGCCACTGGACTTCAGCATCTTTCCGATCGTCCTGCTGATGACCACGATGCTGCGGCTGGCACTGAACGTTGCCTCGACCCGGGTGATCCTGATGCGTGGGCAGGAAGGGCCAGGCGCTGCGGGGCGGGTGATCGAAGCGTTCGGCGAATTCGTCGTTGGCGGCAACTTCGCGGTCGGCATCGTGGCGTTCACGATCCTGGTGATCATCAATTTCGTCGTCATCACCAAGGGCGCGGGGCGCGTTTCTGAAGTGACCGCGCGCTTCATCCTCGACGCCATGCCCGGCAAGCAGATGGCGATCGACGCCGACCTCAATGCCGGCCTGCTGTCCCGGGACGAAGCCAAGGCGCGCCGCGATGAAGTGCGCCAGGAAGCGGACTTCTACGGAGCCATGGATGGTGCCAGCAAGTTCGTGCGCGGCGACGCCATCGCCGGCATCCTCATTCTCGTGGTGACCCTGATCGGCGGTGTGGCGATTGGAACCATGCAGCACGGCATGTCCCTGGCCGATGCCGGCTCATCGTACGTCCTGCTGACGATCGGCGACGGCCTGGTGGCGCAGATCCCCGGCCTGCTGATCTCCACGTCCGTCGCCTTGCTGATCACCCGTGCGTCGCGCTCGCAGGACATGGCCGGCGCAGTGGCTAGCCAAGTGTTCGGTCATTACCGGACGCTGGCGATCGCCGCAACAATCCTGCTGATGGTCGGCCTGGTCCCAGGCATGCCCGGCTTCGCCTTCCTGAGCCTGGCTGCGATCACCGGGAGTGGCGCGTGGCTGGTGCGCCGCCGCACCCTTGAGGCCGAAGCCGCCGGACGCCAGGATCCGGCGCTGGCACCGCCTGAGCAGGGTCCGGCCGCCGAACTGGGCTGGGACGACCTGGATCCGGTCGATCCGATCGGACTGGAGGTCGGATACCGCCTCATCCCGCTGGTGGACAAGAGCCAGGGCGGCGAGCTGATGGCCCGCATCAAGGCAGTGCGGCGCAAGCTCACCCAGGACATCGGCTTCCTGATCCCGCCGGTGCACATCCGCGACAACCTGGAGCTGGCTCCCAACGCTTACACCGTGATGGTGCATGGCGTCCCGGTTGCCCGGGCTGAAGTGCATCCGGACCGCCTGCTCGCACTCGACCCTGGTGGCGCGCTGGGCGATCTGGATGGCATCCCGGGCAAGGACCCGGCGTTTGGCCTGGACGCCGTGTGGATCCTGCCGTCCCAACGGGTACAGGCCGAGTCGGCGGGCTACACGGTGGTCGATCCAGCCACCGTCATTGCCACCCACATGTCCCACCTGACCCGCGAGCAGGCGCCCGAGCTGCTGGGTCACGAGGAAGTACAGCAGCTGCTGGCCACCCTGGCCCGCAATGCACCCAAGCTGGTCGAGGAACTGACGCCCAAGTTGCTGCCAATCGCCGTGGTGGCCCGGGTGCTGCAGAACCTGCTGGTCGAGCGCATTCCGATCCGCCAGCTGCGACGGATTGTCGAAGCCCTGGTCGAACACGCGCCGAACAGCCAGGACCCGGCGCAGCTCACAGCCGCAGTGCGGACGGCACTCGGCCGCTTCATCGTGCAGGAGATCACCGGCCCCGCGCCCGAGCTGCCGGTATACACCCTGGCACCGGAACTGGAACGGGTCTTGCAGGAGTCTGCACAGGGCAACAGTGCCGCGCTAGAGCCCGGACTGGCGGAGCGCCTGCAGCAGAGCTTGGCTGAATGTGCCAGCCAACAGGAAGCCAGGAACGAGCCGGCGGTTGTGCTGGTGCCTGCTCCGGTTCGCGCAGCGCTTGCGAGGCTGGTACGCCACAGCGTCCCGAACCTGTCGGTACTGGCCTACACCGAAGTACCGGAAGACAAGCGGTTGAAGCTGATTGGAACCATCAGCTGACATCCACGAAAAACGATTCCGACCGGATCCAAGAATGCAGAGGAACGGCAATGAAACAAATGACAGAGATGGCTTCAGGACTGCCGGCAGCGGGCAATACGATCGGCGCACGCGTCCTGCTTCCGGTAACGCCCCACATCCAGCCTGGGCGACGGCCATGAGGATCCGTCGTTTCGTTGCCGACGACATGCGCGGCGCCCTGCAGCTGGTGCGCGAAGCGCACGGTCCGGATGCGGTGATCCTGTCCAACCGCCGTACTGAAGAAGGGGTGGAGATCGTCGCCGCCAGTAACTACGACGAGGCTTTCGTCCAGCGCGCACTGGTGGACGCCGAGCGCGAGCGCAAGGCGGCTCCCGCGGAGGTTGCGCCACCTGTTCGCATGGAAACCGACGACGCGGCACTGTCCCCATCCGAGCGCTGGCTCAAATCCTTGGCACCGGATGCGTCGCCCGTCGGACAGCCCGTGCCCGCACCTGCCCTCGCAGCGGATCCGCAACCTGGCGGCCATGCCGCCGCTCCCGGGCCTCCGGCTGATTCCGGGACCCCAGTCCTGGCTGGCGCTTCCGCCACAGGGCCGGAACCGCCCAGCTTTGCCAACCTGCTCACGCGCCACCACACCGATCCCGATCCCGTTCCCGTTCCCGCCAAGGGCCCCGCTCCCGACCCCGTTCCGGCCACCGCTCCCGCCAGACCCCATGTCCAGGCCGATCCCGGCGACGGAAATCCGGCGCCGACGCCGCTCGTCTCGGTTCCGTCTCCACCTGCGGCGGCCAGCGACGGAGAATTGGCGCAGCTGCGCGGGGAGCTGGCGCAGATGCGGCAGATGATCGAACGCGAGATGACGCGGCTGACCGACGAGCGCCTGCGCGGATCACCGGTGCGCGCGCTGACGATGGACCTGATGGACGACTATGGCTTCGATGCCGGCATCACCCGGGACGTCGCGCTGCAGATTCCTGCCGACACGCCCGAGCAGCGCGCACGCGCGCTGATGCTGGGACTGATTTCCAAACGCCTGCCGGTGTGTCCCATCGACCCGCTGCACGATGCCGGCATCATCGCCCTGGTCGGGCCGACCGGTGCGGGCAAGACCACCACCATCGCCAAGCTGGCCGCCCTGTACGCCGCCCAGCACCAGCCCCGCGACGTGGCGCTGGTGACCACCGACACCGTCCGCGTCGGCGGCCGCGACCAGCTTTACAGTTACGGCCGCCAACTGGGAATTGCCGTGCATGAGGCCAACAGCGAGGCCGGCCTGCTTGAACTGTTGCAACGCCTGCAGGACTACCGCCTGGTCCTGATAGATACCGCCGGATTGAGCCAGCGCGATCGCGCCCTGGCCGCCCAGCTCAACTGGCTGCGCGCCGCGCGCCAGGTCCGCACCCTCCTTGTGCTCCCGGCCAACACCCACTTCGCCGACCTGGACGAAGTGGTCCGCCGCTTCCAGCACGCCCGCCCGCAGGGCGCTGTGCTTACCAAGCTGGACGAAACAGGCCGCCTGGGCAGCGCATTGTCGGTGGTCGTGGATCACCAGCTCCCGCTGGCGTGGATCACTGATGGGCAGCGGGTCCCCGACGACCTGCGGCGCGCGAACGCCGCCCACCTGGTGCTGCGCCTTGAAGATCTCCGGCGCGCTGCCGATAAGTCGATTGTCCCGGAGTATCACGATGCCATTGCCTGATCCACTGTTGACAACCCACTCCCCGCACCCGCGATCGGTGCGCACCCTGGCCGTGACCGGGGGCAAGGGCGGCGTGGGCAAGACCAACGTGTCGGTCAACCTCGGCGCCGCCCTGTCCCGGATGGGCAAACGGACGATGCTGCTCGACGCGGACCTGGGTCTGGCCAACGTGGATGTGTTGCTCGGCCTGGCACCAAAGCACACCATCGCCGACCTTGTCGCCGGCCGCTGCACCCTGAACGACGTGATCGTGGACGGGCCGGAAGGTCTGCTGATCGTGCCGGCTGCATCGGGCCGCCGCCACATGGCGGAACTGCTGCCTGCCGAGCACACCGGCCTGGTCAACGTGTTCAGCGAGTTCAACCGCGAGCTGGACATGCTGCTGGTGGACACCGCTGCGGGCATCACAGATTCGGTCCTGACCTTCTGCCAGGCCGCGCAGGACGCGGCAGTGGTGGTATGCGACGAGCCGGCCTCGATCACCGATGCCTACGCCCTGATCAAGGTGCTGGCCCGCGAGCGTGGCGTGCACCGGGTGCAGATCATTGCCAACATGGTGCGCGAACCCCGCGAGGGACGGGTGCTGTATGACAAGCTGTCGCGGGTCTGCGAACGCTTCATAGGCGATGTGTCGCTCAACTACCTGGGTGCGGTCCCGCACTGTGAGTGGCTGCGCATGGCAGTACAGCGCCAACAGCCCGTCGTGCAGGCTTTCCCGGGCAGTCCATCGGCACGGGCCCTGGTCGATATCGCCCAGCGGGCCGCACGCTGGCAGGCGCCAACCGCACCGCGCGGACACGTGGAATTCTTCGTTGAGCGGATGATCCGCCAGGGAGCGCCGGCATGAACCTGGCGGCCCGTAGCTACCAAGCGGTGCAGCGCTCCACAGCCGCCGACCCGACGATCGAGCATGCGGAACTGGTTCGGCGGATTGCCCATCATCTGGCAGCGCGTCTGCCGCCCAGCGTGGACGTTGATGATCTCATCCAGGCCGGGATGATCGGCCTGATCGAAGCTTCGCGCAGTTATGACGCGAACCAGGGTGCAGCGTTCGAAACCTATGCCTCGATCCGGATCCGCGGGTCAATGATCGACGAGATACGTCGCGGCGACTGGGTGCCGCGCTCGGTGCACCGGCGCGCACGGGAAGCAGCAGCCGCGATCCGCGAAATCGAGCAGGCTACTGGCCGTTCGGCGACTGCACAGGAGGTGGCCGAGCGGCTGGACATCCCGATGACAGACTATATGCGCCTGCTGGAAAACGCGGCGCGCGGCTACGTGTTGAGCCTGGATGCGCATGTGGAGGATCATGGCGAATCCGAGCCGGTGGGCAACCAGGCGTTCCCTACCCCGCACGAGACAGCCGTGCGCAGCGAGTTCGGGCGCGAGCTGGGTAATGCCATCGGCCACCTGCCCGAGCGCGAGCAACTGGTGCTGTCGCTGTACTACGAACAGGATCTGAACCTGAAAGAAATCGGCGCGGTGCTGGGCGTGAGCGAATCTCGCGTGTGCCAGCTGCATGGCCAGGCCGTGGTGCGCCTGCGCGGACGCCTGACAGCCTTTGAACTGGCGGACACCGGCATCGGCGCCGACGACTGATGCTGCAATATGGGAGTTGCAATTGAACAAGAACATGCGCGTGCTGATCGTCGACGATTTCTCGACGATGCGCCGGATCATCAAGAACCTGTTGACCGACCTCGGCTTCAACAACATGGTCGAGGCTGAAGACGGGCACAGCGCGCTAGCGGTGCTGCGCCGCGAGACCGTGGACTTCGTGGTCACCGACTGGAACATGCCGGGCATGAGCGGCATCGAGCTGCTGCGGGCGATCCGCGCCGACCAGCAGCTGCGGTCGATGCCGGTGCTGATGGTCACCGCCGAAGCCAAGCGCGAGCAGATCATCGAAGCGGCCCAGTCCGGGGTCAATGGCTACATCATCAAGCCTTTCACCGCGCAGGTCCTGGAAGAAAAGCTCAGCCGGATCTTCGAGCGACTGGAGGCCGGAAAATGACCGTGGATGCGGCCAACCGCAACCTGCTGACCCGGCTGCTGCAGGATGCACTTGAGGCGCTGGAGCGCGGCGATGAAGCCACCTGGCGTGAGCGGATCGAAACGCTCTCCGACTCGAAGACCCGAAACGTGGTCAAACGCCTGGGGCGGTTGGCACGGGAGCTGGAGCAGGCGCTCGAGACCCTGCCTCCTTCGCCTGCAGAAGGGGGGCTGGGAGATGCCTGTGCACGGCTGGACCACGTGGTTGAAATGACCGAGCAGGCCACCCATCGCACACTGGACCTGATTGATGACAGCCGCGCCCTTTTGGCGCAGTTGCAGGACGAGGCGCTGGCGCCCGCACAGGCAACCATCGTGGAAGGTCTGCGCACCCACTTGAAGGATATGGCGTTGACTCAGAGCCACCAGGACCTGGGTGGGCAAATCATCCGCCGTGTCGCCGGGATCGTGCGTCACGTCCACGAGAACCTCGGCGCGCTTGATCTGTCGTCGCCAGATGGCGGGACGGACTCCGCCCGTGGCCACGGTCCGGCCGTATCCGGACTGGACCGTGACACCGTTGACCAGCGGGACGCGGACGACCTGCTTTCCCACCTGGGGCTGTGACCGATGTCATCATGGTCACCGGAAATCGCCGCGGATTTCTGCCTTGAAGCCAGGGAGCTTCTCGACGAACTGGGCGGACAGCTGGTCGAGCTGGAACACACCCCGGATGACCACGAGCTGCTGAACGCGGTATTCCGCGCCTTCCATACCATCAAGGGCGGAGCCGGCTTTCTTGGCGCCACGCCGCTGGTCGAGCTTTGTCATGCCGCCGAAGAAACACTCGGCGTCGTGCGCAGCGGTGCGGCAGCGATGCAGCCTCGGCATTTCGATGCCGCGCAGCAGTCACTGGACTGGCTGCACGCCATGGTGGATGCGATTGAGCGGAACGCCAAGCTGCCGCAGGCGCCGCCGGAACTGATTGCCGCCTTCGCCATCGAGGAATCCGCCGCCTCCGCGCCCGTCGCCCCCTCCCCCGACGCGGTCCAGTCTTCATCGCCGGAAGCCACGGTGGCGGGCGATGTCATTTCCGACGACGAGTTCGAGGCCCTGCTCGACCAGCTGCACGGCAGCGGCCCTCCGGGCGCATCCTCACCGGCGCCATCACCAGCACCGGCACCCCCGCCGGTGCCGACGCGCCTGCCCCTCCCGGCAGCTTCCAGGGTGCCAGCCCCCGGCCCGTCAGCGAACGGCCCCGAGCGGGAGCAGAGCGTTCGCGTCAACACCCGTCGCCTGGATGCAATCGTCGATCTGGTGGGCGAACTGGTGTTGGCGCGCAACCGCCTCAAGACGCTGCGCGACCGACTGCGCGACGAGGAACTCGACCGCGCGGTCAGCACCCTGGACATCGCCACCGCACGTCTGCAGGGAGCAGTCATGCGCACCCGCATGCAGCCGGTGGGCAAGGTGTTTTCCCGATTCCCCAAAGTGACCCGCGACCTCGCCCGAGCCCTGGACAAGGAAGTCGAGCTGGAAATAGAAGGCGCGGAAACCGAGCTGGATCGCAACCTCGTGGAAGCATTGGCCGACCCGCTGGTGCACCTGGTCCGCAACTCGATAGACCACGGGATTGAATCACCCTCCGTGCGTGCAGCGGCGCGCAAGCCCCGCGCCGGCAAAGTCAGCCTGATCGCTCAGCAGCAGGGCGACCACGTCGGGATCGAAGTACGTGACGATGGCGCAGGCATCGATCCGGAAAGGCTGCGCAGCAAAGCCCGCGAGAAGGGTTTGATTGACCCCGAGGTGGCAGCCCGGCTCGGCCCGGAAGAATGTCTCAACCTGCTTTTTCTGGCTGGCCTGTCCACCCGTACCGAAGTCAGTGATGTCTCTGGACGCGGTGTTGGCATGGATGTGGTGCAGTCCCGAATCCGGGAGCTGGGTGGTCAGATCCAGGTCCAGTCGGAACTTGGTCGCGGCAGCCGCTTTCTGCTGCGCCTGCCCTTGACCCTCGCCATCCTGCCCACCCTGCTGGTCCATGCCGGGGGCGATGCCTATGCCTTGCCGCTGGCCCGGGTGCAGGAAGTCCTGCACGCTCCGCAGACGGCGCTGAACTGGATCGACGGGCAGGCCACCCTCGACCGTCGATCCCATACCCTGCCGCTGTTGGACCTGCGCAAATGGCTTGCCGTCCCTCCTCCGGCCGCACAGCTGCTCACCATCGTGGTGCTGCAAAGCGGCGACAGCAGGTTCGGCCTGGTCGTGGACGAGGTGCGCGGGCGTGAGGAAGTGGTCATCAAGCCCCTGCCCCACGCCCTTCGTGGCCTGCCCGGATACGCCGGCGCTTCACTGATCGGTGACGGCCGGCTGGCGCTGATCCTCGACGTCGACGAACTGCGGGGAGGCTGATCCGGAGATGTCCGCCCCGCCTGTCGCCGACCAGGCCCCGGCTCAAGTCCGCAGCCGTCGGGCCGATACCGTTCGCATGGACATCCTCAGTCTCATCGGCATCCTGCTCGGACTGTTTTCGATCCTGGGCGGCACCATGCTCAAGGGAGCGGGACTCGCCTCCCTGTGGTCGCCGGCCGCCTTTGCGATCGTGATCGTCGGCACCGTGGCGGCGATCTTCCTGCAAACACCGGGGCCAGTGTTCAGCCGCGCGCTGAAGATCGCACGGTGGACGTTCCAGCCGCCGGTGGCCGATCGCCGTGTGCTGGTGGACCAGTTGCTGGAGTGGAGCAACGCGTCGCGCCGCCAGGGGCTGCTGTGGCTGGAAAACCAGGTGGAGGAGCAGAGCGACCCCTTCGTGCGCAAGGGGCTGCAGATGTTGGTGGACGGCGTGGAACCCGAAGCGATCCGCCACATGCTCGAAATCGAGATGGCAGGCGAAGAGACGCAGGACCTGGCCGCGACCAAGGTGTTCGAAGGCATGGGGGTGTACGCACCCACCCTGGGCATCGTAGGCGCGGTGCTGGGCCTGATGGCAGTCATGCAGAACCTCGCCGACCCCAGCAAGCTCGGCCCCGGCATCGCGGCGGCCTTCACCGCCACCGTTTACGGCATCGCCTCTGCGAACCTCTTGTTCCTGCCGATGGCATCCAAACTCAAGAGCGTGATCCATCGCCGCAGCGGTGAACGCGAGCTGGTGATCGAGGGATTGATCGCCATCGCCCAGGGCGAGAATCCGCGGAACATCGAAGCGCGCCTGGTCGGCTTCCTGTACTGAGGCGCCGGCGATGGCACGACGCAGGCGCCAGGAAGAACACGTCAACCATGAGGCCTGGGCAATCCCCTACGCTGACCTCATGACGCTGCTGCTCGCTTTTTTTGTGGTGATGTACGCGATCTCTTCGCTCAATGAAGACAAGTACCGTGTCCTTTCCGAATCGCTGACCAGCGCCTTCACCGGAACGCCACGAAGCGTCGATCCAGTACAGATCGGCGAGCGCCAGGCGAACGATCCGGATTTTGGACGCCCGATGCCCATTCCATCCGCCGCCCGCCATGGCTCGCAGGTGGCGTCTCCGGGATTGGATTCGCCGCTGCGTCCACTGCTCGAGTCCAAGCTGCGTGCCGACCGCACCGGCGACGACGCCAGCGCTGCCACGATGGCCGATTCCCGTCGGCAGCTGTCGCGTATCGCGGAGCAGCTGGAACATGAGCTCGCGGACCTGATCCGCACCCGTACCGTGACGCTCAGGCGCACCGACCTGTGGCTGGAGGTTGAGATCCACAGCGACGTCCTGTTCGACACTGCCTCGGCCTCGCTTGCCCCCCCGGCACAGCACCTGCTTGCCCGGCTGGCACGGCTGCTGCGCGACCAGCCCAACCTGGTGCGGGTCGAAGGCCATACCGACTCCCGTCCCATCAATACCCAGCGCTTTCCTTCAAACTGGGAGCTCTCAGCGGCGCGCGCCGCCAGCGTGGTCCATCTGTTCATCCGCGAACATGTAGCGCCGGAGCGCCTGGTGATGGTTGGCTATGGCGAGCACCGGCCCAAAGCCGACAACAACAGCGTTGCCGGGTTCGACGCCAATCGCCGGGTGGTGTTGCTGGTACTGGCCTCTCCTGACACGCCCAACGCCGCACGCCCGGCCGACGCTCCGGAACTGCACAGCACCGGAGAAATTCCGGTCGCCACGGCGTCGCTGCGCCGCGAAAGAGCTGCCAGCCAGCCAGGAGGCCGATGATGCGCGTTTGGGCTGTTGCCAACCAGAAGGGTGGCGTGGGCAAGACCACAAGCACCATCGCGCTCGCTCGGGCCTTGGTGGCCCAGCACCGCCGCGTGTTGCTGATCGACCTCGATCCGCACGCCTCGTTGACCCGTGCCTTCGGTGTGCTGCCCGAGCCGCCCCCCACCGGCGTGGCGGACCTGTTTGCCGTGCCCCCTGGAACCCTGTCCAGCCTGCTGCGCCCTTCCCGTGTCGAAGGCCTGGATTTCATCTGTGCCCAGACCTCGCTCGCCACCCTCGAGCGGCGCAGCGTCACCCAGCCGGGGCTCGGGCTCGCGCTGTTCCAGGCGCTTTCGCGCCACGCAGGCCACGACTTCGTCCTGCTTGACTGCCCTCCCATGCTCGGCCTGCTGGTGGTCAATGCGCTCGCTGCAGCGGACCGTCTGATTGTTCCCACCCAGTGCGAACCCTTGGCGATGCACGGCCTTTCCGGCATGTTGCGGACCGCGTCCATGATCGAGCGTTCCCGCAAGCGGCCACTGCCGGTCACCATCCTGCCAACCATGTTCGACCGCCGTACCCGCGCCAGCCGTGACACCTACCTGCTCCTGCAGAAGGAGTACCGGGATCAGGTGTGGGAGGACGCGATCCCGGTCGACACGCTAGTCAGCAATGCCGAAGCACTGGCCAGCCAATCCTTCGAAGGCGCGCTGCCCGGGCGTGCGCTGGCGGCATATGGCCGGGTGCTGCAATGGTTGCTGGCGCGGGAACGTGCCCTGGAACAGGCGGCATGAGCAAGGCCATGGATGCGATCGAAGACTACGTTGACCTGCTGCTGTCCCCGGGGGAGTACCCGCCGCCGGCCGCGTCTCCGACCAACCCGGCGCCCGGCGGCCCGGCCACACTTGCGCAACACCACGCACTTCGGCAGCAGAACGCGGAGCTGCCCCGGCCTGGAGCCCGCTGCGACGCTCAGGACGGCGAGGTCCCGGCCGCGCAGAACGGGAAACTGGCACGCTGGCTGCGCCTGCGGTGCGGCTCCCAGACCTATGCGCTGGAGTTGCTGAAAATCCGCGAAGTCGTGCTGCCCGCCGCGCTGCTGCCACTGCGCGGCGTGAACAGCGCTGTGAGCGGAGTCATGAATCTCCGCGGCCAGGTGGTGCCAGTGCTTGACCTGGGATTGCATTTCGACGGTGTTCCCATCGAGACGACTGCCGATACCCGCATCGTGGTGTTGGAAGAGAGCAATGAGGTCCTGGGACTGAGGGTGTCGGCCGCGGATGACATTGTCCTGCTGGATGAAACCGGGATCGAGGACGCACGGGCATCCAATCTCGCACCGGTCGGAGACCAACGCATCCGGGGCATCGCACGGCTGGGTGGGCAGGTCATGCTGCTGCTCGACGCCTCGCGGCTGATCCAGACCCCGCTGCACTGAACAGCGGGGCCTAAAGTCTTTCTCCCTGCGGCCGCTACAGACTGCAGACCGTCGTCATCCGGAGTCCCATGGACGTCCTGACATTGGAAAATGATCTGGGAATTGAGCACTGCTCCTTGCTGAAGGAGACACTCGCCACATGCCTTGATTCCTCCCCGCTGCAAGTGGATGCGGGCGCCGTGGAACGGCTGCATGCCGCGAGCCTGCAGCTGCTGGTTGCGTGGCTGCGTGACCGGACGTCGGCTGGACTGGATACGCGATGGAGCGCGTGCAGCGATGCGCTGCACGCCGCGGCGCGCAGTCTCGGACTGGAAGCGGCACTCGACCTGCCCGCGCCCGCCGCACAACCACACAATGCTTTGGAGGAACCCGCATGACGGCACGCATACTGGTAGTGGACGACTCGACCTCGATGCGGCAGATGGTCTCGTTCGCGCTGACCTCTGCCGGCTTCGACGTGGAGGAGGCCGAGGACGGCGACGTAGCCCTGGCCTGCGCCCGCAATTCGAAGTTCAACGCGGTGATCACTGACGTGAACATGCCCAACATGGATGGCATAACCCTGATCCGCGAGCTGCGCCAGCTTCCGGACTACAGGTTCACACCGCTGCTCATGCTGACCACGGAGTCAGGGGCCGATCGCAAGGGAGAGGGTCGCGCCGCCGGCGCGACCGGCTGGATGGTGAAACCCTTCGACCCCGACCAGCTCGTCGCCACCGTGCGGCGGGTACTCGGCTGAGCCCCGGCAGGATCCCGGCTTGAGCATCGATCTGCAGCGGTTCCACGTCGCCTGGTTCGAGGAGAGCCGCGAGGGGCTGGACGAAATGGAGAACGGCCTGCTTGCGCTGGAAGCGGGCGAGCGCGACGCGGAACTGGTCAACTCCATCTTCCGTGCCGCGCATTCCATAAAGGGCGGCGCCGCGACCTTCGGCTTCAGCACCATGGCCGACCTGACCCATCTGCTGGAAACCCTGCTCGAAGGCATCCGATCAGGGCAGCGTGGGATCGAAGCAGCTGCGGTGGATGCCATGCTGGGATCGGTGGATGTGCTACGCGCACTGCTCGCCGAGGCGGAGCACGGCCGACCTGCCGACCCATCCCAGGTGCGCGCCGTGCATGAGCGACTGCAGGCCATCCTGGGCGGCGAACCCCCGTCGCAGCCGGCTGCCACCGCAGACGGACCCGGCGACACCGAGGCGTCGGGCGGTCAGCTGATCGGCTGGCGGATTGGTTTCACGCCTGAGCCGGACCTGTTCATGAGCGGCAACGACCCGCTGCGCATCCTGCGTGAGCTGGAGGAACTTGGACCGCTTGAGGTACAGGCGAACCTGGATGCCCTGCCCCTCTTCAACGACCTGGATCCGCTGCAGGCGACAGTCGGCTGGAACATCGAACTGCAAGCGCCTGCCGCGCGGGCAGCCGTGGAGGGCGTGTTTGCCTGGGTGGAGGACGTATGCCGGCTGGAGCTTTCCCCCATCCAACGACAGGAAGAGCAGGTGTCATCGACGTCCGCCACCCGGTCCGCCCGGGACAGTGGCGAGGGGTCGATCCGGGTGAGCGTCGACAAGGTTGATGCGCTCATCAACCTGGTCGGCGAGCTGGTGGTGACCCAATCGATGCTGCAGCAGCTGGGTACAGGAGTTGAGCCCGAATTGGCCGAGCGCCTGTCCACTGCGATGGAGCAGCTCGAACGCAATACCCGCGATCTGCAGGATGCGGTGATCGGCATCCGCATGCTCCCGGTCGATGCGGTTTTCCGCCGCTTTCCGCGCCTGGTGCGAGACCTGTCCGGCAAACTGGGCAAGCTGGTGCGCCTGCAGGTCCGGGGCGAAGGCACGGAGCTCGACAAGGGCTTGATCGAAAACATCACCGATCCACTTGTGCACCTGGTCCGCAACGCGATCGACCACGGCCTGGAACTGCCCGCCGAGCGTGTTGCCGCGGGCAAGGACGCCACCGGCACGGTCACCCTGGCGGCATCCCACCAGGATGGTCACGTCGTGATCGAGGTGGCGGACGATGGTCGCGGACTGGACCGGGACCGCATCCTGGCCAAGGCCCACGAGCGCGGGCTGGGCATCGCCGACGATCCCGCCGACGCCCAAGTCTGGGATCTCGTGTTCCACCCGGGCTTCTCAACGGCAGGCGCGGTGACTGACCTGTCCGGGCGCGGCGTGGGCATGGACGTTGTGCGCAGCAATATCCGCAAGCTCGGCGGAAGCGTGCAGATCGATTCCCGTCACGGCTTCGGCACCCGGGTGGTGATCCGTCTGCCCCTGACCCTGGCGATCCTGGACGGCATGACGGTGACGGCCGGCGACGAGTCCATGGTGCTGCCGCTGGCCAACGTGCGCGAGGTAATCCAGCCGGAGCCCGGCGACGTCAGCACCGTCAAGGGCCGCGGGCGCCTGCTGAAGGTGCGCGACGAATACCTGCCGCTGCTCACGCTTGCCGAGGCTTTCGGCTACGGGACGCATGAATCATCCCCCATGCCGGTCGCGGTGGTGGTTGAAGGAGACGGCCAGCGCCTGGCGGTGGAAGTTGACGCGCTGCTCGGCCAGCAGCAGATCGTGGTCAAGAGCCTGGAGCGCAATTACCGGCATGTGGACGGCATCTCCGGGGCCACCATCCTCGGCGATGGCCGCGTGGCGCTGATCGTCGATGTCGGCGGGCTGGCGCGCAGCCGCCTGCTCGCCCCGGCGGCCTGACAGGCACTGCTCAAGTTTTCCGGATCGCGGCCGATTCTCCCTGCACAGGGCGGATTCCCGCCCGCGACCGAAGCAGGAGCGGCACTTGAATACCCCCGACACCCTCCCCGACCCCGGCGAATACCTGAGCTTCACCCTGACCGACGAGCACTATGCGCTCAGCATCCTCAAGGTCCAGGAAATCCGAGGCTACGAAGGGGTCACCCGGGTCCCGGACACGCCCGATTACATCCGTGGCGTGGTCAACATCCGCGGCGCCATCATCCCGGTGCTGGACCTGCGCATGAAGCTCGGCCTGCAGGCCCACTACGACGCCTTCACCGTCATGGTGGTGCTCAACCTGGACGGCCGCTACGCCGGAGTCGTCGTGGACGCGGTCTCGGACGTCGTAGTCCTCGATGCCGACCAGATCCGCCCCACGCCCGAACTTGGTGCCGCGGTGGACACCCGCTTCATCTCTGCGATCGGCACAACAGAGGAGCGGATGGTGATCCTGCTGGACATCAAGTCACTGATCGACTGGGCCGACATCGGTGACGAGTCTCTGGAAAGTGCGTGAAGTCCGGCCTCAAGCTTTTCCAACTGCGGCCGATAGCAAGTGTGGAAGCCACTGCCGGACATCCCGTTCCCGGCCCCCCCCTTTCAATTGATGTGCCCCGGAGTCGATCTATGAAGTCCAGCCACCTTTTGGCCGCCACCAGTCTCGGCGCGGTCCTGCTTTTCTCCACCGCTGCGCTGTTGCCGTCGCAAGCGTCGGCACAGGAAATGATTCCCGCAGCCCAGGCCACCCGCTTTGTCGGCAGGACCGGCATGGTCTGCGGCAAGGTTGAGCGCACCCGCCACGCTCGCAACACCGAGGGTGAGCCCACATTCCTGTACATGGGCGGCTCGTTCCCGCGCCATACGTTCTCGGCCCGCATTCCGAACACGATCCGTGACAGCTTCCGCCCGACGCCTGAGGAACTGGAAGGCCAGGACGTGTGTGTCACCGGCAGCATCCAGCGTGATGCCAGCCGTGCGGAAATCGCGGTGAACTCCCCATCGGACATCAGGCTCGCCGACATCCGCTGACCGCCAGTCACGCCCCTCTCCACCCCGGAATCTGGAATGGCCATGTTGCAGAAAATCAACGATCTCAAGTTTGCCTACAAGCTGCCCATGGCCTTCGGCCTTGTGCTGATGCTGATGCTCGCCCAGGGCATCGTGTCCTATGTAGGGATGTCGTCGATCGCGCGCGAAACCGGCCATCTTGTCGACGGCACCATGCAGTCTCTGGCTACAGGCACTGGAATCAAGATGGCACTTGGCCAGTACAGGGACAATTCGTACCGGGGGCTGGTGCGTGCCAGCGACGCAGTAAAGGAACAGGCGCGCCGCGAGGCGGAAACGGTCAATGCCCAGATCGGCACGTTGCTGGCCGAGTATGAGGCGCTGCTTGATGTCGACAACGAGGCGGCACGCAAGCTGTATGAAGACGTGCTTGCAGCTTGGGGCCTCGCCCGGCTCTCCTATGTCGATGTCAACGAGATGATCGATCTGGACCTGCCGGATGATGCGCTCGACACCTTCCTCGGCGAAACGAACGAGCTGCATGCCGCCACGATCGCGGCCATCGACACGCTGATTGCGCACGACAACGCGGCGGCAGAAGCCGCTGAAGCGAGCGTGCGAAGCACGCACGCCACCTCCAATACCCTGGTGACCGTAATGCTGCTGGCCGGCATTGCCCTGGGGATGCTGATCGCATGGGCCGGCGCGATGGTCCTCACCCGCCGGTTGCGGCGTGCGGTCGAGGTGGCCAACTCCGTCGCATCCGGGAACCTCGACAACGAGATCACTGTAAACAGCAAGGACGAGGTGGGAGAGCTGCTGCTTGCCATGCAGCGCATGCAGCACGATCTGCGCGAGCGCATCGAGGAAGACCGCAAGGTGGCGCTGGAAAACATGCGCATCCGCACCGCCCTGGATGCTTCCGGCACCAGCGTGATGATCGCCGATGCCAACCGCAACATCATCTACGCCAACGAGGCGATGGAATCGCTGTTGCAGGGCTACCTGGACGAGATCCACAAGGACCTGTCCCATGTGGATCCCGACGCTCTGGTCGGCACCAACATTGATGGTTTCCATGCCGATCCGCAGCGCATCGCCAGGCTTCTGGAAAGCCTGGAGGGTACTCACCGCGGCGAAATCAGGATGGGCGACGCCCACTTCGTGCAGAACATCTCGCCTGTGCGCACCGCAGACGGAAGCCTGCTGGGCTATGTCGTGGAGTGGCGCGACCGCACCCCCCAGGTCCGGGTCGAGGATGAGCTTGCACAGGTGATCCGCGCCGCGGTGGCAGGCGACCTGTCGCAGCGCATCACCCTGGACGGAAAGGAAGGGTTCTACCTGCTCCTGGCCGAACAGTTGAACCGTCTGCTGGAGGAGAACGCTTCCAGCCTCGAAGGCGTACTGGCCGTCCTGCAGGCCCTCGCTGCCGGCGACCTCACCGTGCGCATGGACGGCGATTACGAGGGCGTATTCGCTCGCATGCGTGACGACACCAATCGCACTACCGAGCAGCTGACCGCCCTGGTGGCCAGCATCCAGCAGGCATCGTCCGCAATCAACGCCGCATCCGGCGAAATCGCCGCGGGCAACAGCGACCTTTCAACGCGTACCGAACAGCAGGCAGCCAACCTGGAGGAAACCGCCGCCTCCATGGAAGAACTCACATCAACCGTCCGGCAGAACGCCGAACACGCCCATCAGGCCAATCATCTGGTCATCAATGCGGCCGAGGTCGCCACACGAGGCGGCGACGTGGTCGGCCAGGTGGTGGGCACGATGCACGAGATAGAACAGGCATCGCGCCGCATCGCCGAGATCCTCTCGGTCATCGATGGTATTGCCTTCCAGACCAATATCCTTGCCCTCAACGCCGCGGTGGAGGCTGCGCGCGCAGGTGAACAGGGACGCGGATTTGCGGTGGTTGCCGCCGAAGTGCGCTCGCTGGCGCAACGCTCAGCTACTGCCGCGAAGGAGATCAAGACCCTGATCGACGACTCGGTGGCCAAGGTGGCCAGCGGCTCCACCCTGGCCGAACAGGCAGGACAGACCATGGGCGAGATGGTGACCTCGGTGCGTCGGGTGACCGACATCATGGCTGAAATCTCGGCCGCATCGCAGGAGCAGGCTTCAGGCATCGAGCAGGTCAACCAGACCATTGCCCAGATGGATGAAACGACGCAGCAGAACGCGGCCCTGGTTGAAGAGGCGTCCGCAGCCGCCCGCAGCATGGAGCAACAGGCTGGCGAACTGTCGGGCGCCGTGTCGGTCTTCCGCTTGAATGGGGTGGATGAGACAGAGATTGTTGACGTACTGGCCATTCCCGCCTCCCGCACGGCGCGCACCGGCGCCGCTGCTCCCGCCGCCCGGCGCCCCGCGCCGCGCCGTGTCCAGACCGATCCTGCCCTGGCCGGCGAGGACTGGCAGGAGTTCTGAGGAACTCGCCCCGGGTCGCCAATCGAAGCCGGGGCGTTCCAATCAACCATGGTCACAGGACGACTGGCCTCATTACCCCATGCCGCGGAGCGGGAGTTTCCTTTCGGCGAGCGTGAATTCCGCCGGGCCCGCGAACTGATCCACCATCATGCCGGCATCTCACTGGCCGACGGCAAGCGCGACATGGTGTACAGCCGGCTTTCGCGGCGGCTCAGAGCCCTGGGCCTCCACGAATTCCGCCTGTACCTGGACATGGTGCAAGACGATCGTGATGGCGAGCTGCAAGCGTTCATCAACGCGCTGACCACCAACCTCACCGCATTTTTTCGCGAGCCCCATCACTTCGACCGGCTACGTGAAGAGCTCGCCAGTTGCTCTCTTGCGTCCCAGCCGCTCCAGCTATGGTCGTGCGCTGCATCAACCGGGGAAGAACCCTACTCCATGGCGATCACCGCCTGTGAGGCGTTCGGCACCCTCACTCCACCGGTGCGGATCCTGGCTACTGATATCGACACGCGTGTCCTGGAGTCAGCGGCACGAGGCGTGTACTCCCTCGAACGAATCGCCGACCTGGACCGTGGCCTGGTGCGCCGCTACTTCCTGCGGGGGACAGGCCCGAATGCGGGCTGGTGCCGGGTGCGCCCCCAACTCCAGGCGCTGGTGGAATTCAGGTCCTTGAATCTGCTGCAGCCACGTTACGACGTGGCGCGTGACATCATCGCCCTGTTCTGCCGGAACGTGATGATCTACTTCGACAAGCCGACCCAGCGGGAAATCCTGGCCAAGCTGGTCACGCACATGGCGCCGGAGGGTCTGCTTTATACGGGCCATTCCGAGAACTACCTCCACGCTTCGGATCTGATCGTGCCGTGTGGCCGCACGCTGTATCGGCGTGCATCCGGATCCACTCCATGAGCAGCGTCGGCAACGAGGTCATGCGCTACCGCGACGCACGCTTCCAGGTGCAGGCGGCCAAGCTCATCCCCACCCAGTACCTTGCGGTGGAAGACGGCACAGCGCTGGTAACCGTCCTGGGCTCATGCGTGGCAGCCTGCCTGCGCGACCCGCTGCTGCAGATCGCCGGCATGAATCACTTCATGCTGCCTGACGGCAGTGCCGATGACGGCCGACCCGCCCGTTACGGCAGCCATGCGATGGAATTGCTGATCAACGACATGCTCAAGCGCGGGGCCAGCCGGCACCGCCTGCAGGCAAAGGTATTCGGTGGTGCCAATGTACTGCCGGGGTTCACCAGCAATCCGGTGGGCAGCCGCAATGCAGAATTCATCAACACCTATCTCCGGGCCGAGCACATTCCGGTGCTGGCCACCGACCTTGGCGGCATCCATCCGCGCAAGATCTGGTTCTTCCCGGACAGCGGAAAAGTGATGATGCAGCGATTGCCGCACGCACACGGCGCAGAGGTTGCAGCCGCAGAACGCGCCGCTCGCGACACCCTTCTCGAGCGCCCGGTCAGCGGCGGAGTGGAGTTGTTCGAATGAACGACCGTCGGGTACGGGTGCTGGTCATCGACGATTCGGCGGTGATCCGCCAGCTTCTGGCCGAAATGCTCTCACGGGATCCCGGCATTGAAGTGGTGGGGACTGCCGCTGACCCGTTGATCGCCCAACAGAAGATCCAGCGACTGAAACCCGATGTGCTGACACTTGACGTGGAAATGCCGCGGATGAACGGCCTGGATTTCCTCAAGCAGCTGATGAGGACCACACCACTGCCGGTGGTAATGGTGTCAGCGCAGACCGACCGCGGGGCCGCGGCCACTTTCACAGCCCTGGCATTGGGCGCCGTAGACGTGGTGGCAAAGCCGGCAGCTGCCAATCTGCGGGAATTCGAATGCTCTGCCACCGAGATCGCGCACAAGGTACGACAGGCGGCCCTCGCGAAAGTCCAGCTCCGTACCAGCCCGCCAACGCCCCTGCAGGCTTCCACCTTGTCCGCTGACGCGGACACACCGGCTGCGCCATCGATGCGTCTCGTTGCCATTGGGGCGTCAGCCGGCGGAACCGAAGCCATCCGGCGGGTACTGGAAGCGATGCCGGTGAACTCGCCACCGGTGATGATCGTCCAGCACATTCCACCCGCCTTCAGTCGCTCCTTCATCGCTCGTCTTGGCCGCCACAGCGCGATACGCGTGGTAGAGGCGCAAGACGGCGCTCAGTTGTTGCCGGGCCACGCATACCTGCCTCCTCCGGAACGCCATCTGGGCCTTGTTCGCAAACGCAGCGGAGCATGGACATGCGTGGTGATCGATGGCGATCCGGTCAACCATCACCGACCCTCTGTGGACGTGCTTTTCGAATCAGTGGCGCGCTGGGCCGGTCCCGATGCGGTAGGCGTTCTGCTGACCGGCATGGGAGCCGACGGGGCCCGGGGCCTGCTTGCGATGCGCCAGGCCGGAGCCGCCACTGTGGTCCAGGACGAAGCCACCAGCGTGGTCTGGGGGATGCCGGGCGCAGCGGTGCGAATGGGCGCAGCCGAAACGGTACTGCCCCTTGAAAGGATCACGGAGCGCGTACTGGAACTGGCTGGTCGAACCGCAGACGTTCACACCCCGCCTTGCGCAAGAGTAAAAAAAAGACGCCCCGCAGTGTAGGCTCTTCCAGTTGCGATCTTCAAAATCCGCGCCGTGCTGCTGGCTGCAGTGCGCTCGTGGAGCAGATGCTCGCCTGAGCCAACGGGAGTGGCCGATTTTGTCACTCCGTTGACCCCGGAATGTGGATAGGATGGCGACGATGGCCGCGTCTGGCGCGGCTCACCGTCCAGTCAGTGCCCGGGAGGCGCCATGTCGATCCAGACCATCCTGTCCGACCTCGATTCCAGCAGGGAAATCCTCGAGGAGCTATACCGGCATTTCCACCGCCATCCCGAACTGTCGCTGCAGGAATACAAGACAGCTGACCGGATTGAGCAGGAGCTGCGCTCGCGCGGCATCGAGGAGGTGCAGCGGATCGCCAAGACCGGCCTGGTAGTGGTCCTGCGCAACGGCGACGGCCCCATCGTCGCGATGCGCGGCGACATTGATGCCCTGCCGATGGCCGAGCGCTCCGGCGTGGCATACGCCGCCGAGGGCGTGACCCAGGTGGACGAGACCACCGGCAAGGAAACCCCGGTCGCCCACACCTGTGGCCATGACATGCACATCGTCTGCCTGCTGGGTGCGACCTGGGCGCTGCACGCCAAACGCGACGCGTGGTCCGGCACCTTCATCGCGGTGTTCCAGCCCGGCGAGGAGAATGCCGCCGGTGCCAAGGCCATGGTCGCTGACGGGATCGTGGACAAGGTACCCAGGCCCGACGTGTACCTGGGGCAGCACGTGCTCGGCTCGCTGCCCGGTGGCGCGGTCGGCATCCGCAGCGGCCCGCTGTTTTCGGCCGCGGCCTCGATCGAGATCATCTTGCACGGCAAGGGTTCGCACGGCTCGATGCCGAACCTGGGCGTGGACCCGATCGTGCTGGGCGCGGCGATCGTCAGCCGCCTGCAGACCATCGTCTCGCGCGAAGTGGCGCCGAGGGAAACCGCAGTGGTCACGGTGGGCAGCTTCCATGCCGGCAGCAAGTCCAACATCATTCCCGACTCCGCCGTGCTGCAGCTCAACACCCGCGCCTTCGACAAGGACGTGGAAAAGCACCTGCACGAGGCGATCGAGCGCATTGTCCGCGCCGAATGCGAGGCCGCCCGTTCGCCGAAGCCGCCGGAGTTCCGCTACTACGACCAGTACCCGCTGACCTCCAACCACGAGGAGCCCACGGTCCGCGTGCGCGCCGCCTTCGACGCGTTCTTCGGCGATGACTCGGTCGACATGTCGCCGGTGCCTGCGTCGGAGGACTTCTCCGTCATTCCCGATGCATTCGGCTGTCCCTACACCTACTGGGGCCTGGGTGGATTCGAAGACTGGAAGAACGCGCCCGGCAACCATTCGCCGTTTTTCGCGCCCGACATCCAGCCCACCCTGGACCGTGGCATCGAAGCGATCGTGGTCGCCGTCTCCCCCTGGCTGATGGGAGACAAATGATGGCCACCGCAACTACTTCCGCAACCGACGCCAGCGGCTTCAAAGGCAACGACTCGGCCCTGCTGGGCATCGTGCTCGCCGTCATCACCTTCTGGCTGTTTGCCCAGACCACCATGAACATCGGCCCGCTGATGGCCGACGACGTCGGCATGCCGATGCCGGTGATGAACATCGCCATTTCGCTGTCGGCGCTGTTCTCGGGGATGTTCATCGTGGTCCTCGGCGGTCTCGGCGACCGGTTTGGCCGGGTGAAGATCGTCTTCTTCGGAAACATCCTCAATATCGTTGGTTCGCTGCTGATCGCGTTCGCGATCGAGGGCGCCCTGGCCACGCCGATGATCCTGCTCGGCCGCATCCTCCAGGGCCTTGCCGCCGGCGCGATCATGCCCTGCACCATGGCGCTGCTGAAGGTCTACTGGGATGGCAAGCAGCGCCAGCGCGCCGTGTCGATGTGGTCGATCGGCTCCTGGGGCGGCTCGGGCCTGACCGCCATCTTCGGCGGCTTCATGGCCTCCACCGTTTTCGGCTGGCGCTCGATCTTCATCATCTGCGCGCTGGTTTCGGTGGCCTCGATCGCGCTGATGCGGCAGATCCCGGAATCCGCGCCGCTGGCCGGGCGTCCCGGCAAGACCGACTGGACCGGCATCATCTCCATGGCCGTCGGTCTGGCGGCGCTGCTGATCGTGGTCACGCAGGGCTCCACGATCGGCTGGGCGAACCTGGCCACCTGGGCGCTGTTCGCGGTGTTCCTGGCGGCCTTCGGGATCTTCGTCAACGCCGAGCTGAAGGCGGCCTACCCTTTGGTGGATTTCAAGCTGTTCCGGAACTCGGTCTTCACCGGCGCGACCATCTCGAACTTCCTGATCAATGGCACCGCCGGCGCGCTGACGGTTTCGCTGTGGGTGCTGCAGGGCGCTGCGGGCATGTCCGCAGCCACGGCCGGCTACCTCACCCTCGGCTACGCGATCTTCATCATCGCCTTCATCCGGGTGGGCGAAAAGCTGCTGCAGCGCTTCGGGCCGCGCAAGCCGATGCTCTGGGGCTGCCTGATCGTGCTGGTCTCGATCCTGCTGCTGATGGCCACCCACACCCTGCAGTGGCAGTACTCGATCCTGGCGATCGTTGCCTACTCCCTGTTCGGCCTGGGCCTGGCCTTCTACGCCACGCCCTCCACCGACGCGGCGCTGACCAACCTGCCAGGCGATCAGGCGGGCGCAGGCTCCGGCATCTACAAGATGGCCTCCTCCCTCGGCGCAGCATTCGGCGTCGCGGCGTCCGCCGCCCTCTTCACCGCACTCTCGACAACGGGGCTGGAAGTGGTCGGCACCGTGATCGAGTTCTCCGGCCGGCAGGACAACCTCGCCGTTCGTGAAGCCGGCATGGTGGGCCTGGCATTCAACGCGCTGATGGCAATCGCCGCGCTGATCTCGGTGACGATCTTCATTCCGAAGCAGAAGAAGGGCTGACCGGGCCGATTTTCACGCGGCTTCGCGCGCATGGCGCGCTCCTACAGAGGGCCTGGCTTCGCACGCGTGGCCCGTTTTGCGGAGGCGGCCGATTTTAAGCGCGCGCCCCGTTCGACCCGAGGCGGCCCATTTTGCGCACACGGCCCGTCCGACCGGAGGCGGCCCGTTCTTCGCACGCGGCCCGTCCGACCGGCAGCGTTGTAGGAGCGCGCCATGCGCGCGAAGCCGCGTGAAAAAAAAACGCCCCGGATGTCCGGGGCGTTCCGTGTCACTTCCCGCCTTGATCAGGCGGTTGCTGGTTCCTCAGCCTCAGCCTCCCGATACTCCTCGATCTGGTCGAAGTTCATGTAGCGGTAGATCTCGTCGGCATGCCCGTCGATCACGCCGACGTCCACCAGGTACTCCTCGCGCGTCGGGATCCGGCCCAGGCGTGAGCAGATTGCCGCCAGCTCCGCCGAGCCCAGGTACACGTTGGCACCACGCCCCAGGCGGTTGGGGAAGTTGCGGGTCGAGGTGGACATGACCGTGGCACCCTCGCGCACCTGGGCCTGGTTGCCCATGCACAGCGAGCAGCCCGGCATCTCCAGCCGCGCGCCGGCGGCACCAAAGGTGCCGTAATGGCCTTCCTTGGTCAGCTCGGCCGCATCCATCTTGGTCGGCGGGGCGACCCACAGACGGGTCGGGATGTCGCGCTTGCCTTCCAGCAGCTTGGCCGCCGCGCGGAAGTGACCGATGTTGGTCATGCACGAACCGATGAACACCTCGTCGATCTTGTTGCCGGCCACGTCGGACAGGGTCTTGGCATCGTCCGGGTCATTGGGACAGCACACGATCGGCTCGATGATCTCGTCCAGGTCGATCTCGATCACCGCGGAGTACTCGGCGTCGGCGTCCGCCTCCATCAGCTGCGGGTCGGCCAGCCACTGTTCCATCTTGTCGATCCGGCGCTGGATGGTGCGCGCGTCGGAATAGCCTTCTGAGATCATCCACTTCAACAGCGTGATGTTGCTGGTGAGGTATTCAATGATCGGCTCCTTGTCCAGGCGCACGGTGCAGGCGGCAGCGGAGCGCTCGGCCGAGGCGTCGGCCAGTTCGAAGGCCTGTTCGATCTTCAGGTCGGGCAGGCCCTCGATCTCGAGGATCCGGCCGGAGAAGATGTTCTTCTTGCCCTGCTTGGCCACGGTCAGCAGGCCCTGCTTGATCGCGTACAGCGGGATCGCGTGCACCAGGTCGCGCAGGGTCACGCCGGGCTGCATCTTGCCCTTGAAGCGCACCAGCACCGATTCAGGCATGTCCAATGGCATCACGCCGGTCGCGGCGGCGAAGGCCACCAGGCCCGAGCCGGCCGGGAACGAAATGCCGATCGGAAAACGGGTGTGCGAGTCGCCACCGGTGCCCACCGTGTCGGGCAGCAGCATGCGATTGAGCCAGGAGTGGATGATGCCGTCGCCAACGCGCAGGCTGACGCCGCCGCGGGTGGAGATGAACTCCGGCAAGGTGTGGTGGGTCTTCACGTCCACCGGCTTGGGATAGGCCGCGGTGTGGCAGAACGACTGCATCACCAGGTCCGAGCTGAAGCCCAGGCAGGCCAGGTCCTTCAGCTCATCGCGGGTCATCGGGCCGGTGGTGTCCTGCGAACCCACGGTGGTCATCTTCGGCTCACAGTAGGTGCCCGGGCGCACGCCCAGCCCCTCCGGCAGGCCGCAGGCACGGCCGACCATCTTCTGCGCCAGGGTGAAACCCTTGCCGGTGTCGGCGGGCACCGCCGACTGGCGGAACAGCTCGACGGCGGGCAGCCCCAGCGACTCGCGCGCCCGGGCGGTCAGCCCACGGCCGATGATCAGCGGGATCCGGCCGCCGGCGCGGACCTCGTCGAACAGCACGTCGCTCTTGAGCACGAACTCGGCGATCACTGCGCCATCCTTGAGCGCCTTGCCCTCGTAGGGGCGCAGCTCGACCACGTCGCCGTGTTCCATCTTGGACACGTCCAGCTCGATCGGCAGTGCGCCTGCGTCCTCCATGGTGTTGTAGAAGATCGGTGCAATGTTGCCGCCCAGGCAGACACCACCGGCGCGCTTGTTGGGGATGTACGGGATATCGTCCCCCGTCCACCACAGCACCGAGTTGGTGGCCGACTTGCGGCTGGAACCTGTGCCGACCACGTCGCCCACGTAGGCCACCAGGTGGCCCTTCTCCTTCAGCTTGAGGATCTCGCCGATCGGACCGCGCTTGCCGTCGTCCTCGGGCACGAACGGCGCATCCGGGCGCTTGTTCTTGAGCATCGCCAGCGCGTGCATCGGGATGTCCGGCCGGGTGGTGGCATCGGGCGCGGGCGACAGGTCGTCGGTGTTGGTCTCGCCAGGCACCTTGAACACGGTGATGGTCATCGACTGCGGCACTTCCGGCCGGTCGGTGAACCATTCGGCGTCGGCCCAGCTCTGCATCACGGCCCGGGCGTTGGCGTTGCCGGCCCTGGCCTTCTCTTCCACGTCGTGGAAGGCGTCGAACACCAGCAGGGTGTGCTTCAGGCCGTTGGCGGCGATGGTGCCCAGGTCGGCGTCGTCGAGCAGTTCGATCAGCGGCGCGACGTTGTAGCCGCCGAGCATGGTGCCCAGCAGTTCGGTAGCGCGCTCGCGGCTGATCAGCGCGCTCTTCTCGCTGCCAAAGGCCAGCGCGGCCAGGTACGAGGCCTTGACCTTGGCGGCTTCGTCAACGCCCGCAGGCACGCGGTGGGTGATCAGGTTCAACAGGAACTGCTCTTCGCCGGCGGGCGGGTTTTTGAGCAGTTCGATGACATCGGCGGTCTGCTGCGCATCGAGCGGCAGCGGCGTGATGCCGAGCGCTTCGCGTTCGGCGGCGTGTTGGCGATAGGCTTGCAACATGGTGCTCAAAACTCCGGATTCGTGGAAATGGAATGGACCAGGCCGGACTTAGTCGGGCCGTGGCACGACCAGCTTCAGGCCCTTGAAGTAGTCGCGATAAAAGGATTTGTCGTGGGTGATCAGGCCGTCGCACTGCAGCAGCGCATGGGCGCCGACCAGGAAATCGGCCACCGGGCGCATCGGGCCGCCACGTTGGCGCTGGCGCCGGTGCATTTCGCCGGCGCGCACGGCGGACTTGGACTCGATGGCGCCAAAGCGGATGCCCATTTCCTCGAGCACCGCCACCACCCCGTCGCCGCCCTGCAACGCGCTGCAGACTTCCGCCAGCACCACGTCACACACCACCACCGGCCCGACGCTCAGGCTGCGGCGCAGGCTGGCTTCGGCAGCATCGGCCAGCGGCCCGTCGGCCAGCAGGTCGACAAGCACCGGTGAGTCGATGGCAATCATGTGCCGCTGTCGTCCTGGTCGCGGCCGCGCAGGGTGTCAACCGCCGCCTCACTGGATTCGAACCCGTCAAGGCGGAATCGGCCCCGGGCACGGGACACGGCATCGTCCACGCTTTTGCGCAGGATGATCCGCCCCCCTTCCAGCTCGACCTTCAGCGCAGTGCCCTTGGTCAGACCCAGCGCATCACGGACCGCCTTGGGCAGGGTGATCTGGCCGCGTTCTGCAACGGTGACTTCCACCGGGATCTCCTAGGGGAACCGAATATGCGCACATTATACATACTTTTTTACGCATACCTGACGTGCCATATCCCGCTGATGCCTGCACCCGTCACCGAAGCTGAACCGGATATCCGTACACTGTCTGTTTACATCGCCGCGCCCACGCATCCAGTTACAGGAGGTTCCAATGACCGATTCCTTTGCCGCCCGCAGTACCTTTGAGGTCAACGGCAAGACCTATACCTATGCCAGCCTGCCCAAGCTCGGCGAGCGCTTCGACATCGCCCGCCTGCCTTTCTCCATGAAGATCCTGCTGGAGAACCTGCTGCGCCACGAGGACGGCGTATCCGTGCAGGCCAGGCACATCGAAGCCGTTGCCAACTGGGACCCCGCGGCCGAGCCGGATACCGAGATCGCCTTCATGCCCGCGCGCGTGGTGCTGCAGGACTTCACCGGCGTGCCCTGCGTGGTGGACCTTGCGGCAATGCGCGATGCGGTGGTGAAACTGGGCGGCCGGCCCGAGCAGATCAATCCCCAGATTCCTTCGGAGCTGGTGATCGACCACTCGGTGCAGGTCGACGCGTTCGGCCGTGCCGAGGCGCTGGATATCAACGGCCGCATTGAATTCGAGCGCAACAAGGAGCGCTACGGCTTCCTGCGCTGGGGCCAGAACGCGTTCCAGGACTTCAAGGTGGTGCCGCCCAACACCGGCATCGTCCATCAGGTGAACCTGGAGCATCTGGCGCGGGTGGTCTTCGAACGAGAGATTGACGGCACCCTGTGGGCGCTGCCGGATACGGTGTTCGGCACCGACTCGCACACCACCATGATCAACGGCATCGGGGTGCTCGGCTGGGGCGTGGGCGGGATCGAGGCCGAAGCGGCCATGCTCGGCCAGCCCTCCTCCATGCTGATTCCGCAGGTGATCGGCTTCAAGCTCACCGGCAGGATGCCCGAGGGCGCAACCGCCACCGACCTAGTCCTCACCGTCACCGAGATGCTGCGCAAGCACGGTGTGGTCGGCAAGTTTGTCGAGTTCTTCGGCGAGGGCCTGCAGCATCTGCCGCTGGCCGACCGCGCCACCATCGGCAACATGTCACCGGAGTACGGCGCGACCTGCGGCATTTTCCCGATCGACGCCGAGGCGATCACCTACCTGCGGCTGTCTGGTCGCAGCGAGGAGCATATCGCCCTGGTCGAGACCTACGCCAAGGCCCAGGGCCTGTGGCATGAGCCGGGGGCGCCGGAGGCGGAGTATTCGTCCGTGCTGGAGCTGGACATGGGCACCGTCAGGCCATCCCTGGCCGGCCCGCGCCGTCCCCAGGATCGTGTGCTGCTGGAAGACATGAAGCAGAACTTCCATGACAACGTCGGTCCCCTGGTCTCACGTCGCGAAATTGGGCGCGATCGCCAGATCAACCGCTTCGAAAAGGACGGGGGTGACCAGCCACAAGCTGAGCACCTGGCGGCCAAGCCGGTCTCCACGATCTGCGTGGATGACTGCCAATACCAGATCCACGACGGCTCGGTGGTGATCGCTGCCATCACGTCGTGCACCAACACCTCCAACCCGGCGGTGATGCTTGGCGCTGGCCTGGTGGCGCGCAACGCGGCGGCCAAGGGGCTCAGGCCCGCGGCGTGGGTCAAGACCTCCCTCGCTCCCGGATCGCTGGTGGTCACTGACTACCTGAACAAGGCGGGCCTGATGGACGACCTGGAGCAGATGGGTTTTTACCTGGTCGGTTACGGCTGCACCACGTGCATCGGCAACTCCGGTCCGCTGCCGGAGGCGGTGTCGAAAGGCATTGCGGAAAACGACCTCGCCGTGGCTTCAGTGCTTTCCGGCAACCGCAACTTCGAGGGCCGGATCCACCCCGAAGTAAAGATGAACTACCTCGCCTCGCCGCCGTTGGTGGTGGCCTATTCGATCGCCGGCACCGTGGATATCGACCTGACCACCGAGCCTCTGGGCAAGGACAACGACGGCAACGACGTCTACCTGCGCGACATCTGGCCCAGCAACAAGGAGATCGGCGACCTGATTGCCGCCACCGTGGGGCCGGAGCTGTTCAAGCAGAACTACGCCGACGTGTTCACTGGCAACGATCGCTGGAACTCCATGGATTCGCCCGACAGCGAGCTCTACCCATGGAGCGATGACTCCACCTATATCAAGAACCCGCCCTACTTCGAGGGCATGACCATGGAAGTGGGCAGCATCGAGGACGTGCGCGGTGCGCGCGTGCTCGGCCTGTTCGGCGACTCGATCACCACCGACCACATCTCGCCGGCCGGCGCGATCAAGGCCGACTCGCCTGCAGGACGGTTCCTGCAGTCAAAGGGCGTGCTGCCTGCGGACTTCAACAGCTATGGCTCGCGCCGCGGCAACGATGACGTGATGGTGCGCGGCACCTTCGCCAACATCCGCATCAAGAACCTGTTCTTCGGCGGTGAGGAAGGCGGCAACACGCTGTATTTCGGCACTGGCGGTGCTGGTCAAGGCCGGCCCGAGAAGATGTCGATCTACGACGCGGCCATGAAGTACAAGACCGACGGCGTGCCGCTGGTGGTGATTGCAGGAGAGGAGTACGGAACCGGCTCGTCACGTGACTGGGCCGCAAAGGGCACCGTCCTGATGGGGGTCAAGGCGGTCATTGCCGCCAGCTTCGAGCGCATTCACCGCTCCAACCTGGTGGGCATGGGCGTGCTGCCGCTGCAGTTCAAGGATGGCGAGAACGCGCAGACCCTGGGTCTGGACGGCACCGAGACCTTCGACATCACCGAGCTGGAGGATGGCAACGCCCGTACGGCCACCGTGGTGGCCCGCAGCGAGGATGGCAGCGAGAAACGCTTTGAGGTCCACGTGCTGCTGCTGACGCCCAAGGAAGTCGAGTACTTCCGCCATGGAGGACTGCTGCATTACGTGCTGCGCGACCTGGCTTCCCGCACCGCCGCGTAAGCCGGCTTGGGCCGGGCCGGACGCAAGCCCGGTCCGGCACCTCATAAAGCCACCGACACTGTTCGTCGGTGGCTTTTTCATTCCCACACCAGCGACTGGGCCCGGTCTAGCGCGCAGCGGTCCAACGTGCGCTGGTGATGCGCCATTGCCCGTCTTCCATCTCCCAGCCGGTCTCCACCTGATATAGGTTGGCCTGATCTGGAAGCAGTCGTCCGGACCCGCCGGTCAGCGCCGCGCTGAAGCGGACCGTGGCGTGCGGTTCCTGCAGCTGGATCTCCAGCGGCCCCATGGTCAGGCCGACCGACTGGTGCTGCATCATGTACAGCGCAGCGGTGCGCCGTGCCTGGTCACGGTCCATTCCGCCCGGACCGATGAAGTCTTCGGCCAGGTGCCGCCGCAGCGCTCCGGCATCGCGGCCCTCGATGTTCTGCTGCACCTCCGCCACGGCCTGGCGCAATGCCTCCTCAGGCTCCGTCCGAGCGCAACCCGACGCCAACGTCAGGGCACAAGCGATGCCGGCAAACAGCCATCCCCGCGCCTTCCCCAATGCCGCGCGCCGCGCTCCATCCACCCCTCGCATCGTGTCTGTACTCCTCCATCAAGGCACCGAGCGTAACGCGTCCGCAGGCCATCATCAGCCGCCTTGCCAGCTTCCGCGGCGCTATGCTCCAATCCGGTGACAGCGCGCGCGGACGACATTGCACACGCGCAACAATATTCAGGGAGTGGAATTCATGACCATCGAACGCCCTTGGTTGGCGAGCTATCCCCAGGGCACGCCGGCGCAGATCAACGCCGACGAGTTCGCTTCGATTCCGGAGGTCCTGCAGGACGCGCTTGAAAAGTATCGCGACCGCCCGGCCTTCTCCAACATGGGCGTGACCCTGAGCTATGCGCAGATCGATGAGCTGAGCCAGCAGTTTGCGGCTTATCTGCTGGGCGAGTTGAAACTCAAGAAGGGCGACCGGGTGGCAATCATGATGCCCAACTGCCTGCAATACCCCATCGCCACCTTCGGCGTGCTGCGCGCGGGGCTGACCGTGGTCAACGTCAACCCCATGTACACCGCGCGCGAGCTGCGCCACCAGCTCGGCGATGCCGGCGTGAGCGTGCTGCTGGTGCTCGACAACTTCGGCCATACGGCGCAGAAGGCGCTGGAAAATCTGGATGTCCCCCACCTGATCACCACGGGTCTGGGCGACATGCTCGGCTTCCCCAAGGGCGCGATCGTGAACTTCGTACTGCGCCACGTGAAGAAGATGGTGCCCGACTACAGCCTCCCCGGTGCCGTGCGCTTCCGCGACACCCTGGCCGCCGGTCGCAAACACACACTGCCGAAAATTTCGATCTCACCGCAGGACATCGCCTTCCTGCAGTACACCGGTGGCACCACCGGCGTAGCCAAGGGCGCCATGCTCACCCACCGCAACATGGTGGCGAACATGGAACAGGCCTCTGCGTGGATTTCCACCGGGCTTGAGCCAGGCGGCGAGACGATCATCACCGCTCTGCCGCTGTATCACATCTTCGCGCTGACAGCGAACGGCCTGGTGTTCATGAAGCTCGGCGGACACAACTGGCTGATCACCAACCCGCGCGACATGCCCGGCTTCGTCAAGGAGCTGAAAAAGGTGCGCTTCACCGCCATCACCGGCGTCAACACCCTGTTCAATGGCCTGCTCAACACGCCAGGCTTTGACGAGGTGGATTTCTCATCGCTCAAGGTCGCCTTGGGCGGAGGCATGGCGGTGCAGCGTTCGGTGGCCGAGCGCTGGAAGAAGGTCACCGGCGTCACCCTGGTGGAGGCCTACGGCCTGACCGAAACCGCACCGGCTGCCTGCATCAACCCGATGAACCTGGCCGAATACAACGGCGCCATTGGCCTGCCCATTCCCTCCACCGACGCCTGCATCAAGGACGACGAGGGCAACATGCTGCCGGTGGACGAAGTGGGCGAGCTGTGCATCCGCGGTCCGCAGGTGATGAAGGGCTACTGGCAGCGGCCGGAAGATACCGAGGCGGCCATCGACGCCGACAACTGGCTGCACACCGGCGACATGGCGCGGATGGATGAGCAGGGCTTCTTCTATATCGTCGACCGCAAGAAGGACATGATCCTGGTCTCCGGATTCAACGTGTATCCCAACGAGGTCGAGGACGTGATCGCGATGATGCCGGGCGTGCTTGAAGTGGCCGCGGTGGGAGTCCCGGATGAAAAGTCCGGCGAGGTGGTCAAGCTGGTCGTGGTCAAGAAGGATGAAAGCCTGACCGCCGATCAGATCAAGGCCCATGCCCGCGAGAACCTGACCGGCTACAAGCAGCCGCGCATCATCGAATTCCGCCGGGAGCTGCCCAAGACCAACGTGGGCAAGATCCTGCGGCGCGAACTTCGCGACGATTCCCCGGAGTGATCCCGTGGGCGGCCTGCGGGCCGCCCAGCCCCTGTAACCGGCGGAAATACTTGCAGTTCTGCTGGATTCAGCGCATAGAAGGAACCGATCGGCCTGCATTCATCCCGGCCCTGTCCTGGGCCCGGATGACCGGTCCCCGCTTTCCTTCCGTCCATTGATCCACAGGGGATTTACCCAATGAACAACGTTCAGCAGCTTCACCGTACCCGCCCGTTTCCCAGCATGCGCGTCGAGTCGGCCCCTTCCGGCGACGCCCACTGGCTGTATATGCACCACGGGCTCCAGCCGGGCGCGCGGCCCTGCTACCACCCGGCGTTGATGACCGAGATGTGGAGCTTCCTGAACTCGATCACGCTGCGTGAAAGCCAGCGCCAGCCGGGCCGCCTGCGTCATCTGGTTCTTGCGTCAGATGCTGCGGCCTTCAACCTCGGGGGAGACCTGGAGCTGTTTGCGCAGCTGATACGCAAAGGGGACCGTGAACCACTGCTCGACTACGCCCGCAAGTGCGTGGACGGCGTCCACCACATCCACAACGGACTTGGCGGCGATGTACGCACCATCGCCCTGGTACAGGGCGATGCGCTGGGCGGGGGACTGGAGATGGCCCTGGCCTGCCACACCATCGTGGCCGAGGAAGGCGTGAGCATGGGGCTGCCGGAAGTATTGTTCGGCCTCTTCCCCGGCATGGGCGCGTACTCGTTCCTGTGCAAGCGGGTATCGCCGCAGCTGGCGGAGAAGATCATCCTGGAAGGGAAAATCTATCGCAGCGAAGACATGTACGAAATGGGAGTAGTCGACATCCTGGTACCACCCGGCGAAGGCGAGGCAGCAGTCGCTGAGCTGATCCGCCGCCAGCAGCGTTCCGCCACCTCACACCTCGCCCTCAATGCCGTACGCAACATTGCGCAGCCGGTAGGCTACGACGAGCTGATGGGCATCACCGAGGTGTGGGTGGATACCGCCTTGACCTTGAGTGATCGCTCACTCAAGACGATGGACCGGATCGTGAAAGCACAAACCCGGCGGATCTTCAGCAACGAGGCCGGAACCGGCAGCTGATCCCGGCTCAGCTTTCCCGGCCCAGGTCGCGGCCGCGCGTGTCAGCACCTCCGCGCGCGGCCACGGCCTGCTGGCCCAGCCTGTATTCCTGGGTCAATGCAGCCATCCGCTGCTTCCAGTCACGCCGCAGCTGCCACTCGGACAGGCGCATCAGCTCGCCGCTCTGGGCGGCAATCCTGACCAGCCCCAGGTTGCTGGCCACTCCCTTCAGCGCATGGGCGTGGTCACGCATGGCATTGCAATCTTCCGCCTTGCCCGCTGATTCAAGCCGTTCCAGGCATGCCGCCGCATCATCCATGCACTGGGCCACGAATTTGCGTACGAAGTCCTCACCCATGCCCAGGGAAGAGAGCTCATCAAGGACCGATGGGTCGAATCGGCCATCGGCGACGGCCCCCGCGGCGGCTACCCTCGCCTGCTCCTGGTCCACCGTGGTTTCCGCCGGCCGCAACCTGCCGCCCGAGGCCGCGATATCAGCCAGCAGGTCCAGCAGCCGGGAAACAGACACCGGTTTGGCGAGGAATGCGTGGGCACCCGCGCTGTGGCAGTTGGAAATGGCTTCCGTGGTGACATCCGCACTGAGGATGATCACCGGCGTTGCCGGAGCGCCTGCCTGCATGGTCCGCAGCTGACCGAGCAGGTCAAGTCCACTGAGGCCAGGCATGTGCAGGTCACAGATGATGGCCTCGTAATCCGCCACTTCAACGGCGTCCAGCAGCGCTTCACCCCCGTCCACGCTGACCACCGCGTGGCCGGCCTTCTGCAGGATCCGTTCCAGCACCATGCGATTGGCAGCGTGATCGTCTGCGATCAGCACCTGCATCGGCCGCACCCTTGCACGGTGGCGCAGGAAAGGATCGCCGAAAGCGATCACATTGGCCGCGGGGGCCGTGGAGCCGACCGGCCCGTCAAGCGCATCGTGCCCGGGCTGCCGGGCATCGGGGGTTTCCCGTGCAAACGGGAGTTCCACCCAGAACCGGCTGCCCACGTTCTCGCGGCTCTCGAACCCGATGCTGCCGCCCATGGCTTCGGTCAGCTTCTTGGCAATGCTGGTCCCAAGGCCGGTGCCGCCAAAACCACGCACCAGGGTGCTGTCCACCTGCTCGAAGGCATTGAACAACCGCTCCCGGGCGGATTCGGGTATGCCGATGCCGGTGTCGGCCACGGTGAACTTCAGCCGCAGTTCTTCGGCATCGCTCCCGGCCAGCTCCACCTCCAGCCGCACCGACCCTTCCCGGGTGAACTTGACCGCGTTGGCCACCAGGTTGATCAGCACCTGGCGCAGATGGTCGCTATCGCCGCGCAGACGCTCCGGCACATCCGGCGCAATCCGCGATTCGTAGTTCAGTCCCTTGGCCCGGGCGCCCGGCCGAAGCATCAGGTCCACGCCATTGACCGCTTCACGCAGATCGAAATCAGCGTCGGCCACCTTCAGCTTTCCGGCCTCGATAGCCGAAATATCCAGCACATCCTCGACCAGGGAGAGCAGGTTCTGGGTGGAAGCGCGGACGGTAGCCAGGTACTCGCGCTGCTCGTTGTCCAAACGTGTGGTGGCCAGAAGCTCCGTTACCCCAGCCAGGCCGTTGAGCGGGGTTCTGAATTCATGGCTCATGTTGGCCAGGAAGCGGCTCTTGGCCTGGCTGGCCCGCATTGCTTCGCGCGTGGCCCGCGTGAGCTCGCGCAGCAGCCCTGACAGGTACATCGGAACGGCCACGAGCCCCACCAGGAGCCCTAAACCAAGGATCAGGTTGGCCTGCCAATATGCATTGACGAACAGCGGCAGGCTGAAGCCTGCCACCGCCATGCCCATCGCCGCATACAGATAGCCGCTGCCATAGCGCAGGCCGTTGCCCACGGTGACCCACATGATCAGGACATAGACCCATGCCAACGGCTCACCCATGATGGTCATGGCTGCGGCCATCAGTCCGTAATCGGACACCATGCCGATCACCCGCCGTATGTGGGAGATGCCGGGTCTGGCAAGGATGCCGGCCAGCAGGCAGAGTCCGATGCAGAAGCCACTGAGCACCATCACCAGCACCTGCCCGTAGGCCGGGGGCCGGGAGCCGGTCATGTCGCTCCACAGCAGGTAAACCAGCACGACCAGCAGCAGTCCGAGGCGTACGGTTGCCTGGCCGTGTTCGCTGTCAGGCCGGTTTTCCAGCCTCAGCCTGACCCTTTGCAGCAGCGTACCCATGGTCGCACTCACTGCAGCTGGCGCCGCAACAATGGCGCCTCACCACCGAATTCAATGGCCAACTCCTCTACCCGGACGCGGTTGCGCAGCAGCGCATCCACACAGCCCGGGTCAAACAGCCGGCCGCTGTTGTCGGCGAGGTAAGTGAAGGCCTCCTCCAGGCTCCAGGCACGCTTGTACGGGCGTTTGGAGATCAGCGCGTCGAAGACATCCGCCACCGCGACAATGCGGGCCTCAACCGGGATGGCGTTGCCACGCAGCCCTTCGGGATATCCGCTGCCGTCGTATCGTTCCTGGTGATACAGGGCGATGGTGGCGCTGAGCTGGATAAAGCGGTTCTGGCTGCCGCTCAGCAACTCGTAACCGATCTGCGGATGCTTGCGCATCAGCTCCGTCTCCGCGTCGTCAAGCGGGCCGGGCTTCATCAACAGCGCGTCGGGAATCGCGATCTTGCCGATATCGTGCAGGGGCGCGGCAAGCTCGATCATCCGCACCTCTTCCTCGAACATGCCGAGTTCCTCGGCGATCACCCCGGCCACCCGCGCGACGCGCTCCAAGTTGGCACTGGTGCCGGCGTCGCGGTAGGCGATCGCCCGCGCCAGCCGGGTCATGGTTTCGCGTTCGCGCTCCTCCACCTCGTGCATGCTCGCCAGCAGCCGCTGTTCAAGTGACAGCGCACGCTGTTTGACCGACTCGGAATGCTGGCGCAGCTGCAGCAGATTGCGACAGCGGGCGCGCAGCTCACGCGGCCGCACCGGTTTGACCAGGAAATCGATCACCCCGGCATCCAGTGCTGCCTGGCGCACGGGCTCGTCCCCCACCACCGTGACCAGCACGATCGGCACATCCCGATGCAGCAGCGGACGACGGAAACGCCGGGCGAACTCCAGCCCATCCATGCCGGGCATGCGGTAATCGAGCAGCAGCAGGTCCGGACGGTTTTCCTGGCACCACTGCAGCGCGACCTGGGGGTCATCGAAGTCGAGCACTTCCAGCTCGGGACCGATGTCCTCGATGATGTGGCGCAGCATGGTCCGCGCGGAAGTCTGGTCGTCGACAATGACGATATTCACATCGGCAATCCCGTTGGCTGGGGCCGGTTGATCCGGTTAGCGCCGGATGGTCGCCGCATCGTGGGGGAACAAGCAAGTCCGGCCGGCACTGTCGGCTTGCCTGTCCGCCCGCCTGCTCCCTCCGGACGCCTGCCCAGTATGCAACGTTCCGGGGAGCCTTGGCAGGACAGCCCTGCCGCCGGTCTAGTCCCGGGCGGGCCCGATAGCTTCGGGCCGCATATAGGGGAACAGCAGCACGTCGCGGATCGAAGATGAACCGGTCAGCAGCATCACCAGCCGGTCAATCCCAACGCCCAGGCCGCCGGTGGGCGGCAGGCCGACTTCCAGCGCGCGGATGTAGTCGCCGTCATAGTGCATGGCTTCGACATCGCCACCCTCCCGCGCCTGGACCTGGGCGCGGAAGCGGGCCGACTGTTCTTCGGCATCGTTGAGCTCGGAGAAGCCGTTGGCCATTTCCTTGCCGCCGATGAACAGCTCGAAGCGGTCGGTGATGCCGGGCTCGGTATCCGACTCGCGCGCCAGCGGAGAGACCTCCACCGGGTAATGGGTGATGAAGGTGGGTTGCACCAGGCCTTCCTCGACGGTGGCCTCGAAGATCTCCAGCAGCAGCTTGCCCCAGCCCCAATCGGGCTTCACCGGGGCCTTCAGCCGTGCGCAGTGCGCGGCCAGCGCGTCCCGGTCGCGGCAGTCCGCCGCGCTGATTTCCGGATTCAGTTCGCGCACCGCCTCTTCCAGCTTCCAGCGCCGGAATGCCGGCTCGACCTCGATGTCGTGGCCATCCCAGGCGAAGCTGGTGGTGCCCATGACTCCGGTGGCAACGTCGCGGATCATCGCTTCGGTCAGATCCATGATGTCCTCGTACGTGGCATAGGCCTCGTAGAGTTCGAGCATGGTGAATTCCGGGTTGTGGCGGGTTGATACGCCTTCGTTGCGGAAGTTGCGGTTGATCTCGTAAACCCGCTCGAAGCCGCCCACCACCAGCCGCTTGAGATACAGCTCCGGAGCTACCCGGAGGTACAGGTCCAGATCCAGCGCATTGTGGTGGGTCACGAACGGACGCGCCGCTGCGCCGCCGGCGATGTAATGCATCATCGGCGTTTCCACTTCCAGAAACTGGCGCCCATCCAGCCAAGCGCGGATCGCAGCGATGATCCGCGAACGCTTCATGAACACCTCGCGCGCTTCGGGATTGACGATCAGGTCCACGTAACGCTGGCGATAGCGCTGTTCCACGTCGGCCAGGCCATGCCACTTGTCCGGCAGCGGCCGCAGCGACTTGGTCAACAGGCGCAGCGTCTCCACCTTCACCGACAGCTCGCCGGTACGGGTGCGCATCAGCGTGCCCTCGGCGGCGACGATGTCGCCCACGTCCCAGCCCTTGAACGCGTCGTAGCGCTCGCCCAGCGCCGCCGACTGCAGAAACAGCTGTACCTGGCCGCTGACGTCCTGGATCTGTGCAAACGCCGCCTTGCCCATGACCCGTTTGGCCATCAGCCGCCCGGCCAGCGCGACCCGGCGCCCTTGCTGCTCCAGCGCCTCGCCGCTCCATGCCTCGGCATCGGCGTATTCGGCCTGCAGGTCGCCGGCGTGGTCGGTGCGGCGGAAGTCGTTCGGGAACGCCCCGCCCTGCCCTCGCAGCGATGCCAGTTTGGCCCGACGTTCGGCGATCAGCCGGTTCTCGTCCTCGTGCGTGGGCTGGGATTCGGAGGTCTTGTCAGTCATGTAGCGGATCTCAAAAGCGGGGTGTCCCTGCCGCGCGGATCCGTGCGGCAGGGGAATGGATCAGTTGGCGTCGATGCGCTTGGAACCCACGGCCAAGCCGGACTTCAACGCGGCGGCCACGAATTCGTCCAGGTCGCCATCCAGCACGTTCTGGGTGTCGCTGCGCTCGATGCCGGTGCGCAGGTCCTTGATCCGCGACTGGTCGAGCACGTAGTTGCGGATCTGGCTGCCCCAGCCGATATCGGACTTGGTGGCTTCCACCGCATCCCTTTCCGCGTTGCGTTTCTGCAGTTCCAGCTCGTACAACCTGGCGGCAAGCATTTTCATGGCCCGGTCGCGGTTGGCATGCTGGCTGCGTTCGGTCTGGCAGGCGGCCACGGTGCCGGTGGGCACGTGGGTCAGGCGCACCGCCGACTCGGTGGTGTTCACGTGCTGGCCACCTGCGCCGGACGAGCGGTAGACATCAAGCTTGATGTCGGCCGGATTGATCTGGATGTCGATATCGTCGTCAACTTCCGGCGACACGAACACCGAGGTGAAACTGGTGTGGCGGCGGGCGTCGGAATCGAAAGGCGATTTGCGTACCAGCCGGTGCACGCCGGTTTCGGTCTTGAACCAGCCGTAGGCGTAATCGCCCTCCACGCGGAAGGTGGCCGACTTGATGCCTGCCACGTCTCCCCCGCTCACTTCCATCAGTTCGGTCTTCCAGCCGCGGTCCTCGGCCCAGCGCAGGTACATGCGCAGCAGGATCTCGGCCCAGTCCTGGGCTTCGGTGCCGCCGGCGCCGGCCTGGATGTCGACGAAGGCCGCCGCACCGTCCATCTTGCCGGAGAACATGCGCTGGAATTCCAGCTCTTCCACGCCTGGGGCATAGCGCTCGATATCTTCGGCAACCGCGTCCGCGGTTTCCTCGTCTTCTTCGGCATCGGCAAGGTCGAGCAGCTCGGAGGCGCCGGACAGGCCTTCCAGCAGGCCCTGGATCCCGTTCACGGTCTTGTCCAGCATCGAACGCTCGCGGCCCAATGCCTGGGCCCGTTCCGGATCGTTCCAGACGTCCGGATTTTCCAGCTCGCGCTCTACTTCTTCCAGGCGCTCGCGCTTGGCATCGTAGTCAAAGATACCCCCTGAGCGCTTCCAGCCGACGCTGCAGGTCGGCGATGCGCTGGCGGACAGGATTGAGTTCCATCGTGCTTGGGATCGGCAGTTGTGAAGCCGGCTAGTCTAGCAATTTCCGCCCGGTTGCCGCCGCGGCGGCGAATCTGGAGCGGACCGCCTCCCGATGGCTGCGGCTGCACGGAAGCACCGTGCCGTCACGCAGGTGGACACGGGCATCGCCTGTATCCAGCGGCTCGATCGATTCCACCTGGCGCAGGCGTACCAGGAAGCTGCGGTGGATCCGCACGAAGGAGTCCGGATCCAGCTTCTCCTCGATCCCGGCCAGCGTGCTGCGCAGGGGATAGGTCCGTCCGGCCACGTGCAGGTTCACGTAGTTACCCGAGGCCTGGAGCCATTCGATGTCATCCGCCGCAATCAGGAATTCGCGGCCCAGGGTTCGCACCAGGAAGTTGTCGGGAAACGCGCCCCGAGGCTCTGGGATGCCCGGGTCGGGCCGGTCCAGCAGCCGCGCCTCGCCCTGGAGCCTGCGCCACAGCCAGCTGTATCCGTGGGCCAGGAACACGATCAGGGCGAAGGTCTGAACGTCCTTGAGATATTCATAGGGCAGGCCCAGCTGCCAATCGAAGCTGTAGCTATCGCCCATCAGGGCGTAGCCCAGGTGACGCAGTGCGACCATGCCGGCGACGTGCAACAGCGACCAGGCCACGCTGGCCAGGGCGTAGCCGGGCAATCGCCGGAGCCAGGTATCCGCGTGCAGTGGCCAGCGCTCACACAGCCACAGCAGCGGCGGCACCAGCAACAATGCCACCAGCGCACTGCTTCCCTCCCACAGCACCGGCTTCCAGGGTTCAAGTGCAACGCTCCTGCGGCTGGCGTCGATGAGGACCACCGCGGCATTGGCTGCGGCACTCGCCGCGAACACCAGGATCCAGATCCCGATCTCCAGCGGGCGGCGCCAGGACAGGTGACGGCTCCAGAAATCCCGGGCCCGGTCGGCCGGAGTCATGGCGGCTGGTGACATGGGAGTCTGGTGCATGGCCGGATTGTATCGGCGCGACGGGACTGCTCCCTGCAGCCCGTCCCTCCAGCCCCACGATCCGTCCCCTGGTCGCGTCGCTCAGGCACTTATGGATGGTCATCGCCTGGCCTGCCGGCAATGCTGATCTCTTCCAGCACGGAACAGCCCATGCCACGCCGCCACGATATCGACACCCTGCGGGTGTTCGCCTTTGCCCTGCTGATCGTCTACCACGTGGGCATGGTCTACGTGGCCGACTGGGGCTACCACGTCAAAAGCGCTCACCAGGCAGAGTGGCTGCAGTGGCCGATGATCGCCGTCAACCGCTGGCGGATGCCGCTGTTGTTCATGATTTCCGGCATAGCACTGGGACTGGCGATGGCTTCAAGGGGCGGTTCGCGCCTGGCCTTGTCGCGAAGCTGGCGCCTGCTGCTGCCACTGTCGTTCGGGATGTTGGCTGTCGTGCCCGTCCAGGCCTATTGCGAAGCGCTTGGCAATGGTGCGATCGAGCCCGGCTTCGGCGGCTTCATGGTCCGCTACCTGCAGTTGCAGCCCTGGCAGGAGGGCGGATGGACCGGCGCCGAATACGGGATCAGCTGGAACCACCTGTGGTACCTGGCCTACGTGTGGGTCTACAGCGTGGCGCTGCTGGCGCTGGCGCCGGCACTGGATTCGGCCGCGGGGCAACGCCTGCGGAGCTGGCTGTTCGACCGCCATCGCGCCCTGTGGGTGCTGGTGCCGGCGGCGTGGCTGTTCGCCGGCCTGTGGTGGCTGATGCCCCGCTGGCCGGAAACCCACGCGCTGGCGGGCGACTGGTATGCGCACGCGAAGTATCTGTTCTTCTTCACCATCGGCTGGCTGGTGGCGCGCGAGGAGCGGTTCTGGACCGGCGTGGTGGCCATGCGCGGACCGATGCTGGCACTTGCGCTGGCAGCGATCACCGTCGAGCTGTTGCTGCGAGCGGCGGGGCGCCATCTGCCGCCCGGCGACATTCCGGTGTGGGCGCTGCACGTGAACTGGGCCATGATCGAGCGCATGGCCCGCGCCGTCTATTCGTGGACCGCCCTGCTGGCGATCTTCGGCTGGGCGCGGACCCTGCTCGACCGCCCCTTCCGCTGGCTGCCGTGGGCGCGCGAGGCGGTGTATCCGTGGTACATCCTGCACCAGAGCCTGATCGTGCCGCTGGCGTTCGCACTTTCGGCGTTGGCCCTGGGGTCGTGGCTGGAGCCACTGCTGGTGGCCGCGGGGACCATCGCCGGCTGCTGGCTGCTGCATGAATTCGTAATCCGCAGAGTCTGGCCGCTGCGGCCGCTGTTCGGGCTGCCGGCCGGGGTGCCTGTCCGGGCACCGGATGCCACCACCGCCTCACCCCATCCATGACCACCAGGGACGCTCCGCATGTTCGCCTCTGAACCTATCCTTTGGTTGCAGCAGTTCTCCACCCCGTGGTTCGACGCCTTCATGCGCTTCATGAGCTGGATCGGCGAGGCGTGGTTCTACACGCCGGCGGTGCTGGTGGTGGTCTTCGGCATCCGGCTGAGGCCGGGGATGGGCGTGCTGCTGGCGCTGCTGCTGGTGGCGTTCGCGACCGAGGGCTTCAAGCAGGGCTACGGTCTGCCGCGGCCGAGCGAGGTCGACGCGCGCGTGCTGTACAAGGGCGAAAGCGGCCGGCACCTGGTCGCCGACGGCGCCGCGGACAGCTTCTGGGAACTGCCGTCGGACGAGGCCATCGCCGCCAAGCGGGCCACGCATGACCCAAGTTTCGGATTCGTCAGCGGCCACACCAGCGCAGCCACCGCCTTCGCGCTGGCGCTGGCGCTGTTCTTCGGCGCGCGCAGGCGTTGGATCTGGGCCGCGGTGCTGGCCTGGCCGCTGCTGATGGGGCTGTCGCGGATGTACCTGGGCCGGCACTTCCTCGCCGACTTACTGGGCGGGCTGGCGGTGGGCGTGGCCGGCGCGCTGATTGCCTGGGCGCTGATGCGCAGGTGGGAAGCACCCTGGCTGCAGGCATGGCGAAGCTGGGCCGCAGTGCTCGGTGGTGCCTGCGCGCTGGCGGTGGCTGCCTGGCGGGTGCCCTGGATCGACCCGGGAATCGCCGGGGAAGTCGTTGGCACGCTGCTGTGCATCGGCGCGCTGATGCGCTTGGGCTGGCCGGACGGCGACACCGGTTGGCTCCGGCGCGTCGCCCGCGTGGCGTGCGCGCTGGTGCTTGGCTACGGGGTAACCTGGGCCTTCAGCGCCGCGTACGATGCCGGCGGCTGGCCGGATCGCCACCTGATGGCGTTCTTCTTCGGTTTGGGCGGATTTGCCGTAGCGCTGCTTGGCACCGTGGCAGTCGCCCGTTGGCTGGGGCTTTACCGGTCGCCGTGCGTCAGGCCGGCGACCGGTGCGTGACGCAATGCCTCAAAGGGCGCTGATGGAGATCCGGTAACGGCCGCCGCCGCTGATCGAGCTCGCTGCGATCACGTAGTTGCCCGGGTCCAGACGCATCCGGATACGTGCGTTCAACGCTCCGCCGCCGTCGTCATCGCTGGCGACTTCATCGCCGTCGGCGTCGAACAGCTCCAGCCAGCTGTCGAACTGGCCGGACGCCATGTCGATGACGTATTCGCCTTCGGTCTCCACCGTCAAGGTGTAGCGGTCGGTGGCATCGGGCAGAAGCACCCGCTCCAGCGCCTCGCCAATAACCAGGGGGCCGCCGCCGGTGCCTTCCGGGACCGCTTCGGCAGCCAGTGCCAGCGAGAACAGGCCGGCACCACCGGTCGCGGCCGAGGCCTCGATGGTGTACTCACCGGGCTCCAGGACCCGCACCAGCCTGGCGTCGAGGCCTTCGCCACCGTCATCGTCGTAATGTTCAACGCCCGCGCCCCGCAGCACCAGCAGCGGATCGATGTCGGTGCTGCGCATGTCGATGCTCACCAGCTGTCGGCTGCGCAAGGCGAACTGATAGCTCAGCGGCGTGCCCTGATAGGCACCCTGCAGTGCAGCACCGCCCGGACGGATGATGCCGCCCTGGTTGAGTCCGGATGGAATCGGGCGACTGTCCACCGCCAGTCGGTACAGGCCCTTGCCACTGTCGCCCCACCCGCTCACCGTCAGCGTATAGGTGCCCGGAGCCAGCATCACGCCCAGGCGCGAATGGGTACCCTCCCCGCCGTCGTCATCGCTGGCGTCCACCCCTTCGCCTGAAATCCCAAGCATCGTGTCGAACTGGTCGGAGCGCAGGTTGATCGTGTACATCGCCTGCCTGTCGACCCGCAGCGGAATCCGGGCGCTGCCATCCACCCAATCCATGATCTCGGTGCCCGCGCGCAATGGCTGCCCGTCCCACCCGGCCAGCACCTGCGAACGCAACGTGTAGGGGCCGAATGCGTCGCCATCGGCCCCGCTTACCGCCAGCGTGTACGCGGCGCTGCGCGGCGCACGCAGCGCAAGCGAAGCCGGTTGGGTTCCATCACCAGCACGGGCCACCAGCTCCTCTCCGTCAAACAGCGAGAGTTGTGCCCGCAGCGGACCGCTCAAGTCAAAGCTCACCAGCTCCCGCTCGCCGATCTCGATCTGATAGAGCCGGCTGCGCGAGCCGTCGGAATGGTTGAGGCTGGCGGAGGTGGTGATCTCTCCGCGCATGTCGACTCCGTGCTGCAGCGGCTCGGTTTCTGCCGCGTAAAGATTTCCGCCCACGGCGGCGGCGATCAGCACGCCCAGAGCCAATCGGGTTCCGTAATTCATGGAATATCCTCGTCGAATCCTTCCGCCGGCCTGTCGCCCCTGCGGCTGCAGCCACGGTGGCCGCGGGCGAATCATAAACGCTTCATCTGCTTTACGACCGGTCGGGATTCAGGCCGGTTCGAGGTGTTCGACCACCAGCTGGATATCCCGCGCACCGCGCCAGTCGTCGGTGGCCAGGCGGTACGCCAAGCGTAGCCGCGAGGGCGGCGGCTGGTCACGCCATCCACCGAACTGGATGGCTTTGAGCGGCTGGCCGCGACCGGGAACTCCCAGGCGCATGCGCAGGTGGCGTTCGCCTACCCGCTGCCAGTCCACCAGGTCGAACTCCCCATCAAACAGCGGCTCCGGAAACGCCTGGCCCCATGGACCACCGTCGCGTAATGCCTCTGCGTGATAGCGATCGAATTCCGCGGATTCCAACTCACCGTCACTGTGGATCAGCGACTGCAGCAGGGCTTTATCCATGCTTGCGACCACCTGCGCACAGAACGCGTGCTCGAACCGCTCCAGGCACTCCGCCGGGAGACTCAGGCCGGCGGCCATGGCGTGTCCGCCGAAGCGCTCGATCAGTCCGGGATGCGACACATCAACGGCTGCCAGGGCGTCGCGCATGTGGAAGCCGGGGATGGATCGGGCGGAGCCGCGGAGCATGGTGCTTCCGGGCTCGGCCGGGGCAAAAGCGATGACCGGCCGGTGCATGCGCTCCTTGAGCTTGGATGCCACCAGGCCCACCACGCCCGGGTGCCACTGCGGATCAAACAGGCAATAGGAAGCCGGCACTTCAGCCCCGTCTCCGCCAATGGAGCAGCTGGCGACTGCCGCCTCCGCTTCCTCCACCATCGTCGCCTGCACATTGCGACGCTCGGCGTTGATCTGGTCCAGGGTGCGGGCCAGCCCGCGCGCCTGGTCCGGGTCGTCACACAGCAGGCATTCAATCCCCAGCGACATGTCGTCCAAGCGGCCGGCGGCATTCAGCCGGGGCGCCACCGCATAGCCGATATCGGCAGCGCTGAGGGTGCTCGAATCGCGACCGGACACCTCGATAAGCGCCTGCAGTCCGGCGCTGCCCCGGCCGGCCCGCAGCCGGCGCAGCCCGGCGGCCACCAGCGCCCGATTGGTCGGGTCCAGAGGCACCAGATCGGCCACGGTGCCAACCGCCACCAGGTCCAGCAACACGGTCAGGTCCGGGGCCTGGCTGGCGAACGCGCCACGGGTGCGCAGCAGTGCACGCAGGGCCAGCAGCACATAGAACGCCACTCCTACCCCGGCCAATGCCTTGGCGGGAAAGGCGTCGCCGCTGCGATTCGGATTCACGATTGCATTGGCGTCTGGCAGCTGCTCGCCGGGCAGGTGGTGATCGGTCACCACCACCTGCCAGCCCCGCTGCCGGGCGGCTGCAATTCCCGCATGGCAGGCAATGCCGTGGTCGACCGTCAGCAGCAGGTCCGGCTCCAGCGCGGCCACTTCTTCCACCAGCGCTGGCGACAGGCCATAGCCATGGACCTGCCGGTTGGGGACCGCGTGCACCACGTTGCGGGCGCCCATCATGCGCAGTCCGCGCACCGCTACCGCGCAGGCGGTTGCGCCATCCGCGTCGAAGTCCCCTACTACCAGGATGCGCCGGTCATGGGCAATGGCATCGGCCAGCAGTCCGATGGCCGCCTGGATATCGAGCATCCCGTCCGGTGGCGGCAGGTTGGCAAGGCGCGGGGTGGCCAGCGCAGGATCGGAAATGCCGCGCGCGGCATACACCCGGCGCAGCAGCGGTGGAATGTGATCAGGCCAGCTGCCGCCAGTCTGATAGCTGCGGCGTCGGATGCTGCGAAGCGGCGTCATTGCGCCAAAGATGGCCGTGCGCCGCGCCAGAAGCGCAGGCGCTGGCGACGCCCGAAGCGATAGCCGGTTCCGTCTTCCAGATCCAGCGTCAGCCCGGTGAGCCGGCTGCTGGCGATGGCCTTCAGCGCCGGCATCAGCCAGACATCGGCGAACAGGCGCAGGTCACGCAGCGCCCGCAGGTCGACAAGCGTGGCGGGAGAGTCCGGATCGAATGCCGGCGGCAATTCAGCCACCCGTGCGTCTGCAGCCAGGGACAGTGCCTGCAGTTCCTCTTCCGCGGTCATCACCGCAGCGTGTGCTGTTTTCACCTGGTCAGGCAGCACGCCGCCGCCCCAGAACCACAGCGAATTGACCGGCGTCAGGCCACGCTCGGCCCGCTCCGCGTTCACCGGATGGTTGTGCAGGATGATCTGCGCCTCGCTCAGCAGGGCGCGCCAGCGCCTGGGAATGGTCCCCTCGCCGTGCAGATGCTCACCCAGATCGGTGCCCAGCGCCTCGGCCGGCGGCACGGACTCCGGCAAGCTGGCCCCAGCCGGAAGCCGCAGGTACCAGCGCGAAGGATGCGGTGCATCGATCGGACAGCCGGCATCGCCAAATACGGGCCGCAGGGCCTTTACCAACGCAGCGGTGTCATCCGCTGACAGCTGCAGGTCCTGTCCACAGGCCAGCAGCCGGGCGCCGTTGATATCGGGCCGGACCCAGGCAGGGTCCGCGCGCAGCCAGGCGGCACCTGCGGCATCGCCGGCATCAGCCTGTCGGCTCAGCGCGGCGATTGGCCACTGCCGGGGCAGCAGGCTGAAATGGCGAAGCAGCTGCGGGCGACGACCCGCGTCGGCCGGCGGCAGCCGATCCGCCCGACCCAGGTGCGCTGCGCCATCCTGACCCAGCCGCTGGGCGCCGAAGGCTTCAGCGGCGGGCAGCAGGTATGTGACTGCGGGCATCAGGCGTCAGGAGTAGCTGACAGAAACGATGTCGTATTCGAACGTCCCGCCGGGGGTATCGATGCTGACCGAATCACCCTCGAGCTTGCCGATCAGCGCACGCGCCACCGGCGACGAGATCGCGATCAGCCCCTGTTTGATATCCGCTTCCAGGTCACCCACGATCTGATAACGGGTTTCCTTTCCGGACGCCACGTCTTCCAGCTCCACGGTGGCGCCGAACACCACCTTCGAGCCCGCTTTCAGCGTGGACACATCAATAATCTGGGAGTGCGACAGCTCGCCCTCCAGCTGCTTGATGCGCCCTTCGATGAAGCCCTGCTGCTCGCGGGCAGCGTGGTACTCGGCGTTCTCTTTCAGGTCGCCGTGCGCGCGCGCTTCGGAGATCGCGTTGATCACCTCGGGACGCTTGACGCTCTTGAGTTCCTCAAGCTCGGCGCGCAGTCGCTGTGCGCCCTGGACGGTCAGTGGTGCTCTCATGCCTGTGTCAGTTCCTCATGCAGTTCATGCAGCGCCAGGACTGGCCCCGTTCCGCGGAATTCCAGCGAATGCAACAGGGCCCGGGCGCCGGCAATGGTTGTTGAATAGGTCACCCGCTGCTGCAGGGCCTCACGCCGGATCGAGAACGAGTCGGCGATCGCCTGCTTGCCCTCGGTGGTGTTCACAATGTAGGCGATTTCGCCGTTCTTGATCAGGTCGACGATGTGCGGACGGCCTTCCATCACCTTGTTGACCCGCTCGCAGGCGATGCCGTTTTCAGTCAGCCAGCTGGCGGTGCCGCCGGTGGCCACCAAAGCGTAGCCGCGGGCCACCAGGTCACGGGCAACCGGCACCAAGCGCGCCTTGTCCGGATCACGCACCGAGAGGAACACCTTGCCGTCAGCAGGTGGAGTGCGGATGCCGGCGGCTTCCTGCGCACGCGCGAACGCGGCACCGAAGCTGCGGCCTACGCCCATCACCTCACCGGTCGAGCGCATCTCCGGCCCCAGGATCGGATCCACGCCCTGGAACTTGGCGAATGGGAAGATCGCCTCCTTCACCGAGTAGTAGTGCGGCACCACTTCCCGGGTCATGCCCTGCTCGGCCAGGCTGCGACCGGCCATGCAGCGCGCCGCGATCTTGGCCAGCGGCAGGCCGGTGGCTTTGGACACGAACGGCACCGTACGCGAGGCCCTGGGGTTCACTTCCAGCAGGAAGATCAGGTCCTCGCCGTCGTCATTGGACTGCACCGCAAACTGGGTGTTCATCAGCCCGATCACGTTGAGCGCGCGCGCCATCGCGGTGACCTGCTCACGCAGGCGGGCCTGGGTGTCCTCGGACAGCGAATAGGCGGGCAGCGAGCAGGACGAATCCCCGGAGTGCACGCCGGCCTCTTCGATGTGCTCCATCACGCCGCCGATCAGCACCTGGCCATCGGCGTCGGCGATCAGGTCGATATCCACTTCCACCGCGTTGTCGAGGAAGCGGTCCAGCAGCACGGGCGAATCATTGGAAACCTTCACCGCCTCGCGCATGTAGCGCTCCAGGTCCTCGTCGGCATGCACCACTTCCATCGCCCGGCCGCCCAGCACATAGCTCGGGCGCACCACCAGCGGATAGCCGATCTCGCGGGCAAGCACCAGCGCCTCTTCGGGGCTGCGCGCAGTGCGATTCGGCGGCTGCTTCAGGCCCTGCTGGTCCACCAGCTTCTGGAAACGTTCGCGGTCTTCGGCCAGGTCGATCGACTCGGGCGAGGTGCCGATGATCGGCACCCCGGCCGCCTCCAGCGCCCGCGCCAGCTTCAGCGGGGTCTGCCCGCCGTACTGCACGATCACGCCCTTGGGCTTCTCGACTTCCACGATCTCCAGCACGTCCTCAAGCGTGAGCGGCTCGAAGTACAGGCGGTCGGAGGTGTCGTAGTCGGTGGAGACGGTTTCCGGGTTGCAGTTGACCATGATGGTCTCGAACCCGTCCTCGCGCAGCGCCAGCGCCGCGTGCACGCAGCAGTAGTCGAACTCGATGCCCTGCCCGATCCGGTTCGGTCCGCCGCCCAGCACCATGATCTTGTCGCGATCGGTGGGGTTGGCTTCGCACTCCTCCTCGTAGGTGGAATACATGTAGGCCGTGCTGGTGGCGAACTCGCCTGCGCAGGAATCCACCCGCTTGTACACCGGGCGCACGTCGAAGGCGCGGCGCAGCGCACGCACCGCCTGCTCGTCACTGCCGGTCAGCTGGGCCAGGCGCGCATCGGAGAAACCCATGCGTTTGAGCGCGCGCAGGCGTGCGGCGTCCAGACCTTCGAGCCCGGCCGAAGCCACCTCCTGCTCGGCGAACACCAGCTCCTGGATCTGGTCCAGGAACCACGGATCCACCCACGACAGGGCGTGCACCTGCTCCACGTCCATGCCGCTGCGGAACGCGTCGGCCAGATAGAAGATCCGCTCCGGGCCGGCGTCTTTCACCTCGCGCCGCAGCGCGGTCAGGCCATCTGCGCTGCCCAGATCCAGATCGGTGGGGTCCAGCCCCACCTTGCCGGTCTCCAGCCCGCGCAGGGCCTTCTGCAGGGATTCCTGGAACGTGCGGCCGATGGCCATCACCTCGCCCACCGACTTCATCTGCGTGGTCAGGCGCGAGTTGGCCTGCGGGAACTTCTCGAATGCGAAACGCGGGATCTTGGTGGCCACGTAGTCGATCGCCGGCTCGAACGAGGCCGGGGTCAGGCCGCCGGTGATGTCGTTCTTCAACTCGTCCAGGGTGAGTCCGACCGCCAGTTTGGCCGCGATCTTGGCGATCGGAAAGCCCGTGGCCTTGGACGCCAGCGCGGAAGAGCGCGACACCCGCGGGTTCATTTCAATCACCACCACCCGGCCGGTGTCGGCGTTGATGCCGAACTGCACGTTGGAGCCGCCGGTGGCCACGCCGATCTTGCGCAGCACCGCGATCGAGGCGTTGCGCAGCCGCTGGTATTCCTTGTCGGTCAGGGTCTGGGCCGGGGCCACGGTGATCGAGTCACCGGTGTGCACGCCCATCGGGTCCAGGTTCTCGATCGAGCACACGATGATGCAGTTGTCCGCGCTGTCGCGAACCACCTCCATCTCGAACTCCTTCCAGCCCAGCACCGACTCCTCCACCAGCACCTCGCCGGTGGGCGACAGCTCCAGGCCGCGCTTGATGATCTCTTCGAACTCTTCACGGTTGTAGGCAATGCCGCCGCCGCTGCCGCCGAGGGTGAACGAGGGCCGGATGATGGTCGGGTAGCCGACAGTCGCCTGGATTTCCACCGCCTGCTCGAAGCTGCGGGCCACTTCCGCCTTGGGGCAGTCCAGCCCGATCTCGCGCATTGCATCGCGGAACAGCTCGCGGTCCTCGGCCATGCGGATGGCATCGCGCGAAGCGCCGATCAGCTCCACCCCGTACTTTTCCAGCACGCCGTTGTCGGCAAGGTCCAGGGCGCAGTTCAGCCCGGTCTGCCCGCCCATGGTCGGCAGCAGCGCATCAGGACGCTCCTTGGCAATGATTTTCTCGACCGTCTGCCAGTCGATCGGCTCGATATAGACCGCGTCCGCGGTATCGGGGTCGGTCATGATCGTGGCCGGGTTGGAGTTGACCAGGACAACCCGGTACCCCTCCTCGCGCAATGCCTTGCAGGCCTGCGCGCCCGAATAATCGAACTCGCAGGCCTGACCGATGACGATCGGGCCTGCGCCAATGATCAGGATGGTCTTGATGTCGGTGCGCTTGGGCATGGGTGTCTCAGTTGGCGGCGTTGGCGCCGATGTGCTCGTCAAGGAAGGATTCAATCGCCCGGAAGAGGCGGACCTGGTTATCGGTGTCGTAGAAACCGTGGCCTTCCCTGGGTTCGACGATGTCGACCTCCGGCGGATTGCCGGCGGCCTGCAACGCTCGTTTCAGGGCGTTGTATTGCGACATCGGCGTGCGCTGGTCGCGGCCGCCATGTGCCAGCATCACCGGCACCTTGATCTTTTCCGCGTTGTGCGCGGGAGACTGTGCGCGGCGCTCGCCAGCATCCGCCGGGAGGATTTCGCGCTGGCCGGTACGGCCGAACTCGCTCCGGGAGGTATCGCTGTCCCGGGCCCACAGGTCCAGGTCATACAGGCCGGCCAGCCCGATCGCGCAGCTGAAGCGATCAGGGTATCGGGCCACGCTCTGCATCGCGGCAAACCCTCCGTAGGATGCGCCATACGTGCATATCCTCGCAGGATCGGCGATTCCTTCTCCGATCGCCCAGTCCACGGCGTCAACCATGTCGTCGATCAGCAGGGTACCGTAGTGCTGGTAGCCGGCTTCCACGAACGACTGGCCATAGCCGCCAGAGCCGCGGAAGTTGACCTGCAGCACCGCGTAGCCACGGCTGGCGAGGAACTGCGCCTCGGGGTTGAATGCCCAGTAGTCCCTCACGCCGAACGGACCACCGTGCGGATGCAGGATCATCGGCAGGTTGCGGCCATCGCTACCGCGCGGCAGGGTAATGTAACCGTGGAGGGTGGTTCCGTCACGCGCCTCCAGGGTGAACGGGCGCATTGACGACATCTGCTCGGGCTTGATCCAGCTCCGGGCGGCAAGCAGGAACCTGGCCTGCCCGGTTTCACGGTCGAACAGGTAATAGCTTCCCGGATCGACGTCGCTGTAGGCGTTGAAAAGCACGAACCGGCCGTCCTGACTGATCCCGTGGAACGAGACGTCATGGTCCGGGAATGCGTTGACGAGCCCGGCATAGGTCAGGGCCTCTGGATGCTCGCCATTGACGAAGTCAATCCCAGGCAGCCCGTCCTCGTAGGTGATCGCCAGAACGTCGCGGCGGTCGCTGCTCCTGAGCACGCGCTGCACGCTGACATTGTCGTTGCCCGACAGCAGCGTCCTTTCCTCGGTATCCGGGTCGATCGCGTACAGCTTGGTCGGACCGCCGTTTTCGCCCACGAGGCTGAAGACGAGCTTGTTATCCGCATCGAAACCAAACGGACGCATGCCTCCGGTGGACATGACGCCCGCAGTGCGGCTGACCTCCGCCCAGGAGTCCCCCACCCTGCGAAGCACGACGTTGTCCATCCCACGCTCGACGCCGAATGCATACCTCAGGTCGCCGTTGTGGTCGACCAGGAAGTTGCCCATGCGCAAGGGCGCGTTGGCGACGGTCCGGACCCGGCCGTTTGCGACATCCATGCGCAAAAGGTAAGCAGACTCCACCGAGCGCTGGACCAGCACATTATCCGGATCATCAGGGAGCACATCGACGATTTCGTAGGTGCCCCCGAGTGGAATTTCGATACGGCGGCTGCCGTCAATGTTGCTGGCATACACGTCGGCCGATCCGACGCGGAAATCGTAGCGGCCCATCTTCTGGGTGACATACATGAAGAAGCGGTTGTCGTTGACCCAGCGGACGCTCTCGACATGCTTGTTCGCACCGTGTTCCCAGCTGCCTGTCACCGACATGTCCGCCACCCGCAGCACCACCAGGATGGTGCGGTCTTCCTGGGGCACGGATACCGCGATGTACTCGCCGGTCGGCGACAGCGTCACCGCGGAAAATTCCGCATCCTTGAAGAAATCCTCTACCGGCACCTTCTGCGCCAGCGCGGTCCCCGCGAAGCAGCTGGCCAGAAGCGCCGCCAGCAGCAGTCGAATTCCCAATTTCATTGCCTCTCCCTCAACGTTTGTTGGAATCCATCATGTCCATGAAGCGGTCAAACAACGGTGCTACATCGTGCGGGCCCGGATAGGCCTCCGGGTGCCCCTGGAACGAGAAGGCCGGAGCATCGGTGAGCTCAATGCCCTGGTTGGTGCCATCAAACAGCGAGCGGTGGGTCACGCGCGCATTTGCGGGCAGGCTGGCCTCATCCACTGCAAAGCCGTGATTCTGCGAGGTGATCATCACCCGCCCGGTCGCCAGATCCTGGACGGGGTGGTTGGCGCCGTGATGGCCATTGGCCATTTTCACCGTGCGCCCTCCCACAGCCAGCGCCAGCAGCTGGTGACCAAGGCAGATGCCGAACACCGGCACCTTCTTCCCGATGCATCCACGCACCGCTTCGATCGCGTAGTCGCAGGCCGCCGGATCACCGGGGCCGTTGGACAGGAACACGCCATCCGGCTTCATCGCCAGCACTTCCTCGGCGGGAGTCGTTGCCGGAACCACCGTCACCTCGCAGCCCCGGTCGGCCAGCATGCGCAGGATGCTGCGCTTGATGCCGAAATCCCAGGCCACCACGTGCCGGCGCGTCGCCGGGTTGTTCCAGGTGCCGCTGTCCAGGTCCAGGGTGCCCTCGGCCCAGACGTACTGATCCCGGGTGCTGACTTCCTGGGCAAGGTCCATGCCGGCCAGCCCGGGAAACTTGCGTGCCGCTTCGATCGCACGATCCACGTCTGTCTGCCCGATGGCCCCATCGACCGCCAGAACGGCGCCGTTCTGGGAGCCGCGCTCGCGCAGCAGGCGGGTCAGCCGACGCGTGTCGACGCCGGCGATGGCGACTACCTCGCGCTCGGCCAGCCATTCCGGCAGCGCAATGCGGCTGCGCCAGCTGCTTGGCCGGCGCGGCACGTCGCGGATCACCAGGCCGGAAGCCCAGGCGCGCGGCGCTTCGTCATCTTCATCGGTGCAGCCGGTGCTGCCCACGTGCGGGTAGGTCAGGGTCACGATCTGCCGCGCGTACGACGGATCGGTGAGGATCTCCTGGTAGCCGGTCATGGAAGTGTTGAACACCACTTCGCCCACCGACAGGCCGGGCGCGCCGGCCGAAGTGCCCCTGAAGACGGTCCCGTCTTCGAGCACGAGGATTGCTGATACTGTCAAGGGAATCGCCTACGTCGGGTTGCAGAAATCCGCGGAAGCGAACTGGGTTCGTGTCCGGGCGTGAGGAATCAGGCGAGCGGGAATGATACCGGCGTGCCCGACCCTGCGCCAGTGGAAGAGGCCCTATCCCGCTGCGAAAAAGCTGCCCGGGCAGCAGCCGCGGCTACAGCAGCTCGCGCAGCTGGTGGATCCCCGGCGGCTTTTCGGCGATCCGGCGGGCCGCATGCAGCGCGCCGCGGGCAAAGATGTCCCGGTTCGTGGCCCGGTGGACCAGCTCGATACGTTCCCCGGCGGCGGTCAACAGCACGCTGTGCTCGCCGACCACGTCGCCGGCCCGGATCGACGCATAGCGCGCCTGGGCGCCTCCCTCACCAGCCGCGGCACCCAGGGTCAGGGCCGTTCCCGACGGCGCATCCTGTTTATGCACGTGGTGGACCTCGATGATGTCGCAGTCCCAGCCCGGCAGCAGCTTTGCGGCACGCTCCACCAGCTCATGCAGCACCGCTACCCCGAGGCTGAAGTTGGAAGCCCACAGCACGGGAATGCCGGCCGCGGCCTCTTCCAGGGCGCTCCGCTGCGCGGCTGAAAGGCCGGTGGTTCCGGATACCAGGGGTCGGCCGCGTTTCCGGCACAGCTCAAGAATCGCGTCGAAGGCTGCCGGCAGGCTGAAATCAACCGCGACATCGAATTCCGGAACGTTGCCCAGTTCGGCAGCTGTAAACCAGGGCACGCCATCCACCACCCGCTGCTGCACCCGGGTGGAGACGGCGGCCACCACCTGGCAGCCATCCTGTTCCCGGCACAGGCGCAGCAGCGCCTGCCCCATGCGTCCGGAGGCACCGTGGATAAGCAGACGGACAGGATCGATCATGGCGCCAATTCTAGCCGTCGGAAGCCAGCCATGAGGCGCAGAACGATGCCAGCGCCGCGACTGCATCCGCCAGAGCGCGCCCTCAGCTGGTCATCCGCTCCCAGAATCCCTTGACGCCATCAACGAAGGTGCTGGATCGGGGCGAGTGCCGGCGGGCATTTTCGCCGACGAAAGTAGCTTCGAACTTGTCCAGCAGCTCCCGCTGTTCAGCGGTGAGGTTGATCGGTGTTTCCACCACCACCTTGCAGAACAGATCGCCGGGATGGCGGCTGCGCACCGAGGTCACGCCCTTGCCGCGCAGACGGAATACCTTGCCGGTCTGGGTTTCAGTGGGAATCCGGATCTCGGCCTCGCCGCCCAGGGTGGGCACGCGCACGCTGGCGCCCAGCGCTGCCTGGGAGAAGCGGATCGGGACCTCGCAGTGCAGGTCATCGCCATCGCGCTCGAAAATGTCGTGCGGACGCACCCGCACTTCCACGTACAGGTCACCAGGCGCAGACCCCGCAGGGCCTGCTTCGCCTTCGCCAGCCAGGCGGATGCGGTCACCGGTGTCGACGCCGGCCGGGATCTTCACCGACAGGACCTTTTCTTCCTCCACCCGTCCCACGCCGCGGCAGGTGCCGCAGGGGTTGCTGATCACCTGACCGCGTCCAGCGCAATGCGGACAGGCCTGCTGCATGGTGAAGATGCCGCGCTGCATGCGCACCTGCCCGCGCCCGTGACAGGTCGAACAGGTTTCCTGCTTGCCGTCCTCGGAGCCGGAACCGTCACAGTCACCGCAGCCGGCCAGGGTCTGGAGTTCGATCTTGCGCTCCACGCCGGCAACGGCTTCTTCCAGATCCAGCTCCAACATGTAGCCCATGTCGGCGCCGCGCCGCGGCCGGCCTCGTCCACCCCCGAAAATGTCGCCGAAGATGTCGCCGAAGATGTCGCCCATGTCGGCACCGCCGAAGCCCGGGCCTGCGTTGCCGCCGCCCATGCCGTGCTCGAACGCGGCATGCCCGTGCTGGTCGTACATGCGGCGCTTGCCGCCGTCCGACAGCACCTCATAGGCCTCCTTGCACTCCTTGAACCGCGCTTCCGCGTCTGCATCGTCGGGGTTGCGGTCAGGGTGGTACTTCATCGCGCTGCGGCGATAGGCCTTCTTCAGCTCGTCCTCGGTGGCACTGCGGGAGACGCCAAGGACTTCGTAATAGTCGCGTTTGCTCATCAATCAGGTCCGTGTTGCCAGGCGGACCAGGTGTTCCGTGGTCCACAAGCGCAACGGGAACCGGGAAGCAAAGCCTCCACGGTTCCCGCCGCAAGGTAGGGGTGTGCGGGACTTACTTCTTCTCTTCGTCCTTCACTTCGGTGAACTCGGCGTCGACCACGTCGTCCGCCGGTGCTTCACCGCCCTGCCCTTCAGGGCCCGCCTCGCCAGCCTGACCGGCGGCGGCAGCCGCGGCGAACAGCGCCTGCGCGGCTTCCTCCAGCGCCTTGGTCTTGCCTTCGATCTGGGCCCTGTCATCGCCCTTCATCGCGGTCTCGACATCGGCCAATGCCGACTCCACCTGGCCGATCACTTCACCAGGCACCTTGTCGCCGCTGTCCTTGATCGCGGTGCGGGTGGTGTGCACCAGCGCATCGGCCTGGTTGCGGGCCTGCACCAGCTCCTGGAACTTCTTGTCGTCTTCGCGGTGCGCTTCCGCATCCTCCACCATCCGCTGGATTTCCTCGTCCGACAGACCCGAGCCGGCCTTGATCTCGACCTTCTGCTCCTTGCCGGTCTTCTTGTCCTTGGCGGTGACGTGGACGATGCCGTTGGCGTCGATGTCGAATGACACCTCCACCTGCGGCATACCGCGCGGCGACGGCTCGATACCAGCCAGGTCGAAACGGGCCAGCGACTTGTTGTAGGCGGCCTGCTCGCGCTCACCCTGCAGCACGTGCACCGTCACCGCAGACTGGTTGTCCTCGGCGGTGGAGAAGGTCTGCGAGGCCTTGGTCGGCACGGTGGTGTTCTTTTCGATGATCTTGGTGAACACGCCGCCCAGGGTCTCGATGCCCAGGCTCAGCGGGGTCACGTCCAGCAGCAGCACGTCCTTGACGTCGCCGGCCAGCACGCCGCCCTGCACCGCGGCACCCACGGCCACGGCCTCGTCCGGGTTCACGTCCTTGCGCGGCTCCTTGCCGAAGAACTCGGCCACGGCCTGCTGCACCTTCGGCATGCGGGTCTGGCCACCGACCAGGATCACTTCGCTGATCTCGCTCGCCCGCAGGCCGGCGTCATTGAGCGCCACGCGGCACGGCTCGATCGACTTCTTCACCAGGTCTTCCACCAGCGCCTCGAGCTTGGCGCGGGTGAGCTTGATGTTCAGGTGCTTGGGGCCCGAAGCGTCAGCGGTGACGTACGGCAGGTTCACCTCGGTCTGCTGCGCGGTGGACAGCTCGATCTTGGCGCGCTCGGCAGCGTCCTTCAGGCGCTGCAGGGCCAGCGGATCCTTGCGCAGGTCGATGCCCTGGTCCTTCTGGAACTCCTCGACCAGGTAATCGATGATCCGGGCGTCGAAGTCCTCACCACCCAGGAAGGTGTCGCCGTTGGTGGCCAGCACTTCGAACTGCTTCTCACCGTCGATCTCGGCGATCTCGATGATCGAAACGTCGAATGTGCCGCCGCCGAGGTCGTATACGGCGATCTTGCGGTCGCCGCCGTCCTTGTCCAAACCATAGGCCAGCGCTGCCGCGGTGGGCTCGTTGATGATGCGCTTGACGTCCAGGCCCGCAATGCGGCCAGCGTCCTTGGTCGCCTGCCGCTGTGAGTCGTTGAAGTAGGCCGGCACGGTGATCACCGCTTCGGTGACCTTCTCGCCCAGGTAGTCCTCGGCGGTCTTCTTCATCTTTTCCAGGGTGCGCGCGGAGATTTCCTGCGCCGACAGCTTCTTGCCATCGCTGGTCTGGACCCAGGCATCGCCGTTGTCATGCTCGACGATCTTGTAGGGCACCAGGCCGATGTCCTTCTGGACCTCGGCGTCCTTGAACTTGCGCCCGATCAGGCGCTTGACCGCGTAGAAGGTGTTGTGCGGGTTGGTGACGGCTTGCCGCTTGGCCGAGGCGCCCACCAGTACCTCGCCGTCCTTGCTGTAGGCGACGATGGAAGGCGTGGTGCGGTCGCCCTCGCTGTTCTCGATGACCTTGGCCTTGCCGCCTTCCATGATCGCCACGCACGAGTTGGTCGTGCCCAGGTCGATGCCGATGATTTTTGCCATGAATGGTTCCCTCTGGATCCTGAATTCTTAACTGGAGTGGGGCGGCAAGGCCGCCGATGGGTTTTATCTGGGGGCGGCTGGCCGGGCTTCAAGTCCGGAGCCGGCTTTGGCAGGGCTTTTCTCCCCGCGAAACCGGCTTATGACGGCGCCACGACCACCATCGCCGGGCGCAGCAGGCGCTCGTTGAGCACGTAGCCCTTCTGGAACAGCTGGACCACCGCGCCGGGCGGGATCCCTGCCACCGCAGCCATGCTCATGGCCTGGTGGTGCTCCGGGTCAAACGCATCCCCGGGGGCCGGGGCCACCTCGGTCAGGCCGAAGCTGGCAGTCACCTTGCCGAGCTGACGCAGGGTCAGCTCCACGCCCGCACGCAGCGGATCGTCTTCCGTCGCGCTGGCCAGGCCGGCCTCCAGGCTGTCGAAGACCTGCAGCATGTCGGCGAGCAGTCGCTCGTTGGCGAAGCGGCGGGCGGATTCGACCTCCCGCGCCATGCGCTTGCGCTGGTTTTCCAGGTCGGCGCGCTCCAGCAGCGTCTGGGCTTGCAGCTGCTCCAGCTCGGCCTTCAGCATTTCCACCTGTTCCTGCAGGGACGCGGCCTGCTCCCCGTCCTGCACCCCACTTTCGTCACCCGGACCGTGCCGGGTGTCCTTGTCCTTTGCGGATTCCTGGTTCATTTCTGGTCCCGTGGCGGTCGTTTTGCCGCCGTTGGCGGAGCAATGGGGTCCGCGTATGAGGGATTCAAGGCCCAGTCAGTCGCCCCGGGCTCTTTCCAGCGCGGCGCCAAGCGCTCCAGCAGTGGCCTGCACCACCGGGATCACCCGGTCATAGGCCATCCGGGTCGGACCGATCGCGCCCAGGACGCCGAGCACCTGTCCGCCAGCGCCGTAGCTGGCGGTCACCAGCGATACGCCTTCCAATGGCGCAAGCCCGGTTTCCTCGCCAATGAAGATGCCCAGGCCGGGGGCCTTGGCGGTGCGCTCGAGCAGTTGCAGGATCTCGCGCTTGCTTGAGAAGGCCTCAAACAGCTCCCTCAGCCGTTCCAGGTCGGACAGGTCCTGCAGACCGATGAGACGGCTCTGTCCGCTCACCACCATATCCTCGTCATCGCTGCTGAGCGCCTGTTCGGCCAGCTCCACGGTCTGGGCCAGCAGCGCCTCCATTTCGCTCCGGGCTGTCCTCATATCGCGCACCAGGGCAGCGCGGATATCGGCCAGTGACATCCCCGCGAAGTTGGCATTGAGGTAATTGGCCACGCGCTCCAGCTCGCCGGGCTCCCAGTTGCGGCGGGTCTGGATCAACCGGTTCTGCACTTCATGATCGGCAAAGACCAGGATCGCCATCACCCGCTGCGCGTCCACCGGCACGAAGTCGATGTGGCGGAACGCGAAGCGCTCGCGTCGTGGCACGCTCACTACACCCACGAAGCGGGTCATGGCGGAGACCAGTTCCGAGGCGCTGTCCAGCAGTGTTTGCGTCCCCGCACCGGTGGCAAGCCCACTGCGCAGCCTGGCCTGCTCCGCTTCGGGCAGCGGCTTGAGCTGCAGCAGCGAATCGACGAAAACCCGATACCCCTGCGCCGTGGGCACGCGACCGGCGGAGGTGTGCGGGGCGCTCAGGAACCCAGCCTCCTCCAGGTCGGCCAGGATATTGCGGATGGTCGCCGGACTGACTTCCAGCCCCGAGTGACGCGACAGGGTCTGCGACCCCACCGGTTCGCCATCACGGATATGGCGCGCGATCAGGGTGCGCAGCAGCTGCCGCGAACGCGGGTCAAGATCATGTCCGGACGGGGCTTCAGTGCGAGGGCTCATGCCGCCAAGATATACCGTCCCGCTTGAGCCGGTGCAGCCAGGTCCCGGAGATCGGCCATGATCAGCCATCCGCCCGCAATCGCAGGCGCTGCGACCGGGCACCGCGATCCTGTGCACACCGGGCTTGGCCGCGGGGCGCCCTGCACTGCACAATCATGCCGATATGCTGACCCATCTCTCCATCCGTGATTTCGCCGTTGCCAGCGCTACCGAAATGGAATTCGGGCCTGGGCTGACGGTCATTTCCGGCGAAACCGGCGCCGGCAAGTCCCTTCTGGTCGATGCGCTCGGTTTCCTGTCGGGGCTGCGCGCGGACAGCGGCATGGTCCGGCACGGCGCCGCACGCGCCGAGCTGAGCGCCGGGTTCGAGCTGGCCGATGCCCCGGGCGCGGAGGCCTGGCTCAAGGAGCACGAATTCGACGAGGGCGGGGCCTGCCAGCTGCGCCGCACGCTGCGTGCGGACGGCGGATCGCGTGCCTGGATCAACGGCCGCCCCGCAACCCTCTCGCAGCTGGGCGAACTGGCCTCGCACCTGGTCGAGATCCACGGCCAGCACGAGCACCAGGCCCTGCTCTCGCGCGGCAGCCAGATGGCCCTGCTTGATGCCTACGGGCGCCATGCCGGACCGCTGAAGGAAGTAGCCCACGCCGCACGCGCGTGGTCGACGCTGGAACGCGAGCGCGAGCAGCTCTCGGGCGCCGGTGACCCGGGCGAGCGCCAGGACTGGCTGCGCCACCAGATCAAGGAACTCCAGGCCGAGGCCCTGGAGGCCGACGCCATCGACGACCTGCAGGCCAGCCATCGCCGCCTTGCGCACGCATCCGAGCTGATCGAGGCCTGCGACACCGCCCTCGGCCGGATCAGCGACGATGACGCCGTCACCGGGCAGCTGCAGCAGGCTCGCGCCGAGCTGGCCCGGGTGCAACAGCACGAACCCCGTCTGGCGGAAGTGGACGCCATGCTCGATTCGGCCGCCATCCAGCTGGATGAAGCAGCCGTCCAGCTGCAGATACTGCGCGACGACCTGGACGTGGACCCGGACAGCTACCGCGAACTCGAGCAGCGCCTGGGCCGCCTGCACGACCTTGCCCGCAAGCACCGGGTCACCCCCGATGCCCTGGCCGCCACCCGTGATGCATTCCTTGCCGAACTGGACGCACTGGACCACGCCGGTGAGCGCCTGCAGGTGCTGGACCAGGAGATCCAGGCCGCGGCGGACCGCTGGCGCAAGGCGGCCGCAACGCTGGGCCGGGCCCGGGCCGACGCGGCCAAGGCGCTCGCCCGCGATACCACCGCCCTGATCAGCGAGCTGGGCATGGGCGGCGGACGCTTTGAAATCGCGCTTGAGCCGCAGCCCACCGACCGCCCGGACCCGCAGGGCGCCGAACGCATGGAATTCCTGGTATCTGCCAACGCCGGCCAACCGCCCCGGCCGCTGCGCCGGGTGGCCTCCGGCGGCGAACTGTCGCGGATTTCACTGGCCATCGAAGTCGCGGCGCTGGGCCTGGATGCGGTACCGACCATGGTCTTTGACGAAGTGGATTCGGGCATCGGCGGCGCGGTAGCCGGCATCGTCGGCCAGAAGCTGCGCGCCCTGGGCCGCAGCCGCCAGGTCCTGTGCGTGACCCACCTGCCGCAGGTGGCAGCCCAGGGCCACGCCCATTACCTGGTCAGCAAATCGGAAAACGAAGGCAGCACCGAAAGTGAAGCACGCCTGCTGGACGACAAGCTGCGCCAGGAAGAGCTCGCCAGAATGCTGGGCGGCGTGGAAGTGAGCCGTGAGGCCCGCGCCGCCGCCAGGCGGCTGCTCGCCGACGTGGATTGACCCCGCCGGCTACTTCAGGCTGCTACTTCCGCCGGCGCACGTACAGGACCAGGGAATGGTCCTCCAGCACGTAGCCGTAACGCTCGGCGATCTCGTGCTGCAGCCGTTCGATCTCCTCGCTTTCAAACTCGATGATCTTGCCGGTGTCCATGTCGACCATGTGGTCGTGATGACCACCGCGGTCAAGCTCATATACCGCGTGCCCACCTTCGAAATTGTGTTTGAGCACCAGGCCGGCAGCCTCGAACTGGGTCAGCACTCGGTATACCGTGGCCAGCCCGATCTCGTCCCCATCCTCCAGCAGCTGGCGATAGATTTCCTCGGCGTTGAGGTGGTGATGCGGGGTGTTGTGCTCAAGCACCTGAAGGATCCGCATGCGCGGATGGGTCACCTTCAACCCTGCCTTGCGCAGCTCCAGAGATTCCATCAATTCCTCCATCCAGAACAGTCGTGCGCGGATCGATCACGCGCTGAATGCCTGCCGCAGGGCAAGGTCGCAGCAGGCCGGGTGAGTGTATCATCGGCGGATTCCAGACTTCCCGCTTGCCGCATGCGAAAGCTCATTGTTCCCGTCCTCGCCGCCCTGCTCGTCACCGGCTGCGGCCTCACTTACCGCCAACCCATCTATCAGGGCAACCTGCTGGACGAAGCCGCGGTTGAACAGCTGCAGCCCGGCATGGGCAAGCAGCAGGTCATGATGCTGCTGGGCACTCCCTCCATCGCTGATCCGTTCCACCAGGACCGCTGGGACTACACCGCCAGCCAGCGCACCGGCCGGCGTGGCAATACCGAGATCAAGAACCTGACCGTGTGGTTCGAGAACAACGCCGTGGCGCGCTGGGAAGGCGAGCACTTTCCCGAACGTGACGCCGAACTGGTGCAGGAATTGCGCCGTTCGTTTGGCCACAACCTGCCGCGCGAGCGCAAACGCCGCTGATCCGCCGGCCATCGCGGCCGGGGTTCTCTAATCCCCTGCTTGGCGCGCCTGGCGCTCCCGGGTCCGGGCCGCGCGCAGGCGCCGCGCTTCCTTGGGGTCCAGCTGCAGGGGACGCAGCAGCTCCAGCCGGTCACCGTCACGCAGGGGCGCATCGGCCGCCACCGGCTCGCCATACACGGCATGGCCGTCGATTCCTTCCAATGGCAGGCCCGAAGCGGCCGCCGCCTCCGCCGCGGTAGCACCAATGGGCAGCGCCAGCTGCACCGAGCGGCTTTCCCGCGGCAGCGCCAGCACCACCTCCACCTGGATCACTCCGTTTCCCCGGCCTGTCCGGCCACGCGGATGAAGTCGTCCACCATCCGGTCGGCCAGTTTCTGCAGGCCGAAGGTCAATGGCGCCAGCAACAACCGCGACTGCGGCTCGAAATCCAGTGTCAGTTCCACTCTACAGGCCGACTCGTCCAGCGCATGGAAGCGCCAGCGACCTTCCAGCCGCCGGAATGGACCGTCGCGCAGCTGCATGTTGATCCGGTGGGGCCGTTCCAGCGTGTTCTCGGTGGTGAACCAGGTGCGGAACGAGCCGATCCCCAGCTCCAGCTTGGCCACCATGCGGTCTTCGCCACGCTCGATCACCTGCGCATCCTCACACCAGGAAAACCGGCGCGGATAGGCTTCCACGTCGTTGACCAGGGTGAACATCCGCGTGGCGGAGTGTTCCACCAGGGCGCTGCGTTGGATCTTTGGCATGTACGATTCCGGGGCTGATTCGACCGCAGGCATGTCATTGCACGCCCGCATCGGAGACAATTGGCCGCATGGGCAAGAAAGCAGTCAAGGATAAGGCAAAAGGCGGTGGCACCATTGCGCTCAACAAGCGCGCTCGCCACGACTACCATCTTGAGGAGCGCGTCGAGGCAGGACTCGCGCTGCAGGGTTGGGAGCTGAAATCGATCCGCGCCGGACGCGCCAACATCACCGAGTCGTATGCGGTGATCCGCAATGGCGAGCTGTTCCTGTTCGGTGCCCAGCTGACCCCGCTGATCTCGGCATCCAGCCACGTCGTGGCCGATCCCATGCGCACCCGCAAGCTGCTGCTGCACCGGCGCGAGATCGACCAGCTCATCGGCCAGGTTGAGCGCGATGGCTACACCCTGGTCCCGACCGCCCTGTACTGGAAGGGGAACAAGGTCAAGGCCGAGCTGGCCCTGGCCCTGGGCAAGCAGAAACACGACAAGCGCGACGCCGAGCGCGACCGCGACTGGGGCCGCGAGAAGCAGCGCCTGCTACGCCGCCACAACCGCGACGCCTGATTTTCTGCGCTCAGACGCTGGCCGTCTGGCTGGTGAACCCCTGCTGCACAGTATTGGCCCGGACCTTGTTTACCGGGCGTCTGCCCCTATACTGATGCGTGTCAACGTGAACGTTTTTCCCGGGGGTGCATTGGCTTCGACGGGGGATGCGAAATCACTTGGTGCATGCCGAGGGGGCAGCTTTCCTCGTAAATCCAGCAGCAAACTTCTAGTTGCCAACGACGACAACTACGCTCTCGCCGCTTAAGGCGTAAGCCCCGAACCCACTTGTGCCTGTGCTCGTGGATGTAGGGTCATTATCACGGGAACCAGCCGCGGAGGTTGCCTGTCTTCCGCGGTTGAACTGACAGGCTGGTTCCCTGATGCGCTTTGCACGTCGTGCTGTCAGGGGACAAGATCCAACGGCGAGCTAAGCATGTAGTACCGGGGATGGAGTACCTTCGGACGGCGGTTCGATTCCGCCCACCTCCACCAATAACCTGAGCAATCAGCGAAAAGGCCACCTTCAAGGTGGCCTTTTTCGTTTCCAGCGGTGGGGGGTTGGCCCAACCTCCGCCACAAATGAACAGGGCTGCATCGCAGCAGCCCTGTCTTTTACCGGCGTGACAGCGGGGAATCAGCCCTGGATCGGCACCAGAGTGATTTCCACGCGGCGGTTCTGCGCGCGTCCAGCATCGGTGCTGTTGTCGGCGATCGGCCGGGTCAGGCCCGCGCCAACGGTGATCATCCGCTGCTGGTTCACGCCCTGCGCGGCCATGTAGTTGGCGACGGCTTGGGCACGACGCTCGGACAGCTGCTGGTTGTAGGCCGCAGCGCCGACGTTGTCGGTGTGACCGGCTACCTCGATGATGGTCTGGTCATACTCGCGCAGCGTGCCGGCCAGATTGTTCAGCACCGGATAAAACTGCGACTGCACCGCGGAACTGTCAAAGCCGAAGGTGATCGCGCCAGGCATGTTCAGCGTGATGTTGTCGCCATCACGGTGAACGTCCACCCCGGTACCAGCCATCTGGCGGCGCAGCTCGGCTTCCTGGCGGTCCTGGTAGACGCCAACCGCACCACCGGCCAGCGCGCCTGCACCGGCGCCGATCATGGCGTGCTGGCGGCGCTCGGTGGCATCCGAACCGCTGAGCAGACCGGCAACCGCGCCAATCCCTGCGCCTACCAGGGCGCCGGTGCGGGTGCGGTTGGGATCGTTGGGATCTGCACTCTGGCCGGTATAAGTGGCACAGCCGCCCAGCATCAGGACTCCCGCCAGCGCCGCGCTCAGGCCTGCAGTTGCGAGTTTGCTCATTATCTTGCTCCTTGGGAAAGTGGTTCTCGAGATGCGGTGGTCCTGCATGCCGCAGGTGCACGGGCAACCCGATACGCGAATGCTACCCAGTAGGCCGTGCCCGTCGGGTGACAGGACCGGCTGTGGTCCGCTCGCATTCAGCTTGCTGTACGCCTCCGTTCAGGATTCGAAGCTGCCGACCGAATCGTGGGCGAGATTGTCGAAGCGGGTGTATTCACCGAAGAACTTGAGCTTGAACGACCCGGTGGGCCCGTTTCGCTGCTTGCCGATGATGATCTCGGCCAGCCCCTTGTCCGGCGAATTTTCCTTGTTGTAGTACTCGTCGCGGTAAATGAAGATGATGATGTCCGCGTCCTGCTCGATCGCTCCTGACTCACGCAGGTCGGCCATGATCGGGCGCTTGTCGGTTCGCGACTCCAATCCGCGGTTGAGCTGGGACAGGGCAATCACCGGCAGGTTCAGCTCCTTGGCCAGGGCTTTGAGCGAGCGCGAGATCTCGGAGATCTCGGTGGCCCGGTTCTCATTGTTGCCCGGCACCGCCATCAGCTGCAGGTAGTCGATCACGATCAGGCCCAGGTCGTGTTCACGCTTGAGCCGACGGGCCTTGGCGCGCAGCACATCGGGCGACAGCGCAGGGGTGTCATCGATGAAGATCTTAGACTCCTTGAGCATGCGGATCGCGCTCGTCACCCGGCTCCAGTCCTCGTCCTCAAGCTGGCCGGTCCGCAGCCGCGTGGCATTGACCCTGCCGTTGGAGGAAATCAGACGCAGGGCGAGCTGGCTGGCGGACATCTCCATCGAGAACACCGCCACCGCCTTCTTGGTCTTCAGCGCCGCGTACTCGGCGATGTTCAGCGCCAGGGTGGTCTTGCCCATGGCCGGCCGGGCCGCAAGGATCAACAGGTCGGTCGGCTGCAGGCCGGCGGTCATCTCGTCGAACTCGTCGTAGCCGGTAGGCAGCCCGGTGATCCCCTCGCCGCTGGCGAAGCGGGTCTGCAGGATATCGAAGGCTTCGGCCATGGCCTTGTTGACCGGGGTGAAGTCCGCACGGCCCCGCGCGCCGGCTTCGGCGATGGCGAACACCTGCTGCTCGGCCTTGGCCAGGATCTCATCACTCTCCCGCCCTTCGGGCTGGAAGCCGTCGTTGACGATGCCCGTCCCCACCTCGATCAGCTGTCGCAGCACCGCCTTGTCGCGGACGATTTCGGCGTAGGCCTTGATGTTGGCGGCCGAGGCGGTGGTATTGGCCAGCTCCACCAGATAGGCCCCACCGGCCACCTCCCCCGACAGCCCCTGGGAATCGAACCATTCGCCAAGGGTGACGGCATCGAATGGCCGGTCGCGCTCAGCCAGCTCGCGGATTGCCCGGTAGATCAGCCGATGGTCGCGGCGGTAGAAATCCTCCACCACCAGCAGGTCCACGACCCGGTCGAAGGCGTCGGGCGCCAGCATCAGCCCGCCCAGCACCGCCTGCTCGGCCTCGATCGACTGTGGCGGCACGCGCAGCTGGTCGATGCGGCCCTCGCCGCGCGGTTCATGGGAAAAGGACTGACGCTCTGGACGGACGGGCATGTGCGATGAAACTCCTCGGAATAAGCAGTCACCCGGGCCGGGGCGGCTGCATGTCAGTCATCGTAGGGCTTCATCCTGTGGATCCGCTACGGGACAAGCTGTGGATAAGTCCGGATTCGTGCCATTTCCGGGTCGCGCATGCTGCGATCGGCCACGCGACCGCGCCCCACAAAAAAAAACGGGCGCCCTGCAGGGCGCCCGTTTGATCAACTGCGCCGGGGCAGTTAATCAGACAGCCGAGTCGGACTCGATCACCACCTTGATGGTGGTCTCGACGTCGGCGTGCAGATGCACCACCACCTCGTTCTCGCCGGTCTGGCGGAACGGGCCTTCACCCATCACCACCTCGGACTTCTCGAACTCGACCCCGAGCTGGGCGGTCAGGGCGTCGGCGATATCGCGCGGGCCGATCGAACCATACAGCTTGCCTTCCGGCGAAGCGTTGGCGCGGATGGACAGGGTCACATCCTCCAGCTTTACCAGGCGGGCGGCCGCCTCTTCGTGGGTGGTCTTGGCCTTGGCTTCGTACTCGGCACGCTTGGTTTCGAAATCGGCCAGGTTCTCGGCGGTTGCCGGCACGGCCTTGCCCTGCGGGACCAGGTAGTTGCGGCCGTAGCCCGGCTTCACGGAGACCTTGTCGCCAAGGTCGCCGAGCTTGGCGATTTTCTGCAGAAGAATGACTTGCATTGGATTGCTCCCAATTCGTTAGCGACGCGGAAGCCGCGCCGCAACGGGTTCGCTGTCCGAAGGGACTCGATCAGACGTTGTGGTTGTCGGTGTACGGAATCAGGGCCAGGTAGCGTGCGCGCTTGACCGCGGTGGCCAGCTGGCGCTGGTAGCGCGACTTGGTGCCGGTGATCCGGGCCGGGACGATCTTGCCGGTCTCGGTGATGTTCTGGCGCAGGGTGTTGAGATCCTTGTAATCGATCTCGACCACGCCCTCGGCGGTGAACTTGCAGAACTTGCGGCGGCGGAAGAACTTGGACATGTGTGTGCTCCTCAGGCGGCGTTGTCGTCGGATTTGTCGTCGGCGTTCTTGTCGCCGTCTTCATCCGCATCATCAGATTTGGTGTCGGTCTCGGCGTCGTCGTCACGGCGGCGGCGTTCGCCGCGCTCCGGTCGGTCGCTGCCACGATCGCCCTTGTCGTCCTTGTTCTTCATGATCAGCGACTGCTCGGTGACCGCCTCTTCGCGGCGGATCACCATGTGGCGCAGGATCGCATCATTGAAACGGAAGGTCTCAACCAGTTCGTCAAGCACGGCCTGGCCGCATTCCACGTTGATCAGCACGTAGTGGGCCTTGACCAGGTTGTCGACCGGATAGGCCAGCTGACGGCGGCCCCAATCTTCCAGACGATGGATCTTGCCTTCACCGCCCTCGATGAGGGTGGTGTAGCGCTCGATCATCGCCGGCACCTGCTCGCTCTGGTCCGGGTGGACCAGGAACACGATTTCATAGTGACGCATGCGTTTTTCCTTTCGGTTATCGGCCCCGGGCGCAGCCCGACAGGCCAGACAGCCCCCCGACGTCCGGTGTGGACGCGGTGGAGCAAGCACTCACCCCGGGCCAATGCCAGGGCAAGCCGCACATTATGACGGATTACCGGGCCGAATTACTACCCGTCCGGATGAAGGAAACGATTGGCCTTCAGGCCACGCGTTCAGCGTCCGTGGTGAAGCTCTCACCGCAGCCGCATGCGCCGGCGGATTTGGGGTTCTCGAAGGTGAACTGCTCGTTCAACCCCTGGCGGGAGAAATCGATACGGGTGCCGGCCACCAGCGGGAAGCTGTCGGCATCGATGTAGATGCGCACGCCGTCCTGCTCGCTGACCTGGTCGCCGTCGCGCTGCTCATGGGCAAGGTCAACCACGTAGCCCCAGCCGGAGCAGCCGGTCCGCTCCACCCCGAAGCGCATGCCCAAGGCAGCAGGGTTGGAGGCGAGGAAACGCTGGACGCGGTCCAGGGCGGCGGGAGAAAGCTTGATCGTCATGGCTCGATTCTACCTTTTCGGGCTCCGGTACACTTGCCCCCTTGTTCATCTGTTCATCAAATCCGGAATACAAGGCATGACGACGGTCAGCGTGGCGCAGGCGCTTGCGGGCAGGATCCCCGAGGGCGGTGAGGTGACGGTTCGCGGCTGGGTGCGCACCCGGCGCGACTCCAAGGCGGGTCTGAGCTTCATCAATATCAGTGACGGCTCGTGCTTTGCCACGATCCAGGTGGTGGCCCCGCAGTCACTGCCCAATTACGACTCGGACGTGCGGCGACTGAGCGCCGGATGCTCGGTGATCGCGCGCGGCACGCTGGTGCCTTCGCAGGGCAAGGGCCAGAGCTTCGAGATCCAGGCCGAAGCGGTGGAAGTGGTCGGCTGGGTGGACGATCCGGAGACCTATCCGATCCAGCCCAAGGCCCATTCGCTGGAATTCCTGCGCGAGGTCGCCCACCTGCGCCCGCGCACCAACCTGTTCGGCGCGGTGACCCGGATCCGCCACTGCCTGGCCCAGGCCGCGCACCGGTATTTCCACGAAAACGGCTACTACTGGGTCAACACGCCGATCATCACCACCTCGGATGCCGAGGGCGCCGGGCAGATGTTCCGGGTCTCCACCCTGGATATGGCCAACCTGCCGATGGGCAAGGATGGCAAGGTGGATTTCTCCCGGGACTTCTTCGGCCAGGAAACCTTCCTCACCGTATCCGGCCAGCTCAACGTCGAAGCCTTCGCGCTGGCGATGAGCAAGGTCTACACCTTCGGCCCCACCTTCCGCGCTGAGCACAGCCATACCACCCGCCACCTGGCCGAGTTCTGGATGATCGAGCCGGAGATCGCCTTCGCCGACCTGGCCGAGATCGCGCGGGTGTCGGAGGAGTTCCTCAAGTACCTGTTCCGCGCCGTGCTCGACGAGCGCGGCGACGACATGGCTTTCATCGCCGAACGGGTGCAGAAGGATGCGGTGAGCCGCCTGGAGGGCTTCGTCAATGCGCCGTTTGAGCGGATCGAGTACGACGAGGCGATCGAACTGCTGCGTGATTCGGGCCACAAGTTCGACTTCCCGGTGGAATGGGGCCTGGACCTGCAGACCGAGCACGAGCGCTGGTTGACCGAGGTCCACGTGGGCCGCCCGGTGGTGGTGACCAACTACCCGGAGCAGATCAAGGCCTTCTACATGCGCCTGAACGACGATGGCCGCACCGTCGCCGCCATGGACGTGCTGGCACCGGGTATCGGCGAAATCATCGGCGGCAGCCAGCGCGAGGAGCGGCTGGACATGCTGGATGCGCGCATGGATCAGATGGGGCTGGATCGCGAGCACTATGACTGGTACCGCGATTTCCGCCGCTACGGCACGGTGCCGCATGCCGGCTTCGGCCTCGGTTTCGAGCGACTGGTGGTGTACGTGTGCGGCCTGTCCAACATCCGCGATGCCATCCCCTACCCCCGCGCGCCCGGCCACGCCGAATTCTGACCGGACGCCTCCGGAGTACGGATCCCGATGCCCCTGTTCCTCGCCCTCTGCTTTCTCGGTGTCACGATCGGCGGCCTTACCGCCTTCGTGATCTTCTGGCCGCTGTCGCTGGTGCACCTGCGCGACCGGCATCCGGCGCTGCGAGAACATCTGGGCGAAGGCGCTTTCCTCAAACCCTCCGCGCTGCGCTGGTTGCTGTCCGGTGAATACCGGCAGACGCCGGATCGCAGCTTCACCGGCCTGGCCACGCCCGCGCGCATCGCATTGTTCACGACGCTGTTCGGGATCGCCTCGACCGCCGTTTCCCTGTACTGGGCCCTGGCATGATCATCCCGCGCGACCCTGCTTCTCCTTCCTACACCGAGTGGTGGCTGGCCACCCTGGGCCGCACCGTGGTCTGGGCCCGGCTGCGCGTGCGCGATGCCGGCACCGCCGAGGTCTTCGACAGCGACGGCAACACCCTTGCCTATGACAGCGAAGACACCGCCCGCGCTGCGTTGATGGACGCCGAATTCGTGGGCTGGGACGGCCTGGACGAAGACGACGCGCTGGTGCGCGGGTTCAGCCTGTCTGAACTGGCGCCGCCCCAGGGCGAGACCGACGAGGCCCTGCGTCCGAAGATGATCCACAAGCTCGGCGCCCGCGCCTGATGACTTTTCCGCATTGCACAGGAGCCACCCCATGGACCTGAATCTCTCCGGCCGCCACGCCCTGGTCTGCGGTGCTTCGGAAGGCATCGGCCGGGCCACGGCCGAGGAACTGGCCGGGCTCGGCGCCACCGTCACCGTGCTGTCGCGGCGCGAAGGCGTCCTGCGCGAAGTGGTTTCCGGACTTGCCGGTGGTGCCGATCGCGGCCACGCCGTAGCGGTGGCCGACAGCAGTGATACCGCGGGGCTGGCCCGGGCTGTCGCGGCGGTGGTGGCGCGCAGCCCGGTACACATCCTGGTCAACAACACCGGCGGTCCGCCGGGAGGGCCGCTGCACGCGGCCGACCTGCAGGTGTTCGAAGACGGCTTCCGCCGCCACGTGATCGCCAACCAGGTGCTGCTGCAAGCCGTGCTGCCGGGCATGCGCGAGGCCGGCTGGGGCCGGATCATCAACGTGATCTCCACCTCGGTGCGCGAGCCGATCCCGGGGCTGGGGGTTTCCAACACCATCCGCGGCGCGGTGGCCTCCTGGGCCAAGACCTTGGCCGGTGAACTGGCTGCGGAAGGCATCACCGTCAACAACGTGCTGCCCGGCTTCACCGAAACCGGCCGCATCCGCCAGATAGTCCGTGATCGCGCCGCCCGCGAGGGCCGCAGCGAGGCCGAGGTGCGTGAAGCCATGCAAGCGCAGGTGCCGGCCGGCCGCTTCGCCGACCCGAACGAGACTGGCGGCGTGATCGCCTTCCTTTGCTCTCCCGCCGCAGCCTACGTCAACGGCGTCAGCCTGGCCGTGGACGGGGGCCGCACCCGGTCGATCTGACCCGCGATGCCAGAAGGTCCTGAAATACGCCGCGCCGCCGACCGCCTGGCCGAGGCGGTTACGGACCGGCCGCTGGTCCGCGCGCAGTTCACCTTTCCCGAACTCAAGCACTTCGAGGCGGGTCTGGCAGGCCGCCGGATCATCTCGATCACCGCGCGCGGCAAGGCCCTGCTGACCCGCTTCGATCACGGCTGGACCATGTACAGCCATAACCAGCTCTACGGAGTGTGGAAGATCGCCGCAGCGGGCCAGCGCCCGGATACCAGCCGCTCGCTGCGCGTGGCGCTGGAAACCGCGGAGACCGCCATCCTGCTGTATTCGGCTTCGGACGTAACCATGTGGCCGGACGACGAGGTGGAATCGCACCCGTTCCTGCGCGGGCTTGGTCCGGACGTACTCGATCCGGGCGTTGACGCTTCCGCCGTGGCTGCGCGGCTGCAGGCGCCCTCGTTCCGCGGACGCTCGCTCGGCAGCCTGCTGCTTGATCAGGGCTTCCTGGCCGGCATGGGCAACTACCTGCGCGCGGAAGTGCTTTTTGCGGCCGGGCTGCATCCAAAGCGCCGGCCCAAGGACCTGGCGCCGGAGCAGACAGCACGACTGGCCCGGGTGCTGCTGGATATCCCCCGGCTGAGCTATTCCACCCGCGGCATCAACCAGGCGGACGGCATGCGCAGCGACTACCTGGCCGACACCGCAGACGGCTTCCGCTTCCAGGTGTTCGCTCGCGCAGGGAAGCCCTGTCCCGCCTGCGGCACCACGATCGAGCGGATGATGGTGGGCTCGCGCCGCCTCTACCTCTGCCCCACCTGCCAACCCCTGTAGGAGCGCGCCATGCGCGCGAAGCCGCGTGAATCGTGGCGCCGGAGCGAGGTGTCGGTGACATCGCCGTTACCGGAGCCACACCGGGCCGCCAGGTGTCACGCGGCTTCGCGCGCATGGCGCGCTCCTACAAATGGGCCAGTACAATCGGCGGATGCGTCGATATGCACACTTCATTGATGGCGAGACCCGCGAGCCCGCAGGCGGCAGCTGGCTTGAGGTCTTCGACCCGTCACGCGGCGAGGTTTGGGCCGAAGTCGCCGCCGGCGATGCGCGCGACGTGGACGATGCCGTCAACGCCGCACAGGCGGCCTTTCCCGCCTGGTCGGGCCTGCGCAACAGCGAGCGCTCCGCGCATCTGGAGCGGCTGGCTGCGGCGCTCGAAGCCAGGGCCCACGATTTCGCCCTTGCCGAAGCACGCAACGGCGGCAAACCGCTCGCGCTGGCCCGCGATGCCGAAATCCCGCGCGCGGTAGCCAACCTGCGGTTCTTCGCCCACGCCGCCACCCAGTTCTCCAGCGAATCCCACCACGGCGAAGCCGGACTCAACTACACCCTGCGCCAGCCGCTGGGCGTGGTGGGCACCATCTCGCCCTGGAACCTGCCGCTGTACCTGTTCACCTGGAAAATCGCGCCGGCGCTGGCGGCAGGCAACACGGTGGTGGCCAAGCCTTCCGAAGTCACTCCCGCCACCGCCGCCATGTTCGGCGAGCTGGCACACGAGGCGGGCCTGCCTGCGGGCGTGCTCAATATCGTCCACGGTGGCGGCCCCGAGGTGGGCGAATCGATCGTCCGCCACGATGCGGTGCGGGCAGTGTCCTTCACCGGCAGCACTGCCGTAGGACGCCGCATTGCCGGCCTTGCCGGGCCGCTGCTGAAGAAGGTGTCGCTGGAGCTGGGCGGCAAAAATCCGACCCTGGTGTTCGCCGACTCGGCCTGGGAGGCGCATCTGGATACCTTCATCCGCTCCGCCTTCCAGAACTCCGGCCAGATCTGCCTGTGCGGCTCGCGCATCCTGGTGGAGCGGTCGATCTACGCCGCGTTCCGGGACGCCTTTGTTGAACGCACACTCGCGCTGCGCCCGGGCGACCCGATGGATGGAGACACCAACTTCGGCCCGCTGGTCTCGCAGGCCCACTTCGACAAGGTCACCCTCGCCCTCGAACGCGCTGGAGAAGAAGGCGGCAACATTTTGTGCGGCGGCCAGCGGCTGGATCGGCCGGGCTGGTTCGTGGCGCCCACCGTCATCGAAGGCCTGGGACCGGACAGCAGCACCAACCTCGAGGAGATCTTCGGCCCGGTGGTGACTCTGCAACCGTTCGATGATGACGGGCACGCCCTGGAGCTGGCCAACGCCGGCGATTACGGCTTGTCCGCTTCCGTCTGGACCCGCGACCTCGACCGCGCGCACCGCTTCGGCGCCGAGCTGCACGCCGGGATGGTCTGGATCAACACCTGGCTGCAGCGCGACCTGCGCACCCCTTTTGGCGGCATGGGCCAGTCCGGGCTGGGGCGCGAAGGCGGACTGGAGGCGATGCGCTTCTACACCGAACCCCGCAACGTCTGCATCGCCACCTGACAACACAGCCTCTACTTTACGGACCTCCATGTACAGACTCCACGACCTGCTGGAACGCAACCGCAACTGGGCTGAGCGCGTTGAAGCCGAAGACCCCGGCTTCTTCGACCGCCTGTCCGGGATCCAGACGCCGCGCTTCCTGTGGATCGGCTGCTCCGATTCGCGCGTGCCGGCCAACCAGATCATCGATGTAAACCCGGGCGAGGTATTCGTGCACCGCAACGTCGCCAACGTGGTGGTGCACACCGATTTGAACTGCCTGTCGGTGATCCAGTTCGCCATCGATGTGCTGGGGGTCGAACACATCCTGGTGGTGGGCCACTACGGCTGCGGTGGCGTTGGCGCAGCGCTGGAAGGCACCAGCGTGGGCCTGGCGGACAACTGGATCCGCCACGTCAAGGACGTGAAGCACAAGCACCGCGGGCTGATCGAATCCCTCGACGACCCCGAGCAGCGCCATGACCGCCTGTGCGAGCTCAACGCGCTGGAGCAGATGATCAACATCTGCGAATCCACCGTGGTGCGCGAAGCATGGTCACGCGGACAGAACGTCTCGGTGCATGCCTGGGTGTACTCGCTGCGCAACGGTCGCGTGCATGATCTGGGGCTGGCGATCGACTCGCCTGCTGCCCTGCCCGAACAATACGGTCCGGCGTTGGAACGCATCTGCCAGGCCCGCGAGGATCGCTGAATGGACAAGCCAACCGTCCGCACTGCCACCGCCCCTGGGCCCGTCGGCGCCTACCCCCACGCCAGGCGCGTGGGTGAGTTGCTGTTCCTGTCCGGCATCGGCCCGCGCGATGCAGCCACCAATGCCATTGCCGGCAACCTATATGACGCCGATGGCAATGTTGTGACCCACGACATCACCGCCCAGACCCACGCCGTGTTCGCCAACGTACGGGCCGTGCTGGAAGCCAGCGGGGCGCGTTGGGAAGATCTGGTGGACGTGACCGTCTACCTCACCGACATGGCCGGCGATTTCAAGGCCTATAACGCGGTGTGGGCCGAATACTTCCCCGATATCGATACCGCGCCCTGCCGCACCACCCTGGGCATCGACGCCCTGCCCACCCCCATCGCGATAGAGTTGAAGTGTGTGGCGGCCCTGCCGCCGCAGCGTGCCTGACCCAGGCCAGGAGGACCCACATGTTCCCCGCCCCGCTCAACCTTCAGAAGTGGATCGAAGACAACCGCCACCTGCTTAAACCGCCGGTCGGCAACAAGTGCCTGTACGACGGCGACTTCATCGTCATGGTGGTGGGCGGCCCGAACGTTCGCACCGACTACCACTACGATGAAGGCCCCGAGTGGTTCTACCAGCTCGAGGGCGCGATGACCCTGCGCATCCAGGACAATTCCGAAGGAGAGCCCGGCAAGCTCCGTGACATCACGATCCGCGCTGGCGAGACCTTCCTGCTGCCGCCCAAGGTGCCGCACTCCCCGCAGCGCGCCGAAGGTTCGATCGGATTGGTGATCGAACGCAAACGCCTGCCGCACGAGAAGGACGGGCTGATGTGGTTCTGCGAGCAGTGCAACCACAAGCTCTACGAGGAATATTTCCAGCTCCAAGACATCGAAGTGGACCTGCCGCCGGTCTTCGACCGCTTCTATGCCTCGGAAGGCAACCGTACCTGTGATGCGTGCGGCCACCTCAACCCCCGCCCCGCCCGCTACGAATCCTGACACGCTGCGCCCGCAGGCACGCCGCCCTCGTAGGAGCGCGCCACGCGCGCGAAACCGCGTGACATCAATCGGCGCCACGCAGCTTCGGCCCCGACGCGCTCACCGAAGCTCCCCCGCAAACCATGATTCACGCGGCTTCGCGCGCATGGCGCGCTCCTACGTTTGTGGGCCGCCCGCGGTATCCTGAACCCAATGCTCCGCGCCCGCGGGCCGATGCCACGAGGCTCCATGCTGAAAATCGACATCCACGCCCATTGTCTGCCACGTGACTGGCCCAACCTGGCGGCCAAGTACGGCGACCCGCGCTTCCCGGTGATCCACCACACCAGCGACGGACGCCACCGGATCTATCGCAACGGCAAGTTTTTCCGCGAGATCTGGTCCAACACCTGGGATGCGCAGGAGCGGATCGATGACTTCGCGCAGTTCGGGGTGCAGGTGCAGGTGATCAGCACGGTGCCGGTGATGTTCAGCTACTGGGCGAAAGCCAACCAGGCGCTGGAATTGCACCAGGCCCTCAACGACCACATGGCCGAAACCTGCCGCGCGCATCCGCGTCATTACGCAGGGATCGGCACCGTGCCGCTGCAGTCGCCGCGGCTGGCCATCCAGGAGCTCGAACGCTGCATGGAGCAGTTGGGCCTGCAGGGCGTGCAGATCGGTTCGCACGTGCAGGTGTCGCCGGAAACACACTGGAACCTCGACGCGCCGGAGCTGTTCCCGTTCTTCGAAGCCGCGGCGGACCTTGGCGCGGCGATCCTGGTGCATCCCTGGGACATGATGGGCACCGACACCATGCCCAAATACTGGCTGCCGTGGCTGGTGGGCATGCCGGCCGAACAGTCGCGCGCCGCCTGTTCGCTGGTGTTCGGCGGAGTGCTGGAACGCCTGCCGAAGCTGAAGATCTGCATGGCCCACGGCGGCGGCAGCTTCCCCTACACCATCGGCCGCATCGAGCACGGCTTCAACATGCGCCCCGATCTGGTGGCCACCGACAATCCGCACAATCCGCGCAAGTACCTCAAGCAGCTGTATTTCGACTCCTGGGTCGCCGATCCGAAGGCGCTGGAGTACCTGATTGATGTCTGCGGGGTGGATCGGGTGATGCTGGGCACCGACTATCCCTTCCCGCTGGGTGAGCAGAAACCTGGCGCGGTGATTGAAGGCGTGGAACTGGACGCAGCCGGCAAGGCCCGCCTCTATCACGGCACCGCGCTGGAATGGCTTGACCTGCCCAAGAGCAGGTTCGCATGACGGATCTGCATTCCACTGAACACGCGGACGCCCTGGATGCAGCCGATCCGCTGGGTGAGCTGCGCGGTGAATTCCACATCCCCCTGCACGAAGGTCGAGAGCAGGCCTACTTCTGCGGCAACTCGCTCGGTCTGCAGCCGCGCCGCGCGCGCACGTACGTGGAAGAAGTGCTGGACAAATGGGCCGTTGAAGCGGTAGAAGGCCATTTCACCGGAACCGGGCAGTGGATGCCGTATCACCAACTGGTGCGCGACGGCCTGGCCGCCACCGTGGGCGCCCTGCCCTCGGAGGTGGTGGCGATGAACTCGCTCACCGCCAACCTGCACCTGTTGATGGTCAGCTTCTACCGGCCCACGGCAGAGCGGCCGGCGATCCTGATGGAGGCCGGAGCTTTTCCTTCCGATCGTTACGCACTTGAATCGCAGGTGCGCTTCCACGGGTTCAATCCGGACACCGACCTGATCGAGGTGCAGCCGGACGAAGCCGAAGGAACCATTTCCATGGCGGCGATCGAGCGCGCCATCGCCGAACACGGTCACCGCCTGGCGCTGGTGCTCTGGCCCGGCGTGCAGTACCGCACCGGCCAGGCCTTCGACATGGCGGAGATCGTGCGCCTGGGGCATACCGCGGGCGCAGTGGTGGGTTTCGACCATGCGCACGCGGCCGGTAACCTGCCGCTGCGGATGCATGACTCCGACGCCGACTTCGCGGTCTGGTGCCACTACAAATACATGAACGCTGGACCCGGCGCGGTGGCCGGCTGTTTCGTACACGAGCGTCACGCGCGCACCGACCGTCCACGCTTCGCCGGCTGGTGGGGGCACGAGCAGGACAGCCGCTTCCGCATGGGGCCGGAATTCGTGCCAACGCCCGGCGCCGAAGGCTGGCAGCTGAGCAACCCGCCCATCCTCGGACTGGCGCCGCTGCGGGCGTCGCTGGAACTGTTTGAACGCGCCGGCATGGAAGCACTGCGCAGCCGGTCCGAGCGGCTGACCGGCTACCTGCACGCGCTGATCGGAGCGCGCCTGCAGCACGTGCTGCAGATCGTGACCCCGGCCGAGTCCTGCCGCCGCGGCGCCCAGCTGTCGCTGCGGGTGCGCGCCGGACGCGATGCCGGCAGGGCCCTGTTCGAACACCTTGCCCGCCACGGCGTGCTCGGCGACTGGCGCGAACCCGATGTGATCCGCATTTCCCCTGCCCCGCTCTACAACAGCCATGCCGACGTGCTGCGCTTTGCGCAGGAAGTCGAGGCCTGGGCTGCGAAGCACTCCTGATACCGGATGCATACATGACCGACAACGATCAACACATCACCATCGTCGGAGCCGGCTTGGCCGGCGCCGTGCTCGGTGCCCTGCTGGCCCGGCGCGGCCACAAGGTGGACATCTACGAGCGGCGTGGCGACCCGCGGATGCAGGGCTACGAAGGCGGCCGTTCGATCAACATGGCCCTGGCCGAGCGCGGCCGCCATGCGCTGCAGCAGGCTGGCGCGGAAGACGAGGTCATGGCGCGCACGGTGATGATGCGCGGGCGCATGGTGCATTTCGCCGATGGCAGCCAGCAGCTGCAGCGCTACGGGCGCGATGACTCGGAAGTGATCTGGTCGGTGCACCGCGGCAACCTCAACATCACCCTGCTCGACCATGCCGAGGCCGCCGGTGCCAAGGTGCACTTCAACCGGCGCCTGGAATCACTGGATTTCGAAGCCGGCCGGGCCCGCTTTATCGACGATTCCAACGAAGGCAAGGCCAGCGCCGTCGACTTCGGCGTGATCGTGGGTGCCGACGGTGCCGGCTCGGCGGTGCGCGCGCAGATGCAGCGGGAAACCAAGCTGGGCGAACGCTTCGAATCGCTGGGCCATTCCTATCGCGAGCTGGAGATCCCGTCCGGCGAGGACGGCCAGTTCCGGATTGAACCCAACGCCCTGCATATCTGGCCGCGCGACGATTACATGTGCATCGCCCTGCCCAATGACAATGGCAACTTCACCGTCACGCTGTTCATGTCCAACGAGGGCGAGCCCGGCTTCGACACCGTGCGCTCGGTGCAGCAGGCGCGCGAGCTGTTCCAGCGCGACTTTCCCGACCTGCTGCCGCTGCTGCCCGGCCTTGAGCACGACTGGCAGCACAACCCGGTCAGCCCGCTGGGCACCCTGTACCTGGATCGCTGGCGGCTGTACGGACGCGCGGTGCTGGTGGGCGACGCCGCCCACGCGATGGTGCCTTTCCACGGCCAGGGCATGAACTGCGCGCTGGAGGACTGCGTGTCGCTGGCCCGCCATATCGACGCGGGGCCGGACATGGCCGCCGCCTTCACCGCCTACGAGAACGAACGCCGCCCCAACGCCGAGGCCATCCAGCAGATGGCCCTGGACAACTACCGGGAGATGCGCGACCGGGTGGACGACGCCGACTATCTGCTCCAGCGCCAACTGGAATTGAAGCTGCAGCAGCGCCACCCTGACCGCTTCGTGCCGCGTTACGCCATGGTTACCTTCATGCGCATTCCCTACGCGCTGGCGCTGGAGCGCAACGGCATCCAGCAGGAGATCCTGCTGCAGGCAACCGCGGGACTGGAGTCGCTGGACACCGTGGATTGGGAAGCGCTGGACGAGACAATCAAGGCGCAGCTGATGCCGCTGAGCGACGAACAAAAGGCAGGCGCGGGGAAGTGAGCGGCAGCTTTCTTTTCTACGACCTGGAAACCTGGGGCCGCGACCCGCGCCTGACCCGGATCGCCCAGTTCGCCGCCATCCGGACCGATCTGGACCTGCAGCCGGTCGATGAGCCCATCGATTTCTTCGTCCGTCCCGCCGACGACCTGCTGCCCTCCCCGGGTGCCTGCATGGTGACCGGGATCGACCCCTGGCAAGCGCAACGCGATGGCGTCAGCGAAGCGGAAGCATTCGCCCGCATCCAGGAAGAGATGTCGCGGCCCGGCACGTGCACCGTTGGCTACAACTCGCTGCGCTTTGACGACGAGTTCGTGCGCCACGGCCTGTTCCGCAATTTCTTTGATCCTTATGAGCGGGAATGGCGCGGCGGCAACAGCCGCTGGGACCTGCTGGACGTGATGCGCCTCGCGCACGCGCTGCGTCCCGACGGCGTGCACTGGCCGCAGCGGGAGGATGGCAAGGGCACCTCGTTCAAGCTGGAGCACCTGGCCGAAGCCAACGGTGTACGCGAGGGTGACGCGCACGAGGCCCTGTCGGACGTGCGTGCGCTGATCGGCATGGCCCGCGCGTTCCGACGTGCCCAGCCGCGGCTGTGGGACTACGCCCTGCGCCTGCGCGACAAGCGCTTCGCCGGCGGCCTGCTGGACATCACCGCGGCCGATCCGGTGCTGCACGTATCGCAGCGCTATCCGGCCACGCGCCTGTGTACCGCCCCCGTGCTGCCGCTGGCGCGCCATCCGCAGATCGACAGCAGGGTGATCGTGTTCGACCTTGACGGCGATCCGGAAGCGCTGCTGGCGCTGGATCCGGATGAGATCGCAGACCGGGTGTTTGTTTCCTCCCGCGACCTGCCGGAAGGCGTCACCCGGATCCCGCTCAAGGAAGTCCAGGCCAACCGCTGCCCGGCGCTGGTGGCCTGGAACCACCTGCGCCCGGCGGACCTGGAGCGGCTGGCGATCGAGCCGGCCACGGTGCTGGCACGGGCGGCCCGGCTGCGGGCGGCCGGCCCCGAACTGGCGGAAAAGATCCGCCTGGTATTCGCCAGGCGCGGCGCACGCGAGCCTGGCGATGCCGACGCATCGCTCTATGACGGGTTCCTGCCCGATGGCGATCGCCGGCGCATGATCGAGGTGCGGGCAACCCCGCCCGACGCGCTGGGAGCGCGTGATTTCGGCTTCGAGGATCCGCGGCTGGCCGAGCTGCTGTTCCGCTACCGCGCACGCAACTGGCCGGACAAGCTCGACGCGGCCGAGCGTGAACAGTGGGACGCGTTCCGTCGCCGCCGCCTTGCGACCGAGAGTGGGCTGTCGGAGGTTTCCCTGTCGGGCTTTTTCCTCGAGCTTGAAACGCTGCGCGGCGTTCATGCCGCCGACGGTGCCCGGATCGCTCTGCTCGACCGTCTCGAAGCCTGGGGCCGGGAGCTGCAGGACGACCTCGCTCTCCCCGTCCCTGCCCGCTGATATCGATGACCACCTATTTCACCGACAAGGCCTTCCGCTTCCTGCGCGCGCTGGAGCGCAACAACGAGCGCGAATGGTTCCACGCTCACAAGGCCGATTACGAGACCCACCTGCGCGAACCGTTCCAGCGCCTGCTCACCGATCTGCAGCCCGACCTGGCCACGGTGAGCCTGCACTATCGCGCCGACCCAAAGAAGATGAACGGCTCGCTGTTCCGGATCCATCGCGACACCCGTTTCTCCAACAACAAGGCGCCCTACAAGAACTGGCAGAGTGCGCGCCTTTATCACGAGCGCTACCGCGAGACCGCGGCGCCGGCCTGGTATCTGCAGCTGCGCCCCGGCGACAGTTTCTTTGCCGCGGGCATCTGGAATCCCGAATCACCAGTGCTGCGCCAGATCCGCCAGTTCATCGTCGACAATCCCGCCGGCTGGAAATCCGCTGCGCACGCCCCAGCCTTCCGCCGCCGTTACCGCATGTCGGAATCCGACATGCTGGTCCGCCGCCCACGCGGGTTTCCGGAAGATTTCCCCTTCATCGACGACCTGCGCCACCGCAACTTCGTCTTCATGCGCAGCTTGGACAAGGACCTGATCACCGGCCCGCGCCTGCGCCAGACGCTGGTCCGCGATCTGAAGGCCACAGCGCTGTTCATGGACTACCTCTGCGCCGCGCTGGACCTGGAGTTCTGAAAGGGCGAATGCGCAGCCACTGCCTGACACGAGGTGCATTGCAATGAGTGAGAAAACTGCCAAAACCGCCTACCGGAACCTGGCTCTGCAGCCGCTTGGCGGTACATGGCGCGAAGGTCGCGCCAACCGCCGGCTCGAGGTGATCAACCCCTTCAGCGGCGATCAGCTGCTGGAGATCGCAATGGCCAACCACGAGGACCTGGATGCGGCATACCTCGGCGCAGCGAAGGCGCAGCCCGATTGGGCTGCAATGGGCCCAGGCGCGCGCGCTGCGGTGATGCATCGTGCGGTGGCGATCTTCGATGCGCGCAAGGACGAAATCATCGACTGGCTGGTTCGCGAGTCCGGCAGCACCCGGATCAAGGCCGCGATCGAATGGGGTTCCGCCCGCGCAATCACCCTGGAGGCGGCCAGCATGCCCGGCCGCAGCCATGGCCGTGTGCTTCCCTCCGATGTGCCGGGCAAGCAGAGTCTGGTGTACCGGAAGCCGCAGGGCGTGGTGGGCGTGATCAGCCCCTGGAACTTCCCCCTGCACCTGAGCATCCGCTCGGTCGCGCCGGCGCTGGCGCTGGGCAACGCGGTGGTGGTCAAGCCGGCCAGCGACACGCCGGTGACCGGCGGGCTGCTGCTGGCGCGGATCTTCGAAGAGGCGGGCCTGCCAACTGGCCTGCTGAGCGTGGTGGTGGGCGCGGGTTCGGAGATTGGCGATGCCTTTGTCGAGCACCCGGTGCCGTCATTCATTTCCTTCACCGGCTCTACCGAGGTTGGCCGCGGCATCGGCCGCATCGCCAGTGGCGGCGAGCATCTCAAGCGCGTCGCCCTCGAACTGGGCGGCAACAGCCCGTTTGTAGTGCTGGCGGATGCCGATGGGGAGGCCGCGGTGGATGCAGCCGTGGTCGGCAAGTTCCTGCACCAGGGACAGATCTGCATGGCGATCAACCGGATCATCGTCGAGGAGCCGATGCTGGAGGAGTTCACCAGCCGCTTCATCGAGCGGGTCAAGGCGCTGCCGGTGGGGGATCCAGCCAAGCCTGAGACAGTGATCGGCCCGGTAATCAATGCCAAGCAGCTGGACAGCCTGCGAGCCAAGGTGGCCAGGGCGAAGAAGGAAGGCGCGAAGCTGCTGGTGGGCGGCGAGCCCGACGGCAATGTGATGCCGCCACACGTATTTGGTGACGTCACCGCCGACATGGAGATCGCCCGCGAGGAGATCTTCGGCCCGCTGGTGGGCATCCAGTCCGCGCGCGATGCGGAGCACGCGCTGGAGCTGGCCAACGACAGTGAGTACGGGCTGTCCAGCGCCGTCTTCACTGGCGACGTGGCGCGCGGACTCGAGTTCGCCCGCCGCGTCCGCGCCGGCATGACCCATGTGAACGACATGCCCGTCAATGACGACGCCAACGCGCCGTTCGGAGGCGAGAAGAACTCCGGCCTGGGCCGCTTCAACGGTGACTGGGCGATCGACGAGTTCACCACCGACCAGTGGATCACGGTGCAGACCGGTCCACGGCCATATCCCTTCTGAGACCAGTCGACCAACGGGCGGCCATGGCCGCCCGTTGGTCCTTGATCAGATGATCATCTGATCAGGCGCGCCGGCGCTCCTGCGCACCAGCTTGCAGCGCCGCGGCCGCGTCGGCAGCACGAAGCCCCAGCGCGAAATCCGGCACGCGGGCCACCGGAACGACGGGCTGGTCCTCCAGTTCGCGCGACTCGTGCAGAAACGCCTCCAGCGAGTCATCCATCGCCTCCATCCAAGGCGTATGGTGCGGCGGGGCCAGGGTGCCGGTGATGGCGGAGCGGTAGCTCTTTTTGCGATAGTCGAGGATCCCGTCGCGCTTGTCGTGCTGCCATTCCTTGAACATCCCGGCAACGCGCTCGATATCGAAGTCCGGGTAGTCGCTGCGGTCAACGAGGTCACGCACGTAGGCGGCCTGGAAGTCGATGTCGTCATCAACGCTGGCACAGGCGTTCTCGCGGGCGAACCAGGCTTCGCTGTCGGCACGCATGGTTTCGGTATCAGGCAGCCTGGTCCGGCCCAGGATCACATCGCGCGCCACCCAGGCCTGCGCGTCGAACATGTTGAAGGTGTAGTACTGGTCCTGCATGCCCAGGTAGATCAGCTTGGGGTTGTCGACCCAGAACACGCCCTGGTACAGCCCCTGCGGGTACAGGCGGTTGCTGGTACGCAGGGTCAGCTCATCCGGCAGGAACGGGAAGTGGTGCTGGTAGCCGGTGCACAGGATGATCGCGTCCACATCCTGGCTGCTGCCGTCCACGAAGTGCGCGGTATTGTCCTCCACCCTTGTCAGCAGCGGGCGCTCGCTGAAGGCTTCCGGCCAGTCGTAGCCCATCGGCGCGCTGCGGTAGCTGAAGGTCACCGATTTGGCACCGTACTTGTAGCACTGGGTGCCGATATCCTCGGCCGAATAGCTGCTGCCGACCAGCAGCAGATCCTTGTCGGTGAACTCGCACGCGTCGCGGAAATCGTGCGCGTGCAGGACCCGGCCCGGGAAACTGGACAGGCCTTCAAACGACGGCGCGTTGGGCGTGGAGAAGTGGCCGGTGGCCACCACCACGTAGTCGAATTCTTCACTCACCATGCGATCGTGCTCGAGCTCGCGCACGGTGACGGTGAATTTTCCGGTCTCCTCGCTGTACTCCACCGAGTGCACCGCGGTGTTGAAGCGGATCTGGTCGCGCAGGTTGCTGCGTTCGATCCGCCCCATGATGTAGTCGCGCAGCACCGGGCGCGGCGGATAGGAGGCAATTGGACGGCCGAAGTGCTCCTCGAAGCTGTAGTCGGCGAACTCCAGGCACTCCTTGGGGCCGTTCGACCACAGGTAGCGGTACATGCTGGCGTGCACCGGCTCGCCGTGTTGGTCCAGGCCGGTGCGCCAGGTGTAGTTCCACATGCCGCCCAGATCGGACTGCTTTTCGAAGCAGACGATTTCTGGAACGTCGGCGCCCGCGCGGCGGGCGGCATCAAAAGCGCGAAGCTGGGCCAGGCCGCTGGGGCCGGCGCCGAGAACGGCGATTCGCTGGGTCATTGTGTTGTGTCTCTCCATGTCGTGAGCCGCCACAAGGGGCGGGATCCAGCGCGAACAAGGCGCGCAGGGAACCGCCAGGCATCGGGCGACATCCGGCGGCAAAAGCGAAATCCCCGGCTGCAGCGGGCCGCACCGATCAGGCAGTGAGGGAAAACAGTCCCTTCGGGACGGAGCGCTGCTCCGAGACGACCGATACCGGTGGAGCGTTCGCGCGCAAGCACTTCATGCGAAGCGCTGCAAAACCGCTGAAAAGCAGCAAAAACGACGGCAAAATGCACGAACGACGCCGAATACTAGCATATTTACGTGCGGCCCCGACGCCGCGACGGCGGCCAGCAGGCCAGCCGACAGCTCAATTCGGGTTGGAAATTCCATGCGGCACATGCCCGGTCGCCACGTGCAGCCGCGCCGAGTCGATGTTGTGCCGCGAGTCGTCGAAAAAGATATCGGCACCGAACGCATCCAGGAACGGCCCCTTGGCCCGCCCCCCCAGAAACAGCGCCTCGTCCAGCCTGACTTCCCAGTCACGCAGCGTGCGGATCACCCGTTCGTGCGCCGGCGCGGACCGCGCCGTCACCAGTGCCGTACGGATCGGGGACGCCTCCCCCGCCGGGTAGGCCGCCTGGAGATCATGCAGTGCCGAAAGGAAGCCACGGAACGGTCCGCCGGACAGCGGCTCGTGGGCGCGGCTGCGCTCATGCTCGTGGAAGGCATCGATCCCCTGCAGCTGCGATACGCGCTCGCCTTCATCGCTGAAGATCACCGCGTCACCGTCGAATGCGATACGCAGCTGGTCGTGACGGTGCCGCTGCGCCTTGGCCGGCAGGATGGTGGCCGCGGCAACCCCGTTCTCCAGCGCCGCGCGGACCGAATCCGGGTTGGCCGAGAGGAACAGCTGGGCCCCGAACGGACGCGTGTACGGCCAGGTGGGCTCGCCCGAGGTGAATGCCGCCCGCGAGATCGCCAGCGCGTGGTGCTGGATGGAATTGAAAATGCGCAGGCCGGTATCGGCGGAGTTGCGGGACAGCAGGATCACCTCCACCCGCGGCGCGTCTTCCACCCCGCCCTCGTTCAACGCCAGCAGCTTGCGCACCAGCGGGAACGCAATGCCCGGCTCGAGCACGTCATCCTCATGGATGCGCTGGTGGTCGGCGTAGGCTTCGATCCCTTCGCGCTCGAACAGCCCGTGGCTGTCTTCCAGATCAAACAGTGCCCGCGAAGAGATGGCGACGATCAGCGGTGGAATGGAATTGTCCGACATGGCCCGAGTATGCGCGATCGCAATCGCACCAGGCGAGACGCGGGGCCGGCTCAGACCATGAACTGTTCGCTCAGGATCCGCTCTTCAAGATTGTGCTCGGGATCAAACAGCAGGGTCACCACCCGGTCTCTCGATTCGCGGATAGTCACTTCCACCACATCGCGCACCTCGTGCGAATCAGCGGTTGCACTGACCGGGCGCTTGTAGGGATCCAGCACCTTGAAGCACACCTCGGTCTCCGCCTTGAGCAGCGCGCCGCGCCAGCGCCTGGGCCGGAATGGCGCGATGGGCGTCAGCGCGATCACGTCCGAATCAAATGGCAGGATCTGTCCGCTGGCGGAGAAGTTGTAGGCGGTACTTCCCGCGGGTGTGGCCACCAGAACGCCGTCGCAAATCAGCTCTTCCAGCCGGGTCTGGCCGTTGAGGTCGATGCTCAGATGGGCGGCCTGCCGGGTCTGACGCAGCAGCGAGACCTCGTTGTAGGCCAGTGATCCGACACTCGCGCCCGACTCGGTCTGCACGATCATTTCCAGCGGCCGCAGGACTGCCGGCTCGGCCGCGCTGATGCGTTGAAGCAGGTCTTCCCCATGGAACTGGTTCATCAGGAAACCGACCGTACCCAGCTTCATGCCGTATACGGGCTTTCCCAGGGCGCCATGGCGATGCAGCGTCTGCAACATGAAGCCGTCGCCGCCGAGCGCGCAGAGGATATCGGCCTCGTCGGGGGCATGCTGCTCATGCCCGGCCATCAGGGATTCCAGGGCCTGCTGCGCCTGCGGAGTGGGCGCGGCAAGGAATGCAATGCGGGGAGACTGGGAGGTGCTCATGCGCTGAGCATAGCGCAGCCCGCCAGCACCGCGGGTCGAGGCGACCCGCGGTCCATCATCCGGATCCACGGGGCAGGCAGGGCCCGCCCCGTGGCAGTTTCCGGCTCAGCTGGCCAGCTGTGACAGCCGGCTCACCGCGACCGATGCGGTCGGGTAATCAAGCGTCTTCTGCGAAGACATTTCATCCAGCATCGCCAGGGTGAAACGCAGCGAAGCATCGTCGCGGCTGATCCACGCCTGCACCTTGGCATCGGCGTCACGGCCCGATGTCGACAGCGCCTGGCCGGTCAGCAGGATCTGCTGCGCGCCCAGCTCGTTGCGCAGCACCCCACGGGCAACGGCGTGCCAGCGGCCCTGCACTTCCAGCCCGTCGATCTGCTCGAACAGCCACGGCAGCTTCAGCGCCTCGCCGAGGCGGAAATGCACCTTGGCCACGTCGATCGGCTTCTGCTTGCGCGCCGCGGCCAGCTCGATGATGTCGAACACCGGCTCCAGGTAAGGCAGCTCGGCCAGGTCCTCGGCCAGCTGCGCGGACATGCCGCGTTCGCGCCACTCGGCGCGGCGGGCGTCATACCCCGGACGCTGCGAGTCCGGCAGCACGCCGCCAGCGCTGCGGATGGCGTTGAAGCCGGCGCTGTAGCGGTCCACCGCGTCGGTGATGCCAGGCATCTCGCCCGGGCGCTCCAGCAGCCAACGCACGAACGAGCGCTGCAGGTTCCAGATCTCCAGCAGGGCGTCGATCTGCACGCCCTCGGGCACCTTGCCGTCCAGGGCCTCGATCTGGTTCCACAGGGTGCGCGCATTGAGCACCTCGCGGCTGATCGTATAAGCCTTGGCCACTTCTGCCGCATTGCGGCCGGTGTCTTCCTGCATGCGCATCAGGAAGGTCGCGCCCATGCGGTTGATGGTGGCGTTGGTGATCGCCGTGGCGATGATCTCGCGCTTGAGCGGATGGTCTTCCATCGCCGCGGCGTACTTCTTCTGCAGCGGAGTCGGGAAGTAGCGCTGCAGCTCCTTGGACAGGTACGGGTCCTCGGGGATGTCCGAATCCAGCAGCTGGTCATAGACCACCTGCTTGGAGTACGACAGCAGCACCGCCAGCTCCGGACGCGGCATGCCCTGGCCACGGGCCTTACGCGCCGACAGCTCGGCGTCGGACGGCAGGAACTCGATCTGCCGGTCCAGCAGGCCCTGGGCTTCCAGCGTGCGGATGAAGTGCTGCTTGGAGCCCAGTCGCGGCGCGCTCATGCGCTCCATCAGGCTGAGCGCCTGGTTCTGGCGGATGTTGTCCCACAGCACCAGGGTTTCCAGCTCGCCGGTCATCTCCAGCAGCAGCTTGTTGCGGGCCTTCAGCGAGAGCTTGCCATCACGCACCAGTGCGTTGAGCAGGATCTTGATGTTGACCTCGCGGTCGGAGGTGCCCACGCCGCCGGAGTTGTCGATGAAGTCGGCGTTGAGGATCACCCCGGCCTGCGCAGCATCAATGCGGCCCAGCTGGGTGAAACCGAGGTTGCCGCCTTCGCCCACGATCCGCGCGCGCAGCTCGCCGCCATCAACGCGCACCGCGTTGTTGGCGCGGTCGCCCACATCGGCGTGCGACTCCGCGGCGCCCTTGACGTAGGTGCCGATGCCGCCGTTCCACAGCAGGTCCACCGGTGCGCGCAGCACGGCCTTGATCAGGTCGTTGGGGCTGAGCTCGGTCACCTCGGCTTCCAGGCCCAGCACCTCGCGCATCTGCGGCGAGACCGGGATCGACTTGGCCGAACGCGGCCACACGCCGCCGCCCTTGCTGATCAGCTTGCGGTTGTAGTCATCCCAGCTGGAGCGCGGCAGCTTGAACAGGCGGTCGCGTTCCTTGAACGACTTGGCCGCATCCGGATCCGGGTCCACGAAGATGTGGCGGTGGTCGAACGCACCCACCAGGCGGATGTGCTTGGACAGGCGCATGCCGTTGCCGAACACGTCGCCGGACATGTCACCGATGCCGACGGCGGTGAAGTCCTGCTTCTGGCAGTCGATGCCCAGCGCGCGGAAGTGGCGCTTGACCGACTCCCACGCACCCTTGGCGGTGATGCCCATGCCCTTGTGGTCGTAGCCCACCGAGCCGCCGGAAGCGAACGCATCACCCAGCCAGAAGTTGTAGTCGGCGGAAATGCCGTTGGCGATATCGGAGAACGTGGCCGTGCCCTTGTCGGCGGCCACCACCATGTAGGTGTCCACCTCGTCGTGGCGCACCACGTCGGTTGGCGGCACGATCTCGCCATCGACGATGTTGTCGGTGACATCCAGCAGGCCGCTGATGAAGCGCTTGTAGCAGGCAACGCCCTCGGCCTGGATGGCGTCGCGGTCGCCGCCCACGGGCAGGCGCTTGGCGATGAAGCCGCCCTTCGCGCCCACCGGCACGATCACGGTGTTCTTCACCGCCTGCGCCTTCACCAGCCCGAGCACCTCGGTGCGGAAATCTTCGCGCCGGTCCGACCAGCGCAGGCCGCCACGGGCAACCGTGCCGTAGCGCAGGTGCACGCCTTCCACGTGCGGGCCATAGACGAAGATCTCGCGGTACGGACGCGGCTTGGGCAGCTCCGGCACCTTGGCGCAGTCCAGCTTGAACGCCCCGTAATCCTTGTCGTTGCCGTCGTTGTCACGCTGGTAGAAGCTGGTGCGCAGGGTGGCGTCGATCACGCCCATGAAGCTGCGCAGGATGCGGTCCTCGTCCAGGCTCGACACGCCGTCCAGCAGCGTGCGCAGCGCCTCGCGCACCTTTTCCTGACGCGGGTTGCGGGCGCGGCGACGTGCTTCCAGCACCGGCTCGAGCGCGGTTTCAACAGCCGCATCGCCCTTGGCCAGCAGCTTCAGCTGTGCGCGCAGGCTGGCCGTGTCGCTGCCACGGCCCTTGGGCGTGAAGCGGGCCTCGAACAGCTCCACCAGCAGGCGCGCCAACAGCGGGTAGCGGTTGAGGGTTTCCTCCATGTACGCCTGCGAGAACGGGGTCTCGATCTGCAGCAGGTACTTGCAGTACCCACGCAGCATGCTGACCTGGCGCCAGTCCAGGCCGGCGCCAAGCACCAGGCGGTTGAAGCCGTCGTTCTCGGCTTCCCCACGCCACACGTGTGCGAACGCTTCCTCGAACACCGGGCCGAGGGTGTCGAAATCGATCTCGCCCGCGGCCTCGACCGTGAAGTCCTGGATGAACAGCGCGCTCTCCTCCACCTTGACCCGGTGCAGGTGCTCCGCGATCACCCGCAGGCCCATGTTCTCCATCATCGGCAGCACGTCCGACAACGGCAGGTCGCGGTCCATGGTGAACAGCTTGAAGCGCAGCGTGCCGGCGTCTTCGCTGCCCTCGGGCGCGCGGTACAGCCACGGCCGCAGATCGCCCGGGGAGGCAAGCGAGGCCAGGTGGGCGACGTCGGTCGCCGCCACTTCCGGCGTGGCCCGCTCGATGTAGGTGTTGCTCAGCGAGCGGCCGAAGCGGGTGGCCAGTTCCAGCCCCTCACTTTCGCCGTGCTTTGCGACCAGTTGGTCACGCAAATCGTCCTGCCAGTTACGCACTATGTCCTCCAGCCTGGATTCCAGTCTTTTCGGTTCGACCTGCACCCTTACACCGGGGCGCGGGCGAGCAATGAGATGCACCTGGGCGAGCGGTGACTCGTCCAGGCGCACGGTTGAATCGATCCGGTCGGCGCCCAGCTCGTGCTTGAGCATCGCCTCTACCTTGAGCCGCATCACGGTGTTGAACCGGTCGCGGGGAACGTAGACCAGGATCGAAAAAAAGTGTCCATAGCGGTCGCGCCGGATGAACAGCCGGCTGCGGATCCGCTCCTGCAGCTGCAGCACGCCCAAGCCCAGTGCAGCCAGCTCCTCGCCGGTGGACTGGAACAGCTCGTCGCGCGGCAGCGTTTCCAGGATGTGCTTGAGCGCCTTGCCGCTGTGGCCGGTCTCGCGCAGTCCTGAAGTGCTCATCACGTATTCAAAGCGCTCGCGCACCAGCGGGATCTCCCACGGGCGGCGGTTGTAGGCGCTGGACGCGTACAGACCGATGAAGCGCCGTTCGCCAATGGCGTTGCCTTCGGCATCGAAGCTGATGACGCCCACGTAGTCCATGAAACCGGGACGGTGCACGGTGGAACGGGAATTGGTCTTGGTCAGCACCAGCGGATCTACCCGTCCTGCCTGGCGCACCTCATGCGCGGACAGGCTGTGCAGGGGCCGCGGCGCGCCCGGCTCGCTGCCGTGCATCAGGCCCATGCCGCTGTCTTCGACCGCTTCCAGTACCTGCTCGCCATCGCGCTCGCGCACCCGGTACTCGCGGAAGCCGAGGAAGGTGAAGTGGTCGGCGGCCAGCCAGCGCAGGAACTCCTGCGCTTCGCGGCGCTCGGTGTCGGACACCGGCAGGGCTGCATCAGCCAGCTCAGCGGCCACCTGCAGCATCCGCTCGCGCATCGCTGCCCAGTCCGCCACCGCGTGGCGCACATCCTGCAGAGTGGCGACTACTGCCTTGTGGATGGCCTTGGCGGCCTGGGCCGACTGGCGGTCGATCTCCATATGGATCAGGGATTCAGGCTCGCCCTCGCCCACGGCCAGCAGCTTGCCGGCGGCATCGCGCCTGACCGTCACCACGGGGTGCCCGAGCACGTGCACGCCCACCCCCATGTCGGTCAGCGCCATGGTCACCGAGTCAACCAGGAATGGCATGTCGTCATTGACGATCTGCAGCACCGTATGCGGTGACTCCCAGCCGTGGGTGTCCCGGGCCGGATTGAACAGGCGCACGCTGGCAGTGCCGGCGGTGCGCATGCGGGCAAAGTCGAGGAACCCGTTGGCCAGCGCCGCCCAGCCGTCCACGGTATGCAGCGGCAGCTCATCCTCGGTCAGCCGACGGTAGAACTCACCGGCAAACAGCGCCGCATCCTGCTGACGCGCCTTGCCGGCAAGGCGGCGGATCGCGGCCAGCACCGGCTGGCGCACATCCTCCCGGGCAGCAATCCTACGCGCGGCGGCTTTCCTGATTGATGTGCTCATGCCTGGCCCGGTGATGCAATAAAGCCCGCATCTGCATGCGGGCCATGAATGGAAGGAACGGGCAACCGGTTTCGCATCAGCGCAGTCCGGTCTCCTGCCGCGCAATGACAAGGCGCTGGATCTCGCTGGTGCCTTCGTAGATCTCGGTGATCTTGGCGTCGCGGAAATAGCGCTCGATCGGCATCTCCTTTGAATAGCCCATGCCGCCATGTATCTGCAGCGCCTGGTGGGTGATCCACATGGCTGCTTCGGAGGCGGTGAGCTTGGCGACCGCGGCTTCGGTGGTGAAGCGCTGACCCTGCCCCTTCAGCCAGGCCGCGCGCAGGGTGAGCAGCAGCGAGGCATCCAGCTTGCACTTCATGTCGGCGATCTTAGCCTGGGTCATCTGGAACGCGCCGATCGGCTGGCCGAAGGCCTTGCGTTCCTTCACATACTCCAGCGTGGCCTCATAGGCGGCGCGTGCGATGCCGATGGCCTGCGATGCAATGCCGATGCGGCCTGCATCCAGCACACCCATCGCGATCTTGAAACCCTGCCCTTCCTCGCCCAGCACCTCGTCCGCCTGCACCACATAGTCCTGGAACTCGATCTCGCAGGTGGCCGAAGCGCGGATGCCCAGCTTGGGCTCGGTCTTGCCGCGGTGGAAACCGGCACGGTCGCCGTCCACCAGGAACGCGGTGATCCCGCGCGCACCCTGGTCCGGATCGGTCACCGCAAACAGCACGAAATATTTGGCCACCGGGCCGGAGGTGATCCAGCTCTTCTTGCCGTTGATCACGTAGGTGCCGTCGTCCTGCTTCACCGCGCGGCAGCGCATGGCGGTGGCATCGGATCCGGACTGCGGCTCGGTCAGCGCGAAGGCGCCGATCTCGGCGCCCTCGGCAATCGCGCGCACGTACTTCTGTTTCTGCTCTTCGGTGCCGTGGATCAGGATGCCGTTGCAGAACAGCGAGTTGTTGACCGACATGATGGTCGAGTGCGCGGCATCGGCGGCGGCTACCTCGATCATCGCCAGCACGTAGGCCACCGGATCCATGCCCGCGCCGCCGTATTCCGGCGGCACCTCGATCCCCATCAGGCCGTTCTCGCCGAGCAGTCGGATGTTGTCGAGCGGAAACTCGCCGGACTCATCAAATGAGGCGGCGCTCGGCGCGATCTTTTCCGCGGCAATGCGCTTGGCGACGTCCTGGATCATCAACTGCTCTTCGCTGAATCCAAACTCCACGTGGCCTACTCCCGGCTGTTCACAGATAAGACGCCTATTGTAGCGGGGGCAGGCGCACGGGGCAGCATTCCTGCCGCTCCTTGACGCCACCACGCGCCGCACGCATCATCGATCTCTGTATCGCGATGCGGAGATATATGTGGACCTGGATTCCTGGTCGGCCCGGCTCAAGGTACTGGCCGATGCAACGCGGGTTCGCCTGCTGGCACTGCTGGAACGTGAGGAGCTCACCGTAGCCGAACTCTCGGCCGTGACCCGCCTGGCGCAGCCGCGCGTGTCCACCCATCTGGCCCGGCTCAAGGAGGCCGGCCTGGTGCGCGACCGCCGTGCCGGAGTGTCAGCTTACTACCGCTTCGAGGAGGAACCGCTGGATCCGGCCCTGCGCGATCTCTGGCGCACCCTGCACAAGGGCAGCGACGATCCGCTGCTGCGCCAGGACGCCGAGCGCCTGCCGGAAGTGCTGGCAATGCGCGCCGCGGACCAGAACTGGGCCGACTCGGTGGCCGGCGACATGGAACGCCACTATTCGCCAGGCCGCACCTGGGAAGCACTGGCGCGCAGCGTACTGCCGCTGTTCGAGACTGGCGACGTGCTCGACATCGCTGCGGGCGACGGCGTGCTGGCGGAACTGCTGGCCCCGCACGCCCACCGTTACGTCTGTATTGATGTCAGCCGCCGCGTGGTCAATGCCGCCACCGAGCGCCTGCGCCGCCACCGCAACGTGGAAGTGCGCGAGGGCGACATGCACGCCCTGCCACTGGAAGACGCCAGCTTCGACCTGGTGGTGATGATGCAGGCCCTGACCTACTCCGAACAGCCGGGCCTGGCCACCCGGGAAGCCGCCCGCGTGCTGCGCCCCGGCGGGCGCCTGCTGCTGACCAGCCTGGCCAAGCATGAGCATCGCAGCATCGTGGATTCCTATGGCCATGTGAACCTGGGCTTCAATGCCCGCGAGCTGCGGCGCTTCGTGGACAAGGCCGGCCTGCAACTGCAGCACATCGAAACGGTCACCCGGGAAAAGCGCCCGCCGCATTTCGAAGTGATTTCCCTGATTGCCGACAGGCCCGCACCATGACCGCCCTGCCATGGCTGAACCCCGGGCGTGCCCAAGCCCTGATTGACGCCCTCGGGCAGCGGATCCTCGTGCTGGACGGGGCCATGGGCACCATGATCCAGCGTGAGCGCCTGGACGAAGCCGCCTATCGCGGCGAGCGCTTCGTCGACGGGATCGATGCATCACCAGGTGTCAGAAGCGGCGCTGACCCGCAGCCCCACGACCAGAAGGGCAACAACGACCTGCTGTGCCTGACCCGGCCGGAACTGATCCGCGCCATCCACGATGCCTATCTCGAGGCCGGCGCCGACCTGGTTGAAACCAATACCTTCAACTCCACCGCGGTCTCGCAGTCCGACTACGGCCTGCAGCACCTGGCCCGCGAACTCAATTGCGAAGGCGCCAGGCTGGCCCGTGCCGCCTGTGACGCGGCTGAGCAACGTACGCCGGACCGACCCCGCTTCGCAGTGGGAGTCATCGGACCCACCAGCCGCACCGCATCCATCAGTCCCGACGTCACCGACCCCGGCTTTCGCGCCGTGTACTTCGACGATCTGGTTGGCTGGTACCGCGAAGCCGCCAACGGGCTGCTCCAGGGCGGCGCGGACATACTGATGGTGGAAACCGTGTTCGACACCCTCAACGCCAAGGCGGCGCTGTTCGCCATTTCCGAAGTCTTCGATGTCCTCGGCGCCCGGGTGCCGGTGATGGTGTCGGGCACCATCACGGATGCCTCGGGACGCACCCTGTCGGGCCAGACGGCGGAAGCGTTCTGGTACTCCGTGCGCCACGCGCGTCCGCTGGCCGTTGGCCTGAACTGCGCCCTGGGTGCCGCCGAGCTGCGTCCCCACGTACAGGCCCTGGCCGACATCGCCGACTGCTTCGTCACCGCCCACCCCAACGCCGGACTGCCCAATGCGTTCGGCGAATACGACGAAACACCCGAAGAGATGGCCCCCGTGCTGGCGGAGTTCGCCGCATCGGGCCTGGTCAACATCATTGGCGGCTGCTGTGGCACCACGCCCGAGCACATCCAGGCGATCGCCGAGGCGGTCAAGGACCTGCCGCCGCGAAACGTGCCGCAGATGGCGGAGGTGGCGGCATGACGCTTCGCCGCCATACCCGCCTGTCCGGGCTGGAACCGCTGGTCATCACCCCGGAGCTGCTGTTCGTCAACGTGGGCGAGCGCACCAACGTGACCGGCAGCGCCAGGTTCAAGAAGCTGATCAAGGATGACCGTTTTGACGTGGCGGTGGAGGTCGCACGCCAGCAGGTCAGCAGCGGTGCCCAGATCCTCGACGTCAACATGGATGAAGGCCTGCTCGATTCGGAAAAGGCCATGACCCGGTTCTTGAACCTGATCGCCGCCGAACCCGACATCGCCCGCATCCCGGTGATGGTGGACTCGTCGAAGTGGTCGGTGCTCGAAGCCGGGTTGAAGTGCCTGCAGGGCAAGGGCGTGGTCAACTCGATCTCGCTGAAAGAAGGCGAAGAGGAGTTCCTGCACCAGGCGCGCACCGTGCTGCGCTACGGCGCCGCGGTGGTGGTCATGGCCTTCGACGAACAGGGCCAGGCCGATACGAAAGAACGCAAGGTCGAGATCTGTACCCGCGCCTACCGGCTGCTGACGGAAAAGGTCGGCTTCCCGCCCGAAGACATCATTTTCGACCCCAACGTGTTCGCCATCGCCACCGGCATCGACGAGCACAACAACTACGCCGTCGATTTCATCGAGGCCACGCGTGAGATCCGCCGCACCCTGCCCCACTGCCACGTCTCGGGCGGCGTCTCCAACGTGTCGTTCTCCTTCCGCGGCAACGAGACCGTGCGCCAGGCGATCCACGCGGTGTTCCTCTACCACGCGATCGCCGCCGGCATGGACATGGGCATCGTCAATGCCGGCGCGCTGCCGATCATCGATGATCTTGATCCGGAGCTGCGCGAGCGCGTCGAGGACGTGGTGCTCAACCGCCGGTCCGATGCCACCGAGCGGCTGCTGGAAATCGCCGAGCGCTACCGCGGCGGCAAGGGCGCGTCGAAGGTCGAAGACCTGACATGGCGTGAAAAGCCGGTGGCCGAGCGGCTCAGCCACGCTCTGGTGCACGGTATCGACCAGTACGTGGTGGAAGACACCGAAGAGGCGCGACAGCAGTCGACCCGTCCGCTGGACGTGATCGAAGGCCCGCTGATGAGCGGCATGAACGTGGTCGGCGACCTGTTCGGCGCCGGCAAGATGTTCCTGCCCCAAGTGGTGAAATCGGCGCGGGTGATGAAGAAGGCGGTGGCCCATCTGCTGCCTTACATCGAGGCCGAAAAGGCAAAGAGCGGCGACGCCGGCCAGCCCAATGGCCGGGTAGTGCTGGCGACGGTGAAGGGCGACGTACACGATATCGGCAAGAACATCGTCGGCGTGGTGCTGGCCTGCAACAACTTCGAAGTCGTGGACCTGGGGGTGATGGTTCCGGCGCAGGCGATCCTGGACAAGGCGCGCGAGATCAATGCGGACCTGATCGGCCTGTCGGGCCTGATCACGCCCTCGCTGGAGGAAATGGGCCACGTAGCGGCGGAAATGAAGCGCCAGGGCTTCACGACGCCGCTGCTGATCGGCGGCGCTACCACTTCACGCGCGCACACCGCCCTGCGCATCGCGCCGCACTACAGCGCGCCGACCGTCTGGGTGAAGGACGCCTCGCGCGCGGTGGGCGTGGCCCAGTCCCTGGTCAGCGCAGAGCTGCGCGAGCCGTTCGTTGCCGCCAACGAGGCCAACCATGTCGAGATCCGCCAGCGCCACCGTAACCGCGGCGACGGCAAGCGGCTGGTGTCACTGGCCAAGGCGCGCGGGCAGCGTTTCGATGGCGGATGGGATACCTGCGTGCCACCGGCACCCAGGGACACCGGGGTCACCGCGTTTGATGACTGGCCGCTGGAAGACCTGCTGCCAGTAATCGACTGGACGCCCTTCTTCCAGGCCTGGGAGCTGGCGGGCCGGTTCCCGAAAATCCTCGAGGATGAAATCGTCGGCCCGCAGGCCACCGAGCTGTACGCAGACGCCCGCGCCATGCTGGATCGGATCATTGCGGAAAAGTGGCTGCGGGCGAAAGCGGTGTTCGGCATATGGCCGGCCAACAGCATCGGCGACGACGTCGAACTGGACGCCGGCGACGGCATGCCCCGGCGGCTGCACTTCCTGCGCCAGCAGGTGGACAAGCCGGCGGAACGGCCGGATTTCTGCCTGGCGGATTTCATTGCACCAAAGGACTCGGGCCGGCAGGACTGGATCGGCGCGTTCGCGGTCACTGCCGGCATCGGCATTGACGAGCACGTTGCACGTTTCCAGGCCGATCATGACGACTACAGCGCGATCCTGCTCAAGGCCCTCGCCGACCGGCTGGCAGAAGCCCTGGCCGAACGCCTGCACCAGCGTGTGCGCACGGAATTCTGGGGCTATGCCGCCGATGAGGAGCTGGGCAACGACGCCCTGATCGCCGAGAAGTACGACGGCATCCGACCCGCGCCGGGCTACCCGGCCTGCCCCGAGCACAGTGAGAAGCGCGCCCTGTTCGACCTGCTCGACGCCGAAAACAACGCCGGCATGGAGCTGACCGAAAGCTTCGCGATGCTGCCCACGGCGGCGGTGTCGGGCTACTACTTCAGCCACCCGCGCAGCCAGTATTTCGTGGTGGGCAGGGTGTCGAAGGAGCAGGTTGCCGATTACGCCCGCCGCAAGGGCGTGGCACTGGCCCAGGCGGAACGCTGGCTGGCCTCGAACCTGGACTACGACCCCGAATAACCCCCGGAGCGTAGGAGCGCGCCATGCGCGCGAAGCCGCGTGAACACCGGCCACGCAGTGAGGCATCGGTGACCGCGCCGGGGCCGAAGCCCCACGCCGCCGGCAGAATTCACGCGGCTTCGCGCGCATGGCGCGCTCTTACCAGACGAGGTCGTCGGGCACCTGGTACTTCGGGTCGGCGTATGGATCGTCGGCCGCGGGCGCGTCCGGATCCACCTTCAGCGCAACCGCGGGGGCAAACACCGCCTCGGCCTCGGCCAGCACCGCGGCGGTCACCAGCAGGTAGCGGCCGGCCTGCTGCAATACGCCCAGCTGACCGGCGTTGAGCGCCTTCAGCTGGTCGGCGGTCACATGGATGCGCTTGATCTTGCCGCCGTACTCGAAGTGCCGGGCAATGTCGGCATCCTCGGCATTGAGCGACTTGCCTTCCAGCAGGGCGGTCAGCTTCGCCCGCGCCTCACGGCGCTTGCGGGCCTCTTCCTGCTTCTGCTGCTCGGCCCGGACGCGCTCTTCTTTCTCGCGCTGGGCACGGATCGCGTAGGCCTTGGCCAGATCGATCTCGCCACCGCTACGCCCGCCCTTGCGCGGCTGCTGCCGGGGGCCCTTGCCCGGCCCACGACCGCCCTTGTCCGGGCCCGGGGCGGGTTTGCCCCGCGCCCGCTCCCCCGGCCTTCCACGCCGGGGGTCGGGTTTGCGCTCTGGCTTGGCCGGTGCCTTGAAACCCAGACCAAGCAACTGGTCACGAAGCGTAGTACTCATATTTCCAACTCAGTAATGCGGCGGGGGCGGCTCGTCACCGGGATCGGCGTAGAAGCTACTCTGTCCCTGCCGGAATTCCTCCAGGCCGCGCTGCAACAGCTCGGCAGTACGCGCCGCCTCGGCGCGCAATTGCGCGAGCGCATCGCTGAGCTCGCCCATGGCCTGCTCCTGGAACGCGAGCCGCGTTTCCAGCTCCACCACCCGCGCTTCCAATCCGTTGCCCATTGATCCGTGATCCCGGCTTATTGAGCCGTCGGCGCGACGTCGATCAGTTCGACATCGAACACCAGGGTTGCATTCGGGCCGATCGGGCCGCCCGGCGTGCCTTCTGCGCCGTAGCCCAGCGGCGCCGGGATCCAGAACTTGTAGCGGCCACCCCGTGCCATCAGCTGCAGCCCTTCCTGCCAGCCCGGAACCACCTGGTCCAGCTGGAACTCGGCCGGCTCGCCGCGCTGGCGCGAGCTGTCAAACACATCGCCGTTGAGCAGGCTGCCTTCGTAATGGACGCGCACCCGGTCCTGCGGACCCGGCGAGTCGCCCTCACCTTCCTCCAGCACTTCATACTGGAGGCCGGAGTCGGTCACCTGGACCTCGTCGCGCTGCGCATTCTCGGCAAGGAAAGCCTCTCCTTCCGCGGCGGCCACGCTGGCTGCTTCCGCACGCCCCTGCTCCATGCGCTCGCCCAGCGCCTGCATGATCTGCATGAACTGGGGTTCGTCGATCCTGGGCTCGCGCGCTTCGACCGAATCACGGATGCCGTCAAACATCGCGTCCAGATCCACCTCGTCCCGGATCGGGTACAGGGTGCCGCCCATTTCCAGGCCGATCACGTACCCGGCCTGCTGCTGGGCCGTTTCCAGCCCATCGATGCCCTCGATGCCGGGCGTGCTGCGGACTTCCCGCTCGGCGGCCACGGCCGGGGCAGCGGCGCTGTCTTCATCAATCTTCTTGCAGGCGCCCAGGGCCAGCGGGATCGCAAGGGCCAGGAGCACCGCGGATCCGGTACGGGGGGAAAACTTCATGGAAAACTCCTTTACAGGACGTCGAGCAGTTCGACGTCGAAAACCAGGGTTGCATTGGGGCCGATCGGACCGCCAGCGGTGCCATTGGCCCCATAGGCGAGATGGCCGGGAATCCAGAATCGGTATCGGGCGCCAACCTGCATCAGGCCCACGCCCTCGGTCCAGCCGGGGATGACCTGACCCAGGCCGAAGTCAGCAGGCTGACCGCGGTCGCGGGAGCTGTCAAATACTGTGCCGTCGAGCAGCGTGCCGTGATAATGAACGCGCACCCGGTCATGCGGCATGGGCCGGCGACCAGTGCCTTGCTCAATCACCTGGTACTGCAGGCCCGAGGCGGTAGCAATCACGCCGTCGTTCGCCCGGTTCGCTTCCATGAACGCCGCACCTTCGGCGCGGTTGCGCTCACCGAGCTGGGCCGCTTCGGCCTGCTGGCGTTCCTGGATCCGACGCGAAAACGCCGTCCGCAACGCATCGGCTTCGGCATCGGACATCAGCAAATCACCGCCTTCAACCCGGGTCCGCAGCCCCTGCATCAGCGGCGCCAGATCAAGCTCATCGCGCAGCTGAACCAGTGAACGCGCAACATCGGCTCCAATCATCAATCCGGCCTGCTCAAGGTCCACGTCGGGCGGCGGCGTGCCGGGCGGCTGACCCGGAACCGGCTGGCCGTTGCGCACCGCGGCGCGGATCGACAGCGCCTCGCCCACGGCCCGGGCCGTGTCTGCATCCACCAGTGGGGCTCCACCTGCCAAGGCATGCTCGATCGCCCGCTGCAGCGCGGCATAGTCCAGATCAGGACCGACCGGTTCAAGGGAACGCCCCACGTCCATGCCCACCATGTAGCTGAGCCGGTCACGCTCGCTCTCAAGAGCCTGCGCGAACGCCGGCAGGGTAAGGAAACAGGCGGCAGCAAGACACAGCGCGACTGCGCCACGCAGTGCTTTGTTCATGGGGGAAGCTCCGAATTGGGGCGCCGGCGCACGACGCGATCGGCGCTATTGTCGCGGCATCCCCGGCCGCGGGCAATCGCCTCCCTGAATGCACGGCTCCCGGCGCATTTAAAAAAATCAGGCTGGGGTATTGACCATAGGTGTTCTGGTGTTATAGTTGCATACAACACCAATCAACTTGGGCAGGAGGTTCGCCATGAACCAGGCGTTCCAAAACACGATTCTGGCATCTGCGGTCGCTGCCGCGATCCTGCTGTTCGTACTGATCGCGGCGCGCACCGGTACATATGAACAGCCAGGCCCGTACTCCGCACACTACAGCGTCGCCGCACCGCCGGGGCAGCGTGTCACCGCGGACCTGGGCAGGAACTTCGCCGTCGGGTTCGGGTCCCTTGCCCGCCCCATGCAGGGTGACATGGCCGCGGCTGATACCGCAGCCGGCGCCCTCAGCCTGGCATCAGCGCTGGTGGCCACCTCGGTGGTTGAGGCCACCCTGGCGTCCATGCTCGAAGACCCGGGCAACCGCCGCCGCCCATCCGCGAACGATGCGCCGATCGCCACCCCCCGCACCCGCAACGCCCTGGCCATGCCCTACTTCGGCACGGCCCGCAGCCTGCGCCCCGACAACACTGGAGTGGCGCCATGAGTGCAGTCCAATGGAGCGACGGTACTCCCATTTACCGCCAACTGAAGGAACGCGTGATCGCGCTGATGCTCGAGGGTGAACTAGAGCCCGGTGATGCACTGCCCTCGGTGCGCCAAGTGGCCGCCGACTACCAGGTGAATCCCATCACGGTCTCCCGCGCCTACCAGGAGCTGGTGGATGAGGGACTGGTGGAAAAGCGCCGCGGCCTGGGCATGTTCGTGACCGAAGAGGTCCCGCGCAAACTGCTGGGCAACGAGCGCGAACGCTTCCTGACCGAAGAGTGGCCGCTGGTGCTCGAGCGCATCCGGCTGCTGGGCCTTTCCACTGCCGATCTGCTGGAAACCGCATCCACCGGAGAAGACAAATGACCCCTGACCTGAACACCGCAGCCGCGCCCGGGCGGGTGATTGAAGCCCGCGGACTGCGCAAGACCTATGGCGGCACCGTGGCGCTGGCCGGCACTGATTTCGCGATCGAACCGGGCCGCATCGTCGGCCTGATCGGCCCCAACGGCGCCGGCAAGACCACCGCGCTCAAGGCCATCCTCGGTCTGGTTCCCTTCCAGGGCGAACTGGACGTGCTGGGCCGTGATCCGCGCACCCGCCGCGACGAGCTGATGAACGATGTGTGCTTCATCGCCGATGTGGCGGTGCTGCCGCGCTGGATCCGGGTGCGCGAAGCCATCGATTTCGTCGAGGGCGTGCACCCGCGCTTCGACCGCGCCCGCTGCGAGCGCTTCCTGGCCAACACCAAGCTGACCCCGAAGATGCGCGTGCGGCAGATGTCCAAAGGCATGATCGTGCAGCTGCACCTGGCCCTGGTGATGGCCATTGATGCGCGCCTGCTGGTGCTGGACGAGCCCACCCTCGGCCTGGACGTGCTCTATCGCAAGCAGTTCTACCAGCGCCTGCTGGAGGACTACTTCGACGAGGACAAGACCATCATCATCACCACCCACCAGGTGGAAGAGGTGGAGCACATCCTCACCGACGTGCTGTTCATCCGCGACGGCCGGATCGTTCTGGACGCGCCGATGGAAGACCTGGCCGAGCGCTTCACCGAAGTACTGGTCAACGCGGAGCAGATCGACGCCGCGCGCCAGCTTGGCCCGCTCGAGGAGCGTGCCCTGCCCTTTGGCAAGACCGTGATGCTGTTTGACGGCACCCCCCGTTCCACCCTGGCCCCGTTTGGTGAAACCCGCACCCCGGGCCTCGCCGACCTGTTCGTCGCCACGATGAAGGGAACCTACGAATGAACGCGATCACTGATTCCACTGTTGCCACGCCCCGGCCTTCCGGCGGCCGGAAGATCAGCAGCGCCCAGCGCTTCGGCTGGCTGCTGCGACGTGAGTTCTGGGAGAACCGTGGCGGGTTCCTGTGGGCCCCGGCGATTGCCGGCGGCATCACCCTGCTGTTCACCGTGCTTGCGGCCATTGGTGCCAGCCTGCTCACCTCCCGTAGCGGCAACCGCATCCAGATCGACGATGCGGCCCCTCCCGAACAGGTGACCCAGGCGCTGGGTGCCGCAGGCGACGTGGCCCTGCTGCTGGGGATCTCCATCAGCATGGTGGTGCTCGGGTTCGTGGTGTTCTTCTACGCCCTGGGCAGCCTGCACGACGATCGGCGCGACCGCAGCATCCTGTTCTGGAAATCCATGCCCATTTCCGACGCCGCCACGGTCGGCTCCAAGGCCGCCTGGGCACTGCTGCTGGCGCCGCTGCTGGCCATGGTGGTGGGCATCCTGATCGGCCTGGCACTGTGGGTGCTGACTGCGCTGACCACCACCGTCAACGGGGTGCCGGGCACCGCCGGCCTGCTGACCAGCTCGCATCCGTTCCGGATCACAGGCTCCGTCCTCGCCCTGCTGCCGCTGTATGCACTGTGGGCACTGCCGGCGGTCGGCTGGCTGATGCTGTGCTCGGCCGCGGCCCGCAGCAAGCCGTTCCTGTGGGCGCTGATCGTACCGGTCATGGGCTGCGCCCTGATCAGCATGGTCAGCGCGATCCTGGGGTTCAAACTCAACTACGGTGCCCTGTGGTACGCGGTGGCCAACCGCGGGCTGCTGAGCGTTTTCCCCGGGTCGTGGCTGCCCAGCGCCCACGGCATGAGCACGACCTCCATCAACGGTCCGGAAGACATCCCGCTGCTGATCAGCCCGCTGCAGAGCTGGCAGGTGGCGGGAACCCTGGACCTCTGGCTGGGCGTCGTGGCGGGCATCGCCATGATCCTGCTCGCCATCCGCCTGCGCCGCTGGCGCGAAGAGGGCTGATCGCCCACGTACCCCGGGATACCGACATGCATATCCGCTCAAGAACCGGCATCGCCATCGTTTCGATCCTCGCTGCCGCCCTGGCTGCAGGCTGCAGCAACGAGCCCGCCCCGCCTGACACCGATGAAACCGGGGGCGCCACCAGTTTCATTGGCCGCCAGGCAGCCAAGGGCATCGCCGAGGCCCAGCGCAAGCTGGAAAAGGAAAACATCCAGATCGGCAAGAACAGCCGCATCCATATCAACGGGCTCAGCTTCGGCACGGGCGATGACACCGACGACCTTCCAAAGGCGGAGATCAGCCCGGATGGCGTGCTGTTGATCGCCGGCGAGGAAGTGCCCGCCAATGCCCGTCAGCAAGAGCTTCTGGTCGCTTATCGCGGTCACCTGCTGGGGGTGGCCCAGGCCGGCATGGCGCTGGGCATCCAAGGCGCGGACATTGCAGGCACCGCGCTGACCGGCATCGGCCAGGCACTGTTCGGCGGCGAAGAGGGCCGCAGGGAGTACGAAGCCCGGATCGAGGCCGAGGCGGAACGGATTGAGCAGGAGGCCACTGCGCTGTGCACGCTGCTGCCTGGACTGCATGACAGCCAGCAGGCGCTGGCCTCCGCCATGCCCGAGTTTGTCCCCTACGCCACCATGACCCGCAAGGACATCGAGGACTGTGGCAAGGACACAGACGCCGACCCGACCGTGGAGCCCACCGATGAAATCAGCATCTGATCCCATGCAGCCATCCCGGAGCGTCCCCATGCACCATCGTTACCTGCTGCTCTGCGCCCTGCTGCTGCCGCTAGCTGCCCATGCCGAAGATGATAACTGCAGGCATTCCGCCCCCCGGCAGATGCAGCTGGAACTGGACGGGGTGCGCACGGTGAAGTTCGAGATCGGCCACAACAAGCTGCGTCTGGACGCCGGCGCCAATGCCGACGGAACCCTCCAGGGCCGCGCCTGCGCTTCCAGCGCCGGAGCGCTGGACAATCTGAAGCTGGAGCAGCAGCGGGATGGCGACCAGCTGACCGTCCGCGTGTACCGCGAGGGGCGACTCGGCGGGCTCTTTTCCGGCGGCGGCTACGCCTATCTGGACCTGTCCGGCAGCGTGCCGGACAACGTCCTGGTGCAGCTCATCGTCGGCTCCGGCGACGCCTGGCTTACCGGCGCCTCGGCCATGAGCGCCGATGTGGGCTCCGGCGATGTGGAGGCGCGCAACATCGCCGGGCTGGTCACGGCCAAGGTCGGATCCGGCGATATCACGCTGCACGACATCGGCGCGCTGAACATCCTTTCCATCGGTTCGGGCGACATCGAAGCCCATCAGGTCCGCGGGAGCGTCGAGGTCGGCAGCATCGGATCCGGCGATTTCGAACTGGAAGGAGCCGCCGGAGACGTGGGTGTCGGCAGCATTGGCTCCGGCGATGCCGACCTGCGCGATGTGCGCGGAAGCATCAGCGTCGGCTCGATCGGCTCGGGCGACCTGGATATCCGCGGCGTGGGCGGTGACCTCACCGTCCGCTCCGCTGGCAGCGGCAGCGTTCGCCACACCGGCGTCGATGGCAGCGTGGACGTGCCGCGCCGCCGCTGAACTTTTTTGACTCCGTACCTGTACCAAGACAGATAGAGGACACCGACATGCGCTCCATCCGCACCCTGCGCCTGACCGCCTGCGCCGCCGCCCTGTGCCTGCTGCTGCCCGCTGCACAGGCCGCCAGCTCCGAAAAGGATTCAGTCCGCGGCGAAATCCGCCAGGAAATGGCCGAAGCCCTGCGCGAAGTGCGCGCGGAGCTGGCAGCCGCCCGGGTCGAACTGCAGACCGGCAATCTCGACGTGGACGACAGCCTGCGCTTTGGAAACAACGACGCACGCGACGACGGGGAGCCCCGGTTGAAGGCGGAGATCACCCCGCACGGCGACTTGCTGATTGACGGTGCAGCCGTGGCCATCGACAGCCAGCAGCGCAAGGATCTGCTGACATATCGCGGCCAGGTGATCAATATCGCCCTGGCCGGCATGGAAATTGGTGAGCAGGCGGCCCTGGTCGCAATCGACTCTGTGGACCGCGGCCTGTTCCGCCTCATGGTCAGCGCCCTGAGTGGCAGCCTCGAGCGCAACATCAAAAAGACCGTTACCGGCCTGGTGGAACCGGCTGTGCTGCAGATCTGCGACAGCCTTCCCGCGCTGTACGGCTCGCAGCAGCGGCTGGCCGGCAGCGTTCCGGAATTCCGCCCCTACGCCACCCTCGACCCGGACGAGATCAGCAACTGCGAAGCCGACGTGCGACGCGAGTTCGCCGGCCTCGGTAGCGACTGATCAGCCGCCAATGCCCCCGGTGGTCAGCGCCACCGGATCAAGCAGGCGCCTGAGCTCGTCCTCGGTCAGGCCGCTGTCTTCCAGCGCCACCTCCAGCACCGGCCGGTTCTCGGCGTAGGCGCGCTTGGCGATCGCCGCGCCCTTTTCGTAGCCGATCACCGGATTGAGCGCGGTCACCAGGATCGGATTGCGTTCCAGCGCATCGGCCACGTTGTCCTTGCGCACCTTCAGCCCGGCAATCACATCGTCGGCCAGCAGGCGCATGGTGTTGCCCAGCAGCTGGATTGAATCGAGCAGGTTGGCCGCGATCAGAGGCAGCATCACGTTGAGCTGGAAGTTGCCGCTCTGCCCCGCCACGGTGATCGCGGCGTGGTGGCCCATCACCTGGGCGCACACCATGCAGGCTGCTTCCGGCATGACCGGGTTGACCTTGCCCGGCATGATCGAGCTGCCCGGCTGCAGCGCTGGCAGTTCCACCTCGCCAAGGCCGGCCAGCGGGCCGGAGTTCATCCAGCGCAGGTCGTTGGCGATCTTCATCAAAGCTACCGCCAGCACGTTCAGCTGACCGGACAGTTCCACCGCGTCGTCCTGGGTGGCGATGCCCTCGAACTTGTCCTTGGCGCTCTCGAATTTCGCCTTGCTGCCCGACGACAGCAGCCTGGCCACCCTGGGTCCGAACCGTGGGTCGGCGTTGATGCCGGTGCCGATCGCCGTGCCGCCCAGCGGCAGCCGGCGCAGCCGCTTCAGGCTGTCCTCGATCCGGCCCTGGGCGGAATCGAGCTGGGACGCCCAGGTGCCGAACTCCTGGGCGAAGGTCAGCGGCATGGCGTCCATCAGATGGGTGCGCCCGGTCTTGACCACTTTGGTCATTCCCCGCGCCCGGCGGTTGATGGTGTTGCGCAGGTGCTTGAGCGCCGGCAGCAGATCTTCCACCGTGGCCAGCTGGGCGGACACGCGGATCGCGGTGGGAATCACGTCGTTTGAGCTCTGGCCCAGGTTGACGTGATCGTTGGGGTGCACCTTGCGCCGGGCGGTGGAAGCAAGCGCGGCAATGACCTCGTTGGCATTCATGTTCGACGAAGTACCCGAACCGGTCTGGTAGATGTCGATCGGGAACTGCGCGTCATGGCGGCCGTCGGCCACTTCCATGGCGGCCTTGGCGATCGCTCCGCCCAAGGCCTTTGGCAGCAGCCCGAGCCCAACGTTGGCTTCCGCCGCTGCGGCCTTGACCAGCCCCAGCGCCCGGATGAAGCCGCGCGGCATCGGCCGGCCGGAAATGGGGAAATTTTGCACGGCGCGCTGGGTCTGCGCGCCCCACAGGGCATCGGCGGGCACCTGCAGCTCACCCATGCTGTCGCGTTCGATACGGAAGGATCCTGACATCGGCGTCTCCATCTGGCGGGAGTAAGTGGGCACCGGCCCGTGGGCGCGTGGCGCCTGCCGGCATTGGCCAGAGGATACGCCAGCGACCGTGGCCTTCCGGTGGCGCTAGAATTGACAGGCTGCGGTCCGTCCCAGCCCCGGCGCCCGCCGGTTCCTTCAGCCTGCCGGCATCCACGCCGCGCCACCACCTGCCGAGACCCATGTCCGAAGCCACCCTGCTCGCCCTGTCCCCGCTCGACGGCCGCTACGCCTCCAAGGCCGATCCGCTGCGTCCGATCTTTTCCGAATTCGGCCTGATCCGGGCCCGTGTGCGGGTCGAAGTGGAATGGCTGCTGGCCCTGGCGGCCGAACCCGGCATTGTTGAGCTTGCCGACTTTGACGACGGCGCCCGCGACCGGCTGAAGGCCCTGGCCAACGACTTCAGCGTGAACGATGCGGCCCGGGTCAAGGAGATCGAGCGCACCACCAACCATGACGTCAAGGCGGTGGAATACTTCATCAAGGAGCGTCTGGGCGACGACCCCACGCTGGCCGGCGCGTTGGAGTTCGTGCATTTCGCCTGCACCAGCGAGGACATCAACAACCTCTCCTACGCGCTGATGCTGCGCGAGGCGCGCGACGGGGTGATGGTGCCGAAGCTGGACGCCCTGGTCGGCAAGCTCCGCACCATGGCCCATGAACTGGCCGCCGTGCCCATGCTCTCGCGCACCCACGGCCAGACCGCCTCCCCGACCACGCTGGGCAAGGAACTGGCCAACGTGGTGGCCCGCCTGCAGCGCCAGCGCGAGGTGCTGGCCGAGCTGCCGATGCCGGGCAAGATCAACGGCGCCGTGGGCAACTACAACGCCCACGTGGCCGCGTATCCGGACGTGGACTGGCCGGCTTTCTCCGAGCGCTTCGTGAGCGGGCTGGGGCTGGACTGGCAGCCGTACACCACCCAGATCGAGCCGCACGACGGCATCGCCGAAGCCTGTGACGCGCAGGCGCGCATCGACACCATCTGCATTGACCTGTGCCGCGACGTGTGGGGTTACATCTCGCTGGGCTACTTCCGCCAGGCGCTGAAGGAAGGCGAAGTCGGCAGCTCCACCATGCCGCACAAGGTCAACCCGATCGATTTCGAAAACGCCGAAGGCAACTTCGGCGTGGCCAACGCCCTGCTCGGCCACTTCTCCACCAAGCTGCCGATCAGCCGCTGGCAGCGTGACCTGACCGACTCCACCGTGCTGCGCGGCCTGGGCACCGCCTTCGGCCACGCCCTGGTGGGTTATGACGCCCTGCTGCGCGGCCTGGACAAGCTGAGCGTGAACCACGACCGGCTGCAGGCCGATCTGGACGCCGCCTGGGAGGTGCTGGCCGAAGCGGTGCAGACCGTCATGCGCCGCCACGGACTGCCGAATCCGTACGAGCAGCTCAAGGCCCTGACCCGCGGCCAGGGGATCACTGCCGATTCCATGCGCGGTTTCATCGAATCGCTCGACCTGCCCGCCGCGGACAAGCAGCGCCTGCTGGCGCTCACCCCCGCCGGCTATACCGGGCTGGCAGAGCACCTGGCACGCGAGATCTGAGTTCCCGCGCTGCGCCCGCGCTTCACCGCCCCCTCCCCGCATAGCCCCACTGGATCACGTTACCCTTCAGCCATGACCTCCCCTCCCATTGAAATCGACGCCAGCAGCCTGCCGCCGCTGGGCATGCCACCCGAACAGTTCCTGCGCGATTACTGGCAGAAACGGCCCCTGCTGATCCGCAATGCCTTTCCGGGATTCGAGTCGCCGATCGAGCCTGAAGACCTGGCCGGGCTGGCCTGCGAGGACGGCGTGCTGGCCCGGATCGTGCGGCACGATCGCGCCCGGGACGGCTGGAAGGTCAGCCACGGTCCATTCCCCGAGGAAATGTTCCCGGGCATGCCGCACCAGGACTGGACCCTGCTGGTGCAGGACGTGGACAAGTGGGACGCCGACATCGCCGCCCTGCTGCCGCACTTCGACTTCCTGCCGCGCTGGCGGATCGACGACGTCATGGTCAGCTTCGCCGCTCCCGGCGGATCGGTGGGCGCGCACATCGACCAGTACGACGTGTTCCTGCTCCAGGCCCATGGCCACCGCCGCTGGCAGATCGACGCGCGCGCCAACCCGCCGCTGGACTACCGCCCGGACGTGGAACTGCGCCTGCTGCAGCAGTTCGACCCCAGTCATGAGTGGGTGCTGGGGCCGGGCGACATGCTGTACCTGCCGCCAGGCGTGCCCCACCACGGGGTGGCCGAGGACGCCTGCCTGACCTTCTCGGTCGGCATGCGTGCGCCGTCGGCTGCCGAACTGGTGGGCGACTGGGCGGACGCAATGATCGCCGAGGCCGACGACAGCCTGCGCTACCACGATTCCAACCTGGAACTGCCGCAGGATCCGCATGAGATCGACGCAGCGGCCATGGAGCGGGTGGTCGAAGCGCTCAACCTGCTGCGGATGCGCGATCCCGACCGTCTCGGCGACTGGTTTGGCCGCTTCATCACTCTCTACCGGGTGGGCGCACAGGCCGCCCCCGGCGAAGATCAGCGCTCGCGGATCGAAATTGAATGGGACCTGCAGCAGGGCGGAACCCTGCAACGCCATCCCTGGACCCGCATGGCCTGGCGCCGGGCCGCAGACGGCGGCGAGGCGCGCCTTTACGTGGCCGGCGAGGATCAACCGCTGCCGGCCGCAGACGCCAGCCGACTCGCGGCGGCGGCCACCGTGGACGGCGCGCTCTACGCCACCCTGTCCGAGCCGGCCCGCGACGTGCTGATCGAACTGCTCGGCCAGGGCCACTACCGGCTGGCCATGCCCGAGGACGACGAGGCCGAATGACCCCGGGCCCAGCGCCAGGCTTCCGGGTCGAGCTGGTTGATTTCAACCAGGCCAGGGAAGCGCTGCGCGCAGTGCGCGACGTGGTTTTCATCCACGAACAGCAGGTACCACCGGAGCTCGAGCACGACCCGGCTGATCCACAGCACGTGCATGCCCTGGCCCGGGACGCGCAGGGCCAGCCGATAGGCACCGGCCGGATCAGTCCTTCCGGCCGCATCGGGCGCATGGCGGTGTTGGCGGAATGGCGTGGCCACGGGGTGGGCAACGCACTGCTGCGCGCCCTGCTTGTCCACGCCCGCGCCCAGGCCATGCCCGAAGCGAGCCTGCATGCGCAGGCGTCCGCAATCGATTTCTATGCCCGGCACGGTTTCATTGCCTGCGGTGAACGCTTCCAGGAAGCCGGCATCGAGCACCAGGCCATGCGACGCGTGCTGGCCGGGCCGATGGCCGTGGAGGATCGCGATGAAGCCGTGATCGCCGCCGCCGCCGTGATCAGCCGTGCGCGCAACCGGCTGTGGATCCACAGCCGTGAGCTGGACCCGGGCCTGCTGGATACGGCTTGCGTGCTGACGGCGCTGCGCCGGTTCGCGGTGGGCGGGCGAGGCCGGCAGGTATCGGTCCTGCTGCACGACCCCGCCGCGGCGCAGCGCGCCCATGCCCCGCTGCTCGCCCTTGCCCAGCGCCTGCCCAGCGTGTTCCAGTTCCGGGCGGTCGACGACCCGGTGGACCGAGCCTATGCCGCGGCTTTCATCACCAGTGACACGGGGGCCTACTACTTTCGTAGCCTGGGGCACCGTTACGACGGCGACTGGGATGTGGCCGATGCCGGTCGTGCACGCCAGCTGGCCGAATCTTTCAAGCCGGTGTGGGAGCGCTCCAGGCCATGTTCCGAACTGCGCACCCTGGGCCTGTGAACCCGCCTTCCCATGGCCCACCCCCCACTGACCCGATACGTGCCGTTCCATCTGCGGCGTTCGCCCTGAACGGGCGCTGCGGCTATAATCGATGGGGTTTCATTCATCGAATGGATCATTGCCGCCGACGCCGGCGCACGGCCGGAGCGGCATACCGCCTCCCCACATTTCTCGAGTCCTGACCCCAGACGTGGAAAGCCTCCTCAAGCAGTTTGCCAAGTCTTCACAGCTTGGCGCCAACGCCGCCTTCATTGAAGACCTTTACGAGCAGTACCTGGTCAATCCCGACAGCGTCGATGCCAATTGGAAAACCTGGTTCGACAGCTTCAACGGTCGCGAAGCCGGTGACGTTCCCCATTCGGCAGTCATCGCCCAGGTGTCCGCCGCCGCCCGCTCCGCCCGCAGTGGCACGGCGACCGAAGTCGTCGATGGCGAAGCCTCCCGCAAGCAGGGAGCCGTGCTCAAGCTGATCACCGCTTACCGCTCGCGTGGCCACCTGCAGGCCAACATCGACCCGCTGGGGATGATGGAGAAGCTGGACGCCCCGGACCTGGACCTGCCCTTCCACGGCCTGTCCGACGCCGATCTGGACGAGGAGTTCCGCACCGGCCCCGGCGGTGGCAGCACCAGCACCTTTGGTGGCCCCGAGCGGATGCGCCTGCGCGATCTGCTCGGCCTGCTGCGCACCACCTACTGCGGCAGCATCGGCGCCGAGTTCATGCACATCCCCGATGCCGAGCAGCGCCAGTGGCTGTACCAGCGCGTCGAAGCCGCCGGCGGCACGTTCCACCGCGGCGGCGACGAGAAGCGCCGCACCCTGGAGCGCCTGACCGCGGCCGAAGGCCTTGAGCGCTACCTGCACACCAAATACGTGGGCCAGAAGCGCTTCTCGCTGGAAGGCGGCGATTCGCTGATCCCCGCCCTGGACGCGCTGATCCAGCGCGCCGGCCAGGACGGCGTGAAGGATATCGTGATGGGCATGGCCCACCGCGGCCGCCTGAACGTGCTGGTCAACACCATGGGCAAGTCGCCCAAGCGCCTGTTCGACGAGTTTGAAGGCAAGTTCGAGTTCGACGGCGTGCATGCCCAGACCGGCGACGTGAAGTACCACATGGGCTTCTCGGCCGACGTGCGTACCCCGGGCGGCCCCGTGCACCTGGCGCTGGCGTTCAACCCTTCGCACCTTGAGATCGTCAACCCGGTGGTGGCCGGCAGCGCCCGTTCGCGCCAGCACCGCCGCGGCGATACCGAGCGCAAGCAGGTGGTGCCGGTGCTGCTGCACGGCGACGCCGCCTTCGCCGGCCAGGGCGTGGTGATGGAGCTGCTGCAGATGTCGCAGGCCCGCGGCTTCGCCGTCGGCGGCACCGTGCACGTGGTGATCAACAACCAGGTCGGCTTCACCACCAGCGACCAGCAGGACGCGCGTTCCACCCAGTACTGCACCGACGTGGCGAAGATGGTCGCCGCCCCGGTGCTGCACGTGAATGCCGATGACCCCGACGCGGTGGTGTTCTGCATGGAAGCCGCCTACGACTTCCGCCAGAAGTTCGGCAAGGACGTGGTGATCGACCTGGTGTGCTACCGCCGCCACGGCCACAACGAGGCCGATGAGCCGGCTGCCACCCAGCCGCTCATGTACCAGGTCATCCGCAAGCTCAAGACCACGCGCGAGCTCTACGCCGAGCGCCTGGCCAGCGAAGGCGTCGTCGACGCCGACGAGGCCAAGGCGCTGGTGGACCGCTACCGCGACAAGCTGGACGCGGGCGAAGTCACCGCCGAATTGACCGATACCGGCCCGGAAGGCTACGACCTGACCATCGACTGGGGCAGCTACCTGCGCGGCACCCTGGCCGACGAAGTGGACACCCGCGTCGACGCCGACCGCCTGAAGGAACTGGCCGGCATCATCAGCAACGTCCCTGAAGATATCGAGCTGCATTCGCGCGTTGCCCGGATCTACCAGGACCGCCAGAAGATGGCGGCCGGCGAGATCCCTGGCGACTGGGGCTTCGCCGAAAATCTTGCCTACGCCACCCTGCTTGACGAGGGCAAGCGCCTGCGCCTGGTCGGCCAGGATTCGGGCCGCGGCACCTTCTTCCACCGCCATGCGGTGTTGCACGACCAGAAGACCGACCGCGACTACCTGCCGCTGCGCGAGCTGGTGGACAACCCCGAAGACGCCACCATCATCGACTCGCTGCTCAGCGAGGAAGCGGTGATGGCGTTTGAATACGGCTACTCCACTTCCGAGCCCAACACCCTGTGCATCTGGGAAGGCCAGTTCGGCGATTTCGCCAACGGCGCCCAGGTGGTGATCGACCAGTTCCTGTCTTCGGGTGAAGCCAAGTGGGGCCGGCTGGCCGGCCTGGCGCTGTTCCTGCCGCATGGCTACGAAGGGCAAGGCCCCGAGCACAGCTCGGCGCGCCTGGAGCGGTTCCTGCAGCTGTGCGCGCTGGACAACATGCTGGTCTGCGTGCCGACCACCCCGGCCCAGGCATTCCACATGATCCGCCGCCAGCTGTGCATGACCACCCGCAAGCCGCTGGTGGTGATGACGCCCAAGTCGCTGCTGCGCCACAAGCTGGCCGTGTCGACCCTGGACGAGCTGGCCGACGGCGAGTTCATGCACCTGATCCCGGACGCCGACGTGAAGCCGGCCAAGTGCAAGCGCGTGGTGGTCTGCTCTGGCAAGGTCTACTACGACCTGCTGGAAGCCCGTGGCAAGCAGGAGCTGGATGCCGAGGTCGCGCTGATCCGCGTGGAGCAGCTGTATCCGTTCCCGCGCGAGCAGCTGGCTGAGCAGCTGGGCCGCTACGGCAAGGGCGTCGATGTGATCTGGTGCCAGGAAGAGCCGCAGAACCAGGGCGCGTGGTACCAGATCAAGCACCACCTGGAGTTTTGCCTGGCCGATGGCCAGAAGCTCCACTACGCTGGTCGTTCGCGCTCGCCGTCACCGGCGGTCGGCGTATTCAACCAGCACGTCGAGGAGCAGACGGCACTCATCGCCGATGCCCTGGTCAACCCGCCCAAGGGCATGTCGGCCGAATAACCCCACCCATACGATTTGCCAGGAAGCTGCAAGATGGCCACTGAAATCAAGGTTCCCGTCCTCCCCGAATCCGTCGCCGACGCGACCATCGCCACCTGGCACAAGCAGGTAGGTGATGCCGTCAGCCGCGATGAAAACATCGTTGACCTGGAGACCGACAAGGTCGTGCTCGAGGTTCCCTCCACCGTTGACGGCGTGATCAAGGAGCTCAAGTTCTCCGAGGGTGACACCGTCACCAGCCAGCAGTTGCTGGCCGTCATCGAAGAAGGCGCCGCCCCCGCCGCCGAGTCGGGCAGCAAGGACAAGCAGGCCCCGGCCGCCGGCGACGAGCAGGTGCAGCCCAAGGCCGAGGCCAAGGCTGCCGACGACAAGGCCCCCGCCTCCACCAAACCGCAGCCCGTTTCCGGCGGCTCCAGCCTGCCCCCGGGCGCCCGCTTCACCGCAGCGAAGGAAGGCATTGATCCGTCGCAGGTCGAGGGTACCGGCCGTCGCGGCGCGGTGACCAAGGAAGATCTGATCAACTACGCGGCCGGTCGCACCGGTGGCGTCTCCGGCGGCAACCGTCCGGAAGAGCGCGTGCCGATGACCCGCATCCGCAAGCGCATCGCCGAGCGCCTGATGCACTCCAAGGAGTCGACCGCCATGCTGACCTCGTTCAACGAGGTCAACCTGGGCAAGGTGATGGCGATGCGCAAGGAGATGGGCGAACAGTTCATGAAGGAGCACGGCATCAAGCTCGGCTTCATGAGCTTCTTCGCCAAGGCCGCCGCCAACGCGCTGCAGAAGTACCCGGTGGTGAATGCCTCGGTCGATGGCGACGACATCATCTACCACGGCTACGCCGACATCTCGGTGGCCATTTCCACCGAGCGCGGCCTGGTGACGCCGGTGCTGCGCAACGTGGAGCGGATGGGCTTTGCCGAAGTCGAACAGGCCATTTCGGACTACGCCGTCGCCGCGCGCGAAGGCGGCCTGAAGCTGGAAGACCTGCAGGGCGGCACGTTCACCATCACCAACGGCGGCACCTTCGGCTCGCTGATGTCGACCCCGATCGTCAACCCGCCGCAGTCCGCGATCCTGGGCATGCACACCATCAAGGAGCGCCCGATCGTCGAGGACGGCCAGGTCGTGGCCGCGCCGATGATGTACATCGCCATCAGCTACGACCACCGCATCATCGACGGCAAGGACGCGGTGCTGTTTCTGGTCGACATCAAGAACCAGCTCGAGAACCCCGGCCGCATGCTGCTGGGCCTGTGAGCAACAAGGAAACCGACATGGCTGAACAATTCGACGTCGTCGTCATCGGAGCCGGCCCCGCCGGCTACCACGCCGCGATCCGCGCCGCCCAGCTGGGCATGAGCGTGGCCTGCGTGGACGCGGGCCTGGGCAAGGACGGCAAGCCGGCGCTGGGCGGTACCTGCCTGCGCGTGGGCTGCATCCCGTCCAAGGCGCTGCTGGACTCCTCGCGCCAGTTCCACAATCTGCAGAACGTGTTCGAGCAGCACGGCATCTCCGCCAAGGATCCGAAGATCGACGTGGAGAAGATGGTCGGCCGCAAGGACGGCATCGTGAAGCAGTTCACCGGCGGCATCCAGATGCTGTTCAAGGCCAACAAGGTCAAACCGTACTACGGCTTCGCCACGTTGCACGCGAATCGTCTGGTCAAGGTGAAGCAGCACGACGGCACCGAGGTCGAGCTGACCGGCACCAACGTGGTCATCGCCGCGGGCTCGGATTCGATCGAGCTGCCGTTCGCGAAGTTTGACGGCGAGACCATCGTCGACAACGTCGGCGCGCTGGACTTCACCGAGGTGCCCAAGCGCCTGGCGGTGATCGGTGCCGGCGTGATCGGCCTTGAGCTGGGCAGCGTGTGGAAGCGTCTGGGCGCGGAAGTGACCATCCTGGAGGCCATGCCGGACTTCCTGGCCGCGGCCGACGCCGAGGTGTCGAGGCTGGCCGCGCGCGAGTTCAAGAAGCAGGGTCTGGATATCAAGCTGGGCGCCAAGGTCTCCAAGGCCGAAGTCACGGGCAAGGGCAAGAAGAAGGAAGTCCAGGTCACCTTCGAAGACAAGAAAGGCGAGCAGACCATCACCGTCGACAAGCTGCTGGTGTCCGTGGGCCGCAAGGCCGCTTCCAAGGGCCTGCTGGCCGAGGACAGCGGCGTGAAGCTCACCGACCGCGGCCAGATCGAGGTCGACGAGCACTGCCACACCGGCGTCGACGGCGTCTGGGCGGTGGGCGACTGCGTGCGCGGGCCGATGCTGGCGCACAAGGGCTTCGAGGAAGGCATTGCCGTTGCCGAGCTGATCGGCGGCCTGCCCGGCCACGTCAACATGGACACCATCCCGTGGGTGATCTACACCGAGCCCGAGCTGGCCTGGGTGGGCAAGACCGAGCAGCAGCTGAAGGAAGAAGGCATTCCGTACAACGCGGGCAGCTTCCCCTTCGCCGCCAACGGTCGTGCGGTAGCGATGGTGGAATCGACGGGCTTTGTGAAGGTCCTGGCCCACGCCGAGACCGACCGCGTGCTGGGCATGCACCTGGTGGGCGCCAACGTGTCCGAGCTGGTGCACGAAGGCGTGCTGACCATGGAGTTCAACGGCTCCGCCGACGACCTGGCCCGCATCTGCCACGCGCACCCGAGCCTGGCCGAAGTGGTCCACGACGCGGCCATGGCCGTGCACAAGCGAGCCATCCACAAGGCCAACTGAGCACGCGCGGCACCTGCCGCCCTGCTCTGCAGCGAGACCGGCGCCGGGCATTGCCCGGCGCCTTCATTTTCCGATCCCCGACGACTTCCGCCCATGAAATCCATCTGCGTTTACTGCGGCTCCAACCCCGGCAACAACCCCGTCTACCTGGAACAGGCCAACCTGCTGGGAAGGCGGCTGGCGGCTGATGGCATCCGCCTGGTCTACGGCGGCGGCAACATCGGCCTGATGGGCGAGGTTGCCGATGCCGTGCTCCAGGCCGGAGGCGAAGTGACCGGGGTGATCCCGGAGCAGCTTGTCCTGCGCGAGATGGCCCACCATGGCGTAACCGCGCTGGAAGTGGTCGGCTCCATGCACGAGCGCAAGTCCCGCATGTTCGACCTCGCCGACGGCTTCATCGCCCTGCCCGGCGGCTTCGGCACGCTGGAGGAAATCATCGAAATGCTGACCTGGCGCCAGCTCGGCATCGGCAACAAGCCCTGCGCCTTCCTTGACGTTGCCGGGTACTGGTCACCGCTGGCCGCGATGATGGACCGCATGGTCAACGACCGCTTCCTGCATCCGGACCAGCGCGTGGATCTGTGGATCGGAGATGACATTGACCCGATGCTTGCGTGGATGAAGGCGTACGAGCCGGCGCAGGCCTCGAAGTGGCTGGACGAAAAGCAGGGTAAAGCGCTGCGCTGACGCCTGGTCCGGCCACGGCCCCGGCGCCTCCGTGAGGCTTCGGCGATAATCCAAGGCCTCTGGCCGGACGCCGTTTCCACGACGAGGACGCATGAGCATTCCCGCAACCTTCCCCGCTTTCCGCATCCACAATGACGACCAGGGCTATCGCGCCGGGGTCGAACCGGTGTCACTAGATCAGCTGGCCGCCGGCCAGGTGGTGATCCGCGTGGCCCACTCATCGGTCAACTACAAGGACGCACTGGCGGGAACCGGCAAGGGCAAGATCCTGCGCAGCTTTCCCCTGGTTGGGGGAATCGACGTGGCCGGCCACGTGGCGGCGTCCACCGATCGCCGCTTCCGCGAGGGCGACGCGGTGCTGGTCACCGGCTGCGGCCTGGGCGAAACCCGGGACGGCGGCTACTCGCAGTACACCCGGGTCGATGCCGACATGGTGGTGGCGCTGCCTGATGGCCTGGAGCTGCGCGATGCCATGATCCTGGGCACCGCAGGTTTCACCGCTGCACTGGCCCTGCTGCGCATGGTCGAGAACCACCAGACGCCGGCGATGGGCCCGCTGGCGGTCACCGGCGCCAGTGGCGGGGTGGGCTCGCTGGCACTGGATATCTTCAGCGCCGCGGGATTTGAGGTGCATGCCATCAGCGGCAAGGCCGATCAGTCCGGCTACCTCAAGGACATCGGTGCCAACGAAGTGCTGAGCCGCGGCGCACTAAACACCAGTCGACCGCTGGAATCGGCCCGCTTCGGCGGTGGGCTCGACAACGTGGGTGGAACAATGCTGGCCAGCCTGCTGGCCCAGACCCGCCCCTACGGCAACGTGGGCAGCGCCGGCCTGGCCGCTACCCACCAGCTCGATACCACGGTCATGCCCTTCATCCTGCGCGGGGTGTCACTGCTGGGGGTCGCATCCACCGACACCCCGCGCCACCACCGCGAAGAAGTCTGGCGCCGATTGGCTTCCGACTGGAAGCCTCGCCACCTGGAACGCATCTGCACGCGCGAGGCGACGCTGGCAGACCTGCCCGCCGTGTTCGCCACCATGCTGGCGGGCGGCTCGCTCGGACGCACCCTGGTCACGCTCCCGCAGGCATAAGCTTGCGGCCCCGGTACCGGCCGATACAATCGGCTGTCCATTCAGCGGACAACTCCATGGCACGCATCCTGATCGTTGACGACTCCCCCTCGCAGCTCGCCGGCATCCGGCGCATTGTCGAGCGGCTCGGCCATGAAACGCTCACCGCCGAAGACGGACAGGCCGGAGTGGATCTGGCTCGTCGCGAACTGCCGGACCTGATCCTGATGGACGTGGTGATGCCCAACCTCAACGGGTTCCAGGCCACACGATCAATCAGCCGCGACCCGGCCACCAGCCACATCCCGGTCATCCTGGTCACCACCAAGGACCTGCAGACCGACCGGGTCTGGGGCATGCGCCAGGGTGCGCGCGGCTATCTCACCAAGCCGTTCACTGACCAGGAACTGATGGACGTCATTGCCAGCACCATCAAGCCCGCAGCCGACAGCCCCGCCTGAACCGGAAAAGCGGGCCACCGCCCGCCCTCAGGCCCGTCGCCAGTCGTCGCCGAAAGCCTGCTGCAGATCCTCGTAAGCCTTGCGCTGGGCCTCGTCCCGCGGACGCGGGGCCAGTACTTCCAGCACCACGATCTGATCGCCATCAGCCCCCCCGCGTATCCCGGGCAGGCCCCGCCCGCGCAGGCGCAGTTGCCGCCCGACCTCTGAATCGGGCGGGACTTTAAGCTCCACCCGGCCGCCCAGCGTGGGCACGCTCACCTTGCCACCCAACGCGGCCTCCCATGGCGCGACCGGAAGCTCGTGGAAGATGTTGTTGCCGTCCACTTCGAAATGCGGGTGCGCTGCGTATTCCACCTCGAGCAGCAGATCACCCGGCGCTTCCACCGGGCCGCCGCCCTGCCCTTTCAGCCGGATCACCTGCCCGGGACGCACGCCCTTGGGTACCCGCACTTCGAGCGTGCGGCCTTTCACGCTGATCCTCACGCTGCTGCCGGCATACACGGCCTCCAACGATACCGCGAGCCGCGCCCGGGTATCGCCGCGCGGCATCGGACCCGCTCCCGCAGGGCGCTGACCGGGGCCACGGCGACGCCCGAACAGCTCTTCGAAAAAGTCGCTGAAGCCGCCGCCTGCGCCGCCGCCGGAAAATACTTCCTCGTAATCGAAGCCACCGTTGCCGAACCCGCCATGCGGCGGACGCACTTCATCACCAGGGCGGTATCCGCCCGCCCGCAGCTGGTCGTAGGCGGCCCGCTTGGCCGGATCCCTCAGCGCCTCGTAAGCCTCGTTGACGGCCTTGAACTTGTCCTCGGCCCCGGCCTCCTTGCTGACATCGGGATGATACTTTCGCGCCAGTCGGCGATAGGCGGTCTTGATCTCCGTCTCACCGGCACCCGGTTCGACGCCGAGCGTGTCGTAGTAATCCTTGAACTGCATCACTCACCTGACTGGTTCTGAAGCGGCGCACCACGACGCCGACCTGGATCCGCAACATGCTACTCGGCTACACGGGCCGTATGCCCGGGATCTGGGAGCGGGACGGCTTGATTTCAAGTCTGCGCCCGGGCTGCATGTGAACCGGATAGACTGCCGGCATCACCCCCAAACCGGAACCAGCCATGGCCATCCAGATCGGCGACGCCATTCCAGAAGTGGTCCTCAAGCACATCGATGGTGGCATCCAGGCCATCGATACGCCCACCCTGTTCGAAGACCGCAAGGTCGTGCTGTTCGCAGTGCCAGGGGCATTCACCCCCACCTGCTCGGAACACCACCTGCCAGGTTTTGTCGAGCGCTTCGACGAATTCCGCGCCCGGGGAATTGAAGTCGCCTGCATGGCGGTCAATGACCCGTTCGTGATGCAAGCCTGGGGCGAAAGCCAGAATGTTCCCCACGGCCTGCGCATGCTCTCCGACGGCAATGGCGACCTGACCCGTGCCCTGGGCCTGGAGATGGACGGCAGCGCCTACGGCATGGGCCTGCGCGCCAAGCGGTTTGCCCTCTACGCCGAGAACGGCGTGGTCAAGCAGCTGTTCGTCGAGGCCCCGGGCGAGTTCAAGGTCTCCAGCGCGGAACACGTGCTCGCCAATATCGAGTGAGCCTGCGCGGCGGCTGGAGCGATCCTTTGCCGCCACGCCGCTCAGCGCACCACCTGGAAGCCCACCCGGTCCCACGCCCCGCTGTCGGCCAGCGCGGTCAAGGTGTAGTTGCCTGGCTTGGCGAATTCATGCACGAACGGCCGTGCGCCGTCCGTCTCCGCAAGCCAGCGACCATCCAGCAGCCATTGCACGCGCCCCTGCGCGCCCAGCGCCCGCAGCGACAGCTGCACGCCGCGGGCGCTGCCGGGCGCGCGCGCCAGCCGCGCTCCGTCCTGCACGCCTTCAATGTGCAGGTCGGCCAACAGTTCCCGGCCGTCATCCACGCAGTCCACAGCCAGCGCAGGCAGGCGTGCGGCGGAACGGTCCGCCGCGTTCAACCAGGGCGATAACAGCGCAGGCCAGCGCGCAATCTCCGCATCGCTCGTCTCGTGGGGGCGTGCGCACTGGGATGACAGCCGCCGGCTGGTGACCGGGTCGAACTGGTAGCGCATACGGCCAGCGCTCCACAACCTGGCGTCCCGCTCGGCGAAGGTGGGCGGAATCGCTCCATCCAGTACCCAGGCATCCAGCCGACGCCGGCACTGCGCTGCCGGCTGGTCCGCAGCCGACACGCCCAACGGCCAGCAGATGTCGTGCTGGCTCACGCTGGCTGGACGCGGCAGGGCCACGGCATCGCCGCGCTGGCGCGGCAGGCTGTCGACAACCTCGAACAGCAGCGGCAGTGCGGTGATCGCCCCGTATTGGCCCGGCAACGGGGTTCCGTCCGGGCGTCCCACCCACACACCCACGGTGTAGGCGCGGGTCGCCCCCAGCGCCCAGGCGTCACGGAATCCGTAGCTTGTGCCGGTCTTCCAGGCGACCCGGGGGCGGTCGCGCAGATCGAACAGGTCGGCGCGCTCACCCGGACGCGGATTGGACGACAGCGCTTCCGCCACGATCCAGGCAGCACCCGGCGACATCAACCGCCGCTCCAGCAGCTGGGCCTGCGTGGTCAGACGTACCCGCCCGGCCCGCCCTCCGCGCACCAGCGCCGCGTGCGCGCCGACCAGATCCTCAAGGGTGGCGCCCGTTCCCCCGAGGATCAGCGGCAGGCCGGGCGTGGCGCCGCTTGGGAAACGCAGGCGGATGCCGGCGTGATCCAGCCGCGCCGCGAAGCGTCCGGGCCCAACGCGCTGCAGCAGATCCACGGCAGGCACGTTGAGCGACCGGCGCAGCGCGTCGGCTGCCGATACCGGTCCGCTGTAGGCAGTGCCGAAGTTTCCCGGACGGTAGCCGTCGAACGACTGCGGCGCGTCCACCATCAGGCTGGCCGAATGGATCAGGCCGTCATCCAGCGCCATCGCGTACAGGAACGGTTTCAACGTCGATCCGGGCGAGCGCCAGGCCCGCACCATGTCCACGTGCCCCAGGCGGGCACGGTCGCCGAACTCCGCCGCGCCGATGTAGGCACGCGCCTCCATGGTCGCGTTGTCGACCACCAGCAGCGCTGCCGAGGTGCGCTCCGGCAGTCCGGAAAAATAGCTGGCGACGCGTTCCTCCAGGGCACGCTGCAGCCCGGCATCGATGGTGGAATCGATCCTGCTGGCCTGTGGATCGGCACTGCGCAGCCGCTGCGCCAGCAGCGCGGCGTGCATCGGCGAGCGCAAGGCGCGCGACACCACCGGTTCAATCCCGGCATCGTCCACCTCGGCCCGGGTCCACGCACCCTGCGCCACCATCCGCTCCAGCAGCTTGTCACGGGCGGCACGTGCGCGCTCCGGGTGCCGGTCCGGCCGCAGCCGGCTGGGCGCCTGCGGCAGCACGGCCAGCAGCGCTGCTTCGGCCCTCGACAGACCGGAGGCCGGTTTGCCCAGATAGGCCCAGCTCGCGGCCTCGACGCCCTCGATGGTGCCGCCAAACGGCGCCCGCTCCAGGTACAGGGTCAGGATTTCCCGCTTGGACAGATGCGCTTCCAGCTGCAGCGCCCGCAGCATCTGCCGCGCCTTGCCCCAGGGCGTGCGCGAATGCGGCTCCAGGATCCGCGCCACCTGCATGGTCAGCGTGGATCCGCCGGACACGATCCGTCCGGCAGCGAGCCATTGCCAACCGGCCCTGACCAAGGCCAGCGGATTGATTCCCGGATGACGATGGAACCAGCGGTCCTCGTAGGTCAGCAGCGCTTCCAGGTACAGCGGCGATACGGTGTCGGGATCAGCCGGGTGCCGCCACACGCCCGCAGCATCGGCGAAGGCCCGCAGCGGGGTGCCATCGCGGGCCACCACCACGCTGCTGGTGTCGCGCACGGTCGGCAGCGGCGGCGGGAACAGCAGGTCCAGCGCCAGCAGTGTCACCAGCCCCGCCGCGGTTCCCCAGCGCAGCAATGCCAGAAGCCGCCGCCTGCCCGACTTCGCCTTGTCCACGTCAGCCGGGCTGGCGGTTCACGGCTGCACCACCGTGATCGTGCCGGGCACCGCCCGCCCCACCCCGCGCAGCTCCGGCCGGTACATGTCCTCCACCATCGGCGGCGGCACGGTGTAGGTGCCCGGGGTCACCGCACGCACCAGATAGAAGACACGCGCAGTACCGCCGCGGTCGAGGCTGAGCGCCGCCACGTAGCGGTCGTCGCGGAACTCCTCGTGCCGCAGCTCGGCAGCGCTTGACCGCTCGGACAGGTTCACCCCCTGCACCGTCACTTCTCCCCACTGCTCGCCATCGGACAGGTTGAAGTTCTCGATCTCCAGCCCGGCCGGCAGCAGGTCGGTCAGCAATGCATCGGGCATCGCCTGGTCGGCGGTGATCGACACCGCCACGATCAAGGCCTCGCCTTCCTTGAGCGGTGCCGGCTCCCACGGCGTGCCGTCCAGCCTGTGCAGGCTTCGTTCCACCTTCAGGCGGCTGAAGTCCGCCTCGGGCGCGCTGCGCGGCACCCCGGCCACTTCCAGGCTTGCGTACAGCGGTGGCTCGCCGGCCGGCTCGAAGCGGACTCCGCGCGACAGCTCCGCATGATCGAACTGCCGCCCGAACACCCGGCTGCCCGCCACCGGCTCGTCACTGTCACCGGTCCACAGCACGCCGGACACGCGCCGGTCGCCATCAGCCGACAGCGCCTTGCCCAGGCGGGCAATGGCGATCTGCTCCTGGGTGCTCAGGTATGTCCAACGCTGGTTGCGGCGCGCATCCAGCTCACGACCCACATCGATCACACGGGCGGTGTACTCCGGCTTTGCCGCGCCCTGCTCGTGCACCAGGGCGATCGACAGGGCGGCGTCGCGCAGCGGTGTGGAGTAATCGCCCAGCCAGCGCGGACGTTCGCGCCGCAGGCCGAATCCTTCTGCAATCGCCTTGTCGCCACGCGCCGTGTCACCCTGCATGCGCAACGCCAGCCCCAGCCTCACCAGCGGCAGCCCGCTGAGCGCGGCGGAGGAATGGTTGTCGAACAGGGAGCGCAGGGTGCCGAGCGGCGCGCGGTTGACCCGCGCCAGCACGAAGCCGGCGTGGGCCTGGTAGGCGAACTTGAGGTACGGGCGGTGGTCCTGCCCGTAGAACTCCTGGCCGCCGGCCAGCAGGTCTTCGTTGAGCCGCTCCAGCGCTTTCTGCAGCACCGTGTCCGGCACCGCGAACCCTGCCTCACGGGCGTCGAGCAGGAACTCGGCGATGTACGGGGTCAGGATCGGATTGACCGGTCCGCTGCTGCCCCACATCGAAAAGTGGCCGTTGCCGGCCTGCATCGAGGCCAGGCGGCCGAAAGCCGCCTGCACCGTGCGTTGCCGCAGCTCCGCGTCCACATCCTCCAGGCCCAGCATCGACACCGTCGTCGCATCCAGCATCAAGGCCGCATAGCCGCGGCTGGCGGTCTGCTCGGCGCAGGCGTACGGATAGCGCAGCGCGCCCTGCAGGGCCGCGGCGAACGGGATCGGCGGGAACGCACTCAGGCTCATCTGCGCCTGCACCGAGCCCGGCATCAGTCCTTCGGCGAACGAGGCGTCAATCCGCACGGGAGCCAGCGTATCCAGCACCCGCGTCTCGGCCCGCAGCACCGCGGGCCATGCCGCGCGCACCGGCAGGTCATAGCGGCGGTCCACGTTTTCACCGTTGCCCTCCACGCGTACCCGCACCCGGGCCGTGGCGTAGTCGTTGGCTGCCGTCAGCGGGAAGCTGAGCGTTGCATTACCCTCGGCGGCCAGCCGCAGCGTGCGTTCGCCCTCGCCCACCGCCAAGGGCCCCTCGCCGCCGACACGCACCCGGAACGCACCCTCTCGACCGGTGAAGTTGGTTACATCGAGGGTGAGCGTGCTGCGGTCACCCGGTGCCAGCACCCGCGGCATGCTGGCTTCGGCCACGATCGGCGCCCGCACCACCGTTTCCGCGTCGCGGTTGCCGTAGGCGTCATCGGACCACACCAATGCCGACACGCGCAGAGTGCCGTTGAAATCGGGCACCGGCAGTTCGACCGTGGTGTTGCCGGCCGAATCGAGCTGCACCGGTCCCGAGAACAGGTCCACCGTCTGCACCCGCGCGGTCGGGCGTCGTGCGTGCGGCAGCGCATCCAGCGCCATGTCGCCGCCGAAACGGATCCGGGCCGTGCCGCCCTCGTGGCTTTCAATCACGCGCCCGTACACATCCCAGGCGTCAACGCCGAAGCGCCGCTGCTGGAAGAAGTGGGCTACCGCATCGGGCACCGGGAAGCGGGTGATATTGGTGATGCCCACATCCACAGCGGATACGGTCGCGTGCGCCTGTCGGCCCGCCAGCTGCGGCACGCTCAGCGTCGCCCGCAGCGGCTGTTCCGGCAGCACCTGTCCGGCCACCCTCAGACCAACCGCCACGCGCCGGTCGCGCCGGTCCATCGGCACGTGCACCACGCCCACCGCACGAGCGGGCGTGGTCACATCCACCGCGCGACCGCCGCGGAACACCAGCGCGGTCACGTACACGTCGTGCCGCTCCCAGTCCTCGGTGACCGGAATGCGAAAGGTGCTGCCGGGCTCGGCATCGATGGCCTGCACGTACAGCAGCCGATCGCTCTCCACCAGCAGCAGGCCTTTGCCCGGATGCGGCGGCGTCACCGTCACTTCCAGCGTGTCGCCGGCCCTGTATCCCGTCTGGTCGAGCGCCAGCTTGACCTTGTCGGGGCGGGCGTCGACACCGCGGTTCTGGTCGTCCCAGCTCCAGCCGGCGCGGAACGGATAGCGCGTGACCAGCCCGGTTGCCGGATCCTTCATATCCACCCGGTACTCGCCCCACTCCACCGGGAAGTCGAAGCGCGTCGCGCCCTGGCCGGCATCCAGCGTGCGCGTTTCCACGTTCTGGAAGCGGCGGGTGAAGTCATAGTTCCAGCCGCCCTCGTCATCGTGCCGCCAGTGGTAGTCGCGATGCTCACGCACCAGGGTGACCTCCAGCCCGGTGGCAGGCTGCGAATCGCCATCCGCATCCACGCGCACCAGTTCGAAACCCGCACGGGCATTGGCATCGGCGCCGTCATCCGGGTTGAACAGCGGACGCAGACCGACCAACGCTTCCGCCGGCCACAGCACGCGCTTCAGGCTGCGGATGACGGTGCGACCGCCGCTTTCATACAGGCTGCCGGTCACCACGGCGGCGATCGGCGTCACCGGCCGGGCTTCCTCGGGCAGCGTGATGTCCTGCTCGAGTCGGCCGGATGCATCCAGCTCCGCGTCAACCACATCGCGCGCCTCGCGCGGCAGCTCCACAGTGGGATCGCCAAAGAAATGGTCGGGCAGGCTGTCCACCGGGTGCTGTTCCACCGCCACGGCCAAGGTCGCGGTGAAGCGGTTGCCCGCGGCCGGCGCGCCGTACAGGTAGGCGCCTTCCACCTCCAGGCGCAGCGGCTCTCCCGCAGCCAGGCGCTGTGCGGCGCTGCCCAGTTCCAGCTTCATCCGCTCCGGCAAAAACTCCTCGATCCGCAGCTGCATGCCCTGCACCGCTTCCCGGCTGCCGGGATCGGTCCGGAACTCCACCTGCCAGCGGCCGGTGGGCGCATCGGCGGGCACCTCCCGTTCCAGGCGGTAGTAACCCTGCGGACCCGGCTCCAGGCGCGTCTCGAAGAAAGTACGGCCATCCGGCTGCTTCAGCCGCACGAACAGTGGTTGGGAAGCGGGTGGCTGTGCACCGCTCTCCCCGGCCGGCACCGGGCGGCCGTCATGGTTGCGCAGCAGCGCCGACACCCGCACGGTTTCACCCGGACGGTAGAGATCCCGTCCGGACCAGGCGAACACGTCGAACCAGGCCTGCCCACGCCCCGCCACGGCGAACTCGGACAGATCGAGTGCCGGCTGGTTGAACGGCAGCATCGACACATCGCGCCCGCGGCTGGCCACCAGCACGTGGGCCGCGTCGAGCGCATAGTCGAACACCGCATTGCCGTTGCGATCCGTCTCGCCGCGATAGACCACTTCGCCCTTGCCGTCGAGCACCTGCACCGACACGCCATTGTTGGCCGCACCGGTCTCCAGCGAGGCCGTATGCACGAACAGCCGGTCCTTGTAGGCCCGCGCGTGCAGGCCGATGTCGCTGACGGTGAAAAACGCGGTTTCGAACTCGCTGTCGAAAACGCCGGCACGCTTCATGACGGCGAAGTACAGACCCGCTTCCTGCAGCTCGGGGATTTCCTGCACCGGGAGATAGGTGAGCAGGCGCTCGTTGCGTTCGCCGCCGAGCACGAAGCGGTTCACGTACACAGGCTCGGCCATGCGCGAAATCGGCTTGCGTTCGCCCCACTCGGCTTCAAGATCCCAGCTGCCGCGCCGGCCGCCACGCTGGTACTGGTTGAGGAACTGCGGCACGGCGCTGTCGCGCACGCGCAGGAATTCCACATCCACCTCGGCAACGTTCAGCGACACCACCGGCAGGCCGCGGCTGCCACGCGCCGGCAGCACGCTGCCCTGCGAGGCGAACCCGGCGACAGGGCTGAGGTCGCCGGTATGGATTGCCCGTTCCACGTCGGTGCCCAGCTCGGCGCCGTCCGCCGCGGTCAGCGCTGCGGAGATCCGCACCCTGTATTCACGATTGGCCTCGGCGTTGGGGAAGCGCAGGGTCCGGTTGTCGTCGTCGAGCGACCACCCACCCTCCACCCCGGCGGTCCCCTCAAGCGTCACCAGACGGTCAAAATCCTGGGTGGCTACCAGCGGCTGCGAGAACTCCAGCACCAAGACCAGGCCGCCCTGGCGGTCATCGGCCCAGGCCCGGGCGAGGCCGAAACCTTCGACCTCTACCCGCTCCGCTCTGATCGCCTCACCGCTGGGCTCAGGCAGCTGGCCCGAGGGCTCGCCGCTGCATGCCAACAGCACTGCCAGGGGACAGGCCAGCAACGCCCAGCGCGCCAGCTTTCCGGCCAACAATCGATCCATCCACCCGCAACGCGCCCGTCCGTGCATGCCATTTCCTCCACCGTTCCGCCGAGTATAGGGAAGGCAGGGGACGGACCGTCACTCCTGCGCGCGCAGGAGTGACGGCGCGGTTTCAATCAGGCGCTGGGCTGGTCGCCGTCCTGTTCGCCGGTCTCTGCGGCGGGGGCGGCGGCGATGCCTTCGTCCGCTTCGCCTGCGTCATCGCTGCCCAGTTCATCGCCGTTTTCATCCAGCGAAGCATCAATGCGCTCGATCGCCTGCAGGGTCTCGTCCTTGCCCAGCCGTATCAGGGTCACGCCCTGGGTGTTGCGGCCGACCTGGGCGATTTCCGAGGCGCGGGTGCGCACCAGGGTGCCGCCGTCGGAAATCAGCAGTACCTCGTGGTGGTCGGCGATCTGCACCGCACCGATCAGCTGGCCGTTGCGCTCGGTGGTCTGGATCGCAATCACACCCTGGATGCCGCGCCCCTTGCGCTGATACTCCGACACCGGCGTGCGCTTGCCGTAGCCATGCTCGCTGGCGGTGAGGATGTCGCCGTCGCCATCAGCCTGGACCACGATCATGCTGCATACGTGCTCGCCCTCGGCCAGGCGCATGCCGCGCACGCCGGTGGCGGTACGGCCCATGGCACGCACTTCGCTTTCGTCGAAACGCACCGCCTTGCCGTTGGACGCAAACAGCATGATGTCCTTGCTGCCATCGGTCAGGTCGGCGTTCACCAGCGCATCGCCATCGTCCAGGTTGATCGCGATCTTGCCGCGTGCAAGCCGGTATTCGAATTCCTTCAGCGGGGTTTTCTTGACCGTGCCGTTGCGGGTGGAGAAGAACACGTACTGGTCTTCGGCGTACTCGCGCACCGGCACCACCGCCTGGACCTTCTCGCCGTCTTCCAGCGCAATCCAGTTGACGATCGGACGGCCACGCGCATTCGGCCCGGCGTCTGGCAGCTGATAGACCGGCAGCCAGAACACGCGCCCGGCGCTGGTGAACGTCAACAACATGTCGTGGGTGTTGACCAGCCACAGCTGGTCGATGAAATCCTCGTCCTTGGTGGATGCGGCATTGCGGCCGCGTCCGCCGCGTCGCTGGGCGCGATAGGACGTCACCGGCTGGCGCTTGGCATAGCCGGAGTGCGACAGGGTCACCACCACGTCCTCGGGCGCGATCAGGTCGAGGATGTCCAGGTCCTCTTCGCTCTCGCGGATCTCGCTGCGACGCTCGTCGCCAAACTCTTCCTTGACCGTGCGCAGCTCGGTGCGGATCACCTCCAGCAGCACGTCCGGATCTTCGAGGATCTCGATCAGCCCGCGGATGGTTTCCAGCAGCAGGCGGTACTCGTCGGTCAGGCGCTCCTGCTCCAGCCCGGTCAGGCGATGCAGGCGCATGTCCAGGATCTGCTGGGCCTGGATCTCGGTGAGCTGGTAGCTGCCGTCGATCAGGCCCACGCCCTTGGGCAGGTCCTCCGGCTTGGATGCCTCCGCGCCGGTGGCTTCCAGCAGCGTGGCCACCAGCCCTGCCTCCCAGCGGCGGCCGAGCATCCGCTCGCGCGCTTCGTTGGGGTTGGCCGACGTCTTGATCAGCTCGATCATCTCGTCGATGTTGGCCAGCGCAACCGTCAGGCCTTCCAGCACGTGGGCCCGGGCACGGGCCTTGCGCAGTTCGAAGATGGTCCGGCGGGTCACCACCTCGCGGCGGTGGCTGACGAAGGCTTCCAGGATCTGCTTCAGGTTCAGCAGCTGCGGGCGGCCATCCACCAGGGCCACCATGTTGATGCCGAAGAACGACTCCATCTGGGTCTGCTGGTACAGGTTGTTGAGCACAACCTCGGCCGAATCGCCGCGCTTGATCTCGATGTAGATGCGCATGCCGTCCTTGTCGGACTCGTCGCGCAGCTCGCTGATGCCTTCCAGCTTCTTTTCCTTCACCAGGTCGGCGATCTTCTCGATCAGCTTCGACTTGTTCACCTGGTACGGGATCTCGGTGACGATGATCGCTTCGCGACCGTTGTCGGCCACCTCGATATCAGCTTTGGCGCGCATGCGCACCCGCCCGCGGCCGGTGCGGTAGGCAAGCTGGATGCCGCTGACGCCGTTGATGATGCCGGCGGTGGGGAAGTCCGGTCCGGGGACGTATTCCATCAGCCCGTCGATATCGAGCTCCGGGTCGTCGATCAGGGCGATGCTGGCATCGATCACTTCCGACAGGTTGTGCGGCGGAATGTTGGTGGCCATGCCCACCGCAATGCCCGCGGAACCGTTGACCAGCAGGTTCGGAACCCGCGCCGGCATCACCGTCGGCTCGCTCTCCTTCTCGTCGTAGTTGAGCTGGAAATCGACGGTCTCCTTGTCGATGTCCGCCATCAGCTCGTGCGCCAGGCGCGACATGCGCGCCTCGGTGTAACGCATCGCCGCAGCCGAGTCGCCGTCGACCGAACCGAAGTTGCCCTGCCCGTCCACCAGCAGGTAGCGCAGCGAGAACGGCTGCGCCATGCGCACCAGGGTGTCGTAGACCGACTGGTCGCCGTGCGGATGGTATTTACCGATCACGTCACCGACGATGCGCGCCGACTTGAAATAGGGCTTGTTGCTGTGTGCGCCCAGCTCGTTCATCGCATACAACACGCGCCGGTGCACCGGCTTCAGACCATCGCGGACATCAGGAAGCGCGCGCCCCACGATCACGCTCATGGCGTAATCCAGGTAGCTGCGGCGCATTTCGTCTTCGAGGTTGACGGGGATGATTTCTTGCGTGGAATCGACCATCTAGGCTGTTTGCATCCTGACGGCTGCCGGCAGCGGCTGCGGACGACCCGGCGGGCCGGGGCGGCGATGGAACAGCTGCGGGAAGCGCATTTAAAAAGACAGACAAGTATAACACGCAGCACGCCCCTCATGCAGACTTTTCCATCCACAAATCAACGGCTTAGGCTACAAATGGCCACTTTTCCAAGGGTAGGAGCGCGCCATGCGCGCGAAGCCGCGTGAATCATGGCTGGCCCGCACGAAGGCAGCTCCGGACGAAGCAACCTGTCAGAAGGATCTTGGCACACCATCAGTCACGCGGCTTCGCGCGCATGGCGCGCTCCTACCGGGACAGAAGACGCGGTGGGTTCAGGCAAACATGGCGCGCATCGAGGCAGCATCGGGACTTTGGATCACGCCTTTCTCGGTGACGATGGCGTCGATCAGATCCGCAGGGGTGACGTCGAATACCGGGTTCCATGCCTGCACGCCTTCGGCCACCGTGCGGCTGCCAGCCACCTCCAGCAACTCACCCGGATCGCGCTCCTCGATCTCGATCAGATCGCCGCTGGCGGTCTCCATGTCCACCGTTGAGGAAGGAGCCACGACCATGAATTTCCTGCCGTGGAAGCGCGCCGAAATGGCCAGCTGGTAGGTGCCGATCTTGTTGGCAACGTCGCCGTTGGCGCAGATGCGGTCGGCGCCGACCACCACCCAGTCCACCTGGCCGTCCTTGATCAGGTGGGACGCGGCGGAGTCGGCAATCAGGGTGGCATCGATGCCGTCCTGCTGCAGCTCCCATACGGTCAGGCGCGAGCCCTGCATCCACGGCCGGGTCTCGCCCGCAAACACGCGCCCTACCCGGCCCTGGGCAACGCCGGCACGGATCACGCCCAGCGCGGTGCCAAACCCGGCGGTGGCCAGCGAGCCGGTATTGCAGTGGGTGAGCACGCCCGAGCCCGGCGCAATGAGCGCTGCACCCAGCTCGCCCATGCGGCGATTGGCTGCAAGGTCTTCGGTTTCGATCGCGCGCGCCTCACGCTCCAGTGCTTCTCCCCACTGCGCGCCAGCCGCGGCCAGCGCGATGCGCATCCGCGCCAGCGCCCAGGCCAGGTTCACCGCGGTCGGCCGGGCGGCATTGAGCCGCTCCATGGCGGGCTGCAGCTGCCGTGCGGCATCCGCGCCATCCATTGCCTGGATGCCCTGCCCCGCCAGCACCAGGCCCCATGCCGCGGCAATGCCGATCGCCGGGGCGCCGCGCACCACCAGGTCGCGGATGGCGTCGGCCACCGCGTCACTGCTGATGCAGGGGACGTACACGGTTTCAAACGGCAGGCGCCGCTGGTCGAGCAGCTCCAGCGCATTGCCGCTCCATCGGATTGGACGGATACGGTCGTAGCTGGAGTAATCAATGGCGGTTTGGCTCATCGGTCGATTTTAACCGTTTGGCCAGATGCCCGACGGGACAATCCGCACCGCTCAGTACACCCGGAACTCTGCCCCGCAGTTGCCGTCCACCCAGACGCCGCGCCGGTCCCAGCCCCAGTTCTGGCGCTGGACACAGCGCGTGGCCGACAGCTGGCGGATCAGTTCCACCCCTTCACCGACCACTGCATTGCAGCGGCTGCGGCGATGGCCACGCGATTCGCAGCGCACGATCTGCTCGCCAACGGGTGTCATGTCCACGTCCTCGCCGGAGCCCCCAGCGTCGCCGTTCAGCTGTTCCGCCGCCGCAATGAACTCACCGCCACATCCCGAGACCACCCAGACCCCGCGCGAGTCATAGCCCCAGGTACTGCCCTGGATGCACTCCGCGGACGAGAGCTGGCGATGCATGTGCATCCCGTTACTGGTTTCGGCAGCACAGTATTTGCGGCGGTTGTCACGCGATACGCAGCGCACCACCTCAACTGGCGAAACCCCGCCCCCTCCGTCGTCGCGCGCCGCGGGCCGGTCAGCGCCGGCCCCGCCCTTCCCCAGCATCGTGCACCCGCCGCAGGCCGCCACCACAAACGCCAGCAGTACCGTCCGCCAAACTCCGTTGATCACCGCCACCTCCGGAAAATCCCCGCAAAGACTTTAACCGGTCCTGATGTAATTCCATGTTGCAGCGCGGCCAAACACCTGCGCAGGCACAGGTTCAGGCCCGGCGGAAATCGAACGCCAACACATCGGCAATGCGGTGTGTCCCTAGCATCGCCATCAGCAGCCGGTCCACGCCCATGGCGACGCCGGCGCTGTGCGGAAGGCCGTGTTCCAGCGCTGCCAGCAGGTTGGCATCCACTTCCGGCTCCACCTCACCGCGGGCCCTGCGCAGGGCCAGTTCGCGTTCAAAGCGGCTGTCCTGCTCGGCCGGATCCTGCAGCTCGTGATAGCCATTGGCGAGTTCCAGCGGCCCCAGATACAGCTCGAAGCGCTCGGCCACCGCAACCGGATCGGTATCACCGTCCGTCGCCCGGATCCGGGCCAGCATGCACTGTGATTGCGGATAGTCGTAGACCACCGTGATCGCATCCGCGGCGAAGCGCGGCTGGATGCAGTGGGTCATCAGCAGGTCCAGCCAGTCATCGCGGTTGAGGCCACGCGGATCGATATCAATGCCACCCAGGGCCGCGCGCAGTTCGGCCTCGGGCGCGCGCATCGGGTCGATGCCGAGATGGTCGCGGTACAGCGCGCGATAGCTGGTACGCACCGGCTGCGCCTGGCGGCCCACCAGTGCCAGCCCCGTCTGCACCACCTCCACCGTTTCGGCGGCCATGCGCATGTGGTCCCAGCCCAGGCGATACCACTCGAGCATGGTGAACTCGGGGTTGTGGCGACCACCTGCTTCGCCATCACGGAACACCCGACCCAGCTCATAGCAGTCGCCCAGGCCCGCGGCGAGCAGGCGCTTGAGCGGGTATTCGGGCGATGTGCGCAGCCAGCGTCGACGCGGACCGGCGTCCACGTGGCCGGTGAACCGGACGTGGAACGAGGCGATGTTCGGCTCGGTATTCCCCGCCTGCGACAGGATCGGGGTTTCCACCTCCAGCACGCCGCGCGCCTCAAAGAAGCCGCGGATCGCCGCATTGAGCCGGGCGCGCAGGCGCAGCGCTTCCAGCGACGCGGAAGGACGCCAGCCGGAATCAGTCATGGGCTTGCAGGAAATCGAGCAGTTTGGCCTCGTCCCACACCTCGATTCCGAGCTCCTGCGCCTTGGTCAGCTTGGAGCCCGCGGATTCACCGGCGACAACGAACGAGGTCTTCTTCGATACGCTGCCGGCGGCCTTTGCGCCCAGCGCTTCCAGACGCTCTTTGGCCTCGTCGCGGGTCATCGCTTCCAGCGTGCCGGTCAGCACCACCGTCTGGCCATCCAGGGGACCGGCCTGTACCTCATCCGGAGCAGGGAGTTGATCCAGCAGCTCTCGCTGGGCTTTGAGCGAGCGCAGGTACAGGGCGCGGTTCGCGTCTTCGCCCATCCATTCCGCGAGCGACTGGGCGGCATCGCCGGGCAGTCCCGCAGTAACGATTTGGTGCTCGGCAGCGGTCGCAATGGCCTCGGCCGAGGCGAACGAAGACACCAGGCGTTCGGCACGGTTCGTGGTGATCCTCGGAATTTCCAGGTCCGCCAGCAGGGTAACCGGATCCAGCCCTTCGGCCAGCTTCGGTGATGGCGGATGGGCGTCGGCGATGCGCACGCCGCGCTCCAGCAGCTGGTCGACCACCTGCTGGTTGCCAGGCTGGTCGAGAAAGTGCCCGAGCGAACGCGCCACTTCGCCGCCAATATCCGGCACGCGCTTGAACAGCGGCCACGGGGTATGACGGATAAGTTCGAGATCACCGAACCACGTTGCCAATGCTTTGGCCGTGCTCTCGCCCACATGGCCAATGCCGAGTGCAAACAGGAACCGCGCCAGCGAAGCCTCGCGGCTGCGGGCGATCGCCTCCACCAGGTTCTCCGCCCACTTCGTGGCCACCTTGCCGGCCTTGACCGTTTCCGGCGTGGTGCCGTCGCGCTCATCGGCGAGGCGCTTCATTTCCACGAAATCATCCACGCCCAGCCGGTACAGGTCGGCCACGCTGGTGGCGAAACCGGAATCCACCAGCGCCTGGATCAGCCGCTCGCCCAGGCCGTCGATATCCATGGCCCGGCGCGAGGCGAAATGGAACAGCGCCTGCACCCGCTGCGACGGGCACACCAGCTCGCCGCTGCAGCGGGCCACCACCTCGCCCTCCTCGCGCACGATCTCCGATCCGCAGACCGGGCAGTTGTCAGGCATGCGCCAAGGTTGAGTCCCTTCCGGCCGGCGGTCCGCAATTACCCGCACCACTTCCGGAATCACATCACCGGCCCGGCGTACGATCACCGTATCGCCGATGCGCACGTCAAGACGCGCCACCTGGTCAGCGTTATGCAGCGTGGCCCGGGTCACCGTCACCCCACCCACATGCACCGGTCGCATCAGCACCCACGGCGTGACCGCACCGGTTCGGCCCACGTTGATCTCGATCGATTCAACCACCGTCGACTGCTCCTGGGCCGGATATTTGTGGGCAAGCGCCCAGCGCGGTGCGCGCGAGACGAAGCCCATTTCCTCACGGTCCTGGGCGTCATCAAGCTTGTAGACCACCCCGTCGATCTCAAACGGCAGGCTGGCCCGCTGCCCGCCGATGCGCCGGTAATAGTCGAGCAGGCCCTCGAGCCCGCTCACCACCTCGCCAAGATTGCTGACCGGAAAGCCCCATTCGCGCAGCAGGCGCATCGATTCGGAATGGGTATCGGGAAGCGTGCCGCCCTCCACCAGCCCGGTGCCATAGGCAAAAAATGCCAGCGGACGCTGGGCGGTGATCGCAGGGTCCAGCTGGCGCAGCGAACCGGCCGCGCCGTTGCGCGGATTGGCCAGCACCTTGCCGCCCTGCTCCCGCACCCGGGCGTTGTAGGCCTCGAACTCGGCCAGCGGCATATACACCTCGCCGCGCACCTCCAGCACCGCCGGCCAGTCCTTGCCGCGCAGCCGCAGCGGGATGGCCCGCACCGTGCGCAGATTGACGGTCACGTCCTCGCCGGTGGCGCCATCGCCGCGGGTCGCGCCCTGGACGAACACGCCGTCCTCATAGCGCAGGCTGACAGCCAGGCCGTCGAGCTTGGGCTCGGCTGAGAAGGCGGGTGCATCGTTGTCGAGCTTCTGGATGATCCGCCGCACGAAGTCGCCGACCTCGGCGTCCTCGAACGCGTTGCCCAGCGAGAGCATGGGCATGGCGTGGCGGACCTGGGCGAACTTGCCTGAGGGTGCAGCGCCTACCCGCCGGCTCGGCGAGTCGGCGCTGGCAAGCTCGGGATGTTCCGCTTCCAGCGCTTCAAGTTCGCGCATCAGCGCGTCGTACTCGACGTCCGGGATCTGCGGCTCATCGAGCACGTGATAGCGGTAGTTGGCGTCGTCGATCAGACCACGCAGTTCGGAAATGCGTTCAGCAGGATTGGCAGGCATCCGGGAATTCTATCCAACCCGACGCCCCGGCCGGTGTTTTTGCCGGTCCCCGCGAAACCCGTCAGGGGCTCGGGAAGAACCCCAAACCCTGATGACGCCCCCGATGGCGGCGCCTCCTCCGCAGGAGCGCGCCATGCGCGCGAAGCCGCGTGAAATTCGATTTCCGGCCGATCGCCGCGAACGCAAGGTGCCTGGCGGGTCCGTCCCGGTCAGGACTGTCGGCGCCATGGACGGCGCCGGCAAGCGTACATGGACGTATTCACAGCGTGTCCTGACCGGGACGGACCCGCCGGGCCGCCCGCGAACTCTTTCGCCTGGCCTCGGTGATGCCGCCAAACCACCTTCCGGTGATTGTTGTCACGCGGCTTCGCGCGCATGGCGCGCTCCTACAGAGGGTGACAGGGAGAAGGGATTACCAGCGCGGGCTGCGGGTGATGGGGGGGTCTTCCTGTTCGCGGTCGTAGGCGCGCAGTTCATCGCGCAGATGTGAGACGCGCTGGCGGCCAAGTGCGTTGCGCTGCTCGTCCAGCAGCACCCCGTCCAGCAGCTCGGCCATGCGCTGCGCGGTGGGGTGCATCGCGTCCCAGGCATCCAGCGCCGAGACCGGTGCGGGCAGGGTCAGGAAGAACGCGATCGCCGGCGTTTCCAGCTCCTGGATCTCGCCCATCTCGAAGCTGCCCGGCTTCTTGATGTTGGCCACGCTGAACACCGGTCCCATCTCCGGCCGGCCTTCCACCAGACGGTGGAACACGTTCATGTGGCCGTAGGTCAGCCCGGCCTTCTCCGCCGCCACTACGATGTCGGCGCCGCGCAGCACCTGGCCCGCCCGGGCCGCAATGTACAGCGTCACGATCTTGTCGAACTCGTTGCTGACCCGCCGCCCCAGCTCGGCATTGGGCGTGGCGGGATCGCCCACCGCGCTGTCGAACAGCTCCATCTCGGCCTGTGCCGCGGGGTCCGCCACATCATCCCCGGCCTGGGAGAGTTCCTCTTCGATCTGCGCACCAAGGGTCGGCTCGAGCCGCTCGCCGTTGCGCTGCTCAGAGGCAACCCGACGGCCCTGCGACGTCTTGCGTGGCCGGGTTCCGTGATACCAGATGGCGGCAAACAGGATGAGGCCAGCCACCACGATCGCGATTTGCATCAGCCTTGCGTCTGACACGTGAATTCTCCTTCTGGAACATGCACGTTCTGGAACATGCGCGAAAAACTGCGCCACAGGGTAACGCGGGATACCGGCCTGGTCAGGCGGCACCGACCAGGCGCGCAGCCTCTGCCAGGTCCACCGACACCAGGCGGCTCACGCCAGGCTCACGCATGGTAACGCCGGACAGCTGCTGCGCGGCCTCCATCGTTGCCTTGTTGTGGGTGACGAACAGAAACTGCACCTTCTCGCTCATCTCGCTCACCAAGGCCGTGAAACGGCCGACGTTGGCTTCGTCCAGCGGCGCGTCCACCTCGTCCAGCAGGCAGAACGGTGCCGGGTTGAGCTGGAAGATCGCGAACACCAGCGCCACCGCGGTCATCGCCTTCTCGCCGCCCGACAGCAGCGAGATGTTTGACACCCGCTTGCCGGGAGGCCGGGCCATGATCGCCACGCCGGTATCCAGCAGATCTTCGCCGGTCAGTTCCAGATAGGCGTGGCCACCGCCGAACAGGCGCGGATAGATTTCCTGCACGCCCGAGTTGACCCGGTCGAAGGTGTCCTTGAAGCGCCCGCGGGTTTCGCGGTCGATCTTGCGGATGGCGTCTTCCAGGGTCTCCAGGGCCGAGTTGAGGTCGGCATCCTGGGCGTCCAGGTATTCCTTGCGCTGGGCTGCCTCGGCATGCTCTGAAATCGCCGCCAGGTTGACCGGTTCCAACCGCCGCAGCTTGGCGTCGAAGTCGGTGACCATTTTTTCCCAATCGGCCGGCTGTGCGTCTTCGTCCAGCGCGGACAGCACTTGGTCCAGCTCAAAACCGCCTGCGGCCACCTCGCCGGCAAGCTGCTCGGCCCGTACCACCAGCGCCTGCTGGTCAACGCGGCGCTGGGAAATCTTCTCGCGGTGGGCCAGCGACTGCTCGTCGCGCTGCTGGCGGATCTGCTCCAGCTCGCGCAGTTCGTTCTCGATGCCCTGCAGCGCGGCGCGCGCCTCGTTCAGGGCCGCGTCCACCACCACGCGCTGCTCCAGCGTGATCTGGTGCTGGGCTTCGAGCTCCTGGACCGGGTCGTCGCCCTCGGTCAGCTGGGCACTGATCTGGGCCAGCCGCGAGTCCAGCTGTCCGCGCTGGCCGCCCATGCGTTCCAGGGCCTGGGTCAGGGCCAGCACCTGGGCCCGCTGCGACTCCAGGGTCAGGGCCAGGGCGTGGGCCATCTCACCGGAGGAGCGCGCCGCCATGCGGGCCGTATCGCGAGCGTCCGTCAGCACGCGGCGTTCGGCTTCCAGCGCCTGGCGGGTGCTTTCCAGCTCGGCCATGCGCTCCACCAGGTCTTCAAGCCGCGAGCGCGATTCACGTGCCTGTCCGGCGCTGGTGTCGGTGGTTTCGGCCAGCTGGGCCAGCTCGACGTCGATCTTCTCGATCCGGCCGCGGGCCGAATCCAGCCGGCCCTGCTGGCTCTGCAGCTGGCCCGCCAGTTCCGACACGCTGCGATGGGCCAGGTACAGCGCGCGCTGGGCTTCCTCGCGCTGCTGCTCTGCGGCCAGCAGCTGGCCGCGGCGGGCGGCGGTTTCCTCTTCCAGCTGAGCTTCGCGCTCCTGCAGCTCTTCAATGCCGGTGCGCAGGGACTGGATCTCGCGCTCACGCAGCAGCGCGCCCTGCTTGGCGGCGCCGGACCGCAGTACCCGCACCCAGCCGGCGCCGAGGCGCTCACCGGCGCGGGTGATGACGGAATCGCCCTCGTCCAGCCGCGCCTGCAATTCGCGGGCTTCGTTGAGATTTTCCGCCACGTGCAGGCGGGCCAGCAGGCGCCGGATGGCACCCGGGCCCTGCACCTTGGCCGCCAGCGAAGTGGCCGCGTACTGTTCATCGTCATCGGCCGCGGACACCAAAGCCAGACGCCCCTCGCCCAGGTCTCCGAGTGCGCCTACCAGGGCTTCGGGCTGGTCCACCAGGACGCCTTCAATCAGCTGGCCCAGCGCGCTTTCGACCGCATTCTCCCAGCCGCTTTCCACCTGCAGCCGCTCACCAACGCGCGCGGCCGAATCCAGCCCGTGGCGCTGCAGCCACTCCACCGCCGCGCCCTGTTCCTGGCCCAGCGCCGCGTGCTGCAGGGTTTCCAGCGAAGACAGGCGTCCGCGCTGCTCCTGCAGCCGCTTGCGCAGCTCCGACATTTCGTTATGGGCGTTGCGCTGATCTTCCTGCACGGTCAGCGCGGCCTGCTTGCGCGCTTCCAGATCGGCAGTGAGCGTCTCCAGTGCGAGCTTCTGCTCCTCATGCTGCTGGTCGACCTCGGCGAAGCGCTCGGCCAGCGCGTCCAGATCAAGGCCTTCGCGCTCGGTGGCCAGCTGCTGGCGGCGGCGGTCGGCATCCAGAGACTGCCGGTCCAGGTAATCGACGCGTGTGCGTTCCACGTCGGCAGCGCGCGTGGCTTCGGCCACCTCGCGGCCATGTTCATCCCAACCCTGCTGCCAGTCGGTGAGCCGAGCTTCGGCATCGCGCAGGATCTCCTGACGCTGGGCGTCTTCCTCGCGCAGCTGCTCCAGCCGCGGCTCGGCCTCCAGGATTGATTCCTGCAGCGCTTCCAGCCGTTCCTGATCGGTGCTGATGTGCTCACCAATCTCGGCCAGCGCTTCCTGGGCTTCCTCGCGCGCCTTCACCAGCCGGCCGGACAGTTCGCGCTGGTGGGTGATCTGCTGCTCCACCCGCGCCAGGCTGCCACCTACTTCGTAGACCGCAGCCTGGGCCTGGCCCAGTACCTCGGATGCTTCCTCCCGGCGCACGCGATTGGTCTCGATCCGGCGCTCGGCATCGCGCTGTTCGGCCACCAGCTGCTCGAGCCGGGTTTCCTCGCGGGCCAGGTCTTCGCGCATCTTGCCCAAGCGCTGGTCCAGCGCGCGGTACTCCAGCGTCTGCCATTCGGCATGGCGGATCTTCCGCTCGGCCTGGATCGCGGTGTACTGCTCGGCCTGGCGCGCCTGGCGGGCCAGGTGCTGCAGCTGCTTGCCGACCTCATCGCGCAGGTCACTGAGCCGGTCCAGGTTCTCGCGGGTATGGCGGATCCGGGTCTCGGTCTCCTTGCGCCGCTCCTTGTACTTGGAGATGCCGGCGGCCTCCTCCAGGTACACCCGCAGGTCCTCGGGCCGGGCGTCGATGATCTGGCTGATCATGCCCTGCTCGATGATCGAGTAGCTGCGCGGCCCCAGGCCGGTGCCCAGGAACAGATCGGTGATGTCGCGGCGGCGGCAGCGGGTGCCGTTGAGGTAATAGTTACTCTGGCCATCGCGGCTGACCAGCCGCTTGACCGAGATCTCGTTGAACGCCGCGTACTCGCCGGAAATCGTGTGGTCCGAGTTGTCGAAGATCAGCTCCACCGTGGCCTGCGACACCGGCTTGCGGGCCGAGGAGCCTGAAAAAATCACGTCGGTGAGCGAGTCACCGCGCAGCCGGCTGGCGGTGCTCTCGCCCATGACCCAGCGCACCGCATCGATGATGTTCGATTTGCCGCAGCCGTTGGGACCCACCACGCCGGTCATGTTCGTCGGCAGGTGCAACGTGGTGGGGTCGACGAAGGACTTGAAGCCGGACAGCTTGATCGTTGACAGGCGCATGCGGCGGTGGGTGCCTCAGCGGCCACCGACGCTGCCGGCCGGCCGCACTCATGAGTGGAAAGGGATTAAAAACCCCTCGTAAGCAACTGATTTCAAAGGACAACGCGCAGGGTCAAATCCGCGCCACCCTGCAGTATACCGGCCAGTTACACCTCCAGTCAGCCCGGCCCTGCAAGCCCGGACGAAGGCACTGCCCCGGACCTGATCGCCGGACAGGCCCCGCAGCGCACGGCGGCGGTTCAGGCACAATCGCCCGATGGCCAAACCTTCCGCCTCCTCCGCCCCGGGCCGCCAGTCCAATCCCAGCCTGCGCGAACGCTTCCAGGCGATGCGCAACGTACCGCCGTTCCTGCGCCAGATCTGGGCCGCCAGTCCGACCCTGAGCATCACCAGCCTGGGCCTGCGGCTGATACGCGCATTCCTGCCGATCCTGATGCTGTACGTGGGCAAGCTGATCATCGACGAGGCGGTGCGCCTGGTCGGCCTTGGCATCACCTTCGACACGCTGGGCGAGGCCTGGCGCAGCGGGCTGTTGCACCACCTGCTGTGGCTGCTGGCGCTGGAGTTCGGGCTGGCGATCGCGTCCGACCTGATCGGGCGCATGGTGGCCTACGCCGAGTCGATGCTCTCGGAGCTGTTCACCAACGCCACCAGCATCCGCCTGATGGAGCACGCGGCCACGCTGGACCTCGAAGACTTCGAGGATCCGGAGCTGCAGGACAAGCTGGACCGCGCCCGCCGCCAGACCATGGGCCGCAGCAACCTGATGGCCCAGCTGTTCGGGCAGCTGCAGGATGTCATCACGGTGATCAGCTTCGCCGTCGGCCTGCTGGTCTACGCGCCCTGGCTGATCCTGCTGCTGGCGGTGGCACTGATACCGGCTTTCATCGGCGAATCGCACTTCAATGCGCTGGGCTATTCGCTGAACTTCATGCGCACGCCGGAGCGCCGCCAGCTCGAATACATGCGCCAGACCGGCGCCAGCGTGGAGAGTGCGAAAGAAGTAAAGATCTTCAACCTGCACCGGTTCCTGGTGGAGCGTTACCGGACCCTGGCCTGGGATTTCTACAAGGCCAACCGGTCCCTTGCCCGCCGTCGCGCGGCCTGGGGCGCGCTGCTCGCGGCCCTGGGCACGCTGGGCTACTACGTGGCCTATGCCTATATCGCCTGGCGCACAGTGCGCGGCGATTTCACCATCGGTGACCTGACCTTCCTGGCTGGCAGCTTCCGCCGCCTGCGCCAATTGCTGGAGGGGCTGCTGGTGGGCTTTTCCCAGGTGGCCAGCCAGGCGCTGTACCTGGACGACCTGTTCTCGTTCTTTGCGATCGAGCCGGAGATCCGCTCGCCGGAAAACCCGGTGCCGTTCCCGAAGCCCATCCGCGAAGGGTTCGTGTTCGAGAACGTCGGCTTCCGCTATCCGGACGCCCCCCACTGGGCGCTGCGGAACGTGGATTTCACCCTGCAGGCGGGCGAGGTGCTGGCCCTGGTGGGTGAGAACGGCGCCGGCAAGACCACCCTGGTGAAGCTGCTGGCCCGGCTGTATGACCCCGACGAGGGCCGGATCCTGCTGGACGGACGCGACCTGCGCGACTACGACCTGGACGAGGTGCGGGCGAACGTGGGGGTGATCTTCCAGGATTTCGTGCGCTATCACCTGACCGCGGGCGAGAACATCGGGGTCGGCCAGATCGATGCGATGGACGATCAGGCGCGGATCCGCGAGGCCGCACACCGGGCGATGGCCGATGAGGTGATTGAATCGCTGCCCAAGGGCTACGACCAGCTGATCGGCCGGCGCTTCAGCAGCGGCCTGGACCTGTCCGGCGGGCAGTGGCAGAAGATCGCGATTGCCCGGGCCTACATGCGCGATGCCCAGGTGATGATTCTGGACGAGCCCACTGCGGCTCTGGATGCGCGCAGCGAGTTCGAGGTGTTCCAGCGCTTCAAGGAGCTGTCGGACCAGCGCACTGCGGTGCTGATCTCCCACCGGTTCTCAAGTGTGCGCATGGCCGACCGGATCCTGGTGATGGATCAAGGCCGGATCGAGTCCAGCGGCACCCACGAGGAACTGATGGCCGAAGGCCGCCGCTACGCCGAGCTGTTCGAACTGCAAGCCGCGGGCTATCGCTGAGGAGCCTTGCTGCCCGGGCAAAGGACCGGCTGCTTCCTCGTAGGAGCGCGCCATGCGCGCGAAGCCGCGTGACTTTTGATTTCTTTTGCCAGGCGGATCTTGAGCGGGCTGTCCCGCCGGCCCCTCAGCCATCGCGGCCATCGCTCCATGATCAGTGGTCACGCGGCTTCGCGCGCATGGCGCGCTCCTACTGGAACAGGTCGCGCTGGTCGTCGGCGAGCGCTGAGTAATCCAGCTTGCCATCGACGATCCGCGCGGCGGGCGTCCACGGGTGCTCCTGGCTGCGGCCGGGGTTCATCAGATGGACCACCCGCCAGCCGCGGGCCTTGAAGTCGTCGGAGATCAGGCTGCGGTGACAGCGCCACCATGGGGCTTCGGCGCACATCACAGCAGTCCGCTGCTCAACGGCAAGCGCCATCAGCCGCTCGCGCCCCCGGACAAATTCCGGGGTATCCATATAGTCGGCATAGCCGCGAAAGCTGGTGTTGCGCCATGCGGTGTGGGGCGAATCGGGCCGGGCGGGCCGGCGCCCGCCAAGTTCGGTCATGGGAACGTATTCGATCCCCGCCGCCGGAAGGCTGACAGCCAACGACTCTGCCGAGAACTGCGGGTTGCGGCGGGAGCCGGGAAACCGGCGTACATCGGCCAGCCGCGTCACTCCGGCCTCGCGCAGCATCGCGACCAGTTCCTCCAGTGGGCGCGTCGAATGGCCAATACTCCACAAAGTCGACACATCCGGCCCTGCATGCTCACGCTCGTCCATTCATCAATGATCGTCCAAGGGGAGTCAACGGCATGTCCAGCCAAGTGAATCCGGAATCGCACCCACCTGCAGGCGGCATTGCCCGCAAGGCCCAGATCCTCGGTTTCCTGCTCAAGTACCGCAATGCCGGCGTGTTCTCCTTCGAGATGGACGAGTCCGCGCTTGAAATGGAACTGCCGAAAGACTCTTCCGACGACCGCCCGGAGCAGTTCGTCAACGACCTGGAGGCACTGGGGCCGACCTTCGTCAAGATCGGCCAGTGGTTGTCCACGCGTCCTGACATGGTGCCGCCCGAATACCTGGCAGCGCTGGAGCGGATGCAGGACGACGTGGCTCCCGAATCCTGGCAGGCCATCCATGAAGTGATCGAGCAGGAACTGGGCATGCGTCCGGAGCGCGTGTTCGGCAGCATCGACGAGACCCCGCTGGGCTGCGCCTCCCTGGCCCAGGTGCACCGGGCCACGCTGCGCGACGGCCGTGAGGTGGCGCTGAAGGTGCAGCGGCCCAACATCGAAAAGCTCATCCGCGAGGACCTCGCCCTGCTGGCCGGGCTGGCCGAGCGCGTCGACCAGATGACCGATCTGGGCCGCCGCCTGCACCTCGCCGACTGGGTGGGCGAATTCCGCCGCGCGCTGCTCGCGGAACTGGACTATCGGGTGGAGGCGCAGAACCTCGACCGCTTCGACACCCACTTCGAGAAGTATCCGGAAGTGTTCGTGCCCAAGCCGGTCTGGGACCTCACCCGCCCCCGCCTGCTGACCATGGAGCTGGTGCGCGGAACCAAAGCCACCGATATTTCCGGGCTGCGCCGCACCGAGCAGGATCTGGGTGCGCTGGCCGCGGTGCTGATGCGCGCCTACCTGGACCAGGTCTTCGTGCACGGTGAAATCCATGCCGACCCGCACCCCGGCAACCTGCTGGTGACCGACGACGGCCGCCTGGCCCTGTTCGACCTCGGCATGGTGGCGCACGTGCCGCCGCGCCAGCGCGACCGGCTGCTGAAACTGCTGTTCGCCGCCGTGGATGGCCGTGGCGAGGAAGCGACCGCCGAGGCCATCGCCATGGGCACCCGCCTGGAGGACTTCGACGAGCCGCGCTACGTGCGTGAGGTGTCCCAGCTGGTGGCCCGCTATGCGGCCGGTTCGCAGGCATCGTCCATGTCGGAGGGCCGGCTGGTGCTGGATCTGGTGCGCCTGTCCACGGCCTGCGGGCTGCGCACCCAGCCGGAGCTGAGCCTGCTGGGCAAGGCCCTGCTGCATCTGGAGCAGGTCGCCAAGGCGCTGGACCCGGACCTGGACGTGAAGCAGGTGGTGGAAAGCCACCTGCAAAGCGTGATGAGCGCGCGCCTACGCAAATCCTTCTCGCCCGCCAACCTCGCCAGCGAGGCCATGGAACTGCAGGCGCTGGTGCGCGAGGCGCCGCGCAAGATCGGCGATGTGCTCTCGCTGCTTGCCGACAACCGCATGCAGGTGCGGGTTGCCGGGCTGGAGGAATCGCACCTGCTGGAAAGCCTGCACAAGATCGCCAATCGCATCACCGCCGGCCTGGTGACGGCCGCGTTGATCGTCGGGGCCGCGCTGATGATGGGCGTGGATGGTGGACCGCGTCTGTTCGGCTATCCCGCCATCGCCTTGGCGCTATTTACGGTGGCCGCGGGGATCGGGCTGGCGATCGTGGTGCGGACCTTGGCCAGCGACCGCAAGCCACGCCCCCGTGAGGAAAGTGCCCCACGCTGAGCCGCTGTGGCCACGCTGTTCCACGATTGGGACAGGGTGGCGCAAGGCTCGGGACGGGATGAACAGGTAGAATAGAGGCCCCCACGCGCTATAAACAGAACGAGCATGAGTTCCGCTTTCGGCACCGAGACCGTGCTGGACGTCCGCCACTGGACCGACGACTACTTCAGCTTCACCACCACCCGCGACGATGGCTTCCGCTTCGATAACGGTCAGTTCGTCATGCTCGGCCTACGCCAGGAAGAAGGCGCCAAGCCGCTCATGCGCGCCTACTCCATCGCCAGCGCGAACTGGGAAGAGCAACTGGAGTTCTTCAGCATCAAGGTGGCGGACGGCCCGCTGACTTCCAGGCTCAAGGACATCGAGCCCGGCGATGAGATCGTGATCAGCCGCAAGCCCACCGGCACCCTGCTGATCCACGACCTGCATCCCGGCCGCAACCTGTACCTGATCGGCACCGGCACGGGCCTGGCTCCGTATCTTTCGGTGATCAAGGATCCGGAGACCTACGAGCGCTTCGAGCGCGTGATCCTCTGCCACGGCGCGCGCCATGCCGTTGACCTGGCCTACTCCGAATACATCCGCAACGAGCTGCCCCACCACGAGCTCCTCGGCGAAGTGATCGGCGAGAAGCTGCTTTATTTCCCGGCAGTGACACGCGAGGACTTCCAGCTCGACGGACACGACCACCGTGGACGCCTGACCGCGCACATGGACAGCGGCCGGATGATGGAGATCCTCGGCCTCCAAGCGCTGGACCCGAAGCATGACCGCGCGATGATCTGCGGCAGCCCCCAGGTGCTGGCCGATGTGCGCAGCCTGCTGGACGCGCGCGGCTTCACCCCGGCTCCCCGCATCGGTACGCCGGGCGAGTATGTGTTCGAGCGGGCTTTCGTGGAAAAGTAAGCTGCGCCGCGACCGCCGGCCGCTATAATCCGCGGCATCCGGCGATGCGCCGCTGCCTTAGGGGTTCCCTCAATGAAGATCCTGGTTGCCGTTGACGGCAGCGACATCAGCATGCGCGCGGTGAGGTTCGTGGTTTCCCTCAACCGCGAACTGGCCAAACCCGCACGGGTGACCCTGATGGCCGTGGATCCGCCGCCCTTCCCGGGCGTGGAAACCCGCCTTGGCAGCCAGGCGGTCCGGCAGATGCAGGAGGAAACCCTGGAGTCGATGCTCAAGGACGCCCGCCGTTCGCTGTCGCGAGCGAAGCTGGAACTTACCGAGCGTGCCGAGATCGGCGAGATTGCCGAAACCATCCTCAAGGTGGCGGAAAAAGATCGCGTGGACCTGATCGTGCTCGGTTCGCACGGCCGCGGTGCGGTCAAGGGCATCCTGCTCGGATCGGTGTCGAGCAAGGTCATCGCCCAGACCGGTATCCCGGTCACCATCGTTCGCTGACCCCTCTGCGAAGGCTTCAAAACGCCCGTGCCATAGGTCACGGGGCAGCAATGCTGCGTCTGCGGTAAAATCAAGGGCTTGTCAACGAGCAGGATCCGCAGCACATGAAGAAGACCGGCCTTACCCTGGCGCTTGCCGCCGCACTCGGAATGGGCGTCAGCGCCTGCAGCACAGACAGCCCCGTTGCCGGCGAAGTCGGCGAGACCAGCGAGCAGGTCATGCCCTTCACCCAGGACAACCCTTTCGCCGCCCCGAGCGAGCTGCCCCTGCAGTTCCCGCCCTTTGACCAGATCAAGGACGAGCACTTCGCCCCGGCATTCGAGGCCGGCATGGCCGAAGCCCTGGCCGAGATCGACGCGATCGCCAACAATTCCGAAGAGCCCACCTTCGAGAACACCATCCTGGCGATGGAGCGCTCGGGCGAAACCCTGAGCCGCGCCCTGCGCGTGTTCTACAACCTGGTCGGCACCGACACCAACGACACCCGCCGCAAGCTGCAGGCCGACTACTCGGCCAAGTTCGCCGCGCACAGCGACGCGATCTCGCTCAACCCGGCCCTGTTCGAGCGCATCGACACGCTATACAACCAGCGCGATTCGCTGGGCCTGGACGCCGAGGGCGTGCGCCTGATCGAGCGTTATCACACCAGCTTCGTCCGCTCCGGCGCCGCCCTGTCGGAAGAGCAGAAGGCGCGGATGAAGGAAATCAACGCCGAAGCCGCCAACCTGGGCACGCAGTTCAGCCAGAACGTGCTGGCCGAGGTCAATGACTCCGCAGTCATCGTCGACACCCGCGAAGAGCTGGAAGGCCTGACCGAAGCCCAGATCACCGCCGCCGCCGACGCCGCCACCGAGCGCGGCCACGAAGGCAAGTACGTCATCACCCTGCTCAACACCACCGGCCAGCCGCCGCTGCCGCAGCTGGCCAACCGCGAGCTGCGCCAGCGCATCCACGAGGCCTCCGTGGTCCGTGGCGCGCGTGGCAACGAGTGGGACAACCGCGAAATCATCTCCCGCGTGGTCAACTTGCGCGACGAGCGCGCCAAGATGCTGGGCTTCGACAACCATGCCGCCTACGTGCTCGCCGACTCCACCGCCGGCACGCCGGAAGCAGTCAACGAGATGCTCGGCCAATTGGCCCCGCCCGCGGTTGCCAACGCCAAGCGCGAGGCCGAGAAGCTGCAGGCCATGATCGACCAGGAGCAGGCCGCCAAGGGCGAGCCGAGCTTCCAGCTCGAGCCATGGGACTGGGCCTACTACACCGAGAAGGTGCGCCAGGCCGAGTACGACTTCGACGAGTCGCAGCTCAAGCCCTACCTGGAAATGATGAACGTGCTCGAGAACGGCGTGCTCTACGCTGCCACCGAGCTGTACGGCATCACCTTCAAGGAACGCACCGACCTGCCGAAGTACCACCCGGACACCTGGATCTACGACGTGTTCGACAAGGATGGCTCGCAGCTGGCGATCTTCATCTTCGACCCGTATGCGCGTGCTTCCAAGCGCGGCGGGGCGTGGATGAACTCCTACGTGTCGCAGTCGCACATGATGGACACCAAGCCGGTGGTGGCCAACCACCAGAACATCACCAAGCCGGCGGGCGGTGAGCCGACCCTGCTGACCTGGGACGAAGTGACCACCATGTTCCACGAGTTCGGCCACGCGCTGCACGGCATGTTCTCGGACGTGGAGTACCCGTACTTCAGCGGCACCGCGGTTCCGCGCGACTTCGTGGAGTTCCCGTCGCAGGTGAACGAGATGTGGGCTGACTGGCCGTCGATCCTGGCCAATTACGCCAAGCATCACGAGACCGGCGAGTCGATGCCGCAGGAGCTGCTGGACAAGGTGGTCGCGACCGCCAAGTTCAACCAGGGCTTCGCCACCACCGAGTACCTGGGCGCCGCCATGCTCGACCAGCGCCTGCACCAGGCGGCCACGGATGACATCCCGACCGCGGACGAGGTGGTCGAGTTCGAGGCTGCCGCGCTGGCCGCCGACGGCATCGACTTCGCTGCCGTGCCGCCGCGCTACAAGCTGCCCTACTTCAGCCACATCATGGGCGGCTACTCGGCGGGCTACTACGCCTACATCTGGTCCGAGGTGCTGGACGCCAACACGGTGAGCTGGATCGAGGAAAATGGCGGTCTGACCCGCGAGAACGGCGACCGTTTCCGCGCCACGCTGCTGTCGCAGGGCGGAAGCAAGCCGGCGCTGGATCTGTTCCACGCATTCTCCGGTGCCGAGCCTGACATCCAGCCGCTGCTGGAGCGTCGCGGCCTGGTTGATCCGGCGAACTGATCCAAGCTGCTTTGCGTGACACGAACCGCCCGGAGTGATCCGGGCGGTTTTTTTATTTGCGCTGGGCTTGGATTGAGCGCAGGGAGATGGCTCCTTCGCCGGGTTACGGCGTGACCTGATGGGCCCCGCCGGGGCCGGCAGCGTTTTCTGCGAATGCCCCCCGGCATCCGCAAAAGCGCGGATGCCTCCTCCTTTATTTCGCCGAAAACGCTGCCAACCCCGACGGCGCTGGGCTTGCGGGGCGTTCGTATGTGGCAACTTTGGGACCGACGTATTGCTCCTGGAACCACCGCGCCATGTCAGGCGGGTGCCGATGCCACCCGCGCAGTACCAGTCACCTTTTCGTCGCCCGCAAAGCCTGAGTGGATCGAGCCTGCCCAACGCGGCTTGCCCGGCGTTAGCATTGGCCAATGGCCATGACTTCTAGACTCGCCGCCCAGACAGAAGCCGAATCAGCGCAACTCGCCCAATGGCTCGCACAGCACGAAAAAGTATTCGTGCTCACGGGCGCCGGCTGCAGCACCGGGTCGGGCATCCCCGACTACCGCGATGAGAGCGGGCAATGGAAGCGCCCTGCCCCAGTCACCTGGCAAGCGTTCACCGGCGACCCAGCCGTATATCGCCGCTACTGGGCACGCAGCCATGTCGGCTGGCCGAAATTCGGACTGGCAAAGCCGAACCTCGCCCACCATGCGCTTGCAACGCTTGGCCAAGCCGGCGTCGTCCACACCCTTGTGACCCAGAACGTCGATGGCCTGCATCAGCGGGCCGGAAGTCCTGAGGTCATCGATCTGCACGGCAACCTCGACAGCGTGGTGTGCCTCAGCTGTGGAGCGCGCAGCGATCGCGATGCCCTGCAAACGGAGATGGAAGCCGCCAATCCGGGCTGGGACCCCGGCCCCGCCGCGTATGCCCCCGACGGTGATGCGGACATCGCGGCCGGAGCCGAAGCTACCTACCACCCGCCCCTGTGCAGCATCTGCGGTGGCCTGCTCAAGCCGGACGTGGTGTTCTTCGGCGAGAACGTGCCTCGCGAGCGGCTGGGTCTGGCGGTAGATGCACTCCAGCAGGCCCAGGCCATGCTCGTGGTTGGCTCCTCGCTGATGGTGTATTCCGGCTTCCGTTTTGCGCGGCTGGCCCACGAGGCCGGCAAGCCCCTGGCGATCCTCAACCGGGGCACCACCCGGGCCGATGCATTGGCCACGCTGCGGCTTTCCGGGGAGGTGGGCGCGACGCTCCGGAACGCCGCAGCGGCCTACCGCGGCTGACCAACCGCTTGCGCTCTCAGCGCGGTGCGATGTAACCGCCGGGCACCCCGTGGGGCGAGAGCACGATCTGCCACAGGTTGAGCCGTCGGGCGCGGAAGCAGGCCATCGAACCCGCGAGGTAGAACCGCCACATGCGCCGGAAACGCTCGTCATAACGCTCCGGCAGACGCTCCCAGGCGGCTTCGATATTGTCCCGCCAGGCCTGCAGGGTGCGATCGTAATCGGCGCCGAAGTTGTGCCAGTCCTCAATCACGAACCTGCGTTCCAGCGCGCGGGTCGTCTGCGCCGCGGAGGGCACCATCGAGTTGGGAAAGATGTACTTGGCGATCCAGGGATCGGTCCGGTTGCGAGACACATTGCTGCCGATCGTGTGCAGCAGGAACAGCCCGTCTTCCACCAGATTGCGCCGGGCCACGCGGAAGAACGTGCGGTAGTTGCGCACCCCCACGTGTTCGTACATGCCGATCGACACGACCCGGTCAAAGCGCTCATCAAGACTGCGGTAGTCCTGCAGCCTGACCTCGACGGGAAGGCCCTCGCACAGCTTTCGCGCGTACTCGGCCTGCTCCCGGGAAATGGTCACTCCCACCGCGGTCACACCGTAGCGTTCGGCGGCGAACTTGAGCATCTCGCCCCAGCCACAGCCGATATCCAGCAGTCGCATGCCGGGCTTCAGCCCCAGCTTGCGGCAGCACAGATCGAGCTTGGCCTCCTGGGCGGCGTCCAGGGTGTCTGCATTCCGCCAATAGCCGGCGCTGTACACCATGCGTGACCCGAGCATGGCCTGGTAGAGGTCATTGCCGAGATCGTAGTGGCGCTTCCCCACTTCATAGCTGCGGCGTCCGCGCTGGCGGTTGGTGAGCCAGGCCGCTACGCCGTCCGCCACCTCGGCGGCGCCATACACCCGATTGCCCAGGCCAGCCTGTATCAATCTCAGCAGCAGGCCGTCCAGCGAGCGGGTATCCCACCAGCCGTCCATATAGGACTCGCCCAGACCCATCGAGCCTGACCCCAGCACTCGCGCGTGGAAGCGTGGGTCATGGACCTGAAGATCCCACTCGCGCCCATCCCCCAGGCGCACGTCGGCATCCGCCAGCAACGCCTCGATGCGCTGCCGGTAACGATCGTCGTCTCCCATCTCCACCCCCTCAACGAGCTGTGTCCAGGAAAATCGGTCGTCCCGATACTAGCGCGTCGCGGAAAGCCTAGCCGTGGGCGAACAATTCCTGCCAGGGTTCGGCCACGTGCGGAAGCAGGACCTCGGCCGGCACGACCACCGTCTGCACTCCGTCCGAATAGGGGCCGACCTGGTACGGCGGAAACACGAAGCGCAATGCCTGGATACCACCGCGGGCGTCCAGCATCGGCTCGAAGTTGGCGAAGTTCTCCGGATCGGGAGCGGAACCCTCGTCGATCATCCGGGTCGAGGAGCCCAGCATCTGGCGGCGCTCATCCGGCTCGAGAGCCTCCGCGTCCATGCGCTGGAGCATCTGCGCATGCAGCTGTTCGCGCACATAATCGGAAACCGTTCCCCAGCCGCTGGCATTGGCCATCAGCTCCCTCGCGGTCAGCATCCGCTCCTGCCGGGGCAGCCAGACAAAACGCGCGACCAGCGGGTTTCCATGGGCACCGCCGGTATAGCTGCTGCCGTCAGCCGCCACTGCAACAACATCAGCGGTCTCGGCCAGCAGGGAGAAATCAAGCACCAGGTCATACGGCGCCGTCGGGCGGCCTTCGCCCAGGCTGGCGACCGCCTCGTCCAGGTCGGCACGCGCCGCATCCGCGAACGCGGCGAGTTCCGCGGCCAGCGCCGGATAGCGGCGGGCCTCGGGGGGAAAGCTGATCCCCACCAGGTAACGGGGATCACGCTCCATCACATCTTCAAGCGCGGGTGGCGATGCAGGAAGCTCTGCGGCCTGGGCAGATTCCCGCCCGTCGCGGACGTCCACGACAGCGCCGGCAGGCGCCCGCTCCGCTTCATCACGTCCGCAACCTGCAAGCACCAGCGTCATGGCCAGCGCTATGGCCAAATGCGGCGGCCAGCATCCCGTCTTCATCAGTGCCCTCCCCTTTGTTGCCTATACGTCCTCAGCAGGCAGGATAGGACCGCCCATGTGATGGCACGATGCAGCTTCGGCGCACCGCGCGGATTGCAGGCAAAAGAAAACCCGGCCGAAGCCGGGTTTTCAGGGATACGCAGTTAAGCTGGAATCAAACCGGCTCGACTTCGTCAGCCTGCAGGCCCTTCTGGCCCTGCACGACCTTGAAGGTCACCTGCTGGCCTTCCTGCAGCGACTTGAAGCCGGTGCCCTGGATCGAACGGAAGTGGACGAAAACGTCCTGGCCGTTTTCCGGGGTGATGAAGCCGAAGCCCTTGGCATCGTTGAACCACTTGACGGTGCCGCTCTGACGCTCTGACATGTTGCTACTCCTTGGTACTACAGTTTGTTGATGTATACACGGCCCGCCACATGCGGTGCCGCGACTGTCTAGCAAGGGGTAACGCGAAAGCGATGGAGCGGATCGTCCCGACTGGCCGGAGCCAACCGTATAACTTCTAGATCTACCGCATCGGAGCCACGATGTACCGTGATCCCGGCTGTGAACAGTGAGCGCACAATACCCTACTTTTTCGCGAAAGTGTGAACAGGATGTGCTGCACCGCCGCATGCCCCGCGGGCCCCATCCGGGGCCCTCCCGGCGACCCGATCACTCCCCGGAATCGTGGCTGTCGCGCTTTCCCTGGGTGATCCGCCCGCGGGTCCCGATACTGCCGTGGATCGCCGGGATACGGGCTTCGGCTGCGTGGAGATCCCCGGCCCGGCTTGCCGCAGCGCCGCTCTGGTAGCCGTCCGACCCCACCTGACCCGCATGGCTGCCCGCCTCCTGCCAGGGTTTGGGCTGGCGCGCCGCCTCCTGTTTTGCCTCAAGCACCTTGCGGGTACTGCGCAGTGCCTGCTTGGCAGTGACCTTTTTTCCCGTCGCGCCAGCATCCTTCCGGGCAGCCTTGCTGGCCGTCTTGCGGGCGGCGGTCTTTTTGGCGACTTTGGGGACCGCCTTCTTCGCCACTGTCCTGGCCGGGGACTTTGCGGCCGTCTTCGTGGCTTTCTTCACGGCCTTGCGGGTGGACGTGGCGGTGTCCTTCGCGGACGCGCGGGCGTCCTTTTTTGCCTGGGTCAGCTGCGTCTCGAAGCGCTTGAGTATGTCGGCGAGGATTTCCACCTTGTCCGCGCTGCGCTGGTTGGCCGCTCCGCTGGTGCCGCGCTTGCTGCCGGTGATCTCGCGCGAGGCCAGTTTCTGCCTGCGGACCAGGTCCCGGGCACGGTCCCGGATGCTGCGTGCGCGGGTGATCCGGCTGTCCAGCTGGCTGACGCTGAACTTGCGGACCGGATTATGGCGACTGTCGTCGTAGAGCTGCATTTCCCCTTTGTTGAGCAGGGCGACCGCTTTTGCACGGGTGATCTGCATCATTCCTCCAATGGCTTCTGATTCAGGGCCTGCGTGCAGGCACCTTCTGCAATAACACAGCCATTCTGCAGACGCCGTGATTACCGGCTGCGGCCGGTGCCGTCATCCCGGTCCGACCCCGGCGGTCAGGGATTGAACAGGCGGCCCACAAAGCTGGTTGCCACCTGCGGCTCCAGCATCACCGTAAACAACATGCCGTACGCGGCACCCCACAAATGGGCGCTGTGGTTCACGTTGCCACCGCCCTGGCGATCCATCCAGATGCTGTAACCGATATAAAACCCACCGAACACGAAAGCCGGGATGCCGATCGGGATCGGCATGATGTAGATCCGGCTCCACGGCTCCAGCAGGATGAACGCGAACAGCACCGCCGACACCGCGCCCGAGGCTCCCAGACTGCGATAGCTGGCGTCCTTCTGGTGCTTGAGATAGGTGGGCATGATCGCCACCACGATTGCCGACAGGTAAAAGAGCAGGTAACCCAACGGCCCGATCCGCATGGAGAAAAACATCTCCATCGCCCTGCCGAAGAACAACAGGGTGAACATGTTGAAGAGCAAGTGCATCCAGTCGGCATGGATGAAACCGTGCGTCACCAGGCGCTCGTACTGGTTGTTGCGCGTGATCGCCGGCGGCCACAGGATCAGCCGCGCCAGCAGCTTGTGGTCACTGAAGGCCCGCCATGAGACGAGGGCGGTGACGCCGATGATGATGTAGGTGACGATCGATTCCATGGGTTGCCCGCAGCTGCCGCGCTCCTGCGCGAGCAGGGATCGTGCATTGGAACATGTCCACAAGTACAGGGCCGCAAGTACAGCCCCCAAGTACGGGGCTGGAAGGCACCAGCGTCGCACCGGCTGCTGTGGGGCCGGCACGAAGCAGGCATCATTGCCCATCCCCGTTTCCTGCTCCTACGCTGATGTCCAACTCAAAGCGCCCAAAGCGCCCATTTGTGGCCTGTCTTGCCCTGCTGGTTTCCCTCAGCTCCGCACCGGCTTTCACCAGCCCGCAGCCCGCCCCGCTGACCACCCACGCCGAGCGCTCCGGCTACGTTGAAACCGGGCGCTACGACGAAGTCGTTTCCCTGTGCGGGGCATTCGCCGCCACCCATCCGGACACGGTGCGCTGCTTCGATTACGGCACCAGTCCGGAGGGTCGCCCGATGAAGGCGCTGGCGGTGACCCGCACCGGCGCGCTCGATCCCCGCCAGGCCCGTGAGCGCGGCCTGCCGGTGGTGCTCATCCAGGGCGGGATCCATCCCGGCGAAGCCGACGGCAAGGACGCCGGTTTCCTGGCCCTGCGCCAAGTGCTGGCCAACGAAGCGGCATCCGGCAGTCTGGACAACCTGGTCCTGCTGTTCGTCCCGGTATTCAACGTCGACGGCCACGAACGTTTTGAAGCCTGGAATCGCCCCAACCAGCGCGGACCGCGCGAATCGGGCTGGCGCGCCACGGCGCAGAACCTCAACCTCAACCGCGATTACGCCAAAGCCGACTCGCCGGAGATGCAGGCCATGCTGCGCTTGGTCGAGGCCTGGGACCCGCTGGTGCAGGTGGACCTGCACGCCACCAACGGCGCGCAGTTCGAACATGACATCGCGATCCAGGTGGAACCGCTCCACGCCGGTGACGACGCCTTGCGCGACATCGGCCGCATGTTCCGCGACGGCGTCATCGATGACCTGGCCGCCCGGGGGTCGCTGCCGCTGCCGTTCTATCCTTCACTGGCCGAGTACGACAATCCCGCCTCGGGCTTCGTCGCCAACGTCTATCCGCCACGCTTTTCAACCGGCTATTTCTGGCTGCGAAATCGCTTCTCGATGCTGGTGGAAACGCACTCGTGGAAGGAGTATCCGGTGCGTGTGGAGCTGACCCGCAACCTCATCGTTTCGGTACTCGAACACGTCGCCCGGAATGGGCAGGACTGGCTGTTGGCTGCCCATGCCGCCGACGCACGCGCGGCGGCGTTGGGAGGCCAGCCGGTTCCGCTGGAGTACGAAGCCACGGACGCCGCCCGCACCATCGATTTCCGCGGCTATGCCTGGACCCGCGAACCCTCCGCGATATCCGGAGCGCTGGCTACCCGCTACGACGAAACCACGCCGCAGGTCTGGCGGGTACCGCTGCGTGACGAACTCGTACCCGCCCGCTCCGTGGATGCGCCACGCGGCGGCTACGTGGTTCCCGCTGCCCACGCCGGCTGGGTGAGCGAGCACTTGAAGCTGCACGGACTGGACTTCACCGAGCTGGAGGAGGCGATGCCCCGGGCGCGTCTGGAAACGTTCCGCGCAGACAGTTGGGCGCAGGCGCCCGGCTCCATGGAAGGCCGCCAGCGCCTGACCCTGCAGGGCCAGTGGCAGCCCGAGTCGCGTGATGTGCCCGCCGGCAGCCTGTTCGTGCCCATTGCCCAGCCCGGCGCGCGCCTGGTGATGGCGCTGCTGGAGCCACAGGCCGCTGATTCCCACGCCGCCTGGGGACGGTTCAACAACCATTTCGAGCGCAAGGAATACATGGAAGCCTACGTGGCCGAGGAGATCGCACAGCAGATGCTCGCCGCCGATCCTGCCCTGCATGAGGCGTTTGAACAGCAGCTGCGCGATGACCCGGCGTTCGCCGACAGCCCGCGCGCGCGGCTGGATTATTTCTACCGCCGCCACAGCGCCTGGGACGAACGCCTGGGCCTGTATCCGGTGTATCGGGCCGACTGGGCGCCCTGAGCCAGCGGGCAGCGGCACTCCCGGCCCTGCGGCAGTGCCGGGAGATTGGGTCTATGCTGGATTGGCGCGCCCTCTCGCGCAGTCAATCGAAAAACAAAGGAGTGTTGTCCCATGGCCATGCCAGGTCACGCCCCCTTCCACCGACTGTTGGCACCTGCCGCGCTTGCATTGGCGCTGGCCGCCTGCCAGCCACAGGCCCCCGTGCAAGACACCTCAGCGCCTGAAGCAGCCACCGCGCCAATCGCCGGCGTCACGCCCGGTGAGCGGCTCAACTTCCAGTGCGGTGACCTGGTCGTGGGTGCCACCTTTGATGAGTCCGGCCAGAACGTACGCATGTCCTGGTCGGGCCAGCGCCTGGATCTGGCCAATGTGACAGCGGCCTCCGGCGCACGCTACGCCGATGAGGCCGGCAATGAATTCTGGGCCCGCGGCCTGGACGAAGCGCAACTGACGCTGGCGGGCCAGCAACAGCGCAGCTGTGTCCGCGCCGACCGCAGTTCCCCCTGGGATGTTGCCGAGGACAAGGGCGTGCGCCTGCGCGCCGTTGGCCAGGAGCCGGGCTGGCTGGTGGAAGTCAGCGACGGCCTTGATGGCGAGCCCGCACTGACCGCACACCTGGACTATGGCCAGCGGCTGCTGGAAGCCACCGGCCTGGAGGCCACCCCGGATGGCTACACCGGGCAGGCGGCAGACGGCACCCCGGTGAGCCTGGCCGTCGAGGAGCGCGATTGCAGCGACCCGATGAGCGGCGAGCAATTCCGTGCTGCAGTCAGCCTGACCGTTGGCGGCCAGGAGTACCAGGGTTGCGGCGCGTGGCTGGGCGCTGACTGAGCCGGACCCGGCTCAGTCTGAGACGGCGCTCTCCAGCGCTTCCCAGCGGGCATAGGCTTCATCGAGCTCGGCCTGCGCGGCTGCCACAGCCTCGTTGTGGGCGGTGATCGCGTCGCTGTCCTGGCGGAAGAATTCCGGATCCGACATCGCCGCGGTCAGCGTCGCGACCTGTTTTTCCAGCGCTTCGACCCGTGCGGGCAGCTGTTCCAGTTCCCGGGCGTCTCGATAGCTGAGTTGCCTGCGTGGCTGCGGTGCAGGCGATAGCGCCGCACTGGCAGGTGCCTGCTCTGCGGGTGCCTTCTGCGCGGCACGCCCCGCTGAAGGCTGCCAGCGCAACCACGAAGTATCCCCCTGGCCCAGCCAGTCGCTGTAGCCGCCCACGAATTCACCAACCTGGCCGTCGCCTTCCATCGCCAGGATCGAGGTGACCACGTTGTCCAGGAAGTCGCGGTCGTGGCTGACCAGAAGCATGGTCCCGGCGTAATCGGCCAGCAGCTCCTCCAGCAGTTCCAGCGTCTCCACGTCGAGGTCGTTGGTGGGTTCGTCGAGCACCAGCAGGTTGGACGGCTGGGCAAAGAGCTTGGCCAGCAGCAGCCGGTTGCGCTCGCCACCCGACAAGCGGGTGATGGGCGCCCGGGCGCGCTCGGGCGTGAACAGGAAATCCTGCAGATAGCCGATCGCATGCTTGCGGGCGCCGTTGACCTCGACGAACTCGCGGCCTTCGGCCACGTTTTCCAGGGCGTTCCAGTCCTCGCGCAGGGTGGCCCGGTACTGGTCGAAATAGGCCACCTGCAGGCGGGTGCCGATGTGCACGCTGCCGCGCTGCGGCTCCAGCTCGCCCAGCAGCAGACGCAGCAAGGTGGTCTTGCCGCTCCCGTTGGGGCCGATCAGCCCAATCCGGTCGCCGCGCATGATGGTGGTGGAAAAGTCATGCACCAGGGGACGCTCGCCGTGGGCGAAGTGCACGTTCTTGAGTTCCACGACCTTCTTGCCCGAAGCCTCGCCCTGGGCCGCCTGCATCCGCACGTTGCCCGATTGCTCGCGGCGGGCGGCGCGCTCGTTCCGCATCGCCTCCAGCCGCCGCACCCGGCCTTCGTCACGGGTGCGCCGGGCCTTGATTCCCTGGCGGATCCAGACTTCTTCCTGGGCGAGGAACTTGTCGAAGCGTGCTGCCTGCTGCGCTTCGGCGTGCAGCCGCTCTTCGCGCCTGCGCAGGTAGTTGTCCCAGTCCCCGGGCCAGTCGGTCACCTGACCACGATCAATCTCGAGGATGCGGGTCGCCAGTGCGCGCAGGAAGCGCCGGTCATGGGTAATGAATACCAGCGAGCCGGACCAGTTGCGCAGGAACTCCTCGAGCCAATGGATGGCGGCGATGTCCAGGTGGTTGGTCGGCTCGTCGAGCAGCAGCACCTCGGGATCCGAGACCAGCGCCCGGGCCAGCAGGACACGGCGCTTGAGGCCGCCCGACAGGCGCGCGAATTGTGCGTCCCCATCCAGCCCCATGCGCTCCAGGGTGGCTGCCACGCGCTGGTCCAGGCTCCAGGCGCCGGCAGCCTCGATCCGCGCTTGCACGACGGCGAGCGCATCGGTATCGACGGGATCGGCATGGGCCAGACGGTAGAACTCGGCAAGCACGCCGCCCAGCTCGCCCAGGCCGTCTGCAACAACGTCGAACACGCTGCCGCCGGCATCTCCGGGCACCTCCTGCTCGAGCCGGGCCACGCGCGCCCCGTCCTGCACGCGCACCTTGCCGTCGTCGGGCAGCAGCTCGCCCGACAGCACCCGCAGCAGGGTGGATTTACCGGCACCGTTGCGCCCGATCAGGGCGATTCGCTCGCCTGCGGAAATCGACAGGCCAACCTTTTCAAGCAGCAGCGGACCGCCGACGCTGACGTCGACGCCTTCAAGAGTAATCAGGGACATCCGTACATATTAAGGCTTCTCTAGGGCTTTCCCTAGCTGTGCTTCACGGCCGTCTCTGGTCTCATTGCCCCTGGACACCCATCCTCCGGCATGAGCGGAGGCTCCCAGGACAGGAGCACCAGCATGAACATGGCCGTCTCTCCCATCAATCACACGCCGGCCCAGCTGGCGAATGACGCCGGCGCCCGCACCCACACGGTGCAGTACGGCGACATGCTGTCGGCACTCGCGGTGCAATACGGGATCCCGCTGCAGCAGCTCATCCAGGCGAACCCGCAGATCCTGAATCCCGACCTCATCTATCCCGGGGAGCAGATCCAGCTTCCGACCGCGGACAGTGCTCCTGCGCCATCGGGCCAGACCACGCTTGCTTCCAACCACACGCCGGCCCAGCTTGAACTCAACGGCACCGCCGCTGGTGCCGCGAACGGCGTAAGCGCGGCCCAGCTCATGCAGATCGTGCCCACGCTCAGCGCCGACCAGGCCCCGGCCATCGCGCAAAGCCTGAACGTGGCAATGGCCGAGGCCAACATCAATACCCCGCAGCAGCAGGCCATGTTCATCGCCCAGCTGGCCCACGAGAGCGGCGGATTCCATTACATGGAAGAAATCGCCAGCGGCGCTGCCTACGAAGGCCGCTCGGACCTGGGCAACACCCAAGCCGGCGATGGCGTGCGTTACAAGGGTCGCGGCTACATCCAGGTGACCGGGCGCTACAACTACAGCCAGGCAGGCCAGGCGCTGGGCCTGGACCTGGTCAACAACCCGGGACTGGCGGCAAAGCCGGAAAATGCCGCCCGCATCGCTGCCTGGTACTGGACCAGCCGCGATATCAACGAGACTGCCAACACCGGTGACTTCGTCCAGGTCACGCGCCTGATCAACGGCGGGACGAACGGGCTGGCCGACCGCCAGGCCTATTACGCCCGCGCGCAGGCCGCCCTGGCCTGATCAGCGTGAAGCCCGCCGTCACCTGCGCCATAGCCCTGCTGTTGGCTGCATGCACAGGCACCACGACCGGACCGCCGTCGCAGCAGCTTGCCGAACCCGCAGCTGCCACACCCACTGCCTCCGCGCCGTCCGCAGCGCCGCCCGCCTGCAACGCCGGCGAGACGGTGGTGTTCGGCTGCGCGACCGGAGCGGATTCGGGCATCGCCCTGTGCGGTTCGGCCAATCACACACACCTGCAGTACCGGGAATCCGGTGACCTGGCCGAACCCGGCTGGCCCGCCGATGACGTCCCCGCCGCGGAGGTCTTCCGCTCGGGCACCCTGATGTATTCCGGTGGCGGCGGCGCATTCCTGCGTTTTGAACGCGACGGCCTGACCCACACCCTCTACACAGGCATTGGACGCGGCTGGGAAAAAGCCGGGCTAGTGGTGAAGCAAGGCAACCGGACCGTGCGCGAGGCGGAGTGCGAAGGCGAGGTGGTGTCCATCATCGGGCCGGAGTTCTTCGAACAGGCATCGATCCCCGCTGACGACTCGGGATTCGAAATTCCCTGACTAGCGGCCGGATCAGGAACGGAAGGAAAGCTCAGGAACTGCAGGAAAGCATGGAACACCCGGCCCGCTCGCGCGCCCATTCCGGGCGCCGCACGGCGTATGTATCCCTGCCAGGCTGCACCTCGTAGGGTCGACGCAGCACCTCCATCAGCTCGTGAACGCCGGCGTCATCGCCCTGCTCCGCCCGGTCAATGGCCTGCTGCAACAGCCAGTTGCGCGGCACATACACGGGATTGGCCGCGTCCATGCGCTGGCGGCGCTGATCGGATGACAACGGATCCCGCGCCGATCGGGCGGCGTAGCGCTGCAGCCAATCCGCGAAACCGGCGCGGTTGGCCTCAAGCTTGCCGCGGTCATAAAACGCATGCTCCAGGCCCTGAAGGGACGCATCCGACTCAAGCCCGGACAGGGCGCGGAAAAACAGGGTCATGTCGACCTCTGCTTCCGTCATCAACGCGTGCAGCTCCGCGAGCAGCTGATCGTCCTGCTCGCCCTGCCACTCCGCAAATCCCAGCTTGCGGGCATTCATCCCGCTGTGGGCGGCGGTGAAAGCTTCCGCGTAGCGGTCCAGACCCGCCTGCAGCGGCGCCACTTCGGCAAACAGCGGCGACAACGCCTGGGCCAGGCGCGACAGATTCCAGTGGGCGATGCGGGGCTGCCAGCCGAACCGGTAGCGCCGGCCCCGGGCGTCAGTGGTGTTTGGGGTCCAGTCCGGATCGAAGTCCTCGACCCAGCCGTACGGGCCGTAATCGATCGTCAATCCCAGGATCGACATGTTGTCGGTGTTCAGCACGCCATGCACAAAGCCGACGCGCATCCAGTGGGCCACGAGGATGGCGGTGCGCTCGCATATGGTTGTGAACCACTCCCCGTACAGCGCTTCCCCCTCGCCCTCCAGCTCCGGGAAGTCGCGCCGGATGCAGACCTCCACCAGCCGTTGCAGCAGCCCGGTCTCGCCACGCGAGTACGGCAGTTCGAAGCTGCCGAAGCGCAGGAATGAAGGTGCGGCCCGACACACCACCGCCCCCGGCTCGTCGCGCGGATTGCCGTCGTAGAACATGTCGCGCTCGATCATCTCGCCCGTGGTCACCAGGCTCAGCGCACGCGTGGTCGGTACGCCCAGATGGTGCATGGCCTCGCTGCACACAAACTCCCGGAGGGACGAACGCAACACCGCACGCCCGTCACCCATGCGCGAATACGGGGTTTTCCCGGCGCCCTTGAGCTGCAGCTCCCACCGGACGCCCGCTGCAGTGACGGCCTCGCCCAGGGTGATCGCCCTGCCATCGCCCAGCTGTCCGGCCCAGTGGCCGAACTGGTGGCCACCGTAGTTGGAAGCAAACGGATCCATCCCGGGCAACAGCGCGTTGCCGGAAAACACCGCGGCAAATTCCGGGCTGACCACATCAGCATCGGAAAATCCGAGGGCGGCCGTCATTTCCCGCGAATGCGCCAGCAGTCGCGGCGCCCGGACCGGGGTAGGCTCTACCCGGGACCAGGCGGCCCCAGGCACCTGCCGCAGCCGCGGCCCGGTCTCCGGATCGCCCGGCAGCTCACGCAAAAACACATTGTCGAAACGCAGCTCTCGCATCCGGTGAAGCCTACCAGTCGCGGCGCAATCGCCATGCGAGTGCAAAGCCCGCCTCCCGTTCACCGCAACCAGCGTAAAATAGGCGCGGCCCGAACGGCCCCCAACGGCGCCGATGCATCTGACGCCGATGAGCGCTGATTCTCCAAAACCCCTATTTTCCGATTTTTCGCTGCCCGAACCGCTGCTGCGCGCCCTCACGGACGTCGGCTACGAGTCCCCTTCCCCGATCCAGGCCGCCACCATCCCGCCCCTGCTGGAAGGCCGTGACGTGCTGGGCCAGGCCCAGACCGGCACCGGCAAGACCGCCGCTTTCGCCCTGCCGATCCTGGCCCAGGTGGATGCGCGGGCGAAGAAGCCCCAGGCCCTGGTGCTGGCCCCCACCCGCGAGCTTGCGATCCAAGTGGCTGAAGCCTTCCAGACCTATGCCCGCCACCTGCCCGGCTTCCAGGTGCTGCCGGTGTACGGCGGCCAGGGTTACGGTCCGCAGCTGGCCGCGCTGCGGCGCGGCGTGCACGTGGTCGTGGGCACTCCCGGACGGGTGATCGACCACCTGGAGCGCGGCACCCTGGACCTGTCCGAGCTGCGCTGCCTGGTGCTGGACGAAGCCGATGAGATGCTGCGCATGGGCTTCATCGACGATGTGGAGACGGTGCTCAAGAAGACCCCGGACAATCGCCAGGTGGCGCTGTTTTCGGCCACCATGCCGCAGCAGATCAGGCGCATCGCCCAGACCTACCTGAAGGATCCGGTCGAGATCGCGATCAAGGCGACCACCTCCACCGCCATCAACATCCGCCAGCGTTACTGGATGGTCAGCGGCGTGCACAAGCTCGATGCGCTGACCCGGATCCTGGAGGCGGAACCCTTCGACGGGATGATCGTGTTTGCCCGCACCAAGGTTGCCACCGAAGAGCTGGCCGGCAAGCTCGCCGCGCGCGGCCTGGCCGCCGCGGCGATCAATGGCGACATCGAGCAGAAGCAGCGCGAGCGCATCATCGCCCAGCTCAAGGACGGGCGTATTGACGTGCTGGTGGCCACCGACGTGGCCGCGCGCGGGCTGGACGTGGACCGCATCAGCCACGTGCTCAACTACGACATTCCCTACGACACTGAAAGCTACGTGCACCGGATCGGCCGCACCGGCCGTGCCGGGCGCAGCGGTGAAGCGATCCTGTTCGTCACCCCGCGCGAGCGCGGGATGCTGCGCGCGATCGAGCGCGCCACGCGCCAGCCGATCGAGCAGATGGAGCTGCCCAGCGTCGAGGCGGTGAACGAGCGTCGGGTGGAAAAGTTCATGGACCGCATCGGCACGGGGCTGCAGGCCGACGATCTGGGCCAGTTCCGCGAGCTGATCGAGCGCTACGAGCGCGAGCACGACGTGCCGGCGATCGAGATCGCCGCGGCCCTGGCCAAACAGGTGCAGGGCGATACCCCCCTTCTGCTGGATCCGCCGCGCGAGCGGCCGAAGCCGCCCAGACAGATGGACTATCAGGCCAGCGCCCCGGCTTCCGGTGACAGCCGGCCACCGCGCGCGCCTCGACCACGGGAAATCGGTACACGACCGGCTGAGGTCGGCATGGAGTCGTTCCGCCTCGAGGTGGGCCACGCCCACGGCGTGAAGCCGGCCAACATCGTCGGCGCGATTGCCAACGAAGCCGATCTGGAAAGCCGCTATATCGGCCGCATCGACATCCGTGACGACTACAGCCTGGTGGATCTTCCCGAAGGCATGCCGCGCGAAATCATGGATCACCTCAAGCGCGTCCGCGTCGCCGGCCAGCAGCTGCAGATGCGCCGGGCCACGGCGGAAGACCAGAGCGAGGCGCGTCAGCCGGCGCGGCGCGGCTTCGCCCCCCGTCCCCACGGCAAGCCTCCGCACCAGCGCGGCCCCGGAGGCAAACCCCGCGGCTGAGCCAGCCGACCGCACGCCCGTTCACCCATTGCCGACCCGCCCGGGCCACACTGGGCGGCCACCGGCAAGGGAGGCAGCGTGCGGCTTTCCATCATCATTCCCGCCCATGACGAGGCGCCGCTGATCGGCGCCACGCTGGACTCCCTTGCCCGGTCCACTGACTGGCTCGGAGACGGGGTCGAGATCATCGTGGTGGATGATGCTTCAAGCGACGGCACCGGCGCGATCGCGCGGGCACGCGGTGCACGCGTGCTGCGGGTGGAAGCGCGGCAGATTGCAGCCGCCCGCAATGCCGGCGCCGCCGTTGCCCGCGGGGAAAGGCTGCTGTTCGTGGATGCAGACACCCTGGCCAACCCCGAGGTGGTGACCGCGCTGATGGCCGCCATGGACCGCGGCGCGGCCGGCGGTGGAGTGGCCGTGCGGTTCATGCGTCCGCTGCCGCTGCACATGCGGATCTTCGAATCGGTGTCGATCCTGCTGTTCCGCCTGGCCCGGGTGACTCCGGGCTGCTTCCTGTTCTGTACCCGCCGGGCATTCGACACCGTGGGAGGGTTCGACGAGGGGCTGTACGTCACCGAAGATGTGCGCTTCGGTCGCGCCCTGCGCCGCGTGGGCCGGGTGGTGATCCTGCGCGAGGAGGTCTGCAGCTCGGCCCGCAAAATGCATACCTACTCTTTCGGCGAGAAACTCCGCTTCATGCTGCGCTTCCTGCTTGCACCAAGGCGGGTGTCACGCGATCGGGAACGGCTGGAACTCTGGTACGGACCTCGGCGTCATGAAGACCCGGAGCCCGGGAAACCGCGCAAGACAGACTGATGCAGCCAGCGCCGGGCAGAATCGGACGGGCCTGTCCCCGGCTTACATTTCGGTCCGGGTGATCGAATCGCGCTCTTCCGGCGCGACCATGGGATCCACTCCGGCTTCGGAAGGAGAGCCTGCGCCTTCTGCCGGCTCACCCGGCAGCGGCTCGGGCAACGGTTCGGGCAGGGGCTGCGGCAGGCTGGTATCGGCGGGCGCCGGATCCTGTCCCTGCAGCCGTTCCATCACGCCGTCCACCACCCCGTCCACCACCCGCTCTCCGAGCACATCGGTCACGCGCGCAGGGGTGAAGACGTCCTCGATACGCTGGCCGCCGAGGTCGGGGCCGAACACGTACACCAGGTCCGACAGCGTCGGCCAACCCAGCAGTGGCGCGGTGAACCAGTACGCGCCCACCAGCACCACCAGCCACATCAGCAACCGCAGCGCTGCTCCGATCAATTTGAATGCCAGGTACACGCCCAGTACCACCAGCACCAGGCCGATCCAGTTGAGCTCCACCTCAGCCGCGCCTCATGCGCGCACCGGCGCCGTATCGGCGGGTACTTCGCCCTCCACCCGTGGCCGCAGCGCCGGATCCAGCGCTACCCGGTCGTCGAACACGAAGCATTCGCCTTCGTAACCAAGACCGCCCACGTGCTCGAAATAGCCGAGGATGCCGCCGTCGAGCTGCAGCACGTTGTCCATGCCCTGGGCACGCATCCACAGCACCGCCTTCTCGCAGCGGATGCCGCCAGTGCAGAAGCCCACCACCGTGGCCTCTTTCAGCGCGGGGCGGTGCGGCGCCAATGCATCGGGAAGCTCGGTGAAATTGTCGATGGGCAGGGTCAGCGCGCCGGCGAAGGTGCCGTAGTCCACTTCCTCCCGGTTGCGGGTATCCAGCAGCACCACGGGACGGCCGCTGTCATCGGCCCCCTGCCCGATCCAGCGGGCGAGGTCGGCCGGCGCCACCGCGGGCGCGCGGCCCAGCAGCGGATCCGCCTGCGGCCCCTTGCGGAAGCTGATGATCTCGCGCTTCACCTTGACCTTCAGCCGCCCGAAAGGCTGCGCGGCGCTGCGGCTGTATTTGGCCTGCAGCCCCGCAAGGGCCGGAATGGCACGCAGCTGGCCGAGAAAAGCCTCGATCGCGTCGTCCGCGCCGGCCAGGAAGATGTTCACGCCTTCCGGTGCAACCAGAACCGTGCCGCGCAATGCGCCGGTTTCGGCCCAGTCCCGGATGTGGCCGGCGAGCGTCCCGGGGTCGTCGATGACAGCGAAATGATAGGCGGCGATATTGGTCAGCATGCGCCGATTGTACGACCGGGCGCGCCGCTCTCGCGACGCACCCGGTCAGAAGCAGCCGGCCACAGCCGGCTGGGATCAGTTTGCGGGGGCCTGGTTTTCGTGGTTCTGGCGCACGTATTCATCAAACAGGCGCACGCCGAATGCGGTGGCACCCGCCGGAGAGGTCGGCTTGCCGCCGGACTCGATCCAGGCCATGCCGGCAATATCCAGGTGTGCCCACGGGCGATCCTTGTCCACCCATTCACCGACGAAATGCGCGGCCGTGCCGGCGCCGGGGCCGCCGCCGCCGTTGCGCATGTCGGCGATCGGCGAGCTCAGACGGCTTCCGTATTCGGGCAGCATCGGCATGCGCCACACCCGATCACCCGAGGATTCCCCGGCCGCTTCCAGCTGGGCGGCAAGGTCGTCGTGGCGGCTGAACAGACCCGCGTAGTCAGCACCAAGCGCGCCGACGATGGAACCGGTCAGCGTGGCGATGTCGATGACCACTGCCGGGTCGTCACGGTCCTGCACGTACCAGAGCGCATCCACCAGCACCATGCGCCCTTCCGCGTCGGTGCTCATGATTTCGTACGTCTTGCCGGCGGCGGTACGGATCACATCGCCCGGGCGCGCCGCGGTGCCGGAAGGCATGTTCTCGGCCAGTGCTGCCACTGCGACCGCATTCACCGGGGCGCGGCGGCCCGCCAGGGCCTTGATCGCGCCCACCGACACCGAGGCGCCGGTCATGTCGTACTTCATGCGCCACATGCCGCTGGATCCCTTGATAGAGATGCCACCGGTATCAAACGTGATGCCCTTGCCTACGAATGCCACCGGCGCGTCGCCGGCGTTGCCGCCGTTGTAGCGCACCACCATCATGCGCGGCGGGCGCTGGCTGCCCTGGCCGACGGCCAGGATGCTGCCCATGCCCAGGCGCTCCATGGCTTTCTCGTCCAGCACCTCGATGGTCACGTTGGGCAGGCCGTCCAGCGCTTCACGAGCGCGTTCGACAAAGGTCTCGGGCCAGATCACGTTGCCCGGCTCGGTCACCAGGTCGCGCGAGAAGGCGACCGCTTCGGCCACCGGCTTCCACTGCGACTCATAGTCCGCTGCCGCGGCGGCGCCGGCGGGGGTGCGGATGACCAGTTCGCCCTGTCCTGCGCGCGGCGCGGAGTCATCATCGCCCGAGTCGCTGCGGTACTTGTCGAACCGGTACTGGCCCAAGGCTGCACCGAAGGCGACGTGTGAGGCCACGCCAGCCTCATCCCCGCGCCACAGCACCTCGATGCGCGGGGCGGTGCTGCGGGCACCGTCCTGTCCCACCAGGCCGCCGAAATCCTCCAGCACCCGCGGGGTCACTTCGTCCTTGCCCACGCCGATCAGCAGCACGCGGTCAAAGTTGCCGATACCCGGCAGATCCAGCTTGCTCTCGCTGCGGCCCTTGAAGCCGGATGCATCCACCGCACGCTGCAGCGCGCCACCGGTGGCGGCGTCCAGATCGGCGAAGGCACCGCTGGCCACGTTGCCTTCGCGCACCGGAATCGCCACCGTGCCGGTTTCCGGCACGGAGTAGGCGTCAAAACGGATGTCGCGCTGGGCCGCCGCAGGCAATGCAACGCTGGCGATCAGGAAAGTGATTGAAGCAACAAAAGCGAAGCGACGTCGGGACATGAAAACTCCGGCAGGCGAAAACAGGGCGACCACGGCGCGAGTGCCAGCGGTCGCCATCGGGGATGATTGGCTTGTTGAAACCTTATAACAACGCGACCCTGGCCGTGCCGTGCCGTTGGTCATGCGACGGCACGGCGGCATGGCAGCACGGCGGCCTAGCGGGAAAGCAGGTAAGCCGGTAGCCCCATCAGTGCCAGCAGCAGGAGGATTCCAAGTACCCGCGCCAGCACCCAGCCGGGCCGCTCGCGCATCATCGTGGCGAAGGTTTCGGCGGTTCCCTCACGCATGGCTGCCTCGTGCTCGGCGCGCATCTTTGCCTGGCGTCCAGTCTGGTAGGTGGCCATCAGCCGCTTGGCCTCCTGGATGTCGGAGTCGTGCTTGACCCAGATCGCACCGAGCGAAATTCCGAACAGTCCGGGCCGGGTTTCGTACCAGGCAATGCGGTTGGCATCCAGCATGGCCCGGACTTCATCGGCCTCATCGTCCGGCACGTGGCGCAGGTTTAGCAGCAGCTTGGCCATCAGGATTCCCCGTCGGCCGGCAGCTGGTAATCAATCCCATACGGTGGCGGCTCACCACCGGGTCCGTTGAGATAGTGCTCCATCCAGCGCATCAGGCGCAGGGAGTAATCCCAGCGCGAGGCCGCGCGCGCGTTGCCGTGGCCCTCACCCGGATACAGCACCAGCCGCACCGGCGCCTGGCCAGCCAGCTGCAGATAGCGGTACATCATGTACGACTGTCCGACCGGCACCCGCGGGTCGTCCTCACCGTGCAGGATCAGCGTGGGCGTACGCGACTTGTGCGCGTGGGTGATCGGGCTGGCCTGGCGGAACGCCTCCGGATCCTCCCAGGGCCACTTGCCCATGTGCACCAGGTGCTGCTCATAAGGGATATCCCCGCTGGTCACCAGGCTGGCCTGGTCGGAAATGCCCACGAACATCACCGCAGCCGCAAACCGCTCGCTGTAGTACGTCGCGCCCCAGGCGCTGGCATAGCCGCCGTAGGAGCCACCGGTGATCCCCACCCGATCCCCATCCACGAGCCCGGTTGCGATCAGATGATCGACGCCATCCACCAGGTCATCAAACTGCTCCATGCCCGGGCGGCCCCGATCCAGCTTGGAAAACTCCACGCCGCGCCCGGTGCTGGCCCGGTAGTTGGGGAAGAAGCTGGCGAAACCCCGGGCTGCGGCATACTGCGCAGGCTGCGAGTAGCCGGTCAGCCAGCCGTTGGAATAATGCGATTCCGGCCCGCCATGGACAACCAGGATCAACGGCACCCGCTCACTGCCGCGTCGATCAAGCGGATGCACCAGCACGCCTTCGATCTCCAGGCCGTCGCGGGTGGCGTAGCGCACTACTTCATGCCGGGCCAGGCGCACATCGGCCAGCCAGGGATTGCTGTCGGTCAGCCGCCGCGCCTGTTGCTCGCCCGCTGCCCCCTCGCCCGCAGCGATATGGAAGACTTCGGCCGGATGTTCCGGTGATTGCCCGACCAGGGCGAGGTCTCCGCCGGCGGATGCGCTCAGCGAACCCCAGATCGGCCCGCCTGCGATCAGTACGGTGCGGTCCCCGCCACCATCCACGCCAATTTCGCCAAGCCGGGTATCCACCCCCTCGTGGCTCACGTAGACCAGCGTTTCCGCATCGCGCCAGGCTACGCTCCATACATGGCCTTCCAGCCCCGGCAGCAGATCACGCTGGGCTCCGCCGGTATTTCCGACCACGGTCAGGCGGCCTTCGCGGGGATCGTTCTCATCGGCAGCGGAAATGATCGCGAGGTGCGAGCCATCCGGGCTCCAGGCCAGCTGGCCGAGCTTGCCGGGATTGTCCACGCGCCCCAGTTCCCTTCCCTGCAGGTCGATAATGCGGACCCGCGCAAATACCAGGGTGTCGTCCGTCAGCTGCCGCGGCGTCACCACCAGCGCCATGCGGTCGCCCGCCGGGCTCCAATGCACCGACTGCACGCTGCCCTCCAATTCGATCAGGCGCGGCTCGGCATCCGGCGCGTCCAGCTCGGCGGTCCACAGTTCGATCGGGCGCCAGTCCTCTTCGTACACCTTCTGGGTGAAACCCTTGCGGCGCAGTGCCTTGAGCTCATCGCTTTCCGGCTGCTGGGCCAGCAATGCTGCGCGACGGCCGTCCGCCGACAAGCTGAAACCGGTGATGTTGCGGTCAAGCTGCGCCACCCGGATCGCCTCGCCGCCCTGCAGCGGGATCCGGTACAGGGCGCGGCCGTCGTCACCATCGCGGCGCGCCAGGAACCCGATGTGCCGTCCGTCCGGGAACCACTCGACCGCACCTACGCTGGATTCGCCGGTGATGAACCCGCGGCTGTTGCCGCTGCGATCCACCACGTGCAGTTGGGTCCAGACGCGACCGTCCACTTCCACGCCGGGGCGACGGGGCACGCTCAGCACGTAGGCAACTTCAGAGCCGTCCGGGCTGATCGCCGCGCGCGTGACCGACCTGGTCTGGGCAATCTGCTCCAGGCTCATGCCGTCGCGGGCCTGCGCCGCCAGGGACAGCGGGATAAAAGCCAGACAAGCCAGCAACAGCAAGCGCCATCGAGCCATGGTGCGGATTCCGTATTCAGGGCCCAGCACTTTGCCACAGCCGCCCTGCGGCGATAAACCGGAGCCCCCTGGAACACCGGTGCGGGTTGCACATCCGCGGCGGGATCTCTAGCCTTCGGGCCGTATTACTTCTTTTGCTGCCGTGTGTTCTCCGGCATATCCCCTTTTTCTTTCCCTTCCATCCAAGGAGCTGCTCCATGGAGATCGCTTCCAATCGCGTCGCCAGCATTCACTACACCCTCACCAATGACGAAGGCCAGGTCATCGACCGCTCGCCCGAAGAACAGCCGCTGAGCTACCTGCACGGTGCCGGCAACATCGTTCCGGGCCTGGAGCGCGCGCTGGAAGGCAAAAGCACGGGCGACACGTTCAAGGTGGATGTCAGCCCCAACGAGGGCTACGGCCAGCGGAATGACGCGCTGGTCCAGACCGTTCCGCGCGAAGCTTTCCAGGGCGTGGAGAGCATTGAGCCGGGCATGCAGTTCCGTGCCCAGACCGACAACGGCCCACTCGTAGTGACCGTGGCCGAAGTGGACGACGAACAGGTGAAGATCGACGGCAACCACCCGCTGGCCGGCCAGACCCTGCACTTTGCAATCGAAGTGGCCAACGTGCGCGAGGCTTCCGAGCAGGAGAAGCAGGTCGGCCACGTTGGCCCGCCGCAGGACGCCACGGACTGATCTGCAGCTTTTGAACCATCTTCCAGCGGATGCCGGCCCCGCAAGGCCGGCATCCGGGAACGCCTGATCCGCGCCGTCGTCAGTTGGGGGCGACACCCTGCAATACCCGGCGCAGATTGGCGCGGGCAGCGGAATCGTAGCGCTGGTGGAACAGGTCGCTGAGGAAGATCCTCGGCCGCTCCAGCAAGGCTTTCAGGAAGCGACGGCGGTTGAGCCGGAACAGCCAGCCCGGCACGTGTCCGCGATACTCCGCGGCAATCGCCAGGTTGTAGGCATCGAACAGGTCCGGGTCCGCGCCGAGGATTGCCATGTCGCAATCGAGGAAATGGCGGACATCATCCGCATCCGCCCCGCTGCCGAAATCCTCCGGCAGGTGCTGTCCGTGGCGGGCGGTCAGTTCGATGAGCCACGACACCCTTGCCGCATCCACTGCTTCCGGCAGCCAGCGCTGGATATGCTCTGCCGCCAGCCGCGCGGAACGGACCTCATTGTCGCGGCGCTTCGCCTCATAGATGGCATCGTGGTAGAGCACCGCCAGCCAGGCTTCAGCCGGCCTCGCCCAGCCCGGGCCAGCGGCCACATCGGCATAGTGCCCAAGCACCTCGGCCACGTGGTTGAGGTTGTGATAATCACGCGGCGGGCTGCGGTATGCCGCCTGGATGGCCTCTGTCTGCGCAGCGGGCAGCGCCAGCGGACCGCTCGCAAAAATATCGCCCTGCATGCTCACCCGACCTGCCCCGGTCGCAGCACCAGCACGGCACCCGTGGCGACCAGCAGCGCCCCCAGCACCCTCCAGGCGTCCACGGGGCGCACCGGTCCCAACACGCCGAAGTGGTCAAAGAGCAGGGAGCCGACCAGCTGGCCGCCCACCACCAGACAGATGAGCCCCGCGGCGCCCAATTTGGGCACCAGTACCGTGGCGCACAACACGAACAGCGCGCCGATCAACCCGCCCGTCCAGACCCAGGCCGGCAAAGCCGACAGGGTCCGCAAGCCGGGCATCGGCGTACGCGTGGCCAGCAGCGCCAACGCCAGGACCATGGTGCCGACGAGGAACGAGGCAAACGACGCGAACAGCGCCCCTTCCGTCGCCTGTCCCAAACGCGCGTTGATCAGGGCCTGCAGCGGCAGCAGCACACCCACGGCCGCCGCCAAGGCAATTCCACCAGCCATCCATCCGTTCATGCACGACTCCCGTAGCAGCACCTCGACAGTCTAAGGCCCTGCCTGCGGGAGACGGCATGAAGCCGGTGCGCGCCGTGCCCCGCCCGGAATCAGGCGGTGATGCGTTCCAGGCGGAGCGCCGGGTTCTCGGTGCAATGCAGCTGGAAGTTGCGCCCGGCCATCGACACGGTGATCTCGCGGACGTTGTTGACGATGCGCCGGTCACCGCTGCGCATCCGGGTGCCGTCATGGATACGCCAGGCAAACCGTGACATCAGGACTGCAAGGTTGCGGGCGTCGCCACGGGCTTCCGGAGCCGCCTGGTCCAGCAGGTCCACCACGTGTTCCGGCCTGACCCGGTTCCAGGCGCAGATCCCTTCGGTGGCACGCTTGCGGCCGAGTGCGAAGCTGTCGCAGTTGTCGATCGCCTGGTCAACATCCAATCCATAGAAATCCATGCTGTTCTCCTTTGCTTCCTGGTTGCGCCGGGTCGCCTCATGCCACCCGGTATTCGAAACTTCCCTTGTCATCCGCGGTCACGTCGATACGCGTGATACTGCCACCTTCGGCCATGCTGGCCAGCACGTTGCCGGCGATCTCCGGCAGCAAGGTGCCGTTGAGGATGTGATCGACGTTGCGCGCGCCCGAGTCCACCTCGGTGCATCGGGCCAGCACCGCCTCCACCAGCTCACCGTTCCAGTCGAACACTGCCTTGTGATTGGCCGCCACCCGGTCGCGGATGCGTCCGAGCTTGAGTTCGATGATGCGGGCCAGCACGTCGTCGCTGATGGGGTAGTACGGCACCACCTTCAGCCGGCCGAGGAACGCCGGCTTGAAGTGCTTCATCAGCACCGGCCTCAGGCTCTCGGCCAGGGCGTCCGCATCCGGGATGTCCTTCTCCTCCTTGTTCAGGCAGGCCTGCATGATCTGCGCCGAGCCGACGTTGGAGGTGAGGATGATCAGCGTGTTGCGGAAGTCGATCTCACGCCCTTCGGCATCGTCCATCACGCCCTTGTCGAACACCTGGAAGAACATTTCCAGCACGTCCGGATGGGCCTTCTCCACCTCGTCCAGCAACACCACGCTGTAGGGGTTGCGGCGCACCGCCTCGGTCAGGACGCCACCTTCGCCGTAACCGACGTAGCCCGGAGGAGAGCCCTTCAGGCCGGACACGCTGTGGGCCTCCTGGTACTCACTCATGTTGATGGTGATGAGCTTGCGCTCGCCACCATAGAGAATGTCGGCCAGGGCCAGCGCAGTTTCGGTCTTGCCGACGCCCGATGGGCCGACGAACATGAAGACTCCCCGCGGCTTGTTCGGGTCCTCCAGCTTGGCGGTGGCCGTGCGCACGCGCTGGGCGATGGCCTCCAGCGCATGATCCTGGCCGATCACCCGCTCGGCCAGCAGCCCGCCCAAATTGCGCACGGTGCGGATCTCGTCCTTGACCATCCGCCCGAGCGGGATGCCGGTCCAGGCCGAAACAATCTCGGCCACCACGGTCCCATCCACCTGCAGGGGGACCATGGGGCTTTCGCCCTGGAGTTCGCGCAGTTCGGCCATCAGGGCGTCCAGTTCGGCCTGCTCGGGCGACACCGCCGCTTTCACGTTGGCTGCCTTCTTCGCTGCCTTGCGCGCCTTCTTCTTTGCGGGAGCGGGCGCGGGCGCCGGCTCACCAGCGCCATCGGCGGCATCCCCGGCAGCAGTCGGCTGCTTCCCCGTCAAGGGCTCCTCCATCCGGGTTCGCAGTTCGCGGACCTTTCCGGCGAGGGCCGTCTCCTGCTCCAGCCGGGCCTGGCTTTCCGCCAGCACCTTGCGTGACTCCTCTTGTTGTCCGCGCAGCTCGGCCAGGCGCTCTCCGTGTTCTCGCGCTCCACCGGCGACCTCGCGCTCCAGGGCGGTAATTTCCGCCTCAAGCCGCTCCAGGTGCCTGGTGGTGTCCTCGATGATCGCGGGCGTGGCGCTCTGCCCCAGCGCCACTTTGGCGCAAGCGGTATCAAGCACGCCGACCGCCTTGTCCGGCAGCTGGCGCCCGCTGATGTAGCGGTGTGAAAGCCGGACTGCCTCGGTGATGGCTTCATCCAGCACGCGGATGCCGAAGTGCTTTTCCATCAGCGGCACGATGCCGCGAAGCATCGCGGCGGCCAGCGGCTCGGAGGGCTCTTCCACCTTCACCACCTGGAAGCGGCGGGCCAGCGCGGCATCCTTTTCAAAATACTTCTTGTATTCGGCCCAGGTGGTGGCCGCGATGGTCCGCAGCTCTCCGCGCGCCAGGGCCGGCTTGAGCAGGTTGGCGGCGTCGTTCTGGCCGGCAGCTCCGCCGGCGCCAATCATGGTGTGGGCTTCGTCGATGAACAGGATGATCGGGTGCGGGCTTCTCTTGACTTCGTCGATCACGCCCTTGAGCCGGTTCTCGAATTCACCCTTCACACTGGCCCCGGCCTGCAACAACCCCATATCCAGCACCTGCAACTCCACTCCCTGCAGCACCTGGGGTACGTCCTGCCCGGCGATGCGAAGGGCCAGGCCTTCCACCACCGCCGTCTTGCCCACGCCGGCCTCGCCGGTGAGGATCGGGTTGTTCTGGCGGCGACGCAGCAGGATGTCCACCAGTTGGCGGATCTCGGGATCACGACCGATCACCGGATCGATGTGCCCATCACGCGCCCGCTGGGTGAGGTTGGTGGTGAACTGGTCCAGGGCCGGCGTTTTTGAAAGTCCACCCTCCCCGGGCTGCTGCACTTCTGCGCCCCCACCTTCAACCCCACCTTCAGTCCCTGAAGCGGCATCGGCGAACCCCACCGCCTGCCCGCTTTCCTGGGAGCCTTCGGTCAGCGCGCTGAAGTTGTGCTTGAGCTCCTCGCGCTTGATCCGGGCGAACTGCTTTGATCCCCGGTAGGCCAGCTGCGACAGGTCCGGCTGGGTCAGCAGTGCCAGCAGCAGGTGGCCGCTGCGGATGCGGGTCGTGCCTGAATCCAGCGAAGCCAGCAGCCAGGCGTGTTCAAACAGGGTGGGCAGGTGCGGCGAGAACACCGGGGTGCGCGTATTGCCATTGCGGAATTTCGCGATCTCGGCCGCCAGATCCTTTTCCAGGGCGCCCGCGGGAATCCCGCTCCGCCGCGCGATCAGGGAGAAGTCGCACTGCGGCTGCTCCAGCAGCGCGAGGAACAGGTGCTCAAGATCCACCTCGTAGTTGCCGCGCGCCATGCACAGGCTGGCGGCCCGCTCGGCCGCTTGGCGGCACCTGTCGTTGAGCTTGCCAATCAGTGTCTTGAGATTGATGTTCATGCTTGAAAACAACGCTCCATGTCATTCATTGCAGGGTGTGGATTCCATATCCGGCATCAGCCCTGGCCTGCTGCGAGGGCCGCGTGCACACATAACTATCCCAGCCCAGCCGCGCACCGTGGCCACCACCGATGCCCGCGCCGCGGACATCCTCGGCCCTGAGCAGCAACCGGATTTCGTACTCCAGGCACGACCCCGTGAGCAACGTCAGCCACTTTTCCAGCGCGGCGGCAGCGGTGCCTCCAGGCAGGAAGTCGTCGAAGCGCTCGCGCTGCAAGGGGCCGATCACCAACCGCATCCGCAGGTCCCGCTGCCACACCCGGTTACCGGCAAGCGCGGTAGTCCCCAACCCCGCGTTGGCCACGCCCAGCCTGGTGGCCTGATGCTCCGGCACCTGGTACCAGGCACCCACGAACTGTTCGACCTCGACGCCCGCCTGGAAATAATCGGCGAGCACCTGCTGCAGCAGGCGTGCCGATACAGGGCGCTGGCGCACCGCGCCGGCGTAATGGGCAATGGCCTGGTCGAATACCCCACCCTCGCCCTCGGCCAGGCGGTCGCGCAGTCCGGTCATCCCCACGCCGGCCAGCGACAGCACAAGCGGCAGGAATTTCTCCTTGCGGTCCAGCTCGTACTGCATTGCCAAGCGATACTTCTTCCACGCGGCGTAATGCAGCGCCACCGCGCGGTTGGTGAACATATCCAGGAAGGCCCGCGCCGCGCGATCACGCTGGTAGGTTTCGCGCTCCTGCAGGAACTCGGTGTAATGCGTCGGCAAGGCTCCGACCGTGCCCAGCAGCCCCATGAAGGCGGGCGTGAGCGTGATGTCGCCGATGTTCCCGCTTGCTGCGACTTCCTCGATTTCCTCCGGCAGCGTAAGCGGCCCGCCTTCCGCCGTCCGTGCCTGGGCGCTTTCAATCTCGGCGGCGGGAAACGCCAGCGACAACGTGTTGCGAAAGCGCACGCGCAGCGCCACCGCATCCTTGCCACCCCCGCCCTGGCGCAAGTACAGCTGTTCGATCAGCCGCATCGCCTGGAAGAAACCGAAGCGGTGCGGCTGATCGAGCAGCTGCTGGATCAGGCCAGGATCGATTCGCCGCTTCGCGGGTCGCATCGGACCAGCTCCTCGCCGTTGCGGGCAGACAAAAGGACGAATCGGGTAAAGCTGTTGGCATGGACGTAAAGGGCGAAGAAGCGGTCCATCACGTGCACGAACGCTGCGATGCCCGTGCCCACGAAGCCGGCCTCGTCGATCGTCATCCGGATCTCGATCCCCCGCACTACCGAGCCGAAGTGCTCGCCTGCCAGCCAGGTGGTGCTGGAACTGTGCTCCAGCCCGACGATGCCCTCGATCTGGCGGCTGGACACGCTGCTGGACGACAGGTCGTAAAGGCGAAGCATCTCCTTCACCGCCGGCAGCCCGCTCTGGGTCAGCGACAGGTGATTCAGCGACAGGTGCGAGATCAGCCGCCAATGCGCGCTGTGTCCGCGCGCGAAGCGCAGCGGCGATGTGGGCTTGCGCAGCAGCTCGATGCTGCGGGCCGGGCTGCCGCCCTCGATGACCAGATCGCCACCGGGCACGCCGTAGGCCAGCCGGGTTGGCAGGTCACGGTTGCTGCAGGTCAATTCCACCCCGACCACGTCGGTCCTGGGCACGACCGGATTGAAATCCAGGTCCACGAACGAGAGCTCGGTTTCATAGCCCGGGCTCTGGCGGGCCACCATTTCGTCCCGTCGCGACAGCCAGTAGTGTCCGCTGCGGTCCGGATCCTCACCATGGTGCAGCGAATAGAACGGCCGGAACTCCTGCACCTGCTCACCCTGCGGCGTCTGCCGGATCCGGCGCACCGCATCGATTGAGTGGACCTCATAGGCGAACGCGCGGCGAGCATCGGCCACCACGGGATAAGTGGCGGCCCGGTGGGTGACCCGGATCGGCTCCCCGCGCTGCTGGAACAGGTTGACCACCGGGGTGCAACCGAGCAGCACGTTGTCGGCACCCATCCCTTCCAGCAGGCGGCTGCCTGCGTCCTCACCGCGATTTCCGCGCAGGACCAGGTGCACGCTGAAGCGGCGACTGGCACCGGCCACCACCGGCGCCAGATCAAGATCAAAGAAGCCGAATTTCTCCGGGAAGGCGAAGAGCTCCGTGAGCAGCCGGTAAGCCGGATGCGAGCGCGCCGGGAAATCGACCAGCGCTTCGTCTTCGGTAAAACCGACCGGCGCAAGCGGGGATTTTTCCAGCCTGCGCCAGCGCCCGTCCCCGTCCGCTTCCACGTAGGCGGCCATCACCTGCAGCGCGAGTGCATCCCGCAGCGCAGCGCAGAACGACGGCTCGCCATTGACGAACAGGCGCAGTGCGTGCACCCCCAGGCCGGCGAAGGACACCTGGTCGGAGAGCAGCTCGAATTCGAGGGTGATCCTGCCGCCCGCTCCGGGTGGCACCGTGGTGGCCATCGGCGCATCGGCAACCGCCCGGTATCCGGCTTTCACCAGTGCCAGTGGCAGCAGGTCAACGTTGTAGGCGGTGCGGAACCGGCATTGCACGCCCTTGACCGGGCGCGATTGCAGCTGGGTTCCACGCGCGACCCGAACCGGCGCGCCCAGCTTGGCTGCCGCCGCACCCATGTCAAAGCGCGCAATCGAGCAGGACGGGAACGGCCGCAGATAATGCGGGTACATCACCTCCAGCAATGCGTCGGTGAACTCGGGGTAATCGTCTTCCAGCTTCTTCGATACCCGGGCGCTGAGCAGCGCGAAGGACTCGATCAGCCGCTCGACGTGCGGATCCTGGCTGCCGTCGGCGGACACCAGCAGGCGGCCGGCGATCTTCGGATAGCGCTCGGCAAACTCGCGCCCGTAGCGGCGCAGGAATGCCAGTTCCCTTTCGTAATGCGGAAGGAGGTCCTGCATCGGTCAGGCCGCCTGCCGGCGCATCCGGCTGACCGAGTATTGCAGCGTGTTCGCCTGCAGCAGCGCATCAAAGCTGATCGGCTCGCGTGCCGGCTGCAGGTCCAGCAGGGCCTGGATGGTGAAGTGCAGGCCCCCACCGAGGCGCCGGCTGGCATCCAGGCTCACCTGTACGTTGGTCAGGCGCGGCTCATGGCGGGCAACCGCCTGCTCCAGCGAACGGCAGATTTCCGCGCGGTCATAGGCGTTGGCCAGGCTCATGGAGGAGAAGTCGCACAGCCCGTAGGTCATCAGCGACTGCCGGCAATTGGGATAGTCGGCCAGGTCCAGCTCGGAGAAGGCGGAACGGCTGTTGAGCAGCCCTTCCAGGTCACGCGCCACCGATTCCTTGTACTGCTCAACCGAAATCGATTTGAATACGCCGCCCCCGGTACTTCCAGGCGCGTCATCAAGAAGTTTTTCAATCAGGCTCGGCTCGAATCCATTCATTGACCGTCGTCCCAGGTTGTTCGGCGGCGGCCGCAACAGCGGTGGCGCCGAAGCGCCACCGCCAAGGTGGATCAGGTCAGGTAGTTCGGGACGTTCTTGGTGTTGCTCCACTGGGCAACCGTCTTGCCGCCCACGCCGCCTTCCGGCTTCTGCTGGTTGTAGGTCCAGCGGATGGCGCCGAAGCTCAGCTGCACCACTTCCTGCGGCATGCCCTCGTCATCCACCGTAGTGGTTACGCGGTGCACGAGCACATTGAGCAGTTCAATGGAGTAGTAGTTGATGGCATTGCCATCCTTGTCGGCACGCATGAACTCGATGCGGGCCTTGGGGAACGTGGTGCCGTTGGCCGTCGCCTGGTTCAGCGCGGTGGTGGCCAGGTCGATCTCCTTGACGATCTCGACCGGCGACATGTTGACGCGTGCCGCGGTCTGGCCGCCCGAGGTCGAAGCAGTTGCCGAGCGCGGCTGCAGGAGGTCCTGCGAGAACGACTTGATCTCGATCCAGTCCCGGTGCTTGTCGTCGCGGGACTCACCCTTGATGGTGTCGATGCTGAGGAATGCGTGCTGCATGATCTGGTTTCCTTTGTTCCGTTCTTCCGTGAGATAGGCGGGCTGGACATGCATCCAGCCCTGTTTGCCACCGTCCGCTCAGGACGGCCGCGTCAGTACTACCCAGGGGTCTCCGCCCCTTGACGCTGCAAAAACGCTACGACTTCTTGGCACCGGCCGGCAGTTCGGCCACCAGTCGCAACGAAACAGACAGCTCATCGAGCTGGAAATGCGGCCTGATGAAGGCCACCGCGCGGTAGACGCCGGGCTTGCCCGGCACCTCCGAAACCTGGACGGATGCCTCGCGCAACGGGTACTGCGCCTTGGCTTCCTGGGTTGCGTTGTCGTCAAGCAACACGTATTGGGCGATCCAGCGGTTGAGGAAATCCTCGACGTTCCCCACCGAGGCAAAGCTGCCGATCTTCTCGCGCATCATTGCCTTCAGGTAATGCGCAATCCGCGACACCGCGAAGATGTACTGCAGCTGCGCCGACAGGATGGCGTTGGCATTGGCCGTGTCCGAGTTGTACTTCTTCGGCTTCTGCGCCGACTGGGCGCCGAAGAACGCCGCGTAATCGGTGTTCTTGCAGTGCACCAGCGGGATGAAGCCCAGATCACTCAGCTCCTTCTCGCGGCGATCGGTGATGGCAAGCTCGGTCGGGCACTTGAGCGCCACTTCGCCATCATCGGTGCGGAAGGTATGGGTGGGCAGGTCTTCCACCAGGCCACCGCCCTCCACGCCGCGGATCGCCGCGCACCAGCCGTATTCCTCGAACGCCTTGGTCAGGCGCGCACCCATGGCGTAGGCGGTGTTGCACCACAGGTATTTGTCGTGATTGCTGGCTTCCACTTCCTCAACGAAGTTGAAGCCTTCCACGGTGATGCCGTCCTTGGGATTGTAAGGCAGGCGGCCGAGGAAGCGCGGCAGGGTCAGGCCCACGTAGCGGCTGTCCTCGCCATCGCGGAACGACTTCCACTTCGCGTACTCGACCGTGTCGAACACCTTGGCCAGATCACGCGGCTTGCCCAGGTCGGCAAAACTCTCCAGCCCGAACATGTCCTCGGACGCGGCGCTGATGAACGGGGCATGCGCGGCGGCGGCCACGTGCGACATCTGCTCGATGAAGTACATGTCCTCCGGCTGGCGGCCGATGTAGTAATCGCCGATCAGGGCGCCAAACGGCGCACCACCGAAGGTGCCGAACTCTTCTTCGTACACCTTCTTGAACAGCGCGCTCTGGTCGAAATCGATCGCCGACTTGAAGTCACGCACCAGGTCCTTCTTTGGCGCGTTCAGCACCTTGACCTTGAGCAGCTGCCCGGTCGAGGTCTGCTGGCACAGGTAGTGAAGTCCGCGCCAGCTGCTTTCCAGCTGCTGGAACTCGGGCGCATGCATGACCGCGCTGACCTGCTCGGAAATGATCCTGTCCAGTTCCGCGACGCGCGCGTCCAGGGTCAGGCTCAGGTTCTCGGACACAACCACCGTGCCATCAAGTACTTCCCTGGCCAGCTCGGAAATAATGTCCTTGGCGCGGCGGTGCTCGGCATCCGACCTGGCAACCTTGCTCTGCTCGACAATCTGGTCGAGCAGCCCGGCTTCGGCGACGGTGGCGACGGCTTCGTTGGCGGTCGTGGCTTGTGCGGACATGCGTTACTCCTGGTTCCCGTCGCCGCCCAGCTGCTTGAGCTGCTCGGTGTTGTTGAGGACGTCGTTAAGCAGGTCCTCGAGCTTCTCGTTGCCGGCGAGCTTGTTGCGCAGGTCGGCGAGTTTCGCGCGTGACTCCATGAGCCTGCGCAGCGGCTCCACCTGCTGGACCACCGACTCCGGGCGGAAGTCGTCGATCGAATTGAATTTCAGCTCGACCCCGAACTCGCCGCCTTCATCGCTGATCCTGTTTTCCACGCGGTAGGTCGCGCGTGGCGTCATGCCTTCCATCACTTCATCGAAGTTGTCGAGATCGACGTTGACGAACTTGCGGTCCTTGACCCGCGGCAGCGGCTGCTCGGGATTGCCGCTGAAATCGCCCATCACGCCCATCACGAAAGGCAGCTCCTTTTCCTCGATCGCGTCGCCCTTCTCCACGTCGTACGTCAACTGCACGCGCGGCGGACGCACCTTCTGCAGGCGCTTCTGCACGCTATCCTTCTTGGACATCCTGTCGTCTCCTTGACGAAGTGTGTTGTGGCCGTCAGCTCAGTTGCCGCCGATCCTCTCGAACGGATTGGAAGAGGCAGGGGCGCTGGGTTGCGCGGCTGGCGCCGCCGTATCGGCGGGCTGGGCCGGCGTGGCAGCCGCCGATTGAGCGCGACGGGCCGGTGCGCGGCGGCGCGGAGTTGGCGCCGGCGCCGACTGATCGGCAAAGATTTCCGCGCCCATGGTGTTGCGCAACGTGCCGGCCAACACCTCGGCTTCACGACGGGCGGTGGCCGAAGCCAGCGCGCCACGCCCCTGCAGCCGCTGCAGCGAACCGGTCGCAATGCGGAAGCCGCTCACCGTGAGGATGCCGTCGGCCACCAGGTCGTCGGGGTCGCGCTGCAGCACTTCCTCGGCGGCAACGATCGCGTGGGCGTAGTTGGTACGGTCGAATTCGAGCTGCGCCGTGCGCACCCAGGGTTCCTTGCGGATGGGGTCGGCGCGGGCGGCGCTTGAGAGTGCGCCCACGGCATGATCGACCTGCCCGGCCTCGATGGCCGCTTCGGCCTGGGCCATCAGCCCGGCGTAGTCGGGCGTACCTGTCTGTGAGGTGGTGGCGCAGGCGCCCAGCATGGACAGCAGCGCCAATCCGGCCAGGAGGCGAACGCTCCCGTCGATACGACCACGCAATCCCTGCATCTTCCCTGTCAAACGCATCCCTGTTGCACTCCCTTCGGTCATCAATGACCCCTTCAATCAATCCTGATTGGTTCCTTTACACGCAGCATGTCCCCGCTGCGCACGCTTGGGATCCGCGGCGCCAAAGCGCGTTGAATCCCGTTCCCTGCTGTATTCCGGTCTGGGTATAGTAGCCTTTCTCCGTCACGTCAAGACCGACGTTTCACGAAGACGCAAGCGACTCTGGATTGTGTCGTTTGCCCCCGTGGTCCAGAAGCCAGCCGAATCCGGCCGGCGCGGACATTAAAAACCAGCGCACCAGGCGATTCAAGTATGGACACTCATTTCGCACGCTATTTCTGCGTTTTCCTGCTGTTTACCGCGCTGTTGCTGTCTGGCTGCGCGAGCAGCGGTGGCGTTGGCAAAGCCGTCAATCGCACCCTGGAATCAGTGGGTCTGCGCGAAACCGATGCCGATGCAGCGGCCGGGATCAGGACCATCCCGCTGCGGCTGTACGCCGGGGACAACCTGAACGCCGGCAATGGCCCGCGCGGCCTGGCCACCGTGGTCCGGATCTATTACCTGCGCGGCATCCAGCGCTTCGAACAGGTGCCCTTCGACGCACTGATGGACGAGGGCCGCGAGCGCGCCGAACTCGGCAACGACCTGATCGAAGTGCGCGAGCTGGTGCTGACCCCGGGCATCCGTCGCGAGTTGGAGGAGCGGCTGCCGGCGGAAGCCACGCACCTGGGCGTGGTGGCGCTGTTCCGCGCGCCAGCCAATGGCCGCTGGCGCTACGCCTTTGATGCACGCCACCGCGATGTCCAGTCCCAGGGCATCACCATCGGTCTGCATGCCTGCGCCTTGACCACCAGCAGCGAAGCCCTGGCATCGGCCGTCCCGGGCGATCCGGGCAGCCTGGTCTCGGCACGCTGCGCCCCCTGAACCGGAAACCCAGCCATGCCCGTTGCCTGATCCAACCATGCATGGGTAAGCTTCACTCCCGCGCCAAGGCAGGCCCGGCAACAAGCAAAAGGATTGCAATGTGTCGCATGTAAGTCGGATGTCGAAGGTGTTCTGGGGCGAGGGGCTGTTCCTTCGACCACAGCATTTCCAGCGCCAGGACGCCTATCACGAAGCCCGCCTGCACGACCTGGCCCGCAGCCTGCATCCCTGTTCCTGGGGGGTGAGACGCCTTCGCGTTGATACCCAGAGCCTGGCAACCGGGACCCTGCGCCTGCTGGAAGCCTCCGCGATATTCCCCGACGGGGAGAGCTACGACGCGCCCTCACACGATGCGCTCCCAGACGCTCTTGCGCTGTCTTCGCTGCCCGAGGGCGTGCAGTCCAGCACGGTTTTTCTCGCACTCCCGCTGCTGCGCGAGCGCGGCGGCAACTGCGGCAAAGGTGCCGAAGAGGGCCGGGCCGCGCGCTTCACCCAGCGCAACCTGCCCACGCCCGACCTGTTCAGCGATGCCGCCGAAGCAGACCTCGCTTACCTGGGCAAGACCGTGCGCCTGCTGACGGAGGACAAGCCGCGCGACGCCTATGTCAGCATTCCCGTTGCCAGGGTGCGCCGCACCTCCACCGGCGGGTTTGAGCTGGATGACAGTTTCATCGCGCCAGTCCTCCATATCGATGGCAGTGCCCGGCTGCATAACCAGTTGCGGGCGCTGCTGGATGCGCTGCAGGCCAAGGTGGATGCGCTCTACGGCGTGCACCGCCAACCTTCCGAGCACATCATCGAATTCCGCTCCGGGGACATCGCCTCCTTCTGGCTGCTGCACACCGCCACGTCGTCGTTCGCCACGCTCTCGCACCTGTTCCACCAGGCCGGGCTGCACCCCGAACGGCTGCATCAGGAGCTGCTGCGCCTGGCCGGCAGCCTGCTCACCTTCTCCCGCAGCTATGCGCTTGCGGACCTGCCGCGCTATGACCATGAGGCGCCGGAGGCCGGCTTCGAGCAGCTGTTCACGATGATCCGCGAGTTGCTGGACACGGTGATCTCGGCCCGCTATTTCCAGATCACGCTGCAGGAAGCCAAGCCCTCGTTCCATGTCGGCCGGATCGATTCGCAGCGCATCGACGACAACTCCGTCTTCTACCTGGGCGTTGCCGCCGACATGCCCGCCCAGGAGCTGATCCAGACCGTGCCGATTCGCTTCAAGGTCGGCGCACCGGACGACGTGGAGAAGTGCGTGCTCTCCGCCCTGCCCGGGGTGAAACTGGTGCACGCCGCGCAGGTACCGGCGGCGATCCCCGTGCGTCCCGGCAGCCACTACTTCTCGGTCGAGCCGCGCGGACCGCTGTACGAGCGCATGCTCAAGGCGCAGTCGCTGATGATCTACGTGCCCGGCGGAGTGCGCGAACTCAAACTTGAACTGATCGCGGTAGCGCCATGAACACCGACCTGCCTCCCGTCCCGGGCTCGATGCCCTCGTTGACCCCCCAGCTGGCGGCATCGCCGGTGGCCGGCGCGCCGACACCGCGCACGCTGGCCGACCTGATGTCCGACGGCTTCTACCTGCTGCTGCTGGTCAAGCGCGGCCAGCTGCCCAGCGACGGGGAAGCTTTCGTCCAGTCGGTGCAGCAGTTCCTGGACCGGGTGGAGCGCGGGGCGATGAAGATGGGCATCGCCTCTGAAGACGTATACGCCGCCAAGTACGCGTTCTGCGCGGCGATGGACGAAGCCATCCTGACCCAGCCTTCTTCGCTGCGCGATACGTGGGAACTGCAGCCGCTGCAGCTGCGCCTGTTCGGCGACCACCTGGCCGGTGAGAACTTCTTCGAACGTCTTGAAGAACTGCGCGCGCAGGGGACGCCGTGCCTGCCCTCACTGGAGGTCTACCACTATTGCCTGCTGCTCGGCTTCGAAGGCAAATACCGTCTGGAAGGGCCTGAGAAGCTTGGCTATCTCACCGCGCGCCTGGGCGATGAGATCGTCTACCTCAAGGGCAAGCGCACCGGCTTCGCGCCGCACTGGCCGCCGCCGGACAACGTGAAGCACACCCTGCGCCGCGTGCTGCCGCTGTGGCTTCCCGCCGTGCTGGTGGCCGGGTTTGGACTGCTCGGCTACCTGGGCCTCAATGCCTGGTTTGGACACCAGACAGACCAGACCCTGGCCGCCTACAACAACGTGGTGCAGATGCCCGAGCGTACCGCTCATATCACCATTACCCTGCCGTGAGACGAGGGGGTCTACCCCCTTGACGGTTGGCGCTCCGCTGGCCACGCTTCCGCGGATGACCACCACCCTCCTCCGCAACGCGGACGTTTTTGCACCCGCACCCCTCGGCCGCCAGGATTTGCTCCTGGGTGGCGGGAAGATCCTGTGGATGGGTCGCGATGCGCCCGGGCTTGCGGACGTGTTCGGCACGCAAACCATTGACCTGCAAGGCCGGCGGCTGGTGCCGGGGCTGATCGACGGCCACGTGCATGTCACCGGCGGCGGCGGCGAAGCCGGATTCGCCAGCCGGGTGCCGGCGCCGATGCTCTCGCGATATACCCGCAGCGGGGTCACCACGGTGGTCGGGCTGCTGGGTACGGACGATGTGGCGCGCGGCACCCGCGAGCTGGTGGCGCACGTCAATGCGCTGCGCGAGGAAGGGCTTTCCGCTTATGGGCTGGTGGGCGGCTACCACCTGCCGCCGGCCACGCTGACCGGCAGCGTGCGCGCGGACCTGGCTTTCATCGACTGCCTGATCGGCGTGGGCGAGCTGGCGATCAGCGACCACCGCTCCAGCCAGCCGACGCTTGAAGAACTGCTGCGGATCGCCTCGGAGGCGCACGTGGCCGGGCTGATGACCGGCAAGGCCGGGATCGTGCATCTGCACCTGGGCGACGGGGCGCGCGGACTGGACCTGGTGCGGCGCGCGCTGGACCAGTCGGAACTGCCACCGCGGGTGTTCAACCCCACCCACGTGAACCGCCGCAAGGCGCTGTTCGACGAGGCCATCGAACTGGCCCGGCGCGGCTGCACGATCGATATCACAGCCTTTCCGGTGGCCGAGGACGAGGATGCCTGGAGCGCGGCCGATGCCCTGATCCGCTATCTGGACAGCGGCGCGTCGCGTGACCGGGTCACGATCAGCTCCGACGCCGGCGGCTGCCTGCCCTGCTTCGACGCCGAAGGCCGCGTGAGCAGCATGGATGTCGGCCACTCCGGCGCACTGGTCGAAACCCTGGCCGAGCTGCTGGCGCGCGGCGTCGCGCTGGAGGAGGCGCTGCCGGCCTTCACCAGCAACGTCGCGGCGCTGCTGCGCCTGCCTGGCAAGGGGCGGATCGGGGCGGGCGCAGACGCGGACCTGGTCGCGCTTGACGGCAACGGCGCCGTCGCCGATGTGTTCGCCCGCGGCCGCCAGCATGTCCGCGCAGGCGGCGTCATACTGCGTGGTATGTTCGAAAAATCGGGCGGCTAGATGCCCGCGACAGGGGGCGGTGCCGGCGGTATCCGGCGCGCGGCTGAGGCCGGCGCGGTGCGGACCCAGGCGCCGGCCAGGACAATCAACAGGAGCAATTGATGCCTAGCAAACCCCTCAACGGGGAGAAACGCGGCTGGATCATCCCGATCGGCGGCGCAGAAGACAAAGACACCAACCCGCGCATCCTGGAGCGGTTCGTCGAACTCAGCGGCGGCGACCAGGCCGATATCGTGGTCATTCCGACCGCCAGCCGCCTGAAGGAAACCGGCACGCGCTACGAGGAACTGTTCAAGACAATGGGCGTGGCCAGCGTCGAGGTGATGGATTTCGATACCCGCCGCGACTGCCAGGAGCCGGGCCGGATCGAACGGCTGGGCCGGGCCAGCGGCATCTTTTTCACCGGTGGCAACCAGCTGCGCCTGTCGACGATCCTCGGCGGCACCGACGTGGCGCGTACCGTCCGGCAGCGCAACGCCCAGGGCGTGACCGTCGCCGGCACCAGCGCCGGCGCGGGTTTTTTGAGCGAGCACATGGTGGCGTTCGGAAAAGAAGGATCCTCGCCGCGCGCCAGCAGCGTGCGGCTTGCCCCCGGACTGGGGCTGACCAACCGCTTCATCATCGATCAGCACTTCCGCGAACGCGACCGGCTCGGCCGGCTCAGCGCGGCGCTGGCCTACAACCCGTTCGCGATCGGGATCGGGCTGGATGAGGACACTGCGGCCTTCCTGGCTCCGGATGACACCCTGGAAGTCGAAGGCAGCGGCAGTGTCACCGTGATCGACGCGCACGACCTGCAATTCTCATCCATCGCCCATGCCGATGAAGATGACCCGGTATGCATGTTGGGCCTGGGCGTGCATATATTGATCGCTGGCGCCACCTTCAACCTGCACACGCGACGGGCCTCGGCCGGACGCCTGGCCACCCGCAAAACCTGACTGGAAAACCACCATGCGCATCCTTGAACGCTCCGTTTACGTTGGTCCGTCCCTGCATGCGCATTTCCCCGTCATCCGGCTGCTCATGGACCTGGGCGAACTGGAGCAGTGGCCCACCGTCCGTCTGGGGCCGGAGTTCATCGAGGGCCTGATAGCCGCCGTGCCGGACCTGGCCGAACACGGCTGCTCCTACCGCGAGCCCGGCGGCTTCCTGCGCCGCATGCGCGAGGATGAAGGCACCTGGCTGGGGCACGTGTTCGAACACGTGGCGATCGAACTGCAAAACGTCGCCGGCGGCGACGTCACCTTTGGCAAGACCCGCAGCGTCGACGGGCGCCCCGGGGTGTATACGGTCATCTACGAATATGGCCAGCGCGAGGAAGGCATCGCCGCCGGCGAGCTGGCAATGCGCCTGATCTGCTCGCTGCTGCCTGAAAACCTGCGCCCGGAGCGCAGCGTGCCGGAAGACTGGAACTGGGAAGCAGCCCGCGACGACTTCATCCGCTACGCCCAGCGGCGCGCACTCGGGCCTTCTACCGCCTCTCTGGTACGCGCGGCCGAGGAGCGCGGCATTCCCTGGCTGCGTCTCAACGAACATTCACTGGTGCAGTTCGGACACGGCCGCTACCAGCAGCGCATCCAGGCCACCATCACCGGACGCACGCCCTATATCGCGGTGGGGATGGCCGGCGACAAGGAAGAAACCAACAATATCCTCGCCGCGCTCGGGCTGCCGGTGCCCCGGCAGATGCTCGTTTCGAGCCAGTCCGATGCGCTCAAGGCCGCCCGCAGGCTGGGCGGTCCCGTGGTGCTCAAGCCGTACAACGGCAACCACGGCCGCGGCATCACCATCAACATCACCGACGACGACGAGATCCGCGCCGCCTTCGTGGCAGCGCAGGAACACTCGCGTTCGGTGATCGTGGAAACCTTCCAGCCCGGCGACGACCACCGCCTGCTGGTGATCAATGGCGAACTGGTCGCGGCCACCCGGCGTACCCCGGGGCATGTCGTGGGCGACGGCCGCAGCACGATCGCGGAGCTGGTGGACCAGGTGAACCAGGACCCCCGCCGCGGCGTCGGGCACGAGAAGGTATTGACGCGGCTTGAACTGGACCGCGAAGCGCAGCTGATGATGGAGCGCGCCGGCTACGGCGCCGACTCGGTGCCCAAGGCCGATGAAGTCGTGTTCCTGCGCTCCACCGCCAACCTGTCCACCGGCGGCACCGCCACCGATGTCACCGACATCATCCATCCGGACAACCGCGAAATGGCGGTGCGCGCGGTGCGTGCGATCGGTCTGGACGTGGGCGGTGTGGACTTCATCAGCACCAATATCAGCGAAAGCCATCGCGGCATCGGCGGCGCGATCTGCGAGGTCAACGCCGCGCCCGGATTCCGCATGCACGTGGCGCCCAGCGAAGGCTCGCCACGCGACGCCGCCGGCCCGGTGATCGACATGCTGTTCCCGCCGGGTTCGCCCTCACGCGTACCGATCGCCGCGGTCACCGGCACCAACGGCAAGACCACCACGGCGCGCATGCTGTCCCATATCGCCAAGATGGCCGGACACACGCCCGGCCTGACCACCACGGAGGGTGTGTACATCGACGGCCAGCGCACGGTGGAGGGCGACATGACCGGGCCGGTCTCCGCACGCATGGTGCTGCGCGACCCCACCATCGACCTGGCGGTGCTGGAGACCGCGCGCGGCGGGCTGCTGCGCGCCGGCATGGGCGTGCCGTCGGTGGACGTGGGCGCGGTGATCAACGTGCAGGCCGACCACCTGGGAATCAAGGGCATCGATACCGTCGAGCAGCTCGCCGAGGTCAAGCGCATCGTGGTGGAGGTGGCCACGGAATGCGCGGTGCTCAACGCCGACGATCCCAACGTGCTGCGCATGTCCGGCTACACCAGCGCCCGCACCATCTGCTACGTGACCATGAACCCCGGCCACCGTCTGGTGCGCGAACACGTGCGCGCCGGCGGCCGCGCCTGCGCGCTGGAAGAAGGGGTGAACGGCCACATGATCACCCTGTACGACAAGGGCAGCCACATCCCGCTGCTGTGGACCCACCTGGTTCCGGCCACGCTGGAGGGCCGCGCCCTGCACAACGTGCAGAATGCGATGTTCGCCGCGGCCATGGCGTTCGCGCTCGGGTTCAAGCTCGATGACATCCGCCACGGCCTGCGCACCTTCGACACCACCTTCTTCCAGGCGCCCGGCCGGACGAACGTATTCAACGAACACCCGTTCAAGGTGCTGTTCGATTACGCCCACAATGCTCACGCGGTCGGAATGATGGCCGACCTGGCCCAGCGGCTTGAGGTGGAGGGACGGCGCATCGTGGTGGTCGCCGGGCCCGGTGACCGCCGCGACGAGGACCTGGTGGCGATCGCGCAGTCAGTCGCGGGACGCTTCGACCACTACATCTGTCGCCGCGACGACAACCTGCGCGGGCGCGGCAGCGACGAGGTGCCCGACATCATTGCCCGCGCCCTGCGAGAGGCGGGCGTGGCCGAGGACGCCATCTCGATCATTCCCGACGAGCAGCAGGCCGTCGACGCCGCGCTGCGCATGGGCCAGCCCGGTGACCTGCTGCTGGTGTTCGCAGACGCGCTGGCCCGCTCCTGGAAGCAGATCACCAAGTTCGGTCCCGGCGGCGCCGAAGCGGCGGCTCCGGCCAGGGCGGTCGATCCGCCGCGGCTGCCCACAGGAAGCACCGGCGAACCCGACTTCGATCTGGAGGGCCTGGTGCGCGAAGAGCGTGGCCTGGTATTCGTGCCAGACGAGGACAGTGACTGACCGCGCCATGAGCCCTGACGCCTTGCCGCCGTTCGACGACTCGCGCCGGCTGACCGGCCCCAACCTGTATTTCTCCCAGGCCGGAGCGGTGCTGGAAACCGGGGTGGGCGCGCCGGTGCCGGAAACGCTGCTCGAAGGCTGGAAGCAGCGGATCCAGCGCGCGCGCGCCGCCCTGCACTGGCCCGATGGGCCGATCGTTATCCGCAAGCACGCCAGCGGCGCCAGCCTCGCCTTCTCCGCGCCGTCCGACCAGCTCTACACCGCCACCGAAATCAACGAGTGGGCCTGGCTGGCCACCCTCGCGGAAGCGGGCATCAGCGCCGGCGAGCCCATGCACCAGCCCGGCCACGCTCCCGTCGCGGACGAGGCGCAGGCCATGCGCCTGCTGCGCGCCGCCGCCGTGGCCGAAAGCCTGCCCCGCCTGACCGCCCTGCGCGGCGCCGCTCAGGCGCGCGGCCTGCCGCTGCTGCTCGACGACGAACAGCTCTCGATCGGCACCGGCACCGGCAGCCTCACCTGGGACAACCACGCGCTGCCCCGGCCCGACGAGGTGCCGTGGACGGAGCTGCACGCCATCCCCGTGGCCCTGGTCACCGGCTCCAACGGCAAGACCACCACCGTGCGCCTGCTCACCGCGATCGCCATCGCCCACGGCTGGCACACCGCCAACAGCTGCACCGATGGGCTGTATCTGGACGGCGCGCTGATCGAGGACGGGGACTGGTCCGGCCCGGGAGGCGCCCGCAGCCTGCTGCGCAATCGCCAGGCGCAGGCGGCGATCCTGGAAACCGCGCGCGGCGGGCTGCTGCGCCGCGGCCTTGGCGTGGAGCGCGCCGACGTGGCCGTGGTGACCAATGTCAGCCCGGACCATTTCGGCGAATACGGCATCCACGACCTGAACGGCCTGGCGCAGGTAAAGCTGACCGTGGCACGTGCCGTCGACAGCCACGGCACGCTGGTGCTCAACGCAGACAACGAGCTCCTGCGACGCGGCGCCGCCGGCCTCGACGCGCCGTTGGCCTGGTTCTCCGTTGACGACGGGCATCCGCTGTTGCAGCAGGCACGGACCGACGGTCGTCGCAGCTGCGGCGTGCGCGATGGTCGGCTGCTGCTGTTCGACGGTGCGCGCACACGTGACCTGGGCGCGATCGCCGGGATGCCGCTCACCCTCGGCGGGCTGGCCGCGCACAACGTGCAGAACGCCGCCGCCGCCGCGCTCGCTGCCGCCTGCCTGGGGATCGGGCCGGACACCATCCGCGCCGTGCTTGGCCACTTTGGCAGCGCCCACGACGACAATCCCGGCCGGCTGCAGCGGTGGACGCTTGGCGGCCCGGTACAGGTCTACGTGGACTATGCGCACAACCCGGACGGCCTCGGCCACCTGCTCACCCTCGTCCGCCAGGCACACCATTCAGGCGGGCGCCTGCACCTGTTACTGGGCCAGGCCGGCAACCGCAGCGACGAGGCCATCGCCGACCTGGCCGCCACCGCCGCCGCGCACGCTCCCGACCGGATCGTGCTCAAGGATATGGACGGCTACCTGCGCGGCCGCGAAAGCGGGGCCGTGGCCCGCCTGCTGCGCGACGCCCTGACCCGGCACGGCGTGGCCGATGAAGCCATCCTCGAATGCCTGGACGAAACCGAAGCTGCGCGCATGATCCTGGCCAGCGCCCGTCCCGGCGACAGTCTGGTGCTGCCCGTGCACGGCGCTGCCGGCCGCGCCAGGGTCACGGCCCTGCTGGACGGACTGCAGCTGCAGGGATGGACTGCGGGCAGCCCGGTCCCTTCGACACGGGACGAGCGCCCGGACGCCGGATAGCATCGACCGGCCATGGTGGGCCAGGCCCGCCCTACCCCGTCACGATTCCCCGGAGGATTCCTTGTCCAGGCACCGCATACTTCCCACCGCCCTGCTCACCGCAGCCGCCATGCTCGGCGCATGCGCGCCCGCACCGTCCGGCCAGGCGGACCCGACCGCGCAGTCGCAGGCCAACGCAGATGCGCCCGCCGCCGACAGCGTCAGCGCCTTCTTCGAGGCCTTCACCGACGAGTGGATGCTGCGCCAGCCGTCTTCCGCCACCGGCAGCCGCTACTTCAACGATGAGCGGCAGCAGGAGATGGACCGGAAGCTGACGCCGATGACGGAGGAGTTCCGCAGGGAAACGGTGGAACTTGCGCGTCGCGGGCTGGAGCAGCTGGGGCGGTTCGATCTGGAGGCGATGTCCGATACCGAACGCGTCTCCGCCGAGCTGATGGCCTGGCAACTGGAGACGATCGTTGGCGGCGAAGAGTTCAGCCACCTGCAGTTTCCCCTGAACCAGTTCAGCGGAGCGAACGTGGGGTTGCCCAACCTGATGACGGTGGTGCACCCGGTTTCCAGCGCCCAGGATGCAGACAACTACCTGGCCAGGCTGCGGCTGATCGAAGCGCGCATGGGCGAAGCGCGCGGGCGCGCGGCGGAGCTGGCCGAACGCGGGATCCTGCCGCCCAGCTTCATTCTTCAGGCCACCATCAACCAGATGCGGCAGTTCATCTCGCCCGCTTCCGCGGACAATCCGCTGGTCACTTCGCTGCAGACGCGCCTGGAAAGCGTGGATGACCTGGATGCCGCCCAGCGCCGCTCGCTGGTCGGTGAGGCGGCCGCCATCGTCGCCGACAGCGTCTATCCGGCCTGGCGCGAAACCATTGCCGTGCTGGAGTCACAGCTGCCGCACGCCACCGCTGATGCCGGCCTGTGGCGCTTCGAGGACGGCGCGGAAACTTACGCCTATCAGCTGCGCCGCTTCACCTCCACCGGTCTGGATGCGGAACAGATCCACGCCCTGGGGCTGTCGGAAGTGGAGCGCATCGAAGGCGAAATGGACACCATCCTGCACTCGCTGGGGCGCACCGAAGGCAGCGTCAACGAGCGCGTGGCCCAGCTGCGCCAGGACCTGGCCTATCCGGACGATGACGATGGCCGCGCGCAGCTCATGTCCGATATCGAAACCATGATGCGCGACGCGGAGCGCCGTGCGGATGGACTGTTCGACATCCGCCCCGGCACCCCGGTGATCGCCCAGCCGTATCCCGAGTACCGCTGGGAGAGCGCCGCGGCCAGCTACACCGCGCCGCCGCTGGATGGTTCGCGTCCCGGGGTTTTCCAGATGCCGCTGCGCACCAACCGGCTGACCAATTTCGGCCTGCGCACCCTGACTTACCACGAGGCTGTTCCCGGGCACCACTTCCAGATCGCGCTGTCGGTGGAGAACAGCGAATTGCCGAAGTTCCGCCAAACCCGTGCCCTGGGTGGAATTTCCGCCTTCAGCGAAGGCTGGGCCCTGTACGCCGAGCGCCTGGCCGCCGAGGAAGGCTGGTACGAGGGCGATGCCGAGGGCCTGCTGGGCCAGCTGGATGCCGAGCTGTTCCGCGCCCGCCGTCTGGTGGTCGACACCGGCCTGCACGCCAAGGGCTGGACCCGCCAGCAGGCGATCGACTACGGCATCGCGCCATCGGAGGTCGACCGCTACGTGGTCATGCCCGGCCAGGCCACCTCCTACAAGGTCGGCCAGCTGGAGATGATCCGCCTGCGCGACAAGGCCCGCGACGCGCTGGGTGAAGCCTTCGATCCACGCGGGTTCCACAACCGCGTGCTGCTCACCGGCACCGTGCCACTGGACCTGCTCGAGCGCGAAGTGGACGGGTACATCCGCGAAGCGAGGTAGGTCAGCCCTACGCGGCCGACGCCGGGGGGCTTGAACCCTCGAAACAGAAAGGGCGGCCACTGGCCGCCCTTTCCTTTTCAGCGAATGGTGCGAGGGATCACCAGATCCGCACGCGATCCTCCGGTGCGATGTACAGCGCATCGCCTTCGGTGACGTTGAAAGCGTCGTACCACGCATCGATGTTGCGCAGCGGGGCGAACGCACGGATGTGGCCCGGCGAGTGGGTGCCGTTGACCAGCTGCTGGCGCAGCGCATCGTCACGCCACAGGATCCGCCACACCTGCGACCAGCCCATGAAGAAGCGCTGTTCGCCGGTGAAGCCGTCGAGCACCGGGGCTTCCTGGCCATCCAGCGAACGGCGGTAGGCTTCCAGCGCGATCGTCAGACCGCCCAGGTCGCCGATGTTCTCGCCCATCGCGGTGCGGCTGTTGATGTGCATGCCAGGCAGCTGCGGGAACTCGTACGACTCGTACTGGGCGCCCAGCTTGGCGGCCTGTGCTTCGAACTCGGCTGCGTCCTCTGCGGTCCACCAGTCACGCAGCAGGCCCTCGCCGTCGGACTTGCGGCCCTGGTCGTCAAAGCCGTGGATGATCTCGTGCCCGATCACGCCGCCAATGGCGCCGTAGTTCACCGCCGGGTCTGCTTCCGGATCGAAGAACGGCGGCTGCAGGATGGCGGCCGGGAACACGATCTCGTTCTTGACCGAGTTGTAGTACGCGTTGACGGTCTGCGGAGTCATGCCCCACTCGGCCTTGTCCACCGGCTGGCCGATGCGTGCGCGACGGTAGTCCCACTCGAACCGGGCCGCACGCGCTGCGTTGCCGAAGGTGTCGCCGTTCACCACTTCCAGGCCGCTGTAATCGCGCCACTCGTCGGGATGGCCGATCTTCAGGCCGAAGTTCTGCAGCTTGGCGTGGGCCTCGGCCTTGGTGTCCTCGCCCATCCACTCCAGCGCATCCAGGCGCGCGCCCATGGCCGCCTTCACGTTGGCGACCAGCTCATCCATCTTGGCCTTGGCGTCGGCCGGGAAGTACAGCTGCACGTAGTCACGGCCGATGGCTTCGCCCATCACCGATTCGGCAAACGACACGCCGCGCTTCCAGCGCTCACGCAGCTCCGGCTGGCCGGACAGGAACTTCTCCCGGAACTCGAACTGGGCGTTGACGAAGTCACTGGAAAGCAGCGACGCAGCGCGATCCACGGTGTGGAACGCCTGCCACGCCTTGAGGGTATCCAGATCGGTGTCGGCGAAGATCGCCGCCATCTTCGGGATTGCGGTGTTCTGGCGCACCACCGCCTGCGGGGCGTGGCTGACACCCGCCGCGGTGAAGAAGCGCTGCCACGGGAAACCTGGAGCCTGTGCTTCGAATTCGCCCAGCGCCACCGGGTTGTAGGTCTTGTCGCGATCGCGGCTCTCGGCACGGGTCCAGTGCGCCTCGGCGATGCGGGTCTCCATCTCCATGATTGCGTCAGCGCTTGCCTGTGCATTGTCCCAACCGGCCAGGTCCAGCAGCTGGGCGATATAGGCCACGTAACGCTCGCGCTGCGGCTCGAAGTTGTCGCGCAGGTACATCTCGCGATCACCCAGGCCCAGCCCGGACTGGCTCATGTACAGGGTGTAGTAATCGGGGTTCAGTTGGTCATCCGACACGCCCACGCTGAAAAAGCTGCGGGTGAAGCCGCCGTTCTGCGCGCCCATCAGGTGCGCCATCTCTTCCTTGTCGGACACGCTGCGGACCGCGTCCAGATACGGCTGCAGCGGCTGCGCGCCAAGCGCCTCGATCGACGCTTCGTCCATGAAACCGTGATACAGGGCGGCGACCTTGGCAGCGTCACCGTCGGTGGCCGGATCACCCAGCTCGTAGCTCTCTACCAGCTGGTGCACCCGCGACTCGGACAGGTCACGCAAGGCCAGGAACGAACCATAGCTGGAGCGGTCGGACGGGATTTCGGTGTTTTCCGCCCACTTGCCACTCACATAGGCGAAGAAGTCCTCGCCGGGTGACACGCTGGTGTCCATGCCGTCGGTATCGATGCCCCAGGTGCCCATGCGCGGCGCGGCAATCGACTCGGCAGCATTTGCCGCGCCCTGCTCGCCGTCGTCCAGGAACCGGACTTGTACGTGGCAGGACTCGTCCAGGCAGGAGTGCGCATCATGCGCAGCAACCGGCGCGGCCAGCGACAGCGCCAGGGTAGTGGCGGCAAACAGCAGGGTCTTCTTCAAAGTTGATTCTCCGGATGGATAACTGGGTCCCCCGCGATCTTGGCGGGACGACAGCCGCCAAGAATACCTGCTGCCCGCCCCGGAAACAGCGCGCCATTGGTCATGGATTCACCTTTCCCGTCGGGCGGTACCGGGACACTGTGGGATCAGCGGCACTCTTCGCGCCGTGATTCCCAGACCACGGGTTCCCACCAGTCGTTATTGCGGACGCTGTCCCGGTCCAACCGGTCGGGCAGCAGCTGGGCACCAATCGAATAGCGGGTATCCGGCTCCACATCGATCACCAGCGTCTTGTAGATACGCCCCTGTTTCCTGCGCTGCATGCGTTCGATCCTCAGAAGGTCGGCGCTCGGGATCCTGTGGCGGTCAATCTCCTCACGCACTACCAGTACCTGTCGGCCGACGGGAACTTCGTGCCGATTCTGCGCAACCAGCGGCGTGCTGCGCCCGTTGATCTGGGTGATCTCCGCACTGTAAATATTCCTGGTCACACGCGGTGGCGCCCCCAACGTGCTCACGTAGCCACACCCTTCCATCAAAACGCTGGCCGTGCCGATGGCATCGCCGGCCTTGCCCGAAAGCGCCAGGCGTTCGCCGTCACGCACCAGGTCCAGCCTCACCTCACCCCCGTCCGTCAGGACTTCACCGATCAGGGCATTTGGCGCCATCACCCCTACCAGTGTCCGGCCATTGATCGACAGCAGCCTGTCGCCCGGCATGAGCCCCATCTGTTCGCCGGCCCCGCCGGGCGAGACCGCCAACACCTGGACGCCTTCTTCGCCCGTCCGTCGGCCGTCCACCACGATGCCAAGTCCGGCGTGCGCCGCAGACGCCAGCGCGGGCACGGTGCTCACCGCCGAAGCCGGCAGCGAGGGCGCTGCATGCGCCACGGGTGAACACAGTGCAGCCAGTGCAGCCAGGACAAACGTGCCTGTCATCGTCTTCATGGTCATCTCCTAGCCATTCTTGCGTACCGCGGCTGCGGCCAGCATCAGGTCCTGGCGCGCCTCCCACAGGGGCGCCACCTCTTCATCCGTGGCCTGGCGGTCGTAGGCCACCTGCAGGGCTCGGTCGATCGCCTGCACGGAGCGATAGATCTCTTTTTCATCGACAATCGCTGCCGGCGATACGTCGGCCGGGGCCTCAACAGCAAGCCCGGGGGACAGCGTTTCCTGCCGAAGCATGCCTTCGGGCTGCACCAGGGCGAACGCGAATGCAGCCACCGCAACACTGCAGGAAGCTGCCACTCCGAGCCGCGCGGCCAGCCGCCGCCTGCGGGCAGCTGCAACGCGCACCCGGAGATCATCCGGAAGCGGCGCGTCTTCGAGCCCTGCCAGATAGTCTTTCATCCGCCGCCCTGTCTCATCCATCACTCGTCCACCTCGATCATTTCCCGCATTCGCGCCAGCGTGCGGGCCACTACGGACTTCGACCAGCTCTCGCTGCGCCCGAACCGTTTACCCAGCTCGCGGTGGGTCCAGCCTTCCACCACCTGCAGCCACACCACGGTACGTACCAGCGGGGGGAACCGTTGCAGCAACCCCAGTGATTCATGATCCTGGCCCGGTCCGGCACCGGGCTCTGCCAGCGCGATTTCCACATCGCCCAGATCGACCAGGCGTTGCTCCCGCCGCAGCCGGTCGATGGCGGCATTTGCTGCCACCCGCTTGAGCCAGGGCCGCAGCGGCCGGTCAGGCGCCATCCGCCCCAGGAACCGGAGCAGCTGCATGAAGGTGTCCTGGGTAACGTCTTGCGCAGATGCCGCGTTGCCGGTCAGGCGCAGGGCAAGTGCGTGGATCGCGCCCGCATGGCGGTGGTACAGGGTTTCAAATGCCTTGCGGTCGCCCCAGCGCGCCCGGCGCACCAGGCGTGCTTCCTCGGCAATATCCACGCGTTGCAGGTCGTCCATGGCATCGGTACGGATGGGACCTGCGGATCGTTGCACATACCGGACGTCTGCGGGAAACCTGCAGAACCAGTGGTTTTCAGCGGAACTCACCGCAAAACCAAACATAATTTGCGGGAAAATGCTAGGATAGCGGGCTGGCAGCGGCAGAAAGGACTCCGCCGTCCAGTCAGACCCCCGTCGGCCGGTGGATTTACCCGGACGACTGATCCAAGCAACCCGGCCCCGCTGCCGCACCTATGCGACGGCGGCACGCTGCGCACGCAATACGCGTGGTGCCAGCCCGGCCTCACCGAACCATGCGTTCGCGCATGTTCCGACAGGAGACGCAATGTCCACAGATGCCAAGCCCCAGACCCAAAAGCCCGCCGCCAGGACCCGCACGCGCACCTCGGGCAGGAAAAACGACCGTGGGTCTTCGCTGACCAGCGAACGCATTGCAGATGATCTCGCCGCCTTCCGCAAGGACGGGGGCAAGATCGAAGTGCTCGGCACCACCACCAATTTCAAGAACACCAGCCCGATGCGCTCCGCCTCCAAGACCGCACGGACCAAGAAGGCTCCTGCCAAGGCCGCCAAGAAGCGCGCCTGAGTCAGCCGCCGCAGCCTCCACAACACACGGAAGGCTGCTGAACGACACGACCGGGCCGAACTTCCCAGCCGGCCCGGTTCAATACCTCCACCAGCTGTCCCGCTTCAATCCAGGTTGCCAGGCGGAGTACCTCCCCGCCCGCGTCAATATCCACCATTGCCGCCGGATCCAGATCCTGCAGCGCAGCCTCGATCAGTCCGACATCCGGCATGCCCGGGTCACGGGTGATATGGAATTCCATGCAGCCCTCGCTCTTTTCCGTTTCTGGCGGCCCTGGGCCGGGCGTTCGCCTTGCCAGCTCCATCCTCGCCCTGTCACGGCCGACGCGCCCTGACCTGGGTCAACCGCCCCATCTGTCCGCTACCTGATCCAGGTCAGTGTCCGCTGCCCGCGGCCGGAGCACACTGAACGTCCACCCGGCGACAGATGCAGGAGCAATGCCCAATCCCATGATCGAAATCAGCGGCGCGCTGGTTGCCGGCGAGCTCGGCCTGGAGCTGGAGGAGTTCCGTCGGCTGATGGAAATCCGCAAGATCAAGATGCTCTGCGAGCGCGGCACGGGCGAAGACGAAGGGCTTTACCGCGCCACCTTCTATCACGGCGACCGCCGCGCCCGCTTCATCGTGGATCGCCACGGTCGCCCGGTGGAGTGAAATCACTCCGCAGAGCCGTGCTCCATCAGGCGCCCCAGGTCCACGTCCTTTTCCTCCCACAGGCCGTTCAGCCACTGCTGGAAACGGGCACGGAAGGCGCGGTCCTGCTGATAATTGCCGACCATGAAGGCTTCGGGGATGGGCCGCTCGCGGACCAGCACGCGCACCTCGGGCACGCGCCCGGCCATCAGGTCGACCATGGTGGGTCGGCCACCGGGGTAGGCAATTGAGACGTCCAGGATCGCGTGCAGCCCCTCGCCCATCGCATCGAGCACGAAAGCCACCCCGCCCGACCTCGGCTTTAGCAGGTGCCGGTACGGCGCATCCTGGCGGGCATGCTTTTCAGGCGTGAACCGTGTGCCCTCGACGAAATTCATCATCGCCACCGGGATATCGCGGAACTTGAGGCACGCACGCCTGACCGCTTCGGTATCGCGCCGCGCCAGCTCGGGATTGCGCGCTACCTGGCGATGGGTGTAGCGGCCCATGAACGGGAAATCCAGCGCCCACCAGGCCAAGCCCAGCACCGGCACCCAGAACAGCTGCCGCTTGAGGAAGAAGCGCAGCAGCGGGATCCGCCGGTTGAACACCTTCTGCAGCACCAGGATGTCCACCCAGCTCTGGTGATTGGCCAGCACCAGATAGTGGCCGTCGACCTGCAGCCCCGGTGGGACCTGTACCTGGAAGCGGGTAGGCGTGAACCAGCCGAGCATGAGGGTGTTGACCCCGATCCAGCTTTCCGCCAATCCGGTCAGGAGCCGGTCGCACATCCGCTTCAGGCGCTTGCCCGGAAGCACTGCCTTCAGCAGCGCCGCAACGAACAATGGCACCGCGTGCACCAGCGTGTTGATTACAACCAGCGGCAGCACCACGGCCACCCGCAGCCAAATGAGCAATGACACCGGCGAATGGCCCCTGTGCAGTGAAGGACGGAAGCGTACCAAAACCGGCCACGCGGAACGCCCTGGCCCCGCCCGTTACAATGGGCACTCACTCAAATCCGAGGATACCCTTGGCCAAACCAAACTACTCATTCGAAAAACGCCAGCGCGAACTCGCGAAAAAGAAGAAAAAGGAAGCAAAGGCCGCGAAAAAGCAGTCTGATCGCGAAGCGGAAAACCCCGCCGACACGCCTGAGACCAACCAGTCCCGATAAGTCTGTTCGGGAAGGGAACGGGTCGCCAAATGTTGCGAACGGGCCGTTAAAGGTGGCCCATCTCCGCGCAGTGTTACCATCGAACACGGGCTCTTCGCCCCTCTTCATGGAACCCACCTTGCCCGGTTACGACACCAAGATCCTTACGGTCCCGATCGGTGACCACTCCTACCTCGTGCGCGTGCTGAGCGACAACCAGCAGTTCTCGGATCCGGACGGCCACGGCGACAAGCTTGGCATCTCGTCCGCACAGTGGAGCCTGTTCGGTCTGGTGTGGCCGGTAGGGCGTCTGCTGGCCGAGGCCATGGACACGGCGGATATCGCCGGCAAGCGCATTCTGGAACTGGGCTGCGGGATCGGGCTGTCCAGCCTGGTACTGCAACGCCGCGGCGCTGACGTGGTCGCTTCCGATATCCATCCGCTGGCCGAGCCTTTCCTGGCTTACAACTCGGCGCTCAACGAACTGCCATCGGTGCACTTCCGCCAGCTTGACTGGGTGGAACCGCTGCCGAGTCTGGGCAAGTTCGACATGTTCATCGGCAGCGACGTGCTCTACGAACAGGAGCACCCCGCCCTGCTGGCCGGTGTCATCGAGCGCCACGCCAACGACCGCGCCGAAGTGGTATTGACCGACGCCCACCGCGGCCACGTGTCCGCCTTCACCCAGCAACTGTCCGCGCTGGGCTTCCAGGGCGAAGAGGAAATCCACGAGCTGGAAGACCAGAGCGGCAACGCCATCCGGGCCCGTTTACTGCGCTACCGCCGCGAAGCGCCGCCGCCGACCGGACACCTTGCCTGACTCGCCCCACTGCAGCGCCTGCGACGCAGTCTGCTGCCGCCTGACCGTGGTGCTGCAGCCGGGCGACAGCGTGCCCGCCCACCTCACCACGCAGGCGGATGACGGGCTACAGGTGATGGCACGTGATGAGGAAGGCTGGTGCGTAGCCATCGACCCGGCCCGCATGCAGTGCCGGATCTATGACACCCGCCCCGAGAACTGCCGCCGCTTCGCCATGGCCGGCAACGATTGCCGCCAGGTCCGCGCCGACTACACGCGGCAGGGCGAGCAGGGCATCCCGCTGGTCATGTACTGAGAGGATGTACTGAGCGCGCGGCCTCAGGTGCAACCGCCGCAACAGGTGCTGCCGCCGGACACGTGCACGTCCGCCACGCCGAAATCGATGACGACCGCGCCCGGCTCCTTCTGCCGGTACTCCACCACCAGCGCGTCGCCGAAGCGTTCGCGCAGCTGTGCGATCAGCGGCAGCGGATCATGGTCGTTGACGAAGCGCATGCCCTCGCCCGGCTGCAATGCATCCATCGCGCCGAAGATCGCCGCGTGACGGAAGCGTTTGGCGATGCCGCGCGCGTCGAAGGGATGAATCTGGAGGGAAAGGGTGTCGATGGCTGCCATGGTGTTCCTGCTGGTTGGTGACCCGGCCAGCATCGCCCGGCCAGAGCGGCCGCACCTTGACCTGGGTCATCCACCCTGCACTTGGCAGCGCAGATAATGTCTCCGGGCTCCCGCGACGCCAGCCCGGCCGTCCCCCACCCCCTGTCCTGCAAGGAGCCGTACCATGCCTGTCCGATATACCAGCGTTTCCCGTTCCATCCTCGACGCCGTCCATGACACCCCGCTGCTGGAGCTCGAGGAAGGAATTTTCGCCAAGTGCGAGTTCCTCAATCCCTCCGGTTCGATCAAGGCGCGTATTGCCACCTACATCATCGAGCGTGCAGAAAAAGAGGGTCTGATCAAGCCCGGCGACACCATCGTCGAGGCCACCAGCGGCAACACCGGCAATGCGTTCTCCATGGTGGCCGCGGTCAAGGGCTACCGCATGATCGTGGTCATGCCGGAAGGCCTGACCAGCGAGCGCGTGGCGATTTCGCGCGCCTATGGGGCCGAGGTGCTGCTGAGCGGCAACTTCCATGTCAACGAGGCGTTGGAGCGCGCCCGCGAGCTGGGCCAGCAGCCCGGGTTCTTCTTCCCGGGGCAGTTCGAATCGGAATGGAACGTGCAGGAGAACCGGGAGATCCTGGGCCCGGAGATCCTCGCCCAGCTGCCGCAGGGGCGCACGCCCGATGCGTTCGTGCACGGCGTGGGCACCGGCGGCACGCTGATTGGCGTCGGTCAGGCGTTCAAGGCGGCCAACCCCGATGTGCGCCTGTTCGCCATGGAGCCGTCCGAATCACGCACCCTGCTCTGCGGCGAGGTGGACCTGCACGGCATCGAAGGCATCTCCGATGGCTTCGTGCCCGGCATCTTCGCCCGCCACCGCGACCTGGTCAGCGACTTCCTCAGCGTCTCCAGCACCGATGCAGTGGCTGAAATGCGCAAGATCGCCCGTACCCGCGGCCTGCTGTGCGGACCCAGTTCCGGCGCCCACCTGATCGCCGCCCGCCGCATCCGCGAACAGTTCCCCGAGCTGAAGACGGTGGTGACCATACTGGCCGACAAGGGCGAGAAGTACCTGCATGATTTCTACATGCAGCAGGACGGCGAGCCGGACTCCCCGCCCCTGCACTGACCGCCCCGTAGCCCCGGAGCCGGCGCCTGAACGGACCGCGCTCCCGGGCGCGCTGCCTACACGAATCAATCATGATGCGGCTGACAACATCGCCGCATGACCCAGATTCAGGATCACGCGCCAGGCGCGCTGTACTTCAATCCCGGCCATCCTCCCGTACCCACCGCACGGGCACGGGAGTGGGACATCGCGGTCAGCGATGGGCCGGTGATTGCCACTGCCATCCACGACGGCCACGGCCTGCGGCCTTCGTTGCGCCCGCTTGTGGCCTTGCCGGCGGCCGAGCGGATGCGCGAGGAGGACCCGCTCACCGGTGTGTTCACCGAGGTAGGCGACGTACGGATCCAGGTACCGGCATCCCGCTTTGAGACCGACCTCAACCGTCCACGCGAGGGCGCCGTGTACGCGCGACCGGAAGACTGCTGGGGACTGGAGGTCTGGCGGACGTCCATGCCGGAAGAGGAAATCAAAAGATCCATTGCCGCTTGGGACCGCTTCTACGCCATGTTCGCCGAACTGGTGGACCGGATGCTTGAGCGCTGGCAGGCGGTGCTGCTGGTCGACCTGCACAGCTACAACCATCGCCGCGATGGCGTCGACGGCCCCCATGCTCCCCAGCAGGGCAACCCCGATATAGAACTCGGCATCACTACCGCCGATCCGGACCGGTGGGGCAATGTGGTCGCACGGTTTTCCGAAGCGCTGCGCGCCCAGCCGGTCAGCGGCCGCAACCCCGACGTGCGAGCCAACGTACGCTTTCCCACGGGCGGCCACTTCCCCGAGTGGGTATATGCCCGCTGGGGTGCGCGGGTCTGCACCATCTCGCCCGAATTCAAGAAGATCTTCATGGACGAGTGGACCGGCCAGGCCGACGTTGCCGCCCTGTATGACCTGCGCGCCGGCCTGCAAGCGGCGGTGGATGCCGTGCGTCCCAGCTTCCAGGCCCGCACATGAGCAGCGCCGCTTTGAGCAACCCCGCCTCCACGCAGCCGCTGCCGCCGGTCGCAGCCGAGGTGGACACCTCGCTGGCCGCCATCGATGCCGAACTCGACTGGCTGCTGGCGCTGACGCCGCTGGGCACGGATGCGCTCTGGGAAGCGTTCGAAGCCGCTGATCGCACCCGCGTGCCCGCGCTGCGCTATGCCGAACCCGTCCTTGACCTGGAAACCATGCGCAAGCGACTCGGCGAGCTGCCGGTTGAAAAGATCGAGTCCCCATTGCTGGCCGGCGTGCTGCGCGAAAAACAGCGCGAACTTGAACGCATGATCGAGCTGGTCCGCCTGCGCGGCACCGACGGGTTCGTGACCGCCAGCATCGACCTGTTCGGCGGCGTGGAAGCGGGCCTGCTGGAACTGGCCGAGCAGATCCTGGCCGATGTTGGTCCCAGTGAGCGGCTCACCGCGGATTGCGGCGTGGACGCCGTAGTGGCCGCGGTTGAAGACGAGGTGGCCTGGTATCGCGAACGGGCGCCGGACTTCGCGCTTGAAATCACCGTCGACGCCGATGTCGGCTCGCTGATGATGGTTTCGCACGGACGCCTGTACCTGGACGCCGACCTGCGCCTGCCCGGCGCGCGGGTGCAGCCGCTGGTGCAGCACGAAATCGGCACCCACATCGTCACCCGCTACAACGGCCTGCGCCAACCCATGCGCCAGCTTGCGGTCGGCCTGGCGAATTACGACCCGCTGCAGGAAGGCCTCGGCGTGCTGGCCGAGTACCTCGCCGGCTACCTGCCCGGCGAGCGCCTGCGCGTGCTGGCCGCCCGGGTGGTGGCGGCAGACCTGGCCATCCACGGCGAAGACATCCCGGTCATCTTCGCGCGCCTGCATGACACCCACGGCTTTGCCACCGATGACGCCTTCGACATCGCCGTGCGGGCGCTGCGCGGTGGCGGCCTGACCAAGGACGCGGTGTACCTGCGCGGCCTGTGCGACCTGCTCGACCACCTGCGCGCCGGTGGCGAATTCGAGTCGTTGTTCCGCGGCAAATTCGCCCTGTCACACCTGGTGGTGCTGGACCAGCTGGCAGAGGCCGGCTGGGCCGAACCGCCCGCATTGCTGCCGCGCTACGCCAGCGCCGACGGCTTTGAACAGATCCTCGACCGCTGCCGCAACATCCCGGTGCAGCGCCTCTTCCAATCCCACCCCACCCCGCCCCGGGAGCTGTGTGCATGAGCAACAAACCCCTCAAGCTCGGATTCGTCGTCAACGACGTCGCCACCGAGCAGGACAACTACACCACCATCCGCCTGGCGCGCACCGCGCTCAGGCTCGGCCACAGCGTGGCGCTGATCGGCCTGGACGGCTTCATCTACGACGCCAATGACACCGTGCGCGCGCTCGCCCATGTGCCGCGCATTGACGAGTACCCGGACGACGCCGCGCTGCTGGCCGAGATCCACGGCGGCGACGCCGCCACCGAACGCATCAACGTCGAGGAACTGGACGTGCTGATGCTGCGCAGCGATCCGGCCGAAGAAGTCGAGGATCGTCCGTGGGCACCCAACAGCGCGCTGCTCTTCGCGCAGCTGGTGACCCGGCGCGGGGTCATCGTGCTCAACGATCCCGCCAACCTCACCAACGCGTCCAACAAGACCTATTTCCAGCACTTTCCCAAAGAAGTCCGCCCGGCCACCTGCATCACCTGTAACGCCGACGAGATCAAGTCCTTCATCTCCGCCCACGACGGGCGCGGGGTCATCAAGCCGCTCCAGGGATCGGGCGGCCAGGGCGTGTTCGTGGTTGATGGCCACAGCGGCGCGAACCTCAACCAGATGATCGAAGCGGTCATCCGCGACGGTTACGCCATTGCCCAGGAATACCTGCCCAAGGCTGCCGACGGGGACCTGCGCCTGCTGACCCTCAACGGCCGTCCGCTGCAGGTGGATGGGCAATACGCCTGCATCCGCCGCTACAACGACAGTGGCGACGCGCGCAGCAACATCAGCGCCGGCGGAAAGTTCGAACTGATGACGCCGGACGCGGACGCGCTGCGCGCGGCGGAGATCGTCGCCCCCAAGCTGATCCGCGACGGCATGTATTTCGCCGGCCTGGACATCGTCGGCGACAAGCTCATGGAAGTGAACGTGGATACACCGGGCGGGCTCAACATGGCCGAAGACCTGGCCGGGGTCGATTTCAGCGGCCACATCATCGCCGACCTCGCCCGCAAGGCGCGCCTGCGTCGCCAATACAACGGCACCCTGACCAACCTTGAACTGGCAATGCTTTAGGAGCCGATGATGAAACACCCGGTGGAAGGCAGCAACAACAGCAAGCTTGAGGTCTCCTTCCTGCCCGAGGGACTGCGCTGGATCCCCTTCACCAAGGGCGACTACTGGATCATGCGCCTGGATCCCGATTACCAGGTCGCGCTGGTCGGCGGTCCGGACCGCAAATACCTGTGGCTGCTGGCGCGCACCCCGCTGATCGATCCCACGCTGCAAGAGTCCTACCTGGCCACCGCCCGCGAACAGGGTTACGACCTGTCCGAACTGATCCACACGCCGCAGGACGCCGCTTGATTTGTCCTTGGAACCCGCGGTCAAGCCAAGCCTCGCGGCCCCTGATCGCGAGGCCTATACCTACCTCGGCACCATCGAAGGCCCTCCGGTAGGAGCGCGCCATGCGCGCGATGCCGCGTGAATGGTGTTTCGCGGAACAGCTTCGGCCAGCGCGCTCCGTCCGGCGCCCCACGGCGTGGATTGGTGTCACGCGGCTTCGCGCGCATGGCGCGCTCCTACCGGGGTCGTAGTTTGCGGCGGGTTCGGGGGTGGGCGGCAGCGTAGACGCGGCCAGGTGGCCGAAATCGAGGTGGGCGCAGACCTCGGCACCGGCGTGGCTGCGGCACCTGCCGGCACGGCGGGTGCTGCTCGGTTTCCGCGCCAGGGCCGCTGAGCAGGCTCAGCCGGTTACCAGCATTACTTTGCCGGTGTGTCGACCGCTCTCAAGGTAGGCGTGGGCGGCGGCGGCTTCCCGCAGCGGGAAGCTCCGGTCCACCACGGCGCGCACCTTGCCCGCTTCCACCCAGGGCCACACCACGCGTTCCACCTCGGCGGCGAGGCGGGCCTTCTCGTCGGCGCTGCGCGGGCGCAGCAGCGATCCGGTGATGACCGCCTGCTTGCGCATCAGCGTGAATGCCGGCACCAGCAGGTCATTGCCGCCCTGAGCGGCGATATAGACGATGCGCCCGCCGGTGTTGAGCGCCTTCAGGGTCGGCTCCAGGAACGGGCCGCCCACCATGTCCAACGCGACGTCCACGCCGCCGGCCTCGCGGGCCACCTCAGCAAAATCCTGGTTGGTGCTGTCGATGGCGATGTCCGCACCAAGCGCCCGCGCCGCCTCCGCCTTGTCCGCACCGCGGCCGGTGGCGATCACCCGCGCGCCAGCGGCCTTGGCCATCTGGATCGCGGCCACTCCGATGCCCGATGTCGCCCCGTGCACGAGCAGGGTCTCCCCGGCCTGAAGGCGGCCATGCTCAAAAACATTCGCATAGACCGTGAACAGCGTTTCCGGAAGCGCCGCGGCCTGCAATGGCTCCAGTCCCGACGGCATAGGCAGCACATGGCGTGCATCTACGGCTACGTATTCCGCATAACCGCCGCCACCCAGCAGCGCGCAGACCCGGTCGCCCGCCTGCCAGCGGCCAGCGCCGTGCACCACTTCACCGGACACTTCCAGCCCCAAGGTTTGCGGCGCACCGGGCGGCGGCGCGTAGTTCCCGTCGCGCTGGACGATGTCGGGCCTGTTGACCCCGGCCGCCAGCACCCGGATCAGGATCTCCCCAGCCTGCGGCACCGGCCTTGCCATCTGCACCGGATGCAACGCATCGGCAGGTCCCTTGCCGCCGCGGATGGCAATCGCCGTCATCAACTCGTTCATAAGCTTCTCCTGTGTCCCCCCATCATAGAAGCCACCTCGGGAACCTGGTGTTGCCGAGGGATCTCGAACACTTCGGGCACGTCGGGTGCGTCGGGTGCGTCGGGCGCGCTCCTACAATCGGGGTAGACATTAGTCCCGATTGGGACTAATGTTGGAGCCATGACCGTTTCTGCTACCAAAGCGCCCCCGGTACCAAAACGCGATCTCGCCGGTCCGGCGCTGCGCGCGTTCTTCAACATCACGCGGCTCTGGGGCCTGAGCACCGAGCAAGAGCGCCTTCTGCTTGGCAGTCCCGGCCGCTCCACCTTCTTCCGCTGGAAGCGCGATCTGGACGGCGCCCTGCCCCGCGATTCGCTGGAACGCATCAGCTACCTGCTCGGCATCTGGAAGGCACTGCAGGTGCTGTTCGCCAACCCGGCGCAGGCCGATGCCTGGGTCAAGCGCGCCAACCAAGCGCCGCTGTTCGGCGGACGCAGCGCGCTGGAGCGCATGCTCGGCGGCCAGGTATCGGACCTGTTCGTGGTTCGCCAGTACCTGGATGCCCAGCGCGGATGAATACGGCCGCCCTGCCCCGGCGCACGCGGGTGTCGTGGCGGCCCAGCTGGCGCATCGTGCCCAGCCGCTTCCCGCCGGTAGGCCTGTTCGACCGCATCGCTTCGCCGGACGATCTGGACGCCCTGTTCGAACTGGAAGGCATAACCAACCTGCGCCTGCGCCAGGAGCTGGGCGAGCTGTCGCTGGTGCCGCCGGAGCGGCGCATCAGCGGGCCGGGCACCACGCCGATCATGGCCGCCTTCACCCACCCCAGCCCGGGCGGTTCACGCTTCTCCGATGGCACCTGGGGCGTGTACTACGCTGCCCGCGAGCGGGAAACGGCGATTGCCGAAACCGTGTTCCACCGCGCCCGGTTCCTGGCATACACCAGCGAGCCGGCCTGCACCCTGCAGATGCGCTGCTACCTGGCCAATGTGAAAGGCATTTTCCACGACCTCCGCCGCGGCTGGCCGGAACTGCATGACCCGGACAGCTACGCTGCGAGCCAGGCGGCCGCGCGCCGCTGGCATGCCACGGGCAGCAACGGGATCGTGTACGAGAGCGTGCGCCGCCATGGCGGACAGTGCCTGGCGGTGTTCTACCCGGACCTCATTGCGCCGGCCGTGCAGGGCCCGCACCTGCACTACCACTGGGACGGCGAGCGCATCAGCCACTACAGCGTGGTCAACGAGGTCGTCGCCCTGCAGGACGACGCCTGACAGCCCCTCGGGTCAGGACTGCACGCACCCCGTCGGCGACGATCCGGTATTCCACCGGCTCGGCCGGGGCGCCGCTGCCGCTGTCGCCGGTGAAGTGCTCCACCTGCTCCGGGGTCAATTCCTTGCGCTCCAGCACCCCGTGCACCACGGCGCTGCCCGTGGTGTCCTTGGGCAGGAAGAAGGCGTGGTTGCCAAACATCACCCGGGCGGCCTGGCCTTCATGCTCGAGCATCATCCAGCAGCCCTTGGTCTGGCAGACCTCGGTGATGCGGCCGCTGAAGCTCTGTGGCTCACCTGCGTGGGCATCAAAGTCGGCGATGGCCGCGGAGACCAGCACCGCGGGGCCATCGGTGAAAGGCTCACCGTAAACAGCCGGCTCCGCCGCATGGGCGGACAGCGCAACAGCGGCAAGCAGGACGGCAGCAAACATGCGCATGGGGACTCCGTTGTGTTCTGGCAGAGCGGCAAAGATAGCGCAGCAGTCGCACCTGCGGTCATTGCTGCAGACCAATCCCGTTGCCAAACCATCAAGCGCGATCGCTGCGCAGGCCGCGATGCAGTGCGGCCACTTCCTCCTCAAGGAAGCCGGGCACGTCCGGCACCCGAACATCCGAGGGTTTGTTGCCATCCACTGCCAGTGCGGCCTGCCCCAACGCATCCCGCAGGGCCTGCAGCCCGCCCTGGCCGAACATGGACCGCGCTGCCTCGCGCCCGGCCTCCTCGTCCAGGCGCTCGACGGCCCAGCACGATGTCAACACCCGGAACGCCAATTCCTCCGTGGCCGCAATCGCCGGCCACAGCCGCTCAACCTCGCGACGCGGCTGGCGCGACGCGGTGGCCCCCTGCCGGTAGGCTTCCAGCAACACGAAACACCGGTGTTGCAGCTCGCGCCGTGCGTCACGCGCGGCATCACCAGCCACCGCGCCGTTGGCCAGCTGCGCGGCCACCGTTTCAATCGCGGTGAAGCTTCGCCTCAGCTGCTCGGGAATCAGCGCGGCCGAAGCCCGCGGCCAGGTCAGCTGGAACACCACCAGCGCCACCGCGCATCCCACCGCGGTATCCACGCCGCGCGCCAACAGGAAACTGCCCAGGTCAGGCACCGGCACCCCGCCCGTAGCCAGGGTCAGCGCCGCAGCGGTGATGAAGATCGCCGCGAGCGCGTAGTTGCGCAGGATCATCATCTCCACCGTGAACTGCAGCACCATGATCATGGCCACCAGCCACAGCCCTTCCGGATAGCGCCACAGCAGCGCCCCCGCCAGCAGCAGACCGATCCAGGTGCCCACCACGCGCTCGACGCTGCGCTGGACCATGTCGAGCCATTCCCGCCCCTGGTGCAGCATCAGCACTGCCGCCGCCACTGCCCAGTAGGCGCGATCCAGACCCAACAGCACGCCGATGCCACCGGCCGCCACTGCGGCCACGCCGACCCGCGCCACCACCAGCATCGACATGGACCGCAGCCGCAGGGATTCACGCAGCAGCGCCCGGGCATCCATGTGGCCAAGCGGTGCACGGGCCCGCTTGGCCACCAGCTCTGCCGGCGGCTCGCGCTCCAGTTCGCCCAGCTGGCGGGCCTGCACCGGCGCATCGTCGGGCAACGGCCTGTCTTCCGCCGCCGCTTCCATCGCGCTTGAGAACAGGCTGTTCAACGCACGCGTGCGCTGGCGCAATCCAGCCAGTGACGTGTCGGCCCCCGCATGCGCAGGCTGGAAACTCACCAGGGCATTCCAGGCATCGCTGAGCGCTTGCGCCGCCACTTGGCGCGCACCGCCTTCGCGGCCCGATCCGACCGCTTCCATATAGCCCGCCACCGAACGCGCCGCCGCCTTCACCGCCCGCTCCTCCGGTCCGCGCGGGCGCAGCAGCGCGCCACTCATATGCGCCAGCCAGGCGAACGCGCCGCCGCTGAGCACAAGCACGAACGCTTCAGCCGGATTGATGTGATCGGCAGGCATTGCCGTGGCCGCGGCGCCAGCCATCATGAACATGTACGCACCCGGCGGACCGATCCTCAGCGCATTGCCCAGCCAGGTGGAGAGCATCGCAATCAGCACCACCGTAGGCACCACCGCCCAGGGCACCGCCGACACCGCGTTGCCGACCCCCACCACCAGCGCGAACGCCAGCGCGATGATCCCCAGCTCCACCGCCCGGCTGCGGTAGGGCCGTCCGCGTCCATACAGCGCGGTGAAGCCGCCGGTTGCCGCCATCATCCCCGCGGAGATATCGCCAAGCAGCCAGCCCACCAGCACCGGAACACCCATGCACAGTCCCGAGCGGACCGCGAACGCCAACCGCGGCCGCGCCAGGGGACGCACGGTGACCATGCTGCGCAGCATGCCGCCGGACGTGGATTCATCCACGGTCGATGTCCTGGGCTCTCCCGTCATTCCCCCATCATGCAGCAGACCGGCGCGGCAACGTATCGCATCAGATGTCGATCACGATCTTGCCGAAGTGTTGACCGCTCTCCTGGTGCCGGAACGCGGCCACCAGCTCATCCAGCGGGAAGTGCCGGTCAAGGACCGGACGCACACCGCTGACTTCCAGCGCGCGCACCATGTCCTGCTGCTGGCGGCGGCTGCCCACCACCAGTGCTTCCAGCCGCAGGTGCCGTGCCAAGGCCAGGCCCAGCGGCAGCTGGCCCTCGGCGCCCGTGAGCACTCCGATCAGCGAGACGTGCCCGCCCACGCGGGCCGCCAGCATCGACTGCATCAGCGTATCCGGGCCGCCGACCTCGATCACGTGGTCCACGCCGCGGCCGTCCGTCATGCGGCGCACGGTCTGGCCCCATTCCTGGTCTTCGCGGTAGTTGATCAACTCGTCCGCACCCATCCCGCGCAGCCGCTCCAGCTTGGCGTCACTGGAGGAGGTGGCGATCACCCGGGCGCCGGCCATCTTCGCCAGCTGCAGCGCGAAGATCGATACGCCGCCGGTGCCTTGCACCAGCACCGTTTCACCCGGCCGCAGACGCCCGTTCTCGAACAGGGCGCGCCAGGCGGTGAGGCCCGCGGTGGTCAACGTTGCCGCCTCGGCGTGGCTCCAGCCTTCAGGGGCAAGGGTGAAGGCGGTTGCGGGCCTGGTCACCTGCTCGCGGGCATAGCCGTCGATACCATCACCCGGCACGCGCCCGAAGCCTTCCACCTGCGGCTCGCCATCCAGCCAGTCGGGGAAGAAGGTGCTGACCACGTGGTCACCGATGGCGAACTCCGTCACCCCATCGCCCACCGCGGTCACCTCACCGGCGCCGTCGGACATGGGGATACGCCTCTCTGCCGGCCCGGTCGCGCCGCTTACCACCAGGTAGTCGTGGAAGTTCAGCGAACTGGCGCGCAGGCGCACGGTGATCTCGCCCGGACCGGGTGGCACGGGCTCGCTGGTGCCGATGGATACGTGATCGAAGCCGCCACCGGCGGCAACGTGGATGGTCTTGATACTCATATATTTATCCTTGCAGTCATGTGTTTGTCGCCCGCTCGCGATCGGCCGCCGCCAGCGCCAGGATGCCCGCCTCGGCGAACGTGACCAGCGGGCGGGCGGCACGTTCCAGCGACTTCACCGATTTCGTCCCTTCCACCAGCCCGTCGATCCGGTTCATGCCGGAGAACGATGACATCATCAGCGTGATCGCGTAATAGAAGCCGGCGCGGATGGTCTTCGGCGACACATCCGGCAACGCTTCCCGCAGTGCGCGCATGAAGGCGCGCACGGTGCGCTGCATGTACTGGTCGAGCACCTGGTAATCACGCTCGGACTGGCTGGTCAGCGCTACAAGTCGCGCATAGTTCAACCAGCCGCGATCGCCGTGGGACAGCTCGAAATAGGGGTGGATGAAGGCACGCAACACACCGCCCACCGTCACCGGCCCGCCTGCCCCGCGCAGCTGTTCCAGCGCCTGTTCGCGCCGCTGCACGATCACGTCCAGACGGCGGTCGATCACCGCCTGGAACAGCTTTTCCTTGGAGCCGAAGTGATAGGACAGCAAGTTCAGCCGGACGTTTGCCAGCTCGGTGATGGCGCGGGTGGAAACGGCGTCGTAGCCGTGTTCGGCGAACAGTGCTTCCGCCGCATCCATGATGCGCTCGGGCGTGGTCACGCTTGGAGGGGACATGGGCTGGCCACTGCGGTGCTGCGGGGTGCCCGAGCGTAGGTCATTTGACCAAATAGGTCAATCGACCTACCCTGTTGATGTCGCCACGCCACACAGCAGGAGAGTCGCATGTCACCCAACGAAGTCTTTCTGGTATCCGCCAAGCGCACCCCGATCGGGTCGCTGCTCGGGCAGTTTTCGCATGTCCCCACCGTTGAACTGGGCGCAACCGCAATCCGTGCCGCGCTGGACGCGATCAAGCTCGATCCGGGCGAAGTGGACGAGGTCTACATGGGCAACGTGCTCACCGCCGGCGAAGGCCAGGCGCCCGCACGGCAGGCGGCCATGGCCGCGGGCATCCCCCTCAAGGCCGGTGCCACCACCATCAACAAGGTCTGCGGCTCCGGTCTGAAGGCCATCATGATCGCCCGCGACGGCATCCTTGCCGGCTCGGCGGACGTGGTGGTGGCCGGCGGCATGGAGAACATGACCCTGGCGCCACATCTGGCACAGGTCCGTGGCGGCGTGCGTTTGGGTGATGCCGGCCTGGTCGATCACCTGATGCGCGACGGCCTGAACAACCCCGACGGCCGCGTGCTGGGCACCTTCTCCCAGGCGACCGCCGACGAGTACGGCTTCACCCGCGAGCAGCAGGACGAGTACGCCCGCGGCACCGTGCTGCGCACCCGCGAAGCCGCCCAGGCCGGCCGGCTGCAAGCCGAACTCACTCCGGTCGAGTACACCGACCGCAAGGGCGAGCCGCGTGTAATCGACACCGATGAAATGCCTGCCAGCATCGACCTGGACAAGCTGTCCTCGCTCAGGCCCGCCTTCAGTCCCGACGGCAGCATCACCGCCGCCAGCGCCTCGCGCTTCTGCGACGGTGCGGCCGCCACGGTGCTGATGAGCGCGGCTGCAGTGAAACGCCTGGGCGTCACGCCCCTGGTACGGGTGGTGGCGCACGCTACCCACTCCCAGGAGCCCGAACGGTTCACCACCGCCCCCGTGGGCGCGCTGCGCAAGCTTCTGCAGAAGACCGGCTGGAAGGTGGACGACGTGGACCTGTTCGAGATCAACGAAGCCATGGCCGCGGTGCCGATGGCGGTCATGAAGGACCTGGGCGTGCCGGCGGAGAAGATCAACGTCAACGGCGGCACCTTGGCAATCGGCCATCCGATCGGCGCCAGCGGCGCGCGCATTACCGCCACCCTTGTCCACGCCATGCAGGACCGCAAGGCCAAACGCGGCATCGCCACCCTGTGCATCGGCGGTGGCGAGGCCGTGGCCGTAGCCTTCGAATCAGTGGCTTGACCGGAGCCCGCCTCGTGACCACCCGCCGCCAATTCCTGCAGGGCTCGCTGGCCACCGCCGGCCTCGCCACCGCCGCCGGCGCACTGACCGGCGGCCCGGGCCTGGCTGCCATGCTGGGCCCGGGCGGCACCCGGCTCAGGCTGGAAACCGTGCTGTTTGAACCCTCGCGCACGCACAGCGCCAGCTTCGCGTCGGCTGCGGTGCGCCTCGGCCTTCCCACCCTTGGCATCGGCCACGACATCACCCCCGTCTGGCAGCAGCTGCTGCAGTTGTGGCGCACCGCGCCGCGGGCCATCGGCGGGCTCACCAGCCTTACCCCGCTGCTGCTGCTGGAACAGTCGGCACGCGACCACGGGCTGCGGGTGGTGTTCCGCAGTGAGCATCATCCCGACGGGCGCGGCACCGTCACCCACTCGCTGCAGGGCGCCGAAGACATCCTGCACGCCTTCGATGCAGGCGTGGCCCACGGCGCCGACTACGGCGCCTGCATGGCCCACGCCATGGTCCGCTGCCCGGCCAATGGAGGCCGTCCAGGGACCGTTCGCCTGCAGAGCACCACCACCGCGAACAGGCGCGCCGACGCGGCCTCCCTGCATGCCTGGGTCATGGCGCCCCGCCCTGCATTCAAACAAGGATCCACCACATGAAACTTCCCCCTGACGTCAGCCAGGCCGACTTCGACGCCGCCATCGCAGAGTTCCGCAAGATTGTCGGCGAGGAGTGGGTATTTACCAGCGACGAGGACATCGCGCTGTATCGCGACGCCTACTCGCCCGTTTGGGACGAGGAGAGCGAACCGGTGCCATCCGGTGCCGTTGCGCCTGCCTCGACCGAAGAAGTGCAGGCCGTGGTGCGCATCGCCAATCGATACAAGCTGCCGTTGTTCCCCATTTCCACCGGCAAGAACCTTGGCTACGGCGGTTCGGCGCCCAACATGACCGGCACCTTCATCGTCGACCTCAAGCGCATGAACCGCGTCATCGAGGTCGACGACCGCAGGAACTTCTGCATCGTCGAGCCGGGCGTGTCGTACTTCGACCTGTACAAGCACATCCAGGAGCACGGCAAGCGGCTGATGATGGACGTGCCCGACCCGGGCTGGGGCAGCCCGCTCGGCAACGCGCTCGACCACGGCGTCGGCTACACATGGATGAACTACCGCGACCACTTCGGCTCGCACTGCGGCATGGAAGTGGTGTTGCCCGACGGCGAGATCATGCGCACCGGCATGGCCGCGGTTCCCGGGGCAGAGACCTGGGGCGAGAACAAGTACGGCTTCGGCGCCTACGTCGACGGCCTGTTTGCCCAGGCGAACTTCGGCATCGTCACGAAGATGGGCTTCTGGATGCAGCCGGCGCCCGACCATTACCTATGCACCATGGTCAAGGTGCCCCGATACCGCGACCTGATCCCGCTGATCGATGGCGTCAACCGCATGGAGGACCAGGGCCTGATCGGCCATCCGCGCTACAGCTGTCCCATGGATCCGCTGTGCATGCAGATCGAGCCGGAGGTCTACAAGCCCACGCCCGAGCTGATGGAACTGGTCACCCAGCCGGGCGGGGCCAGCGTGGAGGAATACGAGGCCTACGCCGACAAGCACGGGCTCGAATACTGGAATGTCCTGCTCAACTTCTATGGGCCGAAGGACACCGTCGAGGCCAGCTGGGCCTACGCGCAAAAGCTGTTTGGCGACATCCCCGGCGTGCAGTTCGAGCAAATCGAAAGCTACGCGGATCCGCTGCGCAACGAGGCGGCCACGTCCGGTGTCCGGCACAAGGTGGCGATCGGCGTGCCCGACATGTCCATCTTTTCGATCGGCGCCCGCTCCGACGCGATGCCCGAGCCTGGTGATGGCCATGTGTGGTTCTCCCCCATCATTGCCCGCTCCGGCGAGTCCTTCATACGCGCCCACGAAGTCTTCCGCAAAGCCGCACAGGAACTGAAGATCACCTCGGCGCCCATCGGGGTCACCAACGTGCCGCAGACCTGGCAGTACCGCACCTATGTGTATCTATTCCCGGTGTTCGTCTCGCGCTCGGACAAGGCCCACAACAGCAAGGCCGTGCAGGACTTCTACGACCTGATCCGCATTGCCGCCGACCAGGGGTGGACCGAGTACCGCACCGCGCCGGTGTTCCAGGACGCGGTGGCCGGGACCTACTCTTACAACAACAACATGCTGCTGCGCTTCCAGGAACAGCTGAAGGACGCGGCCGACCCGGAGGGCATCATCGCGCCCGGCCGGGGCGGGATCTGGCCGCGCCGCTATCGGGAGGGCGCGAAATGAGGACGCCTATGGTCACCCGAACGCTGTTGTTGGCGGCGATGCTTTCCCTGGCCGCGTGTGCGGACAGTGACACAGCCAACGCGCCGCAGCCGGAGGCAGCGGCACCCGGCACACCCAAGACCGACATCGCCCCTGCTGCCGTCGCCACCGCCGCCGGTTCCCAACCGGCACCTCCTGCCAAGCAGGTTCCCGAGCACCTCCGCGGGGGCCAGCAGCTGTACGAGTACTGGTGCGCGGCCTGCCACGCCCGCGGTCCAGGACATCCGGGCACGCAGGCTCTGGAAGCGCGCTATGGCGACGCAATGCCCGGCACACTCGAGGACCGCACCAACCTCACGCCGGAATTCGTCGCGATCATCGTCCGCAACGGCATCTCGGTGATGCCGTTCTTCCGCAAGACCGAGATCAACGACGAGGAGTTGGCCGCCATCGGCGCCTACCTCTCGCACAACCCATCCGAATAAGCGGCCGCAGGGCAACAGGAGTAAATAATGATCCTGAAAGACAAAACCGCAATCGTCACCGGCGCAGGCTCCGGCCTGGGCCGCGGCATCGCCCTCAAGCTGGCGCAGGAAGGCGCCAACATCGTCATCGCAGACATTGACGACAAGGGTGGCAACCAAACCCTTGAGGCCATCACTGCAGCCGGCGGCAAGGCCACCCTGGTGGTGGGCGACGTGTCCGATCCCGAATACCACGTCGATCTGATCGCCCGCACCAAGGAGGCTTACGGCCGCCTGGACATCGCGGTCAACAACGCCGGCATCAGCCACGAGTTCCTCCCGGTCGCCGAACAGCCGATCGAGGTCTGGGACCGGGTGATCCGCATCAACCTGTCGGGCGTGTTCTACGGCGCCAGGGTGCAGATCCCGGCGATGCTCGAAAGCGGCGGCGGCGTGCTGGTGAACATGTCCAGCATTGCCGGCGCGATCGGCTTCCCCGGCCTGTCTCCCTACACCGCCGCCAAGCACGGCGTGGTCGGCCTGACCAAGAACATTGCCGTGGACTACGCGACGCAGGGCATCCGTGCCAACGCGGTCGGACCGGGCTTCATCAAGACCGAGCTGATCGACTTCGTCCCCGCCGAGCAGCGCGCCACCCTGGAAGAGGTACATGCCATGGGCCGGTTGGGTGAAGTGGAGGAAGTCGCTGAACTGGTCCTGTTCCTCGCCAGCCCGAACTCGAGCTTTATCACCGGCGCCTACTACCCCGTTGACGGCGGCATGCTCGCACGCTGAGCCTGCCTCTGGAGGAATCCATGATCCTGAAAGACAAACCCGCGATCGTCACCGGTTCGGGCTCCGGCCTGGGCCGCGGCATCGCCCTCAAGCTGGCGCAGGAAGGCGCCAATATCGTCATTGCAGACATCGACGAAAAGGGCGGAAACCAGACGCTGGAGGCCATCCGCGCCGCGGGTGGCAAGGCCATCTTCTTTCCCGGCGACGTGTCCGACCCCGAGTACCACGCCGGGCTGATCGCCCGCACCATTGAAGAGTTCGGCCGGCTGGACATCGCCGTCAACAATGCCGGTATCAGCCACGAGTTCCTGCCGACCGCCGAACAGCCGATCGAGGTCTGGGACCGGGTGATCCGCATCAACCTGTCGGGCATCTTCTACGGCGCGCGGCTGCAGATCCCGGCCATGCTGGAAAACGGCGGCGGGGTGATGGTCAACATGGCCAGCGTTGCCGGCGCGGCCGGCGTGGCCGGCCTCTCGCCCTACACCGCGGCCAAGCACGGCGTGGTCGGCCTGACCAAGAACATCGCGCTGGAATACGCCACCCAGGGCATCCGCGCCAACGCGGTTGGCCCCACCTACATCAACACCGACCTGATCGACTACGTGCCCGAGGAGCAGCGCCGCGAGCTCGCCAACGTGCCGCCCATGGGCCGCCTGGGCGAGGTGGAAGAAGTGGCCGAACTGGTGCTGTTCCTGGCCAGCCCGCGCTCGAGCTTCATCACCGGCGGCTACTACCCCATCGACGGCGGCGTGCTGGCGCGCTGAATGGCGCCATAACTGTCATCACCCTGTCATACGGGCAAGGTAGAGGGCCGCCCGTCGCAACACTAGTCTGAAGGGCCACCTTGCTTCGATGTGCCCATGCTGCTTCGTATCATCATCGTGCTCGCCGCCTGCCTCCTGGCGGCTGGTTTTTCCTCCTGGCCGGGAACGTCCGCCGCGCTCGCCACACAGCTGGTCGCGCCGGGCGGCACGTCGCCGCTGCTGCCACCCGGGCCGATCGACGCTGCGCTCGGGCGCCTGCCGGACCGCGAGGGGTACGTCACCAACCGCGACGGCGTTGACATGTTCTGGCGCGTGATCGACCCCGGCGCCTATGACCTGCAGCTGTCATGGCCGGAGGGCGACACCGTCGCCGACACCTTTCCCACCCTCGACTTCGACGTCCCCACCTCGCCCGCAGCAACGCCACGCGGCACCGTGGTGCTGCTGCACGGCTGGATGATGCACGGCGACTCGATGCTCCCTTGGGCACTGCGCCTGGGCGAAGCCGGCTACCGCACGGTCGCCATCGACCTGCGCAATCACGGCCGGTCGGGCCAGGCGCCTTCGGGTTACGGAACGCGTGAGGCGGACGACGTGGCCGACGTGGTGGCCGCATTGCGCCAGCGCGGTGAAATCGTCGGTCCGCTGCACCTGCTGGGCGTGTCGTATGGCGCCGCCACCGCGCTCTTCGCCGGCGCCAACCCGCAGATCGGTGCCGATAGCGTGGTTGCCATGGAGTCGTTCGCCGTGGCCGACGAGGCCATCCGCGACATGGTGCCGTACATGCTCACCGACGCGCCTGCCCCTCCCTCCGCCTGGATCACCCGGCAGTGGATGAAGTGGCAGTTGAACGATGCCGCCCTCGACGCGGCCATCCTGCAGGCCGGCACCACGCTCGATCTGCCACTGGGCGGAGTCAGCGTCGTTGCCGCGCTCGCCAACGTCCCCTGCCCGCTGCTGGTGCATGGCGATGCTGATCGTCACGTCCCGGTCGAACACGGGCGCACCCTGGCCGCCTCGGCTCCGCACGCCCGCTATCTCGAGCTGCCGGGCGAAGACCACCTCAGCCTGCCGATGCAGCTCGACGCCCTGGCACCCGCCGTACTGGACTGGTTCGAACAACCGCACTGCCAGGCGGCAACGCGAACCGCATCCGTGCGCTGAGCCTTCGCAGCATCCGCGCTTCCCCGCTGGCCTGTTGATCCGCCGGACCACGTAATCTCCGGCGAACCAGACGCCGGAAGCAAGCCGATGAAACGGATCGTCATTTTCTGTGATGGAACAGCGCCGACCAGGCCTCCGAAGGCGGTGCCTGCCCTACCAACGTGGTGAAACTGGCGGTCCGCACCCTCCGCCGCGACGGTCACATCCCGCAGATCACCAGCTACGGCCAGGGCGTGGGCACCGGCGGCTCGCTCGACAAGCTCACCGGCGGCGCCTTCGGCAAGGGGCTGGATGACAACCTTTATTCCGCGTACCGGTTCCTGATGCTCAACTACGAGCCGGACGACGAGATCTTCCTGTTCGGCTTCAGCCGCGGCGCCTATACCGCGCGCAGCCTGGCCGGCATGGTCCGCAAGTGCGGCATCCTGTCCATGGACGCGGCCGACCGCTACTCCGAAGCGGTGTCCCTGTATGGCGATGACCGCCACCCCGATGACGACGGCCCTGTGCAGTTCCGCCTGACCGCCGGCAACGACCGCGTCATCGGCCTGGCCGCGCGCACGGATACCCAGCCTGACGAGGACACCATCCAGACCGATCCCACCCAGTCGCTGCATTCCAGCGTGCTGCAGCGCTGGGACGCGGATCCGTCATACCGGCCGAAAAACCTGCGCGACTACTTCAAGCTGGTGAACGACCCGCGTGCAGGCCACCCCTAGCCATCACTGGAACACCTGTTCCAGCAGACGGAATGTACCGGCATCGGCGTCCATCTCCGCCATCCCACCCACCGGCACGATGAACTGCTGACGGATGTGACCGATCATCGCGCCGCGATAAGCGGGAATGCCCAGCGGCCGGATGTGGTCATCGAGGATCTGCTCCAGCGTCAGCGAACCGTGTCCGCGCCCGGGAGTGCAGTCGGTGCACTCTCCGAAAATGAAGCCGGCGATCCGGTCCAGCGCACCCATCAGCTTCAATGTGCTGAACATGCGGTCCACCCGGTAGGGCGCTTCCGACACGTCCTCCAGGAACAGGATTTTGCCGTCGAAGTCCGGCATGTACGGCGAGCCTGCCAACGCGGTCAGTACGGTCAGGTTGCCGCCAACCAGCTGGCCGCGCGCCTTGCCACCGGCGATGGTGACGGTCCGGTTGCGGCGCTGCACCAGCTCGTCGCCCGGATCATCAACGTTGCGGTACTGCATCAGCTCGCGATCGAAGAACAGCCGCCGGAACTGGTCCGCGTTGAAACGGTTCCAGCTGCCCGACCCGTTCGGGCCGTGGAAGGTCACCAGCCCGGTCTGCGCCTGGATCGCGCAGTGCAATGCAGTCACGTCTGAGTAGCCCAGCAGCGCCTTGGGATTGGCACGGATCACGTCGTAGTCCAGCAGCGGCAGCAGGCGTGCTCCGCCTGAGCCGCCGCGTACGCATACCACTGCCCTGACCTCGCGATCGGCGAACATGGTGTTGATGTCGTCCGCGCGCCCAGCATCCAGCCCCGCCAGATGCCCGCGCCGGTCGCCATAGTGGCGGCCGGTCTTGACCCGGAACCCCAGCGCCTCCAACACCTCCTGGGCCAGCTGCAGATTGAATGAATCGTCCACCGCCGACGAAGGGCTCACCAGCCCGACCGTGTCCCCGGGATTGAGCGCCACCGGCAACAATCGCCCGCCGCCGGGCACCGATGGCGTGCCTTGTGCTGCCGCCATTCCTCCCGTGCCCAGCGCTGGCAGCAATGCCGCAATCGCCGCACGCCCAATGAACTGACGCCTGTCCATCCACAACCCCCTGAAAGTCGATCACGCAGCCTAGCAATCGGCGCCGGCATCAACAACGCGCCGGTCCAGCAACGCCGGCAACCGTGACGGGATCGACCAGCCCGCGCAGCCAATCCGCACCGCCGCCTGCGCCACGCTATCCGCCCGCCCGTCGCCTGCCGGCAGGAATGGTCAGCATGATCGCCACGATCGCCGCCAGAACCATGGCCAGGTTGCAGGCCAGGGCGACGAACGCGGCCTCGCGCAGGGCGAGGTTGTCCTGGCGTCCGGCGAACGTGGTCAGCGCCTGCAGCCAGGGCACTCCGCCACCATCGCCCGACAGCGCGGTGAAGACAGCTGCGGAAATCGCCACTCCGAACGCCGCCCCCAGCGAGGACGCCATCTTGTAGATCCCCGCGCCTGCCCCGCCCTGCTCGGGTGGCAGGTTGGACATCGCCGCATCGGTGGACGGCGTGGCATAGAACGCCAGCCCCAGGCCGAACAGGGTGAAACCCACCAGCGCCAGTCCCCGGTAATGCTGCAGATACAGCTGGGTCGGCATCAGCAGCACGATCCCCAGCGCGGTGATCGAACAGCCCCACAGCATTGGCCGGCGCGGGCCGAAACGCTGCAGCAGCTTCTCGCCCACACGGATGAAGCCGATGATCGCCGCCGCATAGCCCAACGTCAGCAGGCCGGCCTGCTGCGCATCCATGCCACCGCCCCTCTGCACCAGCTGCAGTGAAACCACCAGCGTGCCCGCCGCCCCGTTGACCAGGAAATTCGACAGCGTTGCACCGGTGTAGGTGCGGTTGCGGAACAGGTCGAAATCAACAAACGCATGCTGCGAGCGGCGCTCCACCACAAAAAACACCGCGCCCGCCACGCCCCCCGCCGCCATCAGGCCCAGCGCAGCCGGCGATGCCCAGCCCAGCGCGCTGCCCTGGATCACCAGCACCTGCAGCGCCAACAGCGCCACCATGAAGGCCAGCACTCCCGGCAGGTCGAACTTCCAGTCCTTCCGGACCGGCGCCCGACTTTCCGGCGTGCCGCGCAGCAGCCACAACCCGGCCACGCTCACCAGCACCGCCATCCAGAAGATCGAGCGCCAGCCGAAGTTCTCCGCCATCAGCCCGCCTACCAGCGAGCACAGCCCGGCACCGCCCCAGGTGCCGATGGACCACATCGATATCGCCCGCTGGCGCCCGGCGCCGTCCCAGCCGGCCTTCAGCAGCGCCAGGCTGGCCGGCATGATGCAAGCGGCCGACAGCCCCTGCAGCGCCCGCCCGCCCAGCAGCACCGGTGCGGCCAGGGAGCCGGCCGGCGTCAGCGCCACCATCAGCGAGCCGGCGATGCCCAGCCCAAAGCCGATGCGCGTGATCCGCACCCGCCCCACCCGGTCGGCCAGCCCGCCCATCACCACCACGAAGATCCCCGCGAACAGCGACGTCAGCGCGACCGAAATGTTCATCGTGCCGGTGGCCAAGCCCAGGTCGGCCTGCAGCACCGGTGCGATGTTGAGCACCGTCTGGGCGAACAGCCAGAACGACATCACCCCCAGTACCAGCCCCGTCAACAGGCGATCGTCGCCCACCAGCGGCGCCGGCGCCGGGCCGTACATGGGCGCGGCAAAGGCGCTCATGCGCAGTCAGCCAGCGGATTCATCGTGCGCTCCCCATCTGGATGGAAATCGGCAGACCGGCTGGCATGGAACCGCAACCGGTCCAGACCAGCCGAGCATACCCGCGCAAAGCATCACGGGGGCGTGGATATGCCAATTGATTCGCCGGCCTCAGCGGGCCCTGGCGAACAGCGCCGCCGACACCAGCCACGGCAGTGCAAAACAGGCCGGCAGCACCAGCTCGCGGCCATTGAACCCACCCAGCGCCAACGCGATCGCCACCGCCGCCAGCTGGGCGATACCGGCCGCCAACATCGCCCGCGCCATGCCCGCCGCCCGGAACCGCGCCAACAGCACACCTGCCGCGGCGACCGCCAGCACGCCGGCAAACATCAGGTTGGCCGGAGTGCCTTCATCGCCCAGCATGCCCACCGCCAGGTTGACCCATACCGTCAGCAGGCCGGTCAACACGGCCAACCCGAAGCCGGCCCGGTAAGCCACGTCACCGCTGAGCCAGCGACCGAGCTCGTACAGCGCGCAGGCCGTGCCGAGCAACAACCCCATGACGATGAAATCCATGGCGGTCCAGTGGACCCCGGGGGCATCCAGCAGCATCGCAGCGGCCGGCACCAGCAGCAGGCCGCTCGCCCCCAGCCAGAGCCATGGAGCCAGGCGGACCCGGCCCGGGGGAAGTGGCGAGAGAGGACCAGCATCCATCGCGATCACCATCGATGACCGGCCCTGGGATCGGGCCGCTGCACGCCGAGATTACGCCCCGGCCATAGGCTGCTGCCAGTGCCGTGCGAGGGAAACAAGCGCATACTGCTGCACAGCAACTGCATTCGCAGTTCAGCGCCTCTGGCGCGCGGGAGGTTCCAATGAGCAAGAGCCTGAACCAGAAAAAGGATCAGAAGAAGAAACCGGCCAAGTCCATGAAAGAGAAGAAGGCCGACAAGCGCGAGAAGAAGCAGGCCAAGCCTTTCGCCCCGGTCTGATTCAGGATGTGGCGTTGAACCCGGGCAGCGCCGAGAACGTCCTCGCCTCGCCGGTCAGCGGGTCATCAAAGGCCAGCAAACGGGCGAACAGCTGCAGCGGCCGGGCATGGTCATCCGCACCCTCTTCCTGCAGCACCGGATAGAACCGGTCGTTGAGGATCGGCGCCCCCAACGCCGCCATGTGCACGCGCAGCTGGTGCTTGCGACCGGTCACCGGCTGCAGGCGATAGGTCCAGGCCTGCGGCCCCCGCTCCAGCACGTCGACCACGGTCTCGCTGTTTGCCGCCCCCGGCACTTCGCACACACGGAAAAACGGCTCGCCTCGCTCCAGCCGGCTGCGGTGCACGTACGGAAATTCCAGTCCGGGCAACGGCGGTGCCACGGCCAGGTACTCCCGGTGCACGCGTCTTTCGCGGAACAGCCCCTGGTACAGCGACCGCGTTTCAGGGTTGGCCGAAAACATCACCAGCCCCGCGGTGTCGCGGTCGATCCGGTGCAGCGGCACCAGGGCGTGGTTGTCGAAACGCTCTACCAGCCGGGTCAGCAATGTTTCCCGCACCCAGGCGCCGGTGGGCGCCACCGGCAGGAAATGGGGCTTCATCGCCACCACCAGGTGCGCATCGGCATGGACTACGGTCTCGGCGAAGGGAACGGGCGGCTCGTTCTCCACTTCGCGGAAATAGTGGATCACTGCCCCCACCCGGTAGCGGGCGCCAATCTCCAGCGCGCGGCCTTCCGCATCCAGCACCCGGCCCCGTGCAAAACGGTCGCGCCAGGTCTCCGGTGCGACCCTGGGAAAGTGCGCACACAGAGCATCAAACACGGTGGCCCACGGCCCGGGTGGCAGCTGGAACCGGCTGGCAGGAACACCGTCGAAGATGGGACGTGGGGCGGACTTCACGCTGAACAGCTTATCCCTGCGACATGCGCCCCGTCGCGCGCCCGGCGCCCGTTTCGTCCAGACTGTGCGTCCGTCGCTGGGCCGTGCCCGCCGCGACCCACTTCGGGGACCCCGTGAGAACTCCAGCAAGCCTGCTGACGCTGATCGAAGAAGGCGTCATCGATGAAGTCATCCGCCCGCTCAAGAGTGGCAAGGAAGCCGCGGTGTACCTGGTGCACTCCGGCGGCGAGGTCCGCTGCGCCAAGGTGTACAAGGACATGGCGCAGCGCAGCTTCCAGAAGCGTGCGCAGTATCAGGAAGGCCGCAAGTCACGCGGCAGCCGCGAGACCCGCGCCGTGGCCAGTGGCAGCCGCTACGGCCGCCGCCAGCAGGAAGCGGAATGGAAGAACGCCGAGGTAGACGCCCTCTATCAGCTGCGCGACGCCGGCGTACGCGTGCCGGAGCCACACGGGTTCTTCCACGGCGTGCTGCTGATGGAGCTGGTCAGCGACGCTGGGGGATTCCCCGCCCCGCGCCTGGGAGAAGTGGACCTGGGCGAAGAGCAGGCCCGCGAATTCCATGCCGTGCTGGTGCGCCAGGTGGTGCAGATGCTGTGCTGCGGGCTGATCCACGGCGACCTGTCCGAGTACAACATCCTGGTCGATCCCGACGGGCCGGTGCTGATCGATTTCCCGCAGGTGGTCAACGCCGCCGGCAACAACTCCGCCCGCACGATGCTGCTGCGCGATGTCAACAATCTCACGGCCAGCCTCGGCCGCTGGGCACCCGATCTGCTCGACACCTGGTATGGCGAAGAGATGTGGGCGCTGTTCGAGGCCGGCCAGCTGCAACCGGATACACCCCTGACCGGCCGCTTTACCTTCGACGAGAGCACCATTGACCTGGACGGCGTACGCGACGCGATCAACGATGCGCGCGAGCTGGCCCTGATCCGCCAGCAGGGCCGCGAGGCAGCGCTGGAAGAAGACTAGCGTTCGCCGGGGCGGTCATCAGCGATGGCACCGCCGCGACGCTCGACGAAGAAGTCGATCGGCTTGTAGCTGAAATTGTTGGACTGACCGGCCGAACATGCCGTCATGGCCACCACCATCGGCATCTCCGCGCGCAGCCGCACGAAATCCCCGGGCTTGCTCATCGGGGGCCGCACCGCGATCTGCCCGGTCTCGCCATCCACGGTGACGTGCATGAAGATGTTGAACGCGATCGGCACCCGGTCCGGGCCGATGCCCCAGGGCGCCAGCGCTGCAGCCAGGTTGCCCTCGCAGCCGGGACGCCCTTCCTTCTCGTCGTAGAGCAGCTCGAACATCCGCTTCGAGCACGGCGTCAGGGTGAAGTCGTGGCGACCGCAGGTGTCCTCCAGGATGGTGAACATCGGCCGGCTGCGGTTGGAATACAGCACGTCGCCGGTGGTCAGCCACAGCTTCGACGCGTAGTCGATCGAGCGCCCGGAGGAAAGGTATTCGGCCAGGTCGTCGCGCGCGAACGCGGTGAGATCACTCACCTGCTGGCCCATCGGATCGATCACCACCAGCTCGTCGCCGGCCTCCAGCTCCACCGCGCGGCCGGAGCACGGGTCAATGCGTTCAACCACCGTCTGCTTCATTGCGTCTTCCTTACCCGCAGCGGGCACTGCCAACCCTGTTCAACCGCCCGGCCACTGTACTGCAGCGCCTCGCTGGCCTGGCCGAAGTCGGCCAGGTTGGGATTGATCGAGCCCTGCAGCGCGGTGTCACGCTTGCGGATCGCCGTCTGCATCCTGGCGTAGCGACCATCGGCACGCAGTCGGGTGAATTGCCGGTGCGAGTTGAACACCAGCGCCGGGAAGCCGAAACGGCGGGCCTGCCGCGACGCACCCGGATGCAGGCCGATCACGAAGAATGGATGACCGGCCAGGCTCAGGCTGAAGTGCGGGCTCGCCGGATCGTTGCTCACATCCCCGGCCCACTTGGCACCCCGACGCACATCCAGATCGTGCAGCCGCTGCAGCTGCGACCACAGCAAGGCTTCGAAGCGCTGTTCATCTGTATCCGTGGGCCCGTCAAACACGGCCACGAAGGAATACAACGTGTATTTATCCGGCTCCGCCCTGTCCAGCATCCCCGTGAACGCGCCCAGACCTTCCAGCAGCGGCGCGTCATTGCCGGCGTCGCCCAGGCGTCCGCATTCACGAATGCGCATTGAGTCGCGCGAGAGCGCGGTCTTGGCGCCAACGCACGGGAAAGCGTTATTGGCGATGAAGTCGCGCAGCATGGTTGCGCGCGCGCCTGTCGCCGGACAGGTGGCAGGGGGTGCATCTTCAGATGCATATGCATGCGTTTCGGCGGGTGGTCGGGCTCTGGCAAGGGATCCCATTGAACGTCCTGCTCTGATTTGTTGAGCAGAACGGTACGGGCCGCGTCGAGAAGCCGGCGTGTAGGAGCTGAACCGCAGCTTCAGGGCAGCAGCGCGGTCCATTCCGGGGTGTCGAACTTTTCCCGTGCAAGCTTCACGGCGCGGCCCATCTCATCCGGGTGCAGCGAGGCCTGCTCCAGTCCGCCGTGACGGCTGCGAAACGTCTCGATCATCCGCTGGATCACCTCGGCCCGCGGCAGGCCGGTCTGGCTGCGCAGCGGATCCACGCGCTTGAGCGCGCTCTTGGTGCCCTTGTCGGACAGCTTCTCGCGGCCGATGCGCAGCACGTCCAGCATTTTCACCGCATCGATGTCATAGGCCATGGTCACGTGGTGCAGCACCGTCCCGCGGCGCCTGGCCTGGGCCGCACCGGCAATCTTGCCCGCGGGCGAGGTGATGTCGTTCAGCGGCACGTACCAGGCCTTTACCCCCAGCCCGGCCAGGGCCTCGATCACCCATTGGTCCATGTACGCATAGGCCTGCTCGAAGTCCATGCCATGCACCAGCGACTCCGGTGCCACCACCGAATAGGTGATGGTGTTGCCCGGCTCGATGAACATGGCCCCGCCTCCGCTGATCCGGCGTACCACCTGGATCCCGTAGCGTTGCGCGGCTTCCATGTCCACCTCGTTGCGCAGCGACTGGAACCGGCCCATGACCACCGCCGAAGCGCCCCACTCCCACACCCTCAGCGTGGGTGGGCTGCGGCCGGCGGCCACTTCGTCCAGCATCACATCGTCCAGCGCCATGTGCAGTGCGGGCGCCTGCGGCTCCATGTGCACCAGGCGCCAATCGTGGTCCTGCCATTGCGTGCGGCTCATGCCTGGCCTCCGGTGCCCGCAGCGGTGTCGCCCAGCGCGCGGCGAACTGCCACCGCAACGCCTTCGGCTGTGATCCCGAACATCTGCGTGTCCGGTCCCAGCGCCGCTTCCACGGCTTCGGTCAGCTCGGCCTGGCCCGCCTCAACCGGCAGGCCTTCGAGCGCCGCATCAATGGCGTCACGCGCACCGGGCGGCTCGAGGAAGAAATCCCCGCTCACCTGCACCGCAGTCATCCGCCCGGCGTCGATCACCAGGTCCACCACCACCAGCTTGCCGCCCGGCATCTTGTACTCGCCGTGGGCCGTCATGTCTGTCTTGTCCATCGGCGCAGTTTATCCGCAACGCCCGCGGCCCGGTGCGTCCGGCCGGCTTCGCGCCCTTCAGCATCCCGGCCTGCCGCGCGCCCATGGCGGCCCCAATGGGCAACAGGCAACCCACGCCCCTGCCCGATGGCAGGTGTCCGGCATCGGCCGCTTCGCCTAGGATGGCCCGGAATCCGCACCATCCCACCTGCCTTGAACCCTACCCACATCCAGCTCGTCGCCAGCGCCCTGTTCGCCGTGGCGATCATCCACACCTTCAGCACCAAGTACTTCCAGCGCCTTGCCCAGCGCCAGCCGGCCCACTCGGGCATCTGGCATCTGCTGGCCGAAGTGGAGGTGGTGTTCGGGTTCTGGGCCATGGTGTTCGTGGTGACCATGATGGCCATGGCGGGGCCGGCGGAAGCCACCACTTACGTCAATTCGCGCAACTTCACCGAGCCCATGTTTGTGTTCGCGATCATGGTGATCGCCGGCACCCGACCCATCGTCTGGCTGGCCAGCCAGCTGGTGGACGGCCTGGCGCGACTGCTGCCGTGGCGCAACGGACTGGAGTTCTGTTTCAGCGTGCTGGCGCTGGTGCCGCTGCTGGGCTCGTTCATTACCGAGCCGGCGGCCATGACCCTGGCCGCGATGCTGCTGGCCAGGCGTGTCTACCCGCTGAACATCTCGGACAGGGCGAAGTACGCCCTGCTGGGCACGCTGTTCGTCAATATCTCGATCGGCGGCGTGCTGACCCCGTTCGCAGCGCCGCCGGTGCTGATGGTGGCCGGCAAGTGGAACTGGGATCTGGCCTTCATGATGGTCAACTTCGGCTGGAAAGCTGCCTTGGCGGTGGTGATCAACGCTGCCGTGGTGGTGTTCGTGTTCCGCAAGGAGCTGGGCCAGCTGCCATCCGGCGAAGACGGCACCCCCGGCCAAACCATGCCGATGTGGGTCGTTGCCCTGCACGTACTGTTCCTGCTGGGGCTGGTGGTATTCGCGCACCACCCGGCAATGTTCATGGGCGTCTTCCTGCTGTTCATGGGCACGGCCACCGCCTACAAGCAGTACCAGGACCGGCTGATCCTGCGCGAAGGCCTGCTGGTGGCCTTCTTCCTCGCCGGGCTGGTGGTCCTCGGCGGCCAGCAGCAATGGTGGCTGCAGCCGCTGCTGCTGGACATGAGCCCCGACGCCGTGTTCTACGGCGCCGCCGCGCTCACCGCCATCACCGACAACGCCGCGCTCACCTACCTCGGTTCACTGGTGGAAGGGCTGAGCGACGAGTTCAAGTACATGCTGGTGGCCGGCGCCGTGGCAGGTGGCGGCCTGACCGTGATCGCCAACGCGCCCAACCCGGCCGGCATGTCGATCGTGCGCCGCTACTTCAAGGACCAGACCGTCAGCCCGCTCGGCCTGCTGGCCGCTGCGCTGCCGCCCACGCTCATCGCAATGGCGGCGTTCCGGCTGCTGTAAGCGCGGCGGGAACGACCCGCTCCGGGCTCAGGCCCCGCGCACGCGCGCCGTCAGCCCCTTCAGGAAAGCGCGCAGCAGCTGATCACCACAGGCACGGTAATTCTTGTGGCTTGGACTGCGAAACAGCGCCGACAGCTCCGGCTTGGACAGCGGGAAGCCGGCATCGGCGAACAGCTGGTGCATTTCGGCATCGTGCAGTTCGAACGCGACCCGCAGCTTCTTCAGCACCACGTTGTTGCTGACCCGCTTCTCCACCGGTCGCGCCGGCCGGCTGTCATCCCGGCCGCGCAGATGCACGATCAATCCGTCCAGGAAGTGCGCCAGCACCGCATCGTTGCAGTCCACATACCCCGGCTCCTCGTCCTTGAGCAGGAAAGCGCGCACCTCGTCCTTGTCCAGGGTGAGCTCCGGATCCACGAGGTGTGCGATCTCCACCACCTTCTGGTCGCTCAGGTCGAGCATGTAGCGGATGCTGCGCAGTACGTCGTTGTTGATCATTGTTTTTCGCGCCCGGGCGCCGGATTGGGGATGTGCATCATCGCTTCCATCCGCCCGCAAACCAAACCGCCATCGGCGGATCCCGGCCTGCCGCCATGGTCCAGGGCCGCGACGACTACAATTGCGCCTTTCCTTTTCGGCGCGCCCATGGCACCCAACTCCAAAATCTACAAGGCCGAACTCCAGGTCACCGACATGGACCGGCAGTACTACGCCAGCCACAACCTCACCCTGGCCCAGCATCCGTCGGAAACCCCGGAGCGGCTGATGGTGCGGCTGATCGCCTTCGCCCTGTACGCCGATGAACGGCTGGAGTTCGGCCGCGGGCTGAGCGACACCGACGAGGCCGATCTGTGGCAGCGCGACTACACCGGCGAGATCGAGCGCTGGATCGATCTGGGCCAGCCCGATGAAACCCGGATCCGCAAGGCCTGCGCCCGTGCGCGCCAGGTGGTGGTGGTGAACTACAGCGGCAACTCCGCCGCGATCTGGTGGACGAAAATCGAATCCTCGCTGTCACGGCTGAAGAACCTCACCGTGCTGGATCTTTCACCGGCGGATATCGAAGCCGCCACCGCCCTGCTGGAGCGCAGCATGCGCCTGACGGCAATGATCCAGGACGGCGAGCTGCAGCTGATGAGCAGTGAGATCAACGTGGCGATGACGCCCCAGGTGCGGACGGGCTGACTGCCCGCAGCAGCGATCGACGGACCTCTCCGGTTAACCTGCCCCCATGACCGACCCACTGCCACCAACCCCCCGGATCTGGGTGGATGCCGATGCCTGCCCCGGGCCCATCAAGGACATGCTGTTCCGCGCCGCCGAACGCGCGCAGGTACCCGTGACCCTGATCGCCAACCAGTGGCTGCACACCCCAGGTTCGCGCTACATCCGCGCGCTCCAGGTACAGGGCGGCTTTGACGCCGCCGACGATGCCATTGTCGAACGCGCCAGCGCCGGCGACCTGGTCGTCACCCAGGACATCCCGCTTGCTGCCCGCGTCCTGGACAAAGGTGCCGAAGCCGTCAATCCACACGGCGAACGCTTCACCGCCGACAACATCGCCGAGCGCCTCTCCGTCCGGAACTTCATGGAAGAGCTGCGCGGTGCGGGCGTGCAGACCGGCGGCCACGGCGCCTTCAGCGCACGGGACCGGCAGGCGTTCGCAAACCAGCTGGACGGATGGCTGGCGCGGCGGGGATAGCCACGCGGCCAACAAGCCCACCCGCACAAACCGGTCAGGTACAGTTCCCCCGTATCCCCCAGCTGACAAGCCCACATGCACCTGCCCGACAACGAATTCGATCCCGACGACAACTTTGCCATCGGCCACGTTCCACACGTCGATATCGACGAGGACGCTGCCACCGAAACGCTGGTCTGGCAGTTCCTGCTGCTCATCAACCCCGCCGATGAGGAGACGGCGCTGCACCAGTTCTCCACCTACCAGGAGGCAGCCGCCAACGCCGACGGCGAGGAGTTCGAGCCGGCCTGGGCGCTGAAGGACATCATCGACTGGAAATCCGGTTTCCAGGTCCACGCCGGCGAAACGGCCACGCTGGTGGAAAGCATCACCGAGCTCGTCTCGCGCTGGAACCTCGAACTCGACTGGGGCGTCGACGACCCGGACGACGATGACTTCCTCGCCGAGACCACCCTCTTCAACCTGCTGCAGGCCGCCTACGAGGCGCTGCGCACATACGGCTACACCTTATGGGTGTGGGAAGCCGACTCCGACACCATCGCGGGCTGGATCACCCTGACCCGCGACAACGAGGCAATGCGCACCATCGCGCCGGCGCTGGGCATCAAGCTGGGATAGGCCGCTACACTGCTGCTCCCCTTTTTTGCGGCAGCCCCCATGTCCTCTCCTTACGCCCGGCCCGCCGCCGTGGAGCCGGCAACGATCCTGCTGCACAAGCCGGCCGGCTACGACACCATCAGTGGCCCCAACCCCGCGGCAGTGCTGGTGCAGCCCGACAGCCGCTGGGATGAGGATGCTTCCGGGGTACGCCTGCTGCAGCGCCACTTCAATCGCCTGACGCCGCTGATGCCGTTGGACGCCGAGGCCAGCGGCCTGATGGTGCTGACCCAGGACGGCCGTGTCTGGCGCCGGCTGAGCGAGGACCGCGACGACATCGAGCAGGAATTCATCGTGGAGGTCGCCGGCGACATCGCGCCCTACGGCATGCACCGGCTCAACCATGGCCTCAGCTACGGCGGCCGCCCGCTGCCGCCCTGCAAGGTCAGCTGGCAGAACGAGATCCGACTGCGCTTTGCCATCAAGGGCGTCCAGGGTGGGCAGCTGCGCGACATGTGCGCGCAGGTGGGGCTGGAAGTGGTCGCCATCCGCAGGATCCGGATTGGCCGGATACCACTGGCGAAAATTCCGCCCGGCGCCTGGCGCTACCTGCCGGTGGGCGAGCGCTTCTGAATCGTATGAATGGCCGCGGGTTGCGTTCACCGGCCACAACGGGCAAGCTTGTCCGCGCTGAGTTACAAGGTCACCAATCGAATCGTGGCCTGATGTTGTAGATTCTGTACCACTACACCGTTCACCCGCTTCTTCCTTGCAGCCAGCTTCTTGCCGCCACGCGGCTCTCAATCTTTTGCTCCAAGGAGAAACAACATGTCCGACAAACAGACCGGTACCGTGAAGTGGTTCAATGACGAGAAGGGCTTCGGCTTCATCACGCCGGAAAGCGGCCCCGACCTCTTCGTCCATTACAACTCGATCCAGTCCACGGGCTTCAAGAGCCTGCAGGAAGGCCAGCAGGTGTCCTTCGTGGCCGTCCAGGGCCAGAAAGGCATGCAGGCAGATCAGGTTGAAGTGATCTGACTCCAGGCAACGCCTGTTGACAGGAAAAGCCCGGCTCACGCCGGGCTTTTTTCGTTTTGGCGCTGCGCACCGGCCTCAGATGGCCATCGCACCGGCTCCGTACGATAGGCTGGAACAAAAGCAACCCGTACACACTAAGGAGCGGGCTTTGAAAATCCAGTTGAACACCGACAACCACATCGACGGCACCGACGCCCTGGAAGAGCGGGTGAACGCGATGATCGAGCAGCACCTTGGCCGCTACTTCCCCCGCCTGAGCCGGATCGAGGTGTTCCTCTCCGACACCAACTCGTTCAAGGGTGGCCCGGCCGACAAGCGCTGCGCCATCGAGGCACGGTTGAAGAACGACGATCCGCTCGGTGCCACCGAGGATGCCGAGGACATGGAGAAGGCCATCCGTGGCGCCTGCAACAAGATCAAGGCGCTGCTGGACACCCGCATCGAGAAGCAGCGCGGGTACTGACCTGGATCCATGCCTCAAAACACCGACAGGCCGGTCATCCGCGTAAAGCGGTGCAGCGCGTAGCGGCCGAGCTGCGAGTTGCCCTTTTCGTCCAGCCCCGGTGACCACACGCACAACCCCATCACGTGCGGCACCACGGCCACGATGCCGCCGCTGACCCCGCTCTTGGCGGGCAGCCCCACGTAGAACGCAAAATCGCCAGCCGCATCGTACGTGCCGGCCGTCATCATCATCGCGTTGATACGCGTGGCGCCCTCCGCGCTGGTCACCTGCTCGCCCGAGCAGGTGCACCGGCCCGCATCGGCCAGGTATTGGACGCTCCGGGCCAGGTCCACGCAATGCATCCGCAGCGAGCACTGCAGATAGTAGAAATCCAGCACGTCCTGCGGGTCGTTGTGCAGGTTGTCGTAGCTGCGGATGAAGTTGGCCAGCGCCACGTTGCGATAGCCGCTTTCGCGCTCGGAGCTCGCCAACTCCTCGTCCTCGCCAACGTCGGCATCTCCCGATCGCGCGCGCATGAACTCCAGCAGCGTTTTCTCCGGCTCATCGTAGTTGGACAGGATCACATCCGCCGACACCAGCGCACCGGCGTTCATGAACGGATTGCGGGGAATCCCCTGCTCGTGCTCAAGCTGGATCAGCGAGTTGAACGGATCACCAGACGGCTCGCGGTCCACGCGCTCCCACAGTTCATCGCCAATCGCTTTCAAGGCCAAGGTCAGGGTGTGGACCTTGGAAATACTCTGGATCGAGATCCGCTCGCGCGAATCCCCCATCTCATGGATCGTGCCGTCCAGCAGCGCCAGCGCCATGCCGAAGCGGTCCTTGGGCACGTTGGCCAGCGAGGGAATGTAGTCCGCCACCTCGCCCTCGCCGAACCGCTGGCGCACCTCCTCGTTGATGGTGCCGAGGATGTTCTCGAAATCGAACCGGCTGACGTCGTAGGGATTGGGTGGGGGTTTGTGCATGCGCGGGTCCGCCTGGAATGGATGGCCCCACCCTATGCATCAGCCGGTCACCAACGCGTGGAGGTTGCTGACCGCGCCGTGCGGGAGCAGCCTACAGCGCGGACAGCGCTGCCCGGGCCAGCTCGATCGTCTGCTCCTCGCGCTGCGGCAGGATTTCCGCCATCCAGGCGTTGCTGGCCGCCATCAGTCCTGCGGCCCCGGAAAAGTCGTCCGGGAACGGCATCGATTCACCGTGGTAGGCGGTGACGCTGAACTGCAGGTTGCCATAGAGGACGTTGAGGTCTCCGGTGCCGACCTGCATGCGCGCCTGGTCGCCGACCCCGGAGACGTCGCGGAACCGGATTCCCGATGACGAACTGCCGCCCGCCGCACCCAACAGCACTTCGGCCGCGGCGGCGCCATCATCCCCAGTCCTGCCCGCGCCGTCGTTCTCGCGGATCTGCTCGCGCAGGGAGTCCATCGCCTCGTCGACCTCGGCCCCGCTCATTCCTGCGGTGGCGCTGGCGAAATACTTCGCCGCATCGGCGGCATTTTCCGACACCCGACTCACGTGGATGGTGGCATCCATGACTTGGCCATCGCTCTTCCACTCGTACAGGCACATGCCCATCGCTGCGTGCTGATCGATCTCGTCCACCGGCAGCCCGAACACGGTCGCCATGGTGTCCGCGGTGATCACGCTGCACGGTGTGTCCCGCAGCGAAGGATCGAACTTCGCCGTGGCGCTCGCCGACCCGCCCTGCCCACCGCCACCGGCGGCACTCGCCCCATCCCCGCCACACCCGGCCAGCATCAATGCCAGCGCCGCTGCCGAAGCGGCCGGAAAGAGGAGACGCGCCGCGGCCGTGTGGCCTGTGGGACGAAAAGATACCTGCATGACGTGAATCTCCTGGCACGATCGTTCGCGCGTTCAATGGGTATGGCTGGGGGTGTCTGGCTCCCCCGGTATACGCCGAGCGACCGGGAGACCGGACACGGGCAGATGCGGAAGGCGCAGTCCGCGAAATCTCTGCTTGCGCTTCTTCGCCACAAGGGCCAAGCTGTGCGCGCTGAGTTTCAAGGTCACCCCACGAATCGTGGCCTGACGTCGTAGATTGCGTTCCACTACACCGGATACCCGCTTTTCCTCCTTGCAGCCAGCTTCTGCCGCCACGTGCGGCCCTCAATCTATTTGCTCCAAGGAGTTACAAAAATGTCCGAGAAACAGACCGGTACCGTGAAGTGGTTCAACGACGCCAAGGGCTTCGGGTTCATCACCCCGGAAAGCGGCCCTGACCTGTTCGTGCACTTCAACTCGATCCAGTCCTCAGGCTTCAAGAGCCTGCAGGAAGGCCAGCAGGTGTCCTTCGTGGCCGTCCAGGGCCAGAAAGGCATGCAGGCCGACCAGGTCGAAGTGATCTAAGACAGGCCAACGCCTGTTGCAGGAAAAGCCCGGCTCCGGCCGGGCTTTTTGCGTTTTGGGGGCTATCTCATGGATCGTGCCGTCCAGCCACGCCAGCGCCGCTCATAGCGCGGCAAAGAACCGAAGCATGTGCGCGGACGCATCCGGGCCTTGCGGATCGGCGTAGGTGCCGGCCGTGTCACCGCCAGCCCAGGCGTGGCCGGCGCCGTGGATGACCCAGTGCTCGGCGGCGATGCGCGCGTCGGCATTGCGGTGCACCGTGCGGGTAAAGCTGCGCCCGCCCGAGGCGATGTCGCGTTCAACGGTGGTGGACCGGGCCGCGGCATCCAGCCCCCCGCCACTGGCCAGGCTCTGCTCGATCACGCCGTGGCCATTGTCGGGATGCACGGTGGCGTCGCTGTCACCGTGAAAGACGATCGCCGGCACGCTCCGGGTGCCGCTGGCGGATGTGCACCGACCTGGTCCACCGCCCTTGCGCATGGCTGCGAATGCCGAAGGCATGTCGCTGGCCAGCCCGGTCGGCAGGCCGGAGTGCACTCCGATGGCGGCGTAGACATCCGGGTACGTGCTGGCCAGCACCGCGGCCATCGCCCCACCTGCTGACAAGCCCGCCACGTAGACGCGACCGGCATCGAGCCGGTGCGTGGCTACAAGCTGCCGGGTCAGTGCGGCCAGGATCTCCGGCTCGCCCTTGCCGCGCTGCTGGTCGCTGCCGCGGAACCAGTTCCAGCAGCGATTCTGGTTGCGTAGCGCAGACTGCGCGGGCCAGGCCACGACGTAGCCGTGCTCGTCAGCAAGCCGGTTCATGCGCGTGCCGCGGGCAAAGTCCTCCGGCGTCTGCGTGCAGCCATGCAGCATCACCAGCAAGGGCGCGCCGGCGGTGTCCAGGCCTTCCGGAATGTGCAGCCGGTATTCCAGCTCACCGGCATCACAGGAAAGCCGATGGCGGGCATCACTGACATCGCCAGCACCAGGGGCCCGGAATGGTGCCTCTGCGGGGGACGCCTCACCGTCATCGATCACCCGGAACTCGCCTTCGATACATGGCCCATTGGCGGCTGTATCACCAGTTCCGCTGCCCGCAGGGTGCGGCGACGCCTGGCCAGCGCCGCCGCCAAGCGCATGTTGAAGGGTACGTGTCGCAGCCTGCAGATCGCCGGTCTGCATCAGGCGCATCGCTTCGTGCATAACGTCTTTACGGGGAGTCATGGGGGATCCTGTTCAGTGGATGCGGCCGGCCAGGGCGGCCTTGACCTTGGGGCTGGCCTGGAGCGCGCCGAGCACGGTGATCGATTCGATCGTCTCCAACGCCAGCTCCGGCGTAACGTCATCGGCGATCCGCACCAGTCCCAGAGCCTGGATCCGCAGGCGCTCTCCCGCGGCGCGCGCGGCCTCGAGCTCACGACGGCCGTACTCCTGCAGCCCCATCACCAGGGTCCGGCGGGCGACCGTATGCCGCAGCACCTCCCCATGGGAAGCGAGCTGGTTGCGGATGGCGGTGCGGATGAGATCGGTGCGGTTGGAGTAGAAGCCTTCCTGCACCAGCAGGTCGATCTGGCCCAAATCGACCACCCCGAGGTTGATGGTGATCTTCTCGCTGTCGGCAACGGCACGCGGTCGTGGATCTGACATGTAATTGGGGTCCTGGATGATGAGCGGCATCCTAGCACCATCCATATGGATGGTTTATGAGTGCCGGCGATCACGTTATGCTTGCCGCTGACTCCCGGGGAGGCACGCACCATGCAAGGACCCAAGACCGCGGGGCTCGTAGCCCTGCTCACCGTGGCACTGGCCGGCGGATGCACCCCAGCGAACGATTCCGAACCCGCCAACGCAGTTGAACCGCAGCCGACGGCCATCACCGCCACCTCGACGGCAGATGATGCGCAACCTGCCGCGCTCACTGATGCCAACCTGGAAGCCTATGCCCGCGCACTTGCCAAGCAGGCCGAGATCATCCGCCGACCGGGTCGCGGCACGCACTACGGCGTCACCGTCAGCATCTACGACAGCGAAGGCGAGTCGGGCGAGGTGCTGGAAGCAGCCGGCATGACGGTGGAGGAGTTCCACGCGGTGGACCGGCTGGTGGAGCCGGTGTTCACCACCCTCAACTTCCAGGGAGAAATCGGCCCGCCGCGCTCGATCAACCTGGAGGAAGCCTCGCCCGAGTGGAAGGAGCGCCTGGCGGGCGACCCCTTTACCAGCCTGCCGCCGGAATCAGCCGCCGCCCTGCGCCGCCACATGGATACGCTGGTACCGCTGTGGAGCGATATCGTGGGAATGACGGCGCAACACGGGCAATAACGTTTACCCGGCTCTACTGATCAGCCTTCCAGCACCCAGGCCAGCGCTTCATCGCGCTGCTCCGGCTTGAACACCCGATAGCTCACGAACGGAAGCAGCGCGCTCTCGATGCGCGTGCCCGCGCGCACCCAGGCCTGATCGGCCACCACCGCCACCCGCCCGAAGCTTCGCAGCTTGCCAAACAGCGGCATCGCCCGGGCGATATGAGAACCCAGCCCGGACACCTCGATCGCATCGAGGGAACGGGTTTCCACGAACACATGCACCTTGTCGTGGGCCGCCAGGCTGCCTTCCAGACGGTCCATCACCGCGGCAAGGTCGGCGCTGGTGACCTTGTCCTCGATTAATACCGCAATGACGTCGTCGGGGCTCTGGATGAACTTGAGCATTGGGAACCTCCGGCTCTGCGGGATTGTGCGGGAGTGGCCAAGTCTACAGTCCTGACCCCGCCGCCCAGTCTCAGAGCTCCGCAAGCCACTGCCAAGCGACGCGCGCGCTTCAGTGACGAATCAATTAGGGATACGGATAAGTTGAAGTCGTGAGCTTACATTCGGATCTGACTGGGGAGTCCAGCTCGCCGGCGATATCACCATCTCGGCCATAAGAGAAGTACTCAATATATTGCCTACACGACTCGATCTTTCCTTTAAAAAGTACGGATTTGAGCACTGATGTGTTTTCCCAAGAATGGTATTCACTTACCAACTTGGCAACTATCGGACGACCAGCTTCATCGTAAAAAACGACACTCGATGCCAAGCCGGGGCCAAACTCCCCGATCGATGGATAAACAAATTGAACCCAAGGAGTCATGCCACTGATCCCTGCCAGCACATCGACATAGTTAGGCGCTTCCCAAGGGGCCATAATCTCTTCTGGATCGTCCGGAACAATTTCTCCGAGGCCACAACCCGACTCGATGGACTGAAGCGCGTCATATGCGACTGTCAACTCGTTTGACGTCGAGATGTTAAGGAATTCTTCCAAATCGTAGCTAACGGGTGCGTTATCGGTCCCGACAGGAATATCCTTCAAAAACTTCGCACAGGATTTTCCCGAATCCTGATCGTCACCGGCATGCGTGATACATCCGGCCAGAAATGAGGCAGACAAAACAATGGGTAGAAGCGCCAAATTATTAATTTTCATTGATTTCTGCGATTGTCGGATTGTAGCCCTGAAGGTGCAAATGATGCTGGTGGTTCCTTAAGTGTTGGGTGTGCCTAAGAAGCCTACTTTCACCACCAATCACGTATCGCCAAGCTCTGAGATCACTCCACCCATATTTTCGTAGGGCATCATTAAATCTATTTTGCCTTTCCTCATCCATCAGCTCGGGATTGACATCAATATGAAGACTGGTTTGATCTTGGGTTGTCCCGTCGGCTCGGAAGTACTTGAAGTCGCCATTTACGCCATTTCTATGACTCGAGCTTCCTCCGATGGAATGCCCTCTATGGTCGCTGAAGCCATTGCATGAAACATCAACAAAGCTGGTGTCCAGCATGGCGCCAAATAGACTAGCCATCGCATCATCCGCAACATATGGACGCAGCGTCAATCGCTCATCGTAGTGAAATCCATATCGGACGTCACCCGACGCATAATCCTCAACGTCCCGGAGGTCCATCAGCCGGACAATCCCTTCCGCTTGCGCGTTACCGGGCCCCACACGCCCGGCGAGAATAAACGTATACTCTCCCAAGTCGTGCTCTGACCCTATCGCGTCGACATATATGTATCTAATTATATTCGTCTTCGCTGGATTTATAACCGAAGGCGTGATTCGCTCCAACGAACCATCTTCGTACAGGATCCGGTAGGTCAAACAGTCATACTCCCGCCTCGAGAAAAAGTTTTTAATAAAACCGATGGGATGTAGGTGATGTACGTCTGAATTCGATGGGAATCCATGTTGACCGGCAACATCGGGCCAAATGACCAACTCTCCGATCCGCCCCTTCTCATGCTCCCAATCCTTGCGTAGCGTCTCGTCTTCAATCAGCTCATCGATCCTGCTCCAACGGTCCGACGGATCCGACCACTCACTGGGATAGCGGATCACCAAGCGCGAAATCGCGTCTGCCAACCAATCAGTCTTCAGCGCGTTGCGAAGTTCCAGCGGGGTGATTTCCCGGTTTCCGTCACTGTCGATGGCCCGTCCCAGGGCGTCAAACAGCGGGCTTTGTTCGATGTTGCTGGCGGCAGTGTCGAACTCGTCGCGTTCCTGCGGCTGTGCACGTCCGCTGGCGGCCAGCTCGCGAGCGAACAGTTCTCGCGGCTCCAATTCGGCGACATCGAAAAGCTCGAAGCCGGGCCAAGCCCAAGGGGAACAGATCTCCACGTTGGCGTGTCCGCTCTCCCGCACCCAGCCGCGGGTCAGCTCTCCTGACGACGTGGGGGCATCAACCTGGAACCATCGCGTGCCATCGGCCTCTTTGAGCGACTCTTCTATTGCGGCGACGGGAATCACCCGGGAATACCCCACCGCCTCTACTCTGGCATTGGCGGCCTGCAGGGGAAATCGCGACCAGGCACGGCCCGGCGCCGTGACCAGCGCCTGTTGGTCGGCGGTGCCGCGACTGACCCAAACTTCGCTCCCAGTGGGTGTCAGCAGCTTTCGGCGCGGATACGTGGCCTTATCGGTCAGGGCGTTGTACGCGCCCAGCGTGATCTCATTACCCTCTGCATTCACGGCGGCAATGAAGATCCTGCCGTCTCCGTAGGTGCGGGTGGCAACGTTGAAGTCCGCGGGCCGCTGGTCAACGATGGCCACCGTGCCCTTTCTGCCGATGACCCACCGGCCGTCACCATCACCAATTTGAACGACCGCCTCATCAGCCGCCAGCTCGATGTCCGGCGCGGAAGGCTGGACCAGCCGGGCACCCGGCCTGACATGCAGCAGGGTCTTCTGGCGTGCATCAAGCTGGGCGTCCCGGGACCGGCTTTGGGCAATGAAGCCCGCCAGGTCTTCGTGGGTGAACACGTCCACCTGGGCCAGCGGACGCCCAGTAGAGCATTGCGCCAGCGCATCCATGTCCAGATAGCGCTGGTATTCCCCGAGGTGCCCAACAATATCGCCAGCCTTGATCCCGACCGGCTCGGGCGGGATATAGACGCTGCCCTTGGCGTGAGGCTCACTGACCGGGTCGAGCCCTTCCCTTGAAGAGCCCGTCCCTTTGTAGACGTACATTCCGACCACATCGTCGGGATAGGTGGCCCCTCCTATGACCTCGGTGATCCGGTAGTAGCTGCTCCGCGCCGGGTTGGCCTCCCCAAGCTTCAGCTTGACCCCGCGCGGCGCGAACCCGGTGATCCGATGGTTGGCATCACGGATATTCATGCCGGTTCTACCGGACTCGGGAATGAACGGGTTCCGGCCACGATCACTATCTACGGCGCGCTCTCCCACCAGATACACGGAGCCGTCCCAGAAGGCCGGTCGCTTGAGATCCGCGTCGGCTTTATAGGCGTTCCAGTTCCTAAGGTGCATGTACAGGCTGAAAAACAGCAGGGATGGCTCGGCATCTGCTGCCGGGGTGCTCTCGCCATTTGCGCCGGCAGCCTGGGGCGCAGGCGGCAACTGCAACCGGTGCCTGACCAGCACGAATCCACGGGAATAAGTGGCGGCCGCGCAGCTGTCGTACTTGACTGTCGGGTAGTCCTCATCGATCCGGTAGGCGATCACCTGGCCGTCAGCGATGCAGCGTATGCCCCCATCCTGGGCCAGGCTTCTCCCCGTCTCCGCCCCGAAGTGGATCCCACCGTGCCATTGGCCGTTGCAGCCAATCGGGAAAAAGCCGTCTTCGGCTTGCGACAGCGCCTGGAAGTAGTCCTTTGCGTTGGCCTCGGCCGTTTGCGACTGGCCATTACCAGGGGCACCTGGTTTGGGAAAAGGAAAAAGCGTCCGGCTCAGCGGAGCCGGATGTTGCGAAGTGTCTGACATGAGGCGTCCTTGCCGATCATCCTGAGAAATCAAGCATCCGTTTTGGATTCAGCTTCACAATGCCGTCCGGAAGCGACATGCGGTGATCCCCGCCCGCCCCACCCTTGAACGGCCCCTGCGCCGCCTTCACCGTGAAATTCCCCGGGCACTCGAAGGTGATGTCCCCACCCTCCAGCGTCACCCTCGCCTGCCCGGCCTGCAGCACGATCTTCTCCTTGGCCAGCACATCGATGCGGTCATCCGTGGCGGTGACGGTGACGGACTGGTCTGCGAGCACCTCCAGCTCACCGGTATGCGCCTGCAGGCTGACGGGGCCGTTGGCGGCGATGGCGCGGATCGGGCCCGCGTGGGCGTAAAGGGCAACGTGCTGGCCGCTGACATTGGAGAAGGTCTGGCCGGCAGCAAGATGGGCATCCTGCTGGACGGTCAGGTGCAGTGCGCCGCCGGCAAAAGCGACGGCGCTCTTCTGGGTGGCGAAGGCGATGGATTCGGGCGACTCGGCGATCAGCTTCGCATCGGCGAAGCGCTCCACCGGGTCTTCACCCGGCTCGCGGCTGCCGGGGGCGGGCTTCATGGCGCTCTGGCCACCGACGCTGCCGCTGTAGCGGCCCTGCTCTTCCGGGTCGATGGCTTCGCGCAGGGCGGTCAGCTGTTCGTTGGCGCTGAACCCGGGCACCTGTTGCTGCTCCAGGGTCTCGTGCAGGGCTTCGGCGGTGCGCTCGGCACCCTTCAGCTGGGAAACGGCTTCACCGATATCCAGCTGGGTCGAGGCGCCTTCCGGCCGGGCGGTGGTGGAGAGCAGCAGGCCCTGGCCGGCGTGGACGTTGCCCCAGCCTTCGGTGGCCAGCTCAACGCCCTCCCCGCGCAACCCACCGCGGCTGCTGCCCTGGTGGCCAATCAGGTAGCCCAGCTCCAGCCGGCTGTCAGCCAGGCTGGTATGCAGGCGCGTGCGCAGCTGGCCGGGGGTATCGTCGATCACCCATTGTTGGGTGCCGGCGCCGTCGTGCGACTGTGTATGCAAGCCGCTGAGGGTGCCGGGATGGTTGTCGGCGCTATCTATACCGCCACCAAACGGCGGTGCAACCTCGCCGTTGTAGAGCTGGCCGGTGATGCGCGGCTGATCGATGTCGCCGTGGGCGAACTCCACCAGCACCTCCGCGCCGATGCGTGGCAGGAAGTGGCTACCCCAGTTTGGGCCGGCGATCCACTCGGCCACGGGCACCCAGGTGCCGCTGGTGTGGTCGCCGGGCGCGTGGCCGGGGTGGCTGCTTGCGGTGTCGGTCAGGCCGCCGGAGTTCGGGGCCGGGCCGCGCTGCCAGGCAAACTGGATACGCACCTGATGGTCGCGGTTGGGCGTCACCGCAGCATCGGGCAGGCCCACCACCCGCGCGGTCTGCGGGCCATGCGCCGTCGGGCGTGAACGCGGCAGGGGCGCAATCGGCACGCCGGCCGGAGCGGCCACAAAACGGTTGCGGTAGCTGCCCTGCTCCAGATCCGACGCGACCAGCAAAGCGGTGATGCCGGCGCCCAGGTTGTTCACGCCCACATGCACCACGTTGAGCGGTACGAAGCCGGCCCCCTCGTGCACGCTGTGCTGCACCAGCGAGTAGCCCACCCCCGCGGCCAGATCGCGCACGCTGCCGCTGCCCCCGTAGAGATCCTGCGCCAGCCGCAGCGCGTCCAGCCGGTGGCCGGCTTCGGCCTGGGCATGCGCATTGTCTTCAAAGCGGCCGTCACCCGACTGGGTGAATACCTCCAGCACCGGCAAGGTTCCGGCATCTGCCTCGGCCACGCCCGTGGTGCTCGCCAGCCGTTCGCTGTGCCAGCTGCCGACCTGGTTGCGGTTGGGCACCAGCTGGCGCCGGCGGGCAAACGCACTGATGGCGTCGTCGCGCTCGGTGGCATCGATGCGGTGGAACCGCAGCGCGCGACCCTCCGGCACCTCGGCCTGCTGGTCGAAGATCACCAGCGTATGGCCCGCTTCCGTATCGTCCTCGCCGTCCGCCTGGGCATGCTCGTAACGCCACGCCAGCCCAGCCTCGGACAGCAGGCGGGTAGCAAACTCCCAGTCGCTCTCACGGTACTGGGTGGTGATCGCGCGCACCGGCATGTGTCGGGTGACGTCGAAGCGCCAGTCAGCCTGCGGGTAGTCGGCAAACAGCTGCTCCAGCACCCCATGCAGATCAAGGTCCTGGAACACCAAGGCATTGCGGCGATGGGTGAGCAGCGCAGTCCACGGCTCGATCAGCAGCCGGTAGCGCGCCAAGCCGCCGTCGCCGCCCAGCGGTGCGACTGCGGTACACAGCCCGTGCCAGCGGCGCTTCTGCCCGCCGGCGCGGGTGAGCAGGAGCGTCAGCGGCTTGCCAAGCAGCTCATCGGGATCAAGGAATGCGCTGGTGGCCAGCACGTCAACCTCGAAGCGAAACGGCGCACACACCGCCTCGCTGCCTTCAAAGCGCTCGACTACCAACCCCTCGACCGGGGCATCCAGCTGGATCAGCCGTGCGTGCTGGGAGGGTGTGGCCAGGGCGGTAAGCGCCTGCTGGGCCATGGACCCAATGTCCGGGTACGTCCTTTGTACGGCCATCGGTGCATCCTGCAATCCGGAATGACAGACGGAAAGCGTGGGAGACGGGCAACGTCCTGTCAACCTCGCTGGGCGCGGGATCAATCTGTACACGCAGGCGGTCGCGGCCAGTCCGGGCAACGGAATACGCACCGCTTCACGCTCCCGCCCGCGCCAGGTCGGCATGCTGATCCGTCCCGGCCACGGCTCCAAAGTGGAGGACAACATGAACCGCTTGCATTACCAGGCCGCGCACTCGCCGCAGCCCCTCTCACCCGATCAGATCCCGGGCCAGGTGCCGAACCCAGGCCGGGATCCGGTACCCGACCAGCCCGTCGACCCGGTACCCGACCAGCCGATTGACCCGACGATTCCGCCGATCCGCGACCCGGTCCCACCCGACGCTCCAGACGACCACCCCATCCGCGATCCCGATCCGCATCCGCGGGACCCACCCCGGCGCTGAACCCTGCGTTCGACAATGGACGCCAGCGAACAGCTCCCCCCGGCGCCATGGGCTGCCACGGCCGATGACCTGGCCAACAGGCTCCGGACCGATCCCGAGGCCGGCCTGGACACGGCCGAAGCCACCCGGCGACTGGCCCTGCACGGCCCCAACGTGTTGGCCGGCACGCCCCCGGTGCCGGCCTGGCAACGCCTCCTGGCACAGTTCCGCGACCCGCTGGTCTTCCTGCTGATCATCGCCATCGTGATCTCGGCCGTGGCCTGGTGGGCGGAGGGCGCAACGGGCTGGCCGGTGGATGCGCTGGTGATCGCAGTAATCGTGGTGCTCAACGCCGTGCTGGGCTTCGTGCAGGAAGCCAAAGCGTCCAGCGCGGTGGCGGCGCTGGCGAAGATGACCCAGGTCACCTCGTCGGTGCTGCGCGACGGTATCGTGCAGCGCATCCCCAGCCGCGAGCTGGTGCCCGGCGATGTGCTGCTGCTGGCCGAAGGTGATGCCGTCGGCGCCGACGCGCGCCTGTTCCAGGTCGCCGTGCTGAGCGTGCAGGAGGCCTCGCTCACCGGCGAAAGCGCGCCGGTCACCAAGACCACTGCAGTGCTGCCCGCCGACACCACGCTGGCCGAACGCAGTTCGATGGCATTCAAGGGCACCTCGGTCGGCCAGGGCACCGGCCGCGGGCTGGTCACCGCCACCGGCATGGCCACGGAAATGGGCAGCATCGCCGGCATGCTCGATGCTTCAGAAAAGCAGCAGACCCCGCTGCAGCGCGAAGTCGGGCGCCTGAGCCGGATGCTGGGCATCGGCATGGTGGTGGTGGCCATGGTGGTGATGGCCACGCTGTTCGTGGTCGCCGACATCAACAACCTGCAGGGCGCGGTCACCGTCCTGCTGCTGGGCGTGGCGCTGGCGGTGGCGGCCGTGCCCGAGGGCCTGCCCGCGATCCTGTCGCTGGTGCTGGCGCTGGGCGTGCAGCGCATGGCGAAGCGGCGGGCGATCGTGAAGCGCCTGTCGTCGGTGGAAACGCTGGGCTCCGCCTCGGTGATCTGCACCGACAAGACCGGCACCCTGACCCGATCGGAAATGACCATCCAGCGGGTGGCAACCGCCTCCGGCATGGTCCACATCACCGGCGTGGGCTACGTGCCCGAGGGCGGGATGGTCGCCGACGGTGGTGCGGAGCCCTCCCCGGAACAGCGCGCCGAAGGCGCCCTGGTGCTGAGCGGCGGCAGCCTGGCCAACAACGCACAGCTGCGCCGCGGCGAAGACGGCACCTGGGAGATCCAGGGCGACCCGACCGAAGCCGCCTTCCTGGTCGCTGAACGCAAGCTCGGCCTGCACGAGCACCGCAGCAGCCGCTTCGACCAGGTGCGCGAGATCCCCTTCTCGTCCGAGCGCAAGATGATGTCGACCATCGAGATCGACCACGCGCAGGGCGACGCCCGGAGATTGATCGCCAAGGGCGCGCCCGACGTGCTGCTCGAGCGCTGCACCCATGTGCGGGTCGGCACGGAGGTGCTGGCACTGGACCCGGAGATGCGCACGCGCATCCTCGGCGACGTGGCGGCGATGGCCGGCGACGCGCTGCGCACGATTGGCGTCGCCGACCGCTCGCTGGCCCCGGGCGAAGAGGATGCCGCGGACGAGGAACTCGAGCGCGGGCTCGCCTGGGTCGGCACCGTTGGCATCATCGACCCGCCGCGCGAAGAGGCGGCGGTGGCCATCGCCGAGGCGCAGCGCGCCGGCATCCGCGTGGTGATGATCACCGGCGACCACCCCGATACCGCTGCGCGCATCGCTGTCGAGCTGGGCATCAGCGGCGACGGAGGCGCCCTGTCCGGCAACGACCTCGATGCGCTGGACGACGCCGGATTCGTCGACGCGGTGCGCCGCACTTCGGTGTTCGCGCGCGTCGCGCCGCGCCACAAACTGCGCATCGTCGACGCGCTGCAGGCCCGGGGCAACGTGGTGGCGATGACCGGCGACGGCATCAACGACGCGCCGGCGTTGAAATCGGCCGACATCGGCGTGGCAATGGGCATCACCGGCACCCAGGTGAGCAAGGAGGCGGCGGACATGATCCTGACCGACGACAACTTCGCCACCATCGTCGAGGCCGCCCGCGAAGGCCGCGGCATCTTCGACAACATCCGCAAGTTCCTGCGCTATCTGCTGTCGTCCAACATGGGCGAGGTCCTCACCGTGTTCCTGGGCGTGGTGCTGTCCGGCGTGATCGGCTTGGGCGGGGCCGACGACGCCCTGGTGCTGCCGCTGCTGGCAACCCAGATCCTGTGGATCAACCTGGTCACCGATACCGGACCGGCGTTGGCGATGGGCGTGGATCCGACCTCGGACAACGTCATGGCGCGCCCCCCGCGGCGCATGACCGATCGTGTGATCAACGGACGCATGTGGTCGGGCGTGCTACAGATCGGCCTGGTAATGGCGGTGGCCACTCTGCTGACGCTGGACATGTACCTGCCCGGCGGCATGATCCAGGGCGACCGCAGCCTGGACAACGCGCGCACCGCCGCCTTCACCACCCTGGTGTTCGCCCAGCTGTTCAACTGTTTCAACGCGCGCTCGGACACCACCAGTGCCTTCCACGCGCTGTTCACCAACGCCTGGTTGTGGGCAGCCATCGCCCTGTCGGCGCTGTTGCAGGTGGCGGTGGTTCACCTGCCCGCGCTCAACACCGCCTTCGGAACCGTGCCGCTTGATGGCGGCCAGTGGCTGGGATGTTTCGCCATGGGAAGCGCTGTGCTCTGGTATGACGAACTGCGCAAGCTGGTGCTGCGAAGCAGGGATGCGCGCGTAGCGGCCACCGGTAAGCGTTGATCAAGTGAAGCCGCGCCACGCGCCAACGCCGACAACCTGGTCGTCACCCTGCACATTGCCGGCAGGGTCCGCTCAGTCGTCCAAAATGCTCGTGATCAGGCCCGTCGCCAGCTGCACGAGGTAATAGGTGTCATCTTCCCGGTAGGGACGCACCCACTGGTACCCCTCCGGCGGTGGTGCCAGGTCGTAATACTGGTAATCGCGCACGTAGTAGCGGTCGGCCAGATACTCGCGCGGAACATACTCGCCACGCGCCCAACGGCGGTACCTGCGCTCATCCTTGCGCCACTCGCGTTCGGCCTCACGGCGGTCCTTGGCCGCCTCCCGCATCGCCTTGCGACGATCCTTTTCATACTCGCGCCGATCCTTCTCGTATTCGCGGATGGCTTCGCGGCGATCCTTCTCGTACTCGCGCTGCGCCTCCGCGTGTGCCTTGCGCATCTCTTTGCGAGGATCGTCGGCAAAAGCGCTGCCGGACAAGGCGAAGGTCGCCAGCGCACCTGCAATCAACAGCGTCTTCATGGCGTGCTCCAGGAAAGGGACAAGTCGACCTTAAGCGGCGGCGCCTGAACGGAACTGGAGCCCACCGCGGCGGATCATTAGCAACCCGATTACGCGCAGCTAACGGCCGGCGCGGTAGACCTTGTCTCCCGTCAACGCAACCACGAGGGCTACGTCATGAAGATCGTCACCAGCCTGAGCTTCCAAGGCCAATGCCGGGAAGCGTTCGAGTTCTACGCCCGTGTCCTGGGCGGAAAGATCACCGCCGCGTTCCCCTACGGCGAAGGCCCGTCGGACATGGAAGTGCCGGAGAAAATGAAGGACTGGATGATGCACTGCTGGCTGGAAGTCGGCGACCAGGCGCTGATGGGCGCCGACATGGACCTGGAATGGGCCCCCAACATCGAAAAACCCAAGAACGGCTTCGACGTCACCCTGCATACCGATGACATCGATCAAGCACGGCGCTGGTACCAGCAGCTCGCCGAAGGGGGCCGCGAGGCGATGCCCTTCGCCGAGACCTTCTGGTCGCCCGGCTATGGCGCCCTGGTGGACCGGTTCGGGGTGCCGTGGATGGTGAATACCATTCCGCAAGAGGGATGGCAGCCGGAGGAGATCATCGAGTAGATCCTCTCCAGCGCGCTTGCCAGGGCGTACGGGTCGAACACCTGTTCCACGCTGCTTTCCCTCTCCCCAGGCGACATCGCCGCGAACTGCTCCACTTCCGCCAGGGTCGGCTCAACCAGCGCGAAGGTGACCCGGAAACGGTAAGGAGGCTGCAGTCCAAGCGCGGCAGCCGCCGCGGCCATGTCAGGCTCGGGGATCCGGACCTGGAGCCGCTGGTCTACAGCCCGCCTACCGTACTCATTGCGCCAAAGGACCTGGCCGGGCGCGCCGGCCTTATCCAGCATCAGCACCGTCAGCTCATACCTGTGCGCATAGGAGCCGGATGTTCTCACGTGCACGTCAAAATCCCTGCCGTTCCCGTTGCGGAACCACCGCACGTCGGCCAACCGCTTGACGTCGGCAATGACTACCTCCGGATCGCCCGCCATCACCTCGCGCACGCGCTGTTCGCAGTTCTCGCGCGTGATCGCGGAGCCATCGAAGAACAGCGACTTGCGCTCCCTGACCTCCTCGCAGAGTGATTCATCCCTGTACTCGCGTGCCAGGGAGTACAGGCAGGTGGAACGCTTGTACGTCGTCTTCATCCCGGGCGGATTGAACAGCATCCCCGTCGAATATTCAGCCGGATCAATGCGCCGACAGCGCTCCACCTCGCTCGCCTTCACATCACATGCGTTGCAGCTGAACCCGGCCGCATCACCGGCGCCGGCCGCCAGCATCAACAAGAAAAGCATCGGTCGCACGGTCATCCCACGCTGGTCCGTCATCCACTGCCTCCTGGAACGCCCCCGGATTGAAGTCGCCGGCGAACCCGGGCGCATCAAGGGTCCCGTTTGAGCAGCGACGCCAGGCCGGCAAACGGCGTGGATGTTGACGCGGCAGGCGCGTCCTCTGCGTTGCCGGCGCCCACGCCGGTGTGATCAATCTGGCGCGAGTGCTCGTTGTCGTGGCAGTACACGCACAGCAGCTCCCAGTTGCTGCCGTCGGCCGGGTTGTCGTCGTGGTTGTGGTTGCGGTGGTGGACCGTCAGCTCGCGCAGGTTGGCGCGGGTGAACTCGCGCGCGCAGCGGCCGCAGATCCACGGGTACATTTTCAGCGCCCGCTCGCGGTAACCCTTGGCGCGCTCGTCGGCGCTGCGGCGGGCTTCGGCGACGATGCGGTCGAGCTTGGCGTGATTGGGGGTGGTCATGGCGCAAGTCCAGCTCCAGCAGCAGACAGCATATGCCTTGAAGCAGTCACCGCCCAATGCCCGTGCCCCCAGATTACGTGCGGCTAACGGCCAGGCCTTCTGGTCGCCGGGCTACGGGGCGCTGGTGGACCGGTTTGGCGTGCCGTGGATGGTGAACACCTTTTCCGGTGAGGACGGAGCGCCAGCGCAGGACTGACCTGGCTTGGCAGTTCCGTCCGGCCGCGGATCAGTAGCGCCCTTCCGCGAATTCCTCGACGATCTTGCGGCAGAACGCCGGCAGGTCGTCGGGCTTTCGGCTGGAAACGAGGCCGTTGTCGACCTGCTGGATCCGACAGTCTGGTTACGCCATGGAGCTACCAACCCCAAACGTAGCCTTTTGGCTACAGTGACGGACATTGAAGTCCGCGAATACCTCACTCCGGATGGGTCCTGCCCATTCGGGGACTGGTTGGCCGCCCTAAGGGACCAGCGGGCTCGCAACCGCATCCTCGGACGGCTCGACCGCGTCCGCGCTGGATTGCGCGGCGACTGGAAAGCCGCTGGCAACGGAATCTTCGAGCTGCGTATCGATCACGGGCCCGGATCGCGTCTACTGCGGACAGGATGGGTCCCACCTGGTGCTACTGCTGTGCGGTGGCGACAAGCGATCCCAGCAACGAGACATAGAGAAGGCGCATGAGTACTGGCAAGACTACAAAGTCCGCCGCAGCGAGCAGACCCTTCAAGGCGAGCGCATACCTGCGCGACGAAACCGATATCGCCGGCTATCTTGAATCCGTGCTGGAAGACGGCGATCTACGGGCGTTGCCGATCGCCTTGCGTACCGTGGCCGAAGCGATGGGCGGCATGACCGCCCTGGCCGCACGTACCGGGCTGAGCCGGGAAACCCTCTATCGCACGCTTTCCGAGAAGGGTAATCCGCGCCTCGACACGCTGACGGCCATCCTCTCCGCGTTCGGTCTCCGACTCTCAGTAGCGCCTTCGCCCCGTTCCAGCAGCCCACAGCCTGGACGGCAGCAGCAAGCTTGAGGTGAGGACCGCACCTGGGCTGGGCCGTGGACACCGCCCCGGCGGTGCACCGGCTGATCCGTCAGTGGCGAGCGGGGAGAGCCCGCTTGGTATCTCAATTGGTCGTCGGAGCGCCCTGGACGAAGTCATAGCCGTTCTGCCAGGCGTCCTTGATGGAGACATCTCCGTTCGGGCCCTGGTACGTCCCGTTGGGCTCGGTCCGGTTCGGCAGCACGTTATCGCTCATGTGTTCGTAGAGTTCCTCGCCCAGCTCCGACAGGTCCACGCCGTGATCCTTCATCTCCTGGATCGCCTCCGCGATGTGCCCGTTCCTGATCATCTCCTTGATGTCGTTCTTCACCTCGGTCGAGGCACCCGACATATCCAGCGCCTTTGACAGGACGGCCCCGATCGGGCCGGCCTTCGACAGGCCCTTGCCGACGCCGAAGTCAATCAGCTTGAACAGCGGGTCCATGATCTCGGCAGCCTTGTCCGCATCGTCCTTGACGCGGGTCAGGCCCGAATCAAGCGCCTCGAAGAACACACCGGTCATCTGGCCGAAGGCAGCTGCCATGGCACCCCGGTTGCGGCCGTACTTGTCCTCGAATGCGGCATCATCCATGTTCGCCAGGTCGTCGCCGATCTCCATGAACCGGCCGTCGATGTGACGCAGCAGGCCCTCGGCGCTGTCGGGCAGCGGCGGCGTGAACAGCGTCATCTCCAGCACCTTGGAGTACTCGTCCCGGGTGGTGCTGCCCAGGTCCTCTCCATGCGGGCCACCGTCGGCATTCAACGCCCTGTCCAGGAAGTCATCGTGCTCCTTGCGGGCCAGCACGGCGAGTTCTTCCTTGAACTGCACGTCATCGGTGAACTTGTCGAAGATATCCTGATTGGTCAGCGCGCTTGCGGTCGCGTCGAACAGGGCCTTCTGGAGCTGGGGCGGATAGTCGGGAACGGCCACCTGCGCGTGGTAGTAAACCGTCACGTCGTTCGCATTGGCGAGGATTTCGGACATCCCGCCAATGGTCACCAAGCTGTGGGTGTCACCGTCGCCGTAGTACTTCTGTATATCGAGAGCTTCGAACTGCCCCTTCATGGACATTTCGACGAAGCTGTCGAGCTCCTGCTGGTCCATGTTGCCGAGGATCCGCGCCTGGTCATCCACCGGCATGCTCGCCAGCACGTGCGACGCGATCGCCACGGAGTTGTCGTTGCCCTCGGCCATCGCCGCGTTGAAGAACAGCTCCTGCACCTCCGGGGAGCTCTTGGCGAACAGATCGGACACCAGCGTCGGCCCGAACATGTTGCCGTCGCTGGTGTCGAGATCCAGGCTCTTGTACAGGGCGGTCATGTCCGCCTGGGTGAGATTGCCGTTCTTTTCCAGCGTCTCCAAGGCGGTGCGCAGATTGTCGACGGTGTTCTGGTAATAGCCGAGGGCATCGGCGTTGCCGCTGATGACCATGCCACCCTGGTCGTACGGATTCGCGGTTGCAGTGATCGAGAGCCGCATCAGGTCAGCCACCCGGTCTTCCCCGAGCGCACCGAAATACTCGGCCAACCACTCCGGGTCGTCCTTGTGGGCCTCGATCTGCTGGTTGAAGAACTGGGCCTGCGCTGCCTGGTCGCCGCCACCCCAGCGCTGCATGTGGATCATCGAAGCCGCGGCATCGCTACCCGAGGCCTCCGTGTCGCCTGCTGCGTAATTGCCAGCCTCGAAGACCGCATCGGACTTCTCGTCGAGCCGCGCGGCGGCGTCAAAGACGGGCCCACTGTCCTGCAGGTCGCTGGGCAGCGCCGGGGGCGCTTTCGCCGGCAGGTTCAGAGGGGACAGCAGGGAGGTGACACCGGTATGAAGGGTGATCGACATCGCGAAGGACCTCGTGGGCGGGCTGTCCCCACGGTATCCGCGGGCCGGGCGCCCCGAAAGCTGGGGCGAACCCTAAGGACCGCCGCCAGCGGACACATGTTCGGGGTGCCCGTTTCCCTCACAACTCAATACGGTGGCGCCCGACGCACCTTCTGCAAACGCGCGGCCTCGGCCCACCACGTCAGGTCATCCGCGAAGCGGGCAAAGCTGCGTTCGAGCGATTTGCCCGCCGCTTCCACAGGTTGGCCCTGGTCGTCCAAGGTCTTTGCAATCGGTCCGACTTCCACCGTGCTTGAGATCACCACCATGCCCATTTCCGACAGGGTGCCGTGCCAGGCGGCATTCGCGCGCGCACCGCCCAGGCGCCCGGCTGAATAGCTGACGATACCGGCGGGACGCCAGAACCACTCCTCCAGGAAGTGGTCGGTCAGGTTCTTCAGGCCCGGCTGCATGCCCCAGTTGTACTCGCCGGTGACGAACACGAAGCCATCGGCGCCGCGGATCTTGCCGGCCAGCGCTTCCATTGCCTCCGGTGCCTTGCCCTCCGGATATTCCTTGTACATGCGGTCCAGCATCGGCAGGCCGACCGCCCTGGCATCGATCAACTCGGCGTCGATGCCGCGCGCCTGAAGCGTGCGCACGCAATAGTTGGCCAGGCGAATGCCCATGCGGTCGGAACGATACGAGCCGTAGAACACCAGGATGCGTTGGGACATGAGCTTGCCTTCGAGGGGGCGGTGTCTGCGCTGGATCATCACCAACCTGAGCTTCCAGGGCCAATGCCTGGAACCCGCAAGGTTGAACAGCGCAGGCTGTTGTTTAACTCTAGCCTCATAGAGTTAAACAAGTACGTTCGTTCCCGCACCCCCATCAAGGATTCATGCGTGCATGGAGGAGTTGGAAGCGTCAATGCTTCAATACACGCCGCGGGAGGATGAGCAGTGGACGCTCTCGCCGGTGGCGCAAATTGCCATCGCCCACGCCCAGTTCGGGACCATCCACCCCTTCGTGGACGGCAACGGCCGCGTCGGACGCCTGCTTATGCCAGTCATGTTGGCAGCAGAAGGCTATCCTGACAGAACCGAAGCAACGCAGGAATCGCGTATTTCATGCCGCGAAAATCCTCGCGCGGTTGGAGCGCGATTAGCCGGTTCCCTACTGAGGACTACCCAGCTCGTGTCTCAGCGGTCGGCGTTGCCGCCCGCTTCCACGATCAGGGCCGTTGTACGGACGTCGGTTACGCCCTCGATATCGCGCACGATCTGCGTTGCGCGATCGATCTGCATCTGCTCATCAACCTGTCCTGAAAGGGTGACGACGCCGTTAACAGTCTCGACCTCGATATCCAGGCCGGACACGTCGGAGTCGGCAAGCAGCGAGGACTTGACCTTGGTTGTGATCCAGGTGTCATCGACCGGCTGGTCGGAATCCGGGCCATCGCCCATGCGGTCAGCCGTGGTGCGATCCTCGACGGCTTCGCCAAAGGTCGTGTCCCGATCCGCGGGGGTCCCGGGCGCCGCGTCGCCGGTGGAGGGCATCGGCTGCGCGTCGCGCTCGGCGGGAGTCTCCATGCCTGTGCGGTCATCCACGTCGCGGTTGTCTGTGCAGCCCACAGAAAACGCCAGTGCAGACGTCAAGGCAATCGCGAGCGGCACGCGGGTCATCAGTGGCTTCATGTCTGGTGCTCCAACTGGGGGAGCAGGTAGTGTGAAACGGCCTCTGTACATGAGGCGTGACAGGCTCTGAGCCCGTTCAGCCATTGTTTTCCGAGCGCTTCAAGCCGGGGAGTAACCGCGTCCCGCCAGGCCTGCGCTCAGACCACTCGTCAGCGCTTTCCCTTCCCTTTTCCGCCGCGCTGGCCGGCACCCACGCAGTTGCTGACGCGCGGGAGAAGGCCGGCAGCTTCGCGGACACCTTTGGCGGCGGTGTTCGAGATCAGGCGGTGAGTTCGCCGCGCACTACGGTTGCGATGGTGCACGAGTTCGGCTTGGTCAGGAATACAGCGCCGCGTAGCCCTCGCGATCGACCTGGCTCAGGCCCATCCGGTCAAACTGCTCCCACATGCCCTGCCAGCGCGCAGCCTCGCGCCGCACCGGACCCACCAGGCGCGGGCAGGTGTCGGCGATGATCGCGTCCATCAGTTCCGTCGGCTGCGTGCCGCTGTAGCGGTACCAGAGCTCCGCGGCCTGCGCCGGATCATCGCGGCACAAGCTGGCGCCCTGCCCGACCAGCCCGACCACCGTCTCCACCACCTCCCCGTGCCGCGCCAGGAAGCCCGCGGAGGTGAACAGCTCCAGTGCCGAGAAGTTGTGCAGGCCCACCTCGCCGGTGGTGATGAAATCCGCATCCAACCCCGCCAGTTTCGCCTCCACGCCCTCGAAGTTGGCGAAGCATAGCCAGGCGCCGTCGTAGCCGGCGCGCAGGTTGGCCAGGTGCTCGAAGCCGGCCTCCTCGATCCGCACCTGGGCGGGATCGAACGCCGCGCCCCGGGCTGCGCACCAGCGCGACAGGATCTCCACCGCGATCGCATCGGTCACCCCGCCCGCGACCGGCGACGCCAGCCGCACCGCTTCGCCCCGCAGCAGGCGCTCGCCGGCTGCGCGCTGCAGCAGGATGCCGCCGTCCGTCTCGAAAAAGCATCCCAGCGCCTTCAGGCCCGGACGATGCGCATCGATCATGTGCAGCGGCTCGTTGCAGGCAAAGGCCACCTTGCCCGCAACCGTCTCGGCCAAGCCGTCGTAATGGTCATCCGGAACCAGCAGCTCCAAGTCCAGACCCGCATCGCGGTACCAGCCAAGCTCGATCCCCGCGATCAGCGGCAGGTGGTCGGGGTTGAGGAACCATTCAAGCGACAGCTGGAGTTTCATCGAGGGCATCAGTGCGGTTTGAAAGGGGGACGGATTGTCGCATGCAGCCCCAGTTGCGCGGGTGGAGAAGCAGCGGGGCTACTGAGCCCCCGCTGTCTGCAACAGCCTTGGGCAGCCCAGACTCCCCTGCCTGCGCTGCCTGCTTGATCTCACGCTTCGCTGAAGTTGAACCCGTATTGACGGTGATGGCGCAGCGTCAGCAGATGGATGCAGTCCCGATGGATGGCATACAACGCCAGATAATCGTCGAAGATGTACTCGCGCAGCTCGATGTCATCGCCCAACAGCTCGCGTACCGTTGACCATGCGGCGATCACTTCGGGCGCTTCAGGATGACGTGCGATGAACTCGCGCCCGATGCGCGGCGACTGCACCAATAAATCTGGCAAGACGTCATAGGCCTGGCCCAGCAGCTCCTGCGCTGCGGCGTCCGCGCCAACGCTGAGCAGGTACTCCACCGCCTCGTCCAGCCTTCTCTCGTACGCCGCAGCCAGGACGACTCGCATGCGTCAAGCGTCCGTCTTGCGTGCGGCTTTGGCCGCGTCCAGCCGCGTCTGCGAGCGCGCCCTGGCCTCTTCCATCGGGATGCCCGGGTTGCCCTTGCGGATACCCTGCAAGCCGGCGGCCACATCGTTCAGCAGGCCCAACTGGGCGTTGGCTCGCGCCAGCTTTTCGCGCTCCAGCCGGTGGTAGTAGTCCAGCTTTCGGGCATCCACCAGCGCCACGTAGCTCTCGCCATTGCGGGTGATGATCTTTTCGTGGCCGGCGCGGACCTCCTCGGCCAGCCGGGTCAGGTCGGCCCGGGCCTTGTTGAAGGGTACGATGTCCTGCGAGGTGATTGCCATGGATAGCTCCGGTTAAACATGCACGAATACATTATTCTATCCCCTTATTCTTTGCCATCCAGACCTCACATCTCCGGCGTTGTCGCCTCCAGAATGCGTCGCGTCTCCTCGCGACGAGCCTCCCGGCCCTCACCGCGGTTCCGCATCGACTGCTGCGCTGCCCGGTGTTGCCGGCGAACATCATCTGGAATGACATCCATCTGACGCTGCCTCCGCATAAAGGCATGCTCGCCCGGTTGAAGCTGGCAGTTGCGGCTGATTTCTCTTTCGACTGCTGGACACAGCCGACCAGCGATACAGCGAACAGGCCGCCCAAGAGCATCCAAGCCACCGGGATCTGCGCCCGGCCCCTGCCAACATGCTGTCCCATGACATGCCCCCTGCGATGTCGTTGGTCCGCCGGCTCCATGCCGACTTTGAAAGGGTAAGCCAGGAGCGCCTTGCGTTGCCGATAAGCCACCTCCAGTGCGGGGGGCGCACCGGTCGCTGAGGCATGATGAGGACATGACTCGCCCGTCCGCCACCCTGACCTGGCCCGGTTTCCGCTCGGACGGTGGCCTGTTGCTGCCGCTCCGCGTTGAGCAATTCCTCACCGGCCTGCCACCCTCGCTTGCCTGGCAAGGGCCCACGTTGAAGCGCAAGGACGAATGCCACGTCACGGTGCTGAACCGAGCCTGTGGGAACGCGGCGCGAGATGCACTTGGCTATGCCGGCGTGCGGCGCCTTTTCAAGGACCAGGAGTGGATCCTCCACCGCACCGGTGATGCACGACTACTGTGCAAGCCAGGCACGCACGACGCCTTCTCACTCATCGAGGACGCGCACTTACCTTCCTTGAACGCGTTCCGGGAGGCGGTGTCCCTCGCGATGTCGGCCGACCTGCCAGCAGTACCCCCACACGTCACCCTGTACACCGCAGGCAAACCGGAAGGAATCGGGCTGCCAGACCAACAGACATTGGCGCGGCTGGAGATCGCGCGCCTGCGACTCCCAGGCATCGCCAACCGCCATCCACCCGCACTGTCCCCCGCGTTGCAGCAGGCATATCGCGCCACCCACTACAGCGTAGAAGCTGGATCAGGCCTGGACATCCGGATCGGCGAGCACTCCCCGGCGGCTGACGCACTGATGGACGCGCACCACGCCCGCCGGGCGCTGCTCCTGTCGGCATGTAACCCCTTCAGCGAGGCGAGTAGCGAAACCGCGAATCAGTTGCGCCACGGCCTGCTGGATATGGCAATGCGGTCCCTTGGCCTTGCTGCTCTACCCGCCGAAGGACGCGACCCCGCCGGCGAATGGCTGCCGGAAGCAAGCTTGCTGGCCGTCGGCACAACGCCCGAACTGGAACTCCGACTGCTTTGCGATTACGAACAACACGCCGCCGTCCTGCTGCAACACGGCCGTCCCGCCGAGCTGCTTTACCACCCGGACACGCACCTTGAGCGTTGATATGTCGAAGAGATGCGGTAGAGCCTAGTCTGGTCGGGAGTAATCATGAGCCTCTCTCCTCGCAACCTACGCGGCCAGCCACGTCAATGCGTCGCGCCGCGCCGGCGGTTCAAGCTGGCTCAGCCTTCCGGTTGATGCCGCCCCTCGGCGAATTCCTCGACGATCTTGCGGCAGAACGCCGGCAGGTCGTCGGGCTTGCCAGATCCACCTGCTCCACGCCGTCGGTGGCGAGGATGGCGACGGTCGCGGCTCCGGGCCGCGTGGGGCGTTACAGGATGCGGCCCTGTCCATTGCGGTCGCGTGATCAGAGCACCGACCCGCGCGATGGTCTCAGAGCAGGAAGTTGCCTGGCCGGGTATCGGGCTTGCGCACGGGCCACTCGGGGCACAGTGCCTCGACGACTTCCATCAGCTCAAACAGCGCCACAAACGGATCCTCGCGCGGCCACGGCGCATACGGCGCGCCGCCCTCGCGGACGAGGACAGGCCCGGGGCCTTGATCAGCTCCGCCCGGCTTCTGCGAGGAGATCATGTCGTCGATATCGCGGCCCCTGGACGGATCATTTACATGCGCCTGGAGCTTGAAGGCGATCAGACCTTCCACGCTGATAACGCGCAGAGGACCCATCGTGGTCTCGCGTACTTCCGCCTGCTCCAGGAGCTTGCGCGCCACGGGACGATAGGCGTAAAGCAGGTCCAGCCCCTCATCGCCGCGGACGTAGTTGGCGACATCCCCGCTGCGATGGATGCAGGTGTAGCCCAGCCCAAGGATCACCTCGTGGAAACGGTCGGCATCGTCAGCATCGACGAGGAAATCGACGTCCTGCGTAGCTCGGACCACCTGATGGGCCGCCAAGGCCAGGCCGCCGATCAAAGCCGGGTCTGTCGGGCCGCCCCTCAAAGCGGCCACGGCCTCCCTGATCTGGTCAAGCAATCGCGCCATGACAGGCATGTTGGACCATCCCTCAGCGTGAGTCGATGTCCTTCAACATCTGGTCTGCGATCGCTTCCACCTGCTTCGACGTCATGGCAGAGAAGATGCCCTGCCATGCGGTAGACGAGGTGGCGTATTTACGCGACCCCGCTTTCTGCATCTCCGGCACCACGTAGAACTCCGCATCGGCGTCGATATAGGCGTTTCCGGTCATCACCCCGAATCTGTTTGCCGGCTGATTGAAAGGAGTCCCCCGCCCGCATAGATTGCATCTGCCGGATCTCCGGCGCCGGTTGGAGACCGTGATGCGCAGATGGATCCTGGCTGCCCTGCTTTCCCTTTCTTTTTCCACCGCGCTGGCCGGCACCCCGCTACCCGACGCGCCGCATGTGGTGGTGCACGGCGAGGGCCTGGTCAGCGTGGCGCCCGACTCGGTCCTGGTGACCATGGTTGCCCGCCAACGTTTGGCCGATGGCGGCGAAGCCAAGCGCGTTGTGGACCGAGCCGTTTCTGCGCTGCTGGAGCTGGCGCCCCACTTCGACGTGGCCGACGACGACATGAGCGCCTCAGATCTTTCCCTGCGCGAAGAAGTGGAGTTCGACAGCAACGACCGCCGCTTGCCCCCTGCCTACGTGGCCAGTCGCGAAGTGAAAGTGCGGCTGGACGACTTGGAACGGCTGGGCGCGTGGATTGATGCCGCCCTGGCGGCAGGGTTCACCGACGTGGGCGAAGTCAGCTTCAAATCCAGCCAGGAAGCCCGCCTGCGCGAACAGGCCCGCACCCACGCCGTTGCCGATGCCCGGGAGAAGGCCGGCAGCCTGGCGGAAGCCTTTGGCGGCGGTCTCGGCCCCGTCTACAGCATCAACAGCCTCAACTCCATGCAGGCCCAGGGCTACGGCAACACAATGCTGGACCGCGTCACCGTCACCGGTTCGCGCCTGGACAGCGGCCGCTACCTGCAGCCGCGCATCGACTTTACCGAGCGGGTGTCGGCGGTATTCGAGATCAGGCGGTGAGCCGGCAGCCGCGCGAAGAGCCCACTCTGGGCGCGATCGACCTCAGCGAAGTTGAATTCAGGCGCCCGCTTCCACGGCACCGGCTTCCCGAGAGTGAGCACCGTGGCTGGGATCTGTGGTGGCAGATCGCACTCGGCGTGTTTCTGGGGATGCTGGCGCACAGCATCGTGACCGGGCTTTACGCTCGCTGGGAGCTGTATCAGGGCCTCAAGCAGTTCGGGGCCGCCATAGAGCAGGTCGGGCAGGAACCCCGTGGAAATCCGGACGCTGACCAGATCAGACGTCGGGAGCGACCCGCTACCCGAGCGCCCTCGCGGCCCGAGATCCGACCGCTGGCAGCTGGTGAGCGCTGTATCGGCGGCAAGCGGTTCCGGCGGGTGGAGAATGGCTGGGTGCAGGTGATGGAGGCCTGCAGATAACACTATTCACGCGCACCTACAGATCGCAGTTGGGCGACAACCGCACATCCCACCGCCGTGCTGCCCCCTGCATCCGAGCCAACATGGTGTCCAAGCTGCCCCACACCGGCAGGTCGCTGTCAGTGTCCTTCGGCTGCCGCAAGCAGACGAATTCATGGAACGCATGGTCCAGATCGGAAGGACCGTCTTCCACCACTTCCCAATGCTTCATGCAAAGCGACGGCACACCGACCTGCTCGGCGACGAACTGACCATCGAGCTCAAGGCAAAGCCGGACCTTGGCGTCCGCCTGCTCGTCCCAGCCCGTCAACCTCAGCTGGCCAAAGGTCTTGAAGTTGCCGCCATCGCGGTACATGTATTCGAAGATGCTGGCACCGCCGCTCATTTTCGTTCCTCCTTGCAGTTGGAGAACTCACAATAAGAACCGTGGGTCGCACCTGCTGCGATTCCGGTCAGCGACCCGACGCGCTACCCTGGGCCCGCTCAGATCAGGGGGAATGCATGGCAACTCGAACGCATTGGAGTCGGGAAGAAGTAGAAGCTTGCGTGGCTGACTACCTCAGGATGCTGACGCTGGAGCTCAACGGCCAGCGGTACAGCAAGACCGCACATGCCAATGCCCTCATGCGCCTGCTGGATGGACGTAGCCGGCAGTCAGTGGAGTTTAAGCATGCCAACATAAGCGCGGTGATGGTTGAACTCGGCTACCCACCCATTGATGGCTATAAGCCTCGGGCAAATTACCAAGCGATGCTGTTTGAGGTCGTCGAAGAGCAACTCGCTCAGAACCCGGGAGTCCACGCGGCTGCTGAGGCGGCTGTAGTACGTCCAGCCGCGACCGTGGAGGTGGAAGACCACATGGACGTATGGGTACCCAAACCGAAAGTGGCGCAGCTTCGGCAGAATCCGGCTGACTACAAGCCCAGTTTCTCTCCCGCTAAGCGGGACTACCTCGCGCAAGAAGCTCGTAACCGCTCTCTCGGACAAGCCGGGGAGCTTTTCGTTGCAGAAATCGAAACCCGACGCCTCCATGATCTGGGCATCAAGAACCTTGCCAATCGCGTCGAGCACGTGGCCCGTACCCAAGGCGACGGACTGGGCTATGACGTTCTTTCGTTTGAGCCTGACGGCCGCGAACGCCTGATTGAGGTTAAGACCAACACGTTCGGTCAGCTCACCCCGTTCTACGTCACCAGGAACGAAGTGGCGCGTTCGGAGGTGGATTCAGAGGCCTACCACCTGTACCGCGTATTTGACTTCCGAAACCGTCCGCGGGTGTTTGCGGTTCCCGGCGCCATCCCCGCCTCTTGCGATCTGCAAGCGATTTCATACCTGGCGCGGCTAGTCGACTAGCTACCCGATTAGCTCCAAGTGTCAGCCAGCATAGACAGGGACGTTGGGCAGCTTGCGTTCCGACAAGGCGTTCCCGCGAGCGGGGGCGAGCAACAAGCGCGGCACTAAGGAAGGTCTGACCTGAGCAGAAACCGCTGGGTCATTACAGATTGGCGAAGAACACGTCGCAGGTGCTTACGCTGTTCGCGCTGTCGAATCTTTGGATGGTGCGCCGGCAGTTGTTGCCGGCGTTGGGATAGCTGCGCCTGAAATGCGGGGAAACCCGCACCAACACGAAAAATCGGCACGAACTTAGCTTGATCAAGGCTGCTAACGCAGCAAAAGCCTGAGATTGCAGCCTCAGCGCGAGCTGTTCAGACCTCCCCTAGCAAACCCGCAGGTCTTGTCATCGCTCTGCTCTACTCCCAACGCCGCTAACGGCTAGCAGCTGCGATTTCCGACTGACGCCTAAACTTGTCCAACAACTCATCTTCCTCATCTATCAACTCCCTCGACTGCCCCGCCGAAAAATGGACACGTGTTACAACCACTTCGCCATCACATACCGCTTCCACCTGCTGCGGGAGCGCGCGCCCACCTTTCACATAAACGCAAGTCAGCTCCCTCAACCTATTAGATATTAGTATGCATCCTAAAATATGAGTCTTTGGCCCGAGTGGAATAAGCGAGACGTTCCGGTCAACCAAAGCAGGTGCTGCCAACTCACCAAGATTGCGATAAACGGACTCAACACTGTTAACTGGTATCGGCAAAGGACGATCATCCCGACTAAACTCTTCCAAAAACATCGCGTTTACGCGCAATGCTTCCTGACCATACTCAGGAACCGATCCCGGCTCTCCGTAAAAGCAACGAACCTCGTCTGGCTCGATGAGCTCACACGCCGCGAACGGAGCGATCCACTCGAATCCAAGGCCGACAATAGCAAGGGTTTGGCGCTGACGAATCGCCGCACCCTCTAAAGTTGCCAACGATTCGACACTAGCAACTTGATAATCCGAGTCCGGGTAGCTAGGCAATTCACTTCGGCCAACATGCCGCCCAGGCGTATAGCTGAAAAATGCCTCAACCCCGCGGTGTGTTTCACATAGCTTAAAGTAATTCACGATGCCATTTATCCACTTCCGCGGCATCGAAGAATAATCAATAAGCACCCTCACGTTTTCGAATCTGGGAATCTCGTCCCTTAAGATACGAAAGATCTCCACCTCTTCATCGTCGCCAATATCAGAAATACTCAAACCGCGGCGACGAAAAAAATCATCGCTCTGCATTCGCCATTCGTGATCTTTGCCGGCGTCCGCGCCCAATACAATCACCTTTCGCACGTCGAAATTTTGCAGCTTGGCCAACAGATATGTCGACCTACGCTCGTAACCACTTGCGCAGACAAGCACATCCACCGGTTCGGCAGAAACTGCGGACAAGCCCCAGTCGTTGACCCTAATGATTTCCATCCGAGCCCTCATCGAAAATAGAAAATTGCCGAGGATGCTCATCATCAGCAAATCGGCCCAACATTGCTTCCAGTTGCCGCGACTTCCCTCTCCGCGGCAGCAAGTAAAAATGAGGAGCGAACACGTAAGCAAGTCGGAAGACGCCTTCCCGCTCTGGCATTTCATCCGGCGTCTTCGAATGCACGTTTGGATACAAGAGCCCTAGGCCTACAGCCGACTTAACCAAATCACGTAGATTTTCGGGGGTGGCGGAACTAACTCGGATGGACGAAACCGTATCCGACCCTAGCCGCCCTTGATGGAGCAAGTGCGACATATATGCGCCGATAGCATTTAGCATTTCGTGGAGCTCACGCCCTACGTACTGTTCGCCTTGGACGCGGGCAAGCACACTGAGTGAAAAGTCGCGCAGAATCCGAGTTTGAGCTTGCTGACTGATCGGCTTAACCCCGAGCCGCCTTCCGTGGAGAGGTCTTTTCCAATCACCTTCTCTAAGCAGTTTATTGAAAACACGAATGAGACGCCTAGGATTTCCATCGCAGCACCTGATGACCATCCTAGTGCCGCTATACAACTCCATTTCTTCCTGCCCTCGTATCTGACGGCGAGCATCTCGCAACATCAGAGCACCTCGGATCTTCCTTCCAATCTCGTTCCCGAATTTACTCTGGTCATCACTAAGCTGTTCAGCTCTAGCCTTAAGCGACTCATCTCCGAACTGTGCCACTCCGGCCAGCACAGCTTGAAGAGCTGGGCCTGTCAAAGGACCGTGATCCAATAAAACAGAATCGCCAAGCAGGGCGTTCAACTTAAGCGACTTAAACTGACCACCAGACTGACTAGCGCGCTTCGAAAATATCGCAGCCTCTCTCGTTGGATACTCCCCCCCCTTTTCCTCAGTCGCTTGCATGTCTCCATCTATATAAACGTACTCAAAATCATTCCCCACACTCAAACCTGCCCCCACGTTTGTTTCCAGGGTTTTGTGCCCATATGGTGTCGTGGAGACCTTGAAGACCAAGTTGTCAGAATGCGTCCTCAGGTAGCTATTGATAATTCTATGATGAAACTCTTCCAAGGCTTCAGCTTCATCAAGGCATAGCATCCATACTGCGGTGTCTGGAATGTAGAGCAAATCAGACGCGAATCGAATTCCGCGCTTAACCGGCTGGAACAGTTCTATCTGAAATTGAGGGCCGATGATCTCGTGCACCACCTCCGGGTGGGCCACCAGCTTGATGGACTGGACCTGCTTTTCGTAGTCCAAGACTTCAAGCTCTCGAATTACGTCGTCGATTCTCTGCAGCTCTCTGGGCTCACCATCCAGCCAAACCGAACCCAGAGCTGTTGCCAGGCGGAGTTCAACGCGAATCCTTTCGACGCGATCTTCGATGTAACATTCCAAACAGCTTTTCAGAGCATTTGCCAGAGCTATGCACGAAGCTAAATTTAACCTCCAAGCAAACATCTCTTCGCGTTGCTTAGATGATAGCCAAGCTTTGTTTTTGAGCCCACCAACCCAATCGGCCTTGGCCGGTAAGTAAAACCCAATGAACGACCTCGACTTTATAGCACTCCGTGCCCGAGAGTCCCGATATCTAGACAAGTGGCTATGAGCCAGCATTCTGAGAAGCGCCGTCTTACCGGACCCTCTGGCGCCTAGTACTATGTGATTCTTCGCAGAGAGAAGTCGCCAGAATGAATCTGTAGCGACGAAAGTTTCGACGACTTCGTTAGTAGATAGATATCTTGCGTTATCAACCTCGAAAAGGTTGCGAGGGGAACCTCCAGACTCTTCTATCATCGCCGCACCAGTAATATTGTCGACGGATCGTCGTTATCTAGCCGAAGTATCGCCGAATTGTTCGCGACAAACGTATTCAAGGCCTCTATCAGAACATCAACATCCGTGAACTCTAGTTCTGGAAGAAGCTGAACGATATCATTCCATTCAAGCGATCGTTGCAACAGCTCCGGACCAAGTGTTGATTGGATGCAGGCCGTCAGTTGAGCGTTCGACTGATAGCTACCAAACCGGGAAAGATGGCGAATTCCTGCCCACTGACGATTGCTTGGCACCCACGCACGCGGCTGGTATGCCCAACTCTTTACCTCACCCCGCAAGTATCCTGTCTCTGCATCGCGATTTGAAGTCTCGATCATGTGAAACTGATTCGTAACAACGCCGGTCCACGCTGTACTTATCGAACGAGAAAAACTTCCAGCACAGAGTATGGAGAGCGCCCGCCTCCCGGATTGAACGCTGCTTGAGAATTTCGGCACGTGCTTATGGCCATGGACAACAAGATCAAAATTGAACTCTCGAAGAAGATCAAGCAGATTCTCTGCATTAACCAGCGCGCTAAAGTCTGGATAATCTGCGATAGGATCAGAGTAAATCTGAGGGTGATGGTGAGTCACGAACAATCTCACCTTGTCTTCCGGTGGCATGGCGCCACGGAGTTTCTCTTGGAGAACCTCGAGATGCTCTTGCTGAATCGCACCACGATGTGGTCGGACGCTTGGTAAATCAGCTTCCGCAGAATTGTAGCGAACAATAAAGGCCTCATCCGTTTCGTCGATGCACAGGTACGGACTCTCCGTCTGAGTACCTTCAGTCGACGAGGTTAGCCTTGAGTTCAACCAATCAGAACTTTTGACTGCCTCGAAGCGCAGCCCAAGCCCAAAGGACCCGGCGCCCTCGATAGCGTTAATCAGCGCCCAATTCAGGTCATGATTACCTAACACCGGGTAAACTTTATCGTGATCAACATTTAGCGCACTGGCTACTCGTCTGATAACATCAGCCGCTAGCCGGTACTCTTCCGGGTGTGCTTTATCGCTAATGTCACCTGGAACAATCAGCAAATCCGCTTCTATCCCTGCGTTATGGACAAAGGCCTCAAAAGACGCGAGAAAGCCGTCAGCCGGGGTATCAGTGAATGGATTTAGTTCGGGACTTCTTGCCACCTCGCCGACATGAAGGTCGCTAATTACCGCAATCTTTACCATTACTCGTCCTGATTAATGTAGTTGCTTGCAATAAGCTCTATCGCAGCCGCCCGATGTTGCGGAAAGCCGGAGATATTCCTTCTCGTTGTAACGGTACGTATGTGGTAGCCCTGAAGGGCCTTCTCGGCGTCTTCAGAGTATGCGTAGCTTATGAGAAACTTGGCGCCCACTGCATCGATGTCATCCAAAAGCACCATAAGACGGTCAAAGTCCTGTAGTGCGAATGGTGTTGCGGTGTATTGCCGAAAAACACGCTGCTCAGACACGTAAAAAGGAGGGTCGAGATATACAAAATCCCCGGGGCCGACGTTATCTCGAACTACGCTTTCAAAGTCGCCACATAGCAGGGTCGCAGCGCTGAGGTGTTTCGAAGCGGAAACCAGGTCTGACAACGTTGGGACAGCGGCAGATCTAGGCGCGCCATAGGGAACGTTAAACTGGCCTTTGAGATTGGTTCGGTAAAGCCCGTTAAAGCAAAACCGATTCAAATACACAAAAATGGCGGCTTTTGTAATAGGATCAGTCTCAGTCAGAAAGCGGCTGCGAATTATGTAGTAGGCTTCGCTCCCTGTGGGAAGTGAACTTAGTCGCGACGCAACTAAAGGAGCGTCCTGAGCGACTGCACGATACATATCCATCAGATTCTGATTAAGGTCACCCAGAACCCCGACGCTCGGGGCTTCGCTGAAGAATAGGCATGCGGAACCAGCGAACGGCTCAATATATTTGCAGTATTCATCGGGCAGGAATCCGCGCAGCGTAGGCAACATTAAACGCTTGCTACCTGCCCACCGGAGAAACGGCTTCGCCCTTGGAAAGTTGTTTGACGTCGCACGTGACGGTTGAGTGGTCATCCCCGTTCTGTCCCCCTTAGGCGTTTATGGGCAGCCACCTTACATATTCCGCCGATACTCGCCACCCACGTCATAAAGCGCATGACTGATCTGCCCCAGCGAGCGGGTCTTGACCGCCTCCACCAGCGCTTCGAACATGTTGCGCCTCTCCCGCGCAGTCTTCTGAAGGTACCCCAATCCGTGGCCGTTGCCCCATTCGGTAGCGGCGGCCGCGTCGTCCTCCACCACGTGATGATGGTCGGTCTCGCCTTCAGGCGCCAGCGAGTTGCGGCTTTGCTGCCAAAGGCCGACATTCTCGATCTGCTGGCCCTTCTCGCTTTCGGTCGAGCGGATCAGCTCGATCTCGGTAGCCACTTCGCTTTCGCCGTCCTTGCCCAGGAAGGTGTTCACGCCCACCAGCGGCAGGCTGCCGTCGTACTTCTTGTGCTCGTAGTACAGGCTCTCTTCCAAGGACAGGCGCGGGAACAATGCAGGCAAGGTCAGGCTCATTTTCAGGTTGCGGCGTCAGGACATTCCAAGGCACATGCCCGGGTTTCGATGGTACCCGGTCCGGCCTGGGCCGGCGACACACTAGCCGGCAGGCCCAGCCGCCCCAACCAGCCCCCAACCAGCCCTCAGCCACCCACCGGCAACGTGACCTCGAACGTGCTCCCCTGCCCTTCCCCATCGCTACTGGCCACCACCGCCCCGCCATGCGCCTCGACCAGCTCGCGCACGATGGCCAGGCCGATGCCGAGCCCGCCGGGGCGCTGCACGGCGGCGGCGGCGTCCTGGAAGAACATGTCGAAGATATTAAGCAGTGCGTCGGCCGTCATGCCGATGCCGGTGTCGTGGATGCTGACCGTGAGCGCGCCGGGGGTCCGGGCCGCGATCAGGTGGATGCGGCCGCCCTCCGGGGTGTATTTGGAGGCGTTGTGGAGCAGGTTGGTGAACACCTGTACCAGGCGGGTGTGGTCGGCGTGCAGGGGCATGGCATCGTCCGGCGGCAGTTCGACCACCAGTTGCTGCTGCCGCGATTCGATCGCCGGGCGACAGGCCTCCACGGCAGTCTCCAGCACTGGGGCAAGCGCGGTGTCCGCGCACTCCAGGCTGAGCTTGCCGCTGGCCATCCGCGATCCGTCGAGTAGATCGTCAACCAGGCGGGCGATGTGGACGACCTCGTCTTCGATGATGTCGCGCAGCTTGGTAAACCGGGTCAGGTCCCCGCGTGCCTCGCCCAGCATTTCGGCCGCCAGCCTGATGGGCGAGAGCGGGTTGCGCAGCTCGTGCGCAGCCGTCGCCATCGAGGTGAGCGCCTGCGCGTGCGCTTGCTGTGCCTGCGCTTCCTGGGCCTGTGCATGCAGGGCGGATGTCACCAGCTGGCTGTTGGCTTGCTGCAGGTCATCGCTGCGCGCCCGGGAGGCGTCCTGGCGGGTACGCCGGATGGCTGCGGCGTTCTCGGCGACGGCCTGGGCCCGCATTGCGGCCTTGACCAGTTTTTCATTGGCTTGGAGCACGTCACTCTCGCTCTGCAGTGGCGTGCGGCCGCGCAGGGCGGCGAGCTCGGACCGCAGTTCCGCGACTTCCGCGCGCAACTTCACGGCGTCGGCCTCCAGCTCGGCCATTGACTGGTTCGGCACGGCGGTACGCGGAGGGGAGTCCTGCCCGCTCATGTGGCCACCAGCGGTCGCATCGGGTTCATTCCTGCGTCGCGGCCGGTGCCCCGGTCCCGTTGACGCGCGTGGGGCGGCCGCCGAGCAGGCCTTCGTAGCCAATTAGACGTGGACCCAGCTGAAGACCGTGTTCGTCGATGTCGAACAGGCGCAGGTCGTGCGAGTGCGCGCTGCCGCGGACTTTGACCACAGCAAGCACGCGCGCCAGCCGACTCTCCACTTCGATGTAGCGCTGCACGATGATCGCATCGGTGAGGAAGGCGGTGCCGTACGGGCTGAAGCTGAGTTCGTTGTAGCGATCCTCGAGCTCGGAGGTCATCAGCACCGTGGCCCCGGTGTCAGCAAGCGCGGACACCAGCCGCGACAGCGACTCGCGGAAGTCGTCGCGGAAGGCTGGCGCAATCGCCAGTTCGAAGCCTGACAGCGAATCGATGACCACGCGCGTCGCCTTCAACCGCTGCACTTCCTCGATCAGCAGCGTGGCGATCTCGTCGACCGACAGCGTCGTCGCGCGCGAATCGATGACCCCGATCCGGCCCTCCTGGATCAGGCCTGAGAGCACCGCCCCGCGCGATTGCCGGGAACGCTGCTCGAAGGCCGCGATCACGCCGGTCTCGCCCTGGCGCGCACCCTCGGCCAGGAATGACGCGGCGAGGATGCTCTTGCCCGAGCCCGAGGGCCCGGCGACCAGCAGCGAGTACCCGCGCGGCAGGCCGCCGCCCAGCATGTCGTCCAGGCCGGGCACGCCCACGCTGCGACGGTCCTGCAGCGGCGGGACGGTTCCGGTGACCAGCTCCGGCACGACCAGCGGTGGGGGGAACACCTGCAGCCCGGCCTGGGTGATGCGGAACGTGTGCAGTCCGGGTACGGTCGGCTGTCCGCGCATCTTCACGATCTCGAGCTTGCGCACCACGGAGTTGCGCTGCGCGCTCTGGCGCAGCCAGATCAGGCCGTCGGCTATGGTGAAGATCGGGTTGGGGTCGTTGTCGCTGAAATACTCCCCGAGCAGGAACGTGGTCGCCTCCCAGCTGGTCAGCAGGATCCCCAGCCGCTGGATGAATTCCTGCAGGGTCAAGAATGAGTCACCGTTGCCCTGGCCGGCCAGGATCACCGAGCGGAACGAATCCACGAACACGAAGCCGGGCGCGTGGGTGCGCACCTCCTGGACGATGCGCGCGAGCACCTTGTCCAGGTCGCCATTGGCGGCGTCGTCGGCGAGGTTGACGAAGCGGATCGATGAATTGATCCGTTCCGGATCGAAGAAGTCGAACTGCTGCTGGTAGCGCAGCATCTTCAGCGCGGGCTCACCGAGCACTGTGAAGTACAGCGCCGGCCGCTCCGGCGTGGCCATCGCGAACATCATCTGGTGCGCGAGCGTGGTCTTGCCCGTGCCCGGCGAGCCGGCGATGAGGTTGAAGGAGAACTCCGGAATACCGCCCCCAAGGATGACATCGAGGCCTTTGACGCCGGTGGACAAGCGTCGGATGGTGGCGGGATGGCGGGTCATGGGGCGGTGTCCTGTCGGGTGGGGCCGGCGGACGGGACGTCCCAGACTGGCTGCAGCAAGCGCTCAGTGAGCGATGCGCCAATCAAAGTGACCAGCAGGCGGTCGAAGGTTTTGAAGAGGGTGGTGACCGCCGCGATCGCGTCGTCCACCGTTTGTGCGGAGGCGGCGCGTGCCAACAAGGGGAAGACAGGCGGTCCGCGGTCCGCGTCCACGCTCCGCGCCTGTTCCAGCCACCGGTGCTGCGCCGCTGCCAGGTGCAGGGCGCGATCGTACAGCGCGGACATGCCGCCCTGCCCGATGACGGGAACGAGCGCGCGCGCTACTTCGGTCCAGAGTACGACCGTCCGGTCGCCGATGGCTTCGATGCCATGCCCTTCGGCGACGATGCGGCTCAGCACACTGTCCACATGGTGCACTTGGACTGGCATTGGCCACCTGATGCCCGCGTATGCGGGTCGCTTGCATGCTACGGCATGCCCGACAGGGGCACAAAGGCGGCGATCCGTTGCCGCGCATGGGTCCTGGGCCAGCATGTAATGACCCAGTGGTTTCCTGCTCAGGTGTTATTTTGCGAAGGAGACACCCATGAGCGTGATGATGGAAGAAGAGATCAAGCGTTGGACGGCGCGGCGCAAGTCGGCGCGGGTGCTGGAGATCATCTAGGGCAAAACCACTGTTTCAGAGACGAGCCGTCAGTTCGACCTGGCGCCGTCCAAGATCGAGGAGTGGATCGAGCAGGCCAAAGCCGGCATGGAGAACGCCCTGCGGGCCAAGCCGGAGGATGTGCGCGAGCAGTACGAGCGCCAGCTCAAGGACCTGCAGGAAGCCTATGGCGAAGCGATGCTGGAGCTGCGCGCACGAAAAAAATTGCAGTCCCTGCTGGGCAAGGACGAGAGTTGATCAGCTCGATCCGGCAGGGACTGAAGGACTATGGCTTCGAGGTCTCGGTCAGCAAGCTGTGTCGCTGGTTCGGGGTGCCGCGCAGGACGGTGTACTACCGGCCGACCAAGGCTGCACCGAAGGTGCGGCCGGAGCTGGCGGAGCCGATCAAGCAGCTGATCGAGGAGGAGCCGTCGTTTGGATACCGCACGGTGGCTGGGTTGCTGGGCATGAACAAGAACACCGTGCAGCGGATCTTCCAGCTCAAGGGCTGGCAGGTCCGCAAGCGCGCGGTCGGCCAGCGCCCGCGGATCCAGGCCTTGCCGTCGGTGGCGAGCGCACCCGATGAGCGTTGGGCGACCGACCTGTGCCGCATCTGGGGCAGCCGGGACGGCTGGCTGACACTGGCCCTGGTGGTGGACTGCCACACCCGGCAGCTGCTGGGCTGGCAGCTCTCCCGCAGTGGCGAGGCCAGCACGGCGGCATCTGCACTGGAGCAAGCCCTGATCACTCGTTACGGCTCGCTGGGGCGGGTTCCAACCCCCTTTCTGCTGCGTTCGGACAATGGTCTGGTCTTCACCAGCCGCCACTACACACGCCTAGTGCGCAGCTATGGCCTGCAGCAGGAGTTCATCACCCCGCACTGCCCGCAGCAGAACGGCATGGTCGAGCGGCTCATCCGTACCTTGAAGGAGCAGTGCGCCCACCGGCACCGCTTCGAGACACAGCAGCACTCGATGCGCGTGCTCAGTGACTGGATCTAGTTCTACAACTTCCGGCGCCCACACCAAGCGCTGGGCATGAAGACACCCGCTGAGGCATATGCTTTAGCGGCCTGACCTGAGCAGAAACCGCTGGGTCATTACATTGCCACGGAGCTGCCACCCCAACAACCCCCGGGGCGGCAGTCCGCCAACAGCTCGGCGCCTTTCAGTGGCCGCTGACACCGCTCATGCATATCGCAGGGCTCGGCCCTACAGTGACCTCGGCGTCCACTATCCACTTCTCGGTGAAGCAAAATACCGCTGATAGCGTGCCGTCTCTGACCTGTCCTAAGTTACTCGGTCGCCTTCAAAACTCTATCCATGAACTCTCGACCTTTTTTGTCCTTAAAAATAGCCCAGTTTGGAAAGTGAAATCTATTGGTCTTATCCTCGCGAATCGATTCGGAAAATATCTCCGTCGCTTTCGTTAAATTCCCGAGGAGATAGCAGGCGCAACCCTTAACATCCTCGCTCAAGGTAGATTCTATCAAATCCCCAAGTCGTTTGCGATTAACAGGCTGTCCTTGCCGCTCGACAGAAATTTCGTAATTAATTATGTGAGTTCCAAAATCCAACTTGTTCCACTTCACTCGGTCCAGTAAGTTTTTCCCTAAACTCGCCGCTTCTTGATAACGAGTTAATAAAAGAAGATCATGGAGCTCCTCCGACTTATCCTGCGCACCGACAAAAACTTTATTGTGTCGCGCACGCAGCTGCGCGAGAGCATCCTCGAATTCGTGTCGAGCGACATGCGCTGAGCGCCGAAGAGCCAAACGATCAACGGGACGGAGCCGAGAAGAAAAGTCACTTAAAAGATTTTCAATACCATCAGCGTCTTTCGCGAGCTCCATGAGATAGGCTGCGCGAAGGATATCGTGACGAGACCGGTCCTTCTCTACAGCTTGCTTTATTGTGGTGATCGCTCCGGCCAGATCACCATTGAATTTAATCAAAAAATCCGACTTCCGTCGCAAATACTCGCTAGTGTCAGCCAGGTCCGGATTTAGCACCAATTCGCTTAATCGCCGAGAAAGCTCCTCTTTCCTCCCCAGCTTAAGATACGCATCAAGTTCTAACCACTCGTAGTATGGTTGGACTGACTTCGAGCTAGCCAGCCGGGCGCTAGAGATGTCCTTCAGCAGAGCATCTGCATCCAATGAAGCGCGATCCTCTTTATAACGCGACCAACGTGCCAATCGTGCTCTCAAAGGCATAATGCGAGAGCGCCCTCTCCCACTACATTTGTCAACGATATTGTCTAGGCGCTCACGAACAACACTCTTTGGCAAATTGCTTGCCTCATAGAAAGCTACAGCCCCGGTCCACGCTGGATTTCGCAAACTTGGATCAAAGTCCCATGATTTCTCGTAGCTCTCTTCAACAACTCGCATTAGATCTTCTTGGTCATCAATAATTCCAGCGAGATACGCGTCAACACAACAATCAGCCCGTCGCATGTAAATTCGCGGATTCTCTGGGTCGACAGATTCCCCAACATCAAGAATCCTCATGCGCTCTTGATGGTCTAAAGTAAGGTAGGTCTTTCGAATGTAATTCTCAGCCTCGTGCGGATCTTCGGCAATAAGAGAGTCCACTGCCGCGATTGCCGCTCCGAGGTCACCTGCCAACTCCTCTACACGCACTCTAAACTCAGACAGGTCCTCCTTTAGACGCCTGGACGGCCTGTTTTCTAACTCGCTCTGGATTCGCGCCCTAGCGACATCGAACTCACCATCGGCCAGACTCTGTTTAATCTGAAGTATAGTTACGAGTTCACGCTCGCTAAGATTCTCATCGAGCCCGCCCCTGGCGTCTTCATCTTTCGAATCCCTCAGGAAGCTGAATAGCTCCTCTTTTTCACTCTGTTTTTGCAGGCGCTCTAGATCACGCTGAATGACTGGCGATGGCGAGTCTGCCAAATAGGGGTTTCCGCAAAACCCACTGATTATTGATTTCGGCTTCTCTGTAACCACCCCCGTATCAATTGGAAGCGACGGACCTACTAAGTCGTTATGAAGAGTCGCCATCAGCTCATCGAAACCGTCTATTTCTACAAAATACACCCGGTCTCGCCATAGTAGCTTTAGCAACTCGTCAGAAGGCTCTTCACCTTTGCGAATACACCAATATATTCCATGCTTCAGGTAGTCGTCGCTCCGCAGCAAATACTGCAGAACGTCCATAACAGACCTATCACACCCTGAGTAGCCGAGAACAACCAGCCCATAATCCCTACAGAATTCCGAAAACTTTTTTCGAATATTATCTTCTAACGACTCGGTTTCTCGCACGGCAGACTTAATATCGTCGAACAAATAGTCGCCATGGAGTTTTATTACCTTTGGACGCTTCGACGTGACCGTGATACTACTCACAGACGAGTCGTGTGCACAAACAATGGGGCGCACCGATGAAAATTGGAAAAAAGCCTCATTTAAGAGGTCATCGAAGTTTGTGGTAAATACGGTGTTTACCAGCTCTTCTTCTATCAAGCGAACGAGATAGGCGTAACCCAGATTTGGCACCTTCCCGGCCACCTCTTGCTCCACAAACATCCGGCGCTGGCGGGGCAAGTCAAAGTTCTTTTCAAAAAGGCTCGAGTACTCTCGCTGCGGGTTGTACCAAACGGCATGGTGCTTGGTTAAGTAATCAACCGCACACTCAGCAACATACTCTTCGTCCGGACAAAGTCGCTGAAAAACCTCCTTCCGCCACTCGTCCACTAAGGCAGACGCACTTCGAATATTCGATGACACCGAGCAGCCCGCCCCTAACAATAGAGAGTAGTTCGCCGCTCCAGTCACCCGCGACCCCAAAAATCTACTGAGATCTTCGTAAGTCCGTCGCTTCCCGCTGAGTTGGTCTAAAGAGTTACTCATTCCACCAAGCCCCCCTTTCCTTGGCTGAGATGCAAATATCCAGTGGTTAATAATACTAGAAAATCTCTTTCCAACTCTCCGCAATGGCTAGTTGGCTCACACCAACTCCATGGCTCCACCAACTGAGTAGATATATATCTTCTTCAAAATCTGGGAACGACCCGCATTGAAAGTCGCCCCCCCCAATCTCGCAAAGGTGCACTAGGTAACGTTACCAGCTCTGCATTCCGTTACATATTCCGCCGATACTCCCCACCCACGTCATACAGCGCATGGCTGATCTGGCCCAGGCTGTGCGTCTTGACCGCCTCCACCAGCGCTTCAAACACATTGCGCCTCTCCCGCGCAGTCTTCTGAAGGTACCCCAATCCGTGACCGTTGCCGCGCTCAGTGGCCGCGGCTGCGTCGTCCTCCACCACATGGTGATGGTCGGTCTCGCCTTCCGGCGCCAGCGGGTTGCGGTTCTGCTGCCACAGGCCGACGTTCTCGATCTGCTGGCCCTTCTCGCCTTCGGTCGAGCGGATCAGTTCGATCTCGGTGGCCACTTCGCTTTCGCCGTCCTTGCCCAGAAAGGTGTTCACGCCCACCAGCGGCAGGCTGCCGTCGTGCTTCTTGTGCTCGTAGTACAGGCTCTCCTCCTGGATCTTGCCGCGCTGGTACATGGTGTCCATGGCGCCAAGCACGCCGCCGCGCTCGCTGATGGCTTCGAACTCCTTGTAGACGGCCTCTTCCACCATGTCGGTCAGGTAATCGACGGCGAAGCTGCCCTGCCAGGGGTTCTCGATGAAGTTCAGCCCCAGCTCCTTGTTGATGATCATCTGGATGGCCACGGCGCGGCGCACGCTCTCTTCGGTGGGCGTGGTGATGGCCTCGTCGTAGGCGTTGGTGTGCAAGGAGTTGGCGTTGTCGAACAGGGCGTACAGGGCCTGCAGGGTGGTGCGGATGTCGTTGAACTGGATCTCCTGCGCGTGCAGTGACCGGCCGCTGGTCTGGATGTGGTACTTCATCATCTGGCTGCGCTCATTGGCGCCATAGCGCTCGCGCATGGCGCGGGCCCAGATGCGGCGGGCGACGCGACCGATGACGGTGTATTCCGGGTCCATGCCGTTGGAGAAGAAGAACGACAGGTTGGGCGCGAAGTCGTCGATCTTCATGCCGCGCGCCAGGTAGTACTCCACGATGGTGAAGCCGTTGCTGAGCGTGAAGGCCAGCTGGCTGATCGGGTTCGCCCCGGCCTCGGCGATGTGATAGCCGGAAATGGAGACCGAGTAGAAGTTGCGGACCTTGTTGTCCACGAAGTACTGCTGGATGTCGCCCATCATGCGCAGGGCGAACTCGGTGCTGAAGATGCAGGTGTTCTGGGCCTGGTCTTCCTTCAGGATGTCGGCCTGCACGGTGCCGCGCACGGTGGCGAGGGTTTCCGCCTTGATGCGGGCGTAGGTCTCCGCGTCCACCAGCTGGTCGCCGGTCATGCCGAGGAAGGCCAGGCCGAGGCCGTCGTTGCTGGGTGGGAGTTCACCGTTGTATTGCGGACGCTCGCTGCCTTCGAAGAACCGGTCGATCTTCTGCTGCGCATCATTCCAGCGCGCGTCGTCTTCCTTCAGGTACTTCTCCACCTGCTGGTCGATGGCGGTGTTCATGAACATGGCCAGGATCATCGGCGCCGGGCCGTTGATGGTCATCGAGACGCTGGTGGTGGGCGCGCACAGGTCGAAGCCGGAGTACAGCTTCTTCATGTCGTCGAGCGTGGGCACGTTGACGCCGGAGTTGCCGATCTTGCCGTAGATGTCCGGGCGCGGAGCCGGGTCTTCGCCGTACAGGGTGACGGAGTCGAACGCGGTGGAAAGGCGCGCGGCGGGCTGGCCCACGGACAGGTAATGGAAGCGGCGGTTGGTGCGCTCGGGCGTGCCTTCGCCGGCGAACATGCGGATCGGATCCTCACCGGTGCGGCGGTAGGGGTACACGCCGCCGGTGTATGGGTAGTAGCCGGGCAGGTTTTCCTTGCCGAGGAAGGTCAGCAGCTCGCCCCAGCTTTTGTAGCTGGGCGCGGCGATCTTGGGGATCGGCTGGTGGCTGAGGGATTCGCGGTAGTTCTCGACCTTGATGGCCTTGTTGCGGACCTGGTATTCGGTGGTGTCGTCGGTGATGGATTTGAGGCGTTGGGGCCAGTCGCGGAGGTTGTTGAGGTTGTCGGGGGTGAGGGATTGGACGGCGTCGTTGTAGCGTTGGCGCAGGGTCAGGAGCGTGCGGTCGGGGGTTCCCGCGGCTTCGCGCGCATGGCGCGCTCCTACAGGGGCGGTGTCGGCATTCTTACCCGGCAGGAGGTCGTCGGGGTCGTAGAGGGCCAGCTGCTTGGGGAGGTTGGGGTCTTCGAGTTCCTTGAGGGACTGCCAGAAGGATTGGGCGCGGTCGGCGGCTTCGGCCTGCTTTTCGATGGAGGCGTTGATCGCCCTGCCCTGCTCGGCGATCTCGGCCAGGTAGCGCACGCGGGCGCCGGGGATCAGCACGGTGGCGCGCGGCTCCTTCAGACTGGTGTCGATATCGGGCTGGAAGTTGCAGCGGCCGGTGGCTTCGCCCACGGCGGCCTTTTCCGGCAGTTTCTCGCGCAGCAGGCGGCACAGGTTGGCGAACATCCAGCTGATGCCGGGGTCGTTGAACTGGCTGGCGATGGTGGGATACACCGGCACGTCTTCATCGGCCATCTGGAAGGCGACACGGTTGCGCTTCCACTGCTTGCGCACGTCGCGCAGCGCATCCTCGGCGCCGCGCTTGTCGTACTTGTTCAGCGCAATGAGCTCGGCGAAATCCAGCATGTCGATCTTTTCCAGCTGGCTGGCCGCGCCGTAGTCGCTGGTCATCACGTACATGGGGAAGTCGACCAGATCGACGATTTCCGAGTCGCTCTGGCCGATGCCGGCGGTTTCCACGATCACCAGGTCGTAGCCCAGGCTCTTGAGGAAGGCGATGCAGTCCTGCAGCACGGCGTTGGTGGCCACGTGCTGGCGGCGGGTGGCCATGGAGCGCATGTACACGCGGTGGCTGCGCAGCGAGTTCATGCGGATGCGGTCGCCCAGCAGCGCGCCGCCGGTGCGGCGACGGGTGGGATCAACCGAGATCACCGCCATGCGCATCTGCGGGAAGTTGGCCAGGAAGCGGTTGAGCAGCTCGTCGGTGACGCTGGATTTGCCGGCGCCGCCGGTGCCGGTGATGCCGATCACCGGGGCGGTCTGTTCGGCAGCGGCCCACTGCTTGCGCAGCATGGCCAGCTCGGCTTCGGAGTGCAGGCCGTCTTCCAGCGCGCTCAGCACGCGGCCGATGGCGATCTCGTCTTCCATCGCCGGCTTGGTGCTGGCGGGGGCGCGGGATTCGTCGGCGCGGGCAGCGCGGGCGTTGGACACGCGCTGTACGACATCCTCGATCATTTCCACCAGGCCCAGTTTCATGCCGTCGTTGGGGTGGTAGATGCGCTCGACGCCGTAGTCTTCCAGCTCGCGGATCTCCTCCGGGGTGATGGTGCCGCCACCGCCGCCCACCACGCGGATATGGCCGGCATCGCGCTCGCGCAGCATGTCGACCATGTACTTCATGTATTCCACGTGCCCGCCCTGGTAGCTGGAGAGCGCAATCGCGTCGGCGTCTTCCTGCAGGGCCGCCCGCACCACGTCTTCCACCGAGCGGTTGTGGCCCAGGTGGATCACCTCCGCACCCTGCGCCTGGATCAGGCGGCGCATGATGTTGATGGCGGCGTCGTGGCCGTCGAACAGGCTGGCGGCGGTGACGAAGCGCAGCGGAGTGGCCTCGGGCCGGGCGTCCGGAAGGGTCTGGGAGGCGGGTACGCTCATGGTGCAGGTCCAGAAAAATCGGGAATCCCCGATTGTATCGCGCCCCTGACGCCCCGCTCCCGTAGGAGCGTGCCACGCGCGCGAAACCGCGTGAATCATGGCGACGCAGCGTTGCCTCGGCTTCGACCCCCTGTAGGAGCGCGCCACGCGCGCGAAACCGCGTGAATCATGGCGGTGCGGCGATGCTTCGGCCGCCGCGCCGGGTCCGAGGCCTCGCGGCGCGATCAATGTCACGCGGCTTCGCGCGCATGGCGCGCTCCTACAGGGGGTCCCGAGGCCACGCGTTGCAGATCAACGTCACGCGGCTTCGCGCGCATGGCGCGCTCCTACACGGAGTTGGCGGTACAGTCTGGAGTCTCGCATTCGAGGATCGGCCATGAAGCATCTCCGCCACTTGTTGGCCGCCGGCATTGCCGCGGCCCTGCTTTCTGCTTGCGGTAACACCGGCAACGACGACGTCGTAACAGTTCCCACCGACGCGCCGCCCGCGGCTACCCAGCCGGCCGAGACTGCGGCCCCGGTTGCCGACCGCGAAGCCCCGGTACGGGCAACCGAAGAAGCATTCCAGATCGAGGAACTGGCCGATTTCGACGCCCCGTGGGCGATGACATTCCTGCCGGACGGCCGCCTGCTGGTGACCGAAATGGCCGGCACCCTGCACCTGTTCGACCCCGACAGCGCCTCGACCGGCGAAATCACCGGCGTGCCCGCGGTCCAGCATGTGGCCCAGGGCGGCCTGGGCGACGTGGCGCTGCACCCGGGCTACGCCGACAACGGGCTGATCTACATCAGCTTCGTGGAAGCTGGCGATGGCGGGTTGATGGGCGCGGCGGTGGCGCGCGCGCGGCTGGCGCTGGACGATGCCGGCGGCGGCACGCTTGAAGACCTGGAGGTGATCTGGCGCCAGGAGCCGAAGAAGAGCGGCGACGGCCACTTCGGCTACCGCATCGCGTTCGATGACGACGGCATGCTGTGGGTGAGCTCAAGCGAGCGCAAGGAATTCGACCCGGCGCAGGACATGTCCGCCAACCTGGGCAAGATCGTGCGCCTGAACGACGACGGCACCCCGGCCGATGGCAACCCGTTCGCCGACCAGGGCGGCGTGGCCGCGCAGGTGTGGACGCTGGGCCACCGCAACATCCTCGGGCTGGCCTTCGACGCCGATGGCCGCCTATGGGCGCACGAAATGGGCCCCAAGGGCGGCGATGAGCTCAACCTGATCGTGAAGGGCGAGAACTACGGCTACCCGGAGGTCTCCAACGGCGTCCATTACGACGACACCGACATTCCGAACCACGACACCCGACCGGAATTCCGGGCACCGGTGATCACCTGGACCCCGGTGATTTCGCCGGCTGGCTTCGTCATCTACGACGGGGGCATGTTCACCGACTGGCAGGGCAGCGGCTTCATTGGCGGCCTGTCATCGATGTCGCTGGTACGCGTGGAGTTCGACGGCGACAGCGCCCGCGAGGCCGAGCGCTTTGACATGCAGCGGCGGATCCGCGAGGTGGAACAGGGTCCGGACGGGGCGCTGTGGCTGCTGGAGGACGGCACCCGCGAAGGCGGCGGCAAGCTGCTGAAGCTGACGCCGACGCAACCGGAAGCCTGATTTTCCAAGCGGGATTCTCCTGGTAGGAGCGCGCCACGCGCGCGAAGCCGCGTGAATCACGGCGACACCACGAGGTTTCGGCCCCAGCGCCCGGCCCGAAGCCCCACCGTGAGGCTTCGGCTCCCGCACCGGGTCCGAAGCCTCGCGGCGCGATTGATGTCACGCGGCTTCGCGCGCATGGCGCGCTCCTACAGGGGTTCCCGAAGCCTCGCGGCGCGATCAATGTCACGCGGTTTCGCGCGCGTGGCGCGCTCCTACGGGGGTTCCCGAAGCCTCGCGGCGCGGATTGGTGTCACGCGGTTTCGCGCGCGTGGCGTGCTCCTACTGGGTGGCCTTCCAGTAGCCGGTGGCGCGGATCCAGTCCTTCGGGACGTTCCGCTGCTCGGTCAGGGAAATCCGCATGCGACGGGCGCGGGCGGATTCGCAGGCGATCCACCAGAAGGTGTCGCCTTCGGGCGCAAGACCCGCGAGGGCCTCTTCCAGCAGGGTGCTGCTGGCCGGGGTAGCGCCGTTGCGGGGCAGCCAGGTGATATCGGCGTCCGCCTGGGTAACAAGCTGCTGGCGGTCGGCGTCTTCCGGGATCTCGATCAGGGCGGTGGCCTTTTGCCCGGCCGGCATTTCTTCCAGCCAACGGGCGATGGCGGGCAGCGCGCTTTCATCGGCCACCATCACGTAATGCTCGAAGTCAGGCGCCACCACGAACGAGCCGCGCGGGCCGCCGAATGCCAGCGGGTCACCGGGCTTTGCATTGCCCGCCCAGTTGCTGGCCGCGCCGTCGCCATGCAGCACGAAATCGATCGCCAGGGTACCGGCCGCCGTGTCGTAGTGGCGCGGGGTGTAGTCACGCGCGGGCGAAGGCGTCTTGCCCTCCGGGAACACCGGACCGTTGGGGCCGGCTGTAGGGGTGACGAATTCGCCTTCCGCGTTGGGGAAGAACACCTTGATGTGATCATCCGGAGACGCGCTGTGGAAGCCTTCCAGTTCCGGGCCGCCTACGACGATGCGGCGCATGTGCGGGGTGAGGTCGATCACCTCGCGCACTTCAACGCGGCGGAACACGAGGGGATGGCGAACGGTGCGGCTTTCGTGCTGGGTCATGGGGTGGGATCCATAGTGGAGATGTCGGTGGCGGCGCGGCGCAGGATCGCGGCGACGGCGGTGGTGCGGGCGCTGTCCCACTGCCCTTCGTGGCGGGACAGGGCCTGCTTGAGCGCCTCCATGCCGTCCCGCACCGGGGGGGGAACACCGACCTTGAGCAGGACCCGGGCGCTGTGCTCGGTGCGCAGGCGTGCCTGGACGATGGCTTCGGCGTTGGCGTCGATCCACGCCCGGCCCTGGGCGGTGAGCTCATGCAGCCGGCGCACGCCGTCCCTGCGGCTGCTCACCAGGCCGTCGGCCTGCAGCTGGGACAACGTGGGATACAGGGCGCCGGCGCTGGGCTGATAGTGGCCGCGGAAAATCCCGGAGATCAGCTGGATCAGCTCGTAACCGTGCCGGGGCCGGGATTGCAGCAGGCCCAGCAGCAGCAGGCGCAGGTCGCCGTGGGCGAGCACATGCGGCGTGCGCTGGCGCCGGGGACGCGGCTGGCTGGCGGCTTTGTCGAGCGTGGTTTGTGGCATAGGCAGGCGCTGGGGAGCGGCCGGAAACCGCGGCAGGCACAAAAAGATACATCTTTTAATGGCAAAAAGCTATATCTAATTGCCCGCCATGCGCCCTTGCCCGGCTTGTCCGCCACGCGGAACCGCTTGGAGAACGGCGCGCTCCCCGGCAATCCCCCCGGGGAGCGCGCCGTGGCCATCGTCAACCTATCGGCTGATCTTCTTGAAGGCGGTGAAGCCGAGGATGAAGAGCACGACCGCGATGATGATGGCGGCCCAGAACAGGAATTTGGCGATGCCCATGGCGGCGCCGGCCATGCCGGTGAAGCCGACGGCACCGGCGATCAGGCCGATGATGGCGAAAATGATGGCCCACTTGATCATGCGAAAGCTCCCTGGTGACGGACCGACCTGCGCGGCCGGCAACGGTTTCCAGTGTCGCGACAGGGATGTGGGCTGCAGGTGATGGCGGGCGCGTGGGGTGGAGTATCGCGGGCGTGGGGGCGCGGCCCCGGACTACGCGGTGCGCTGGCGGACCGCTTCGAACAGGGCGATGCCGGTGGCGACCGAGACGTTGAGGCTCTCGAAGCCACCGGGCATGGGAATGTTGACCAGGTGGTCGCAATGCTCGCGGGTGAGGCGGCGCATGCCGTCGCCCTCGCCGCCCAGCACCAGGGCCACGTTGCCGGTCAGGTCGGCCTTGTAGATGGCGGTGGTGGCATCGCCGGCCAGGCCGTGGATCCAGACGCCCTGCTTCTGCAGCTCGCGCAGGGTGCGGGCCAGGTTGGTCACCCGCACCACGGGGATGGTGTCGGCGGCGCCGGCGGAGGTCTTGCGCACGGTGGCGTTGACCTGCACGGCCTTGTCCTTGGGGATCACCACGGCGGTGGCGCCGGCGGCGGCGGCGCTGCGCAGGCAGGCGCCGAGGTTGTGCGGGTCCTGGATGCCGTCGAGCACCAGCACCAGCGCCTTGCCTTCGGCGGCTTCCACCAGCTCGCTTAGATCATTCTCGTCCCAGGTCTTCGCTGCCGCATAGCGTGCGGCAACGCCCTGGTGACGCAGGCCGCCGGCCACGCCATCCAGCGCCTGCTGGGTGACGCGGCGCACGTCGATGTCCTTGCGCTGGGCGTCGGATTCGATCTCGGCGATGCGCGGGTTCTTGGCACCGGCCTCGACCAGCACTTCGCGTACGTGTTCGGCGTCGTGTTCGATGGCGGCGGCAACGGCATTGATGCCGGCGATCCAGGCGTTCTGTTTGCTCATCCGCGAATTGTATCCCCATGTAGGAGCGCGCCACGCGCGCGTGGCGCGCTCCTACGGACGGGGCCGAGGCACAGCGGTGTTGGAACGATAGGCAGGCCAAGGCCGACGCGGGAGCCCGCGTCGGCCTCAGGTCAGTACGCTTTTTTCTGGCGCTTGGCGGGCTTGCCGCGTTCTACCAGGTCCTTGGGCGGCTTCGGGCCCTTCTTGCCCTGCGGCTCGCCCTCTTCCACCAGGGCGAAGTCGATCTTGCGCTCCTCCAGGCTGGCCTTGAGCACGCGCACGCGGGCGCGGTCGCCGAGGCGGTATTCGCGGCCGCGGCGGTCGCCGCTGAGGGTGCGGCGGATCGGATCGAAGCGGTAGAAGTCGTGCGGCAGCTGGGTCACGTGGACCAGGCCGTTGACCTTGGATTCGTCCAGCTCGATGAACAGTCCGAAGCTGGTGACGCCGCTGATCACGCCGTCAAACTCGCCGCCCACGTGCTCTTCCATCCACGCCGCGCGGTAACGATCGTCGACCTCGCGCGAGGCCTCGTCGGCACGCCGACCCTTCTCCGAGCTCTGCAGCGCCAGGCCGACCATTTCGCGATTGGTGTACTTGAAGCTGTGCGGCTTCTTGCCCGACAGCGCGTGCTTGATGGCCCGGTGCACCAGCAGGTCCGGGTAGCGGCGGATCGGCGAGGTGAAGTGAGCGTAGTGGTCCAGCGCCAGGCCGAAGTGACCGATGTTCTCCACCGAGTACACCGCCAGGCTCTGACTGCGCAGCAGCACGGATTCCAGCAGCGTGCCCTCGGGGCGCTCGCGCACGCGGTTGAGCAGCGCGGTGAAATCCTTCGGCCGCACCTTGGCCCACGTCGGCAGGCGCAGCTGGAATTCCTTGAGGAACTCCAGCAGGTCCAGGTACTTGGATTCGGGCGGCTTGTCGTGGATGCGGTATGGGGCCGGAATCTCGGTGTCGAGCAGGAACTTCGCCGCCTCCACGTTGGCTGCGATCATGCATTCCTCGATCAGCTTGTGGGCATCGTTGCGCACCAGCATGCCGGCCCGCACCACCTCGCCGGTGTTGTCCAGCTCGAAGCGCACCTCGGAGGTCTCGAATTCAATCGCGCCACGCTTCTGCCGCGCGCGCGCCAGCACCTTGTACAGCTTGTGCAGGTCACGTACCTGAGGCAGTACCGCACCCAGATCCTTCTGCGTCTGCGGATCTTCCTCGCCCACCGCGTCCCAGACCTGGGTGTAGGTCAGGCGCGCGTGCGAGTGCATCACCGCCTCGTAGAACTCGGACTCGTGCACGGTGCCGTCGCGGCCAACGCGCATGTCGCACACGAAGCACAGCCGGTCGACCTTGGGCTTGAGCGAGCAGATGCCGTTGGACAGGGTCTCGGGCAGCATCGGGATCACGAAGCCGGGGAAGTACACGCTGGTGGCGCGCAGCTGGGCTTCATCGTCCAGCGGCTGCTCCGGACGCACGTAGTGCGACACATCGGCGATGGCCACGATCAGGCGGAAGCCGTCACGATCGGCCTCACACCACACGGCATCGTCGAAGTCCTTGGCGTCCTCGCCGTCGATGGTCACCAGCGGCAGGTTGCGGATATCCCGCCGGCCACTGATATCGGCCTGGGACACTTCCACCGGCACCGCCGCGGCTTCGTCCAGGACTTCCTGCGGGAACTCATAGGGAAGGCCGTGGCCGTGGATGGCGGCTTCGACCACCAGCGACGGCTTGAGCACATCGCCCAGCACCGACAGCACGCGCCCGATCGGCGGGCGATGGGTATCCGGGGCATGCATGATTTCGCATACCACCAACTGGCCGTTTTCTGCGTTGTTGCGCTGATCCTGCGGGATCTGCACGTTGCGCAGGATCCGCTTGTCATCCGGCACGACAAAGCCGATGCCGGACTCCACATTGAAACGGCCGAGCAGGCGCGTGGCGCGACGCTCGAGCACTTCCACGATCACGCCTTCGCGGCGCCCGCGCGAGTCCACGCCGGACACGCTGGCCATCACCCGATCGCCGTGCATTGCCTTGCGCATTTCATACGGCGGCAGGAACAGGTCGTCGCCCGCGCCGGTGTCGGGACGCATGAAGCCGAAGCCGTCGGGGTTGGCAATCACCGTGCCGGCGATCAGCTCAACTTCACCGGCAGGCACGTGGCCGCCGCGGCGGTTACGCAGCAGCTGGCCATCGCGAACCATGGCGCCGAGGCGCTTTTCCAGCGCGTCGAAGCGGTCCGGCGCGGTGAGCCCGAGGATGTCGGCGATCTCCTCCGACTTGCGCGGGCCGTCGGCATCGGAAAGCGCTTGCAGGATCGCCTCGCGGCTGGGGATGGGGTTGGCATAACGGCCGGCCTCGCGCTCGGCGTGGGGGTCGTGAAAACCGCCTTTACCGCCGCGCGGCTGCGCAGCCGCCTGGGCTTTGCCGGAGCCGCCAGTTGCCGGCTTGCCGCCGGGGCCGGTGGCCGCGGACTCGGGCATCCAGGGCGGAAGCTTCTTGCCGCCGGAGCGCTTGGCGCCCGCCTTGGAACGTGGACCGCCGCCGGCGCTGCCGGGGGATTTGGTGCCGCGGCCGCTGCCGCGCTTGCTTGGTGGTTTTGACATTGGGCGGATGTTACACGTGAGCCGTTCAGGCCGGGGTGATCGCGTGTTGACATGAAGCCGGACAAGTGCCCACAAAAAAAGCCCCGCTTTCGCGAGGCTTTGTAATTTGTCGGGACCGGTAGTGCCCCGAAGTTTGACTCGTTGGTGCCCAGAAGAGGACTCGAACCTCCACAGGGTTGCCCCCGCTAGCACCTGAAGCTAGTGCGTCTACCAATTCCGCCACCTGGGCGAGTCAAGCCATGTATATTGCCGCCGCTTTCAGGGGTTGTCAACGCTTGAATGGCGGATCGAACCCGGGTCGTCGGTGAACAGCCCATCCACGCCTGCAGCAGTGAACGCAGCTGCTTCTGCACGGGCTCCCGCCATGCAGCGTGTGGCCGGCCCACCCTCGCAACGCAGCGCCGGTGGCAGGAAGTGATTCTCCGGCCGCAGCGTCCACACATGCACCGCCAACCCGGCGGCGTGGGCAGCCGGAACCAGCGGTGTGGGATCGGCCAGCGCGCCTTCTGCGGTCACCGGCAGCACGTAGCGCAGGTGCGGGGCCAGCACATCGGCGTAGGCGGCAATTTCCGCCAGGCCTTGGGGAGTGAGCATGCTCAGGTATGGCACCGGCATGCCCGCCTCCACCAGATCCTGTGGCGAGGAATCCGGTGCCCCCAGCAGCTGCACCAGGAACACGTTGTCCAGGCCGGCGGCATCCAGCAGCGCGCGCAGGCGCTTGAGATTGCCGACTTCAAACGACTGCACGCCGAACGGCGCGCGGCGCGCGTATTCGTGGCGGGCCAACGTTTCCATCAGCGCCGCTTCCGGATCCAGCCCGCGGGCGTGCAGGTGGGTGGAATGCTTGATCTCCGGGACGATGCCGATGATGCGTCCGTGGCGGTTTGACGCCTCTGCGGCCAGTTCCACGATCTCGTCCAGCGTGGGCACGGTGTAGCGCCCATCGTGCGCGCTGCCGCGCAGTTCCGGCAGCCGCTCCACGGCGCGCAGCTGGCGCAGCTCTTCAAGGTCGAAGTCCTCGGCAAACCAGCCGTCCATCTCCGCCCCGTCCACGCTGCGGCGGGCGCGGCGGTCGGCGAACTCCGGGCGGCTGGTCACGTCGGTGGTGTCGCCCAGCCCGCTTTCGTGCCGCGACACCAGCACGCCGTCGCGGGTCATGACCAGGTCGGGCTCGATGAAGTCCGCACCGTCCTCGATCGCCCGCGCGTAAGCCGCGAGCGTGTGCTCGGGCAGCAGCGCGCTGGCGCCGCGGTGGGCGATGACGGCCGGACCGCCCTCGCCCGCCCGGATCGCAGCGTGCACGGTGGGAACCAGGCGGCTGGGATCATGCTCGGCGTGGGCGATCGACATGGCCACCAAGCATAGCGCCGCCAGTCCCACGCGCAGCTCAGAAACGGTACGCAAAGCGGACTCCGTAAGTGCGCGGGGCGCCCGGGATGTAGGTGGGGATGCCGAACAGCGCGCCGGTGTTGCCTGCATCGATCAGGTACTCCTCGTCGGCCAGGTTCTGGGCGTAGGCCTGCAGGTCCCAGCCGTTGGCCAGGGCCACGCCCAGATTGAGGTTCAACAGCCCGTACGCATCCTGTTCGATGCCCGGGGTGTTGTCATCCTCGAAGTAGACCTGCGAGCGCCAGGTGTAGCTGGGGCGCAGGTAGGCGCTGTGGCCGGCGCCAAACGGGACGCGCCAATCCATGCCAAGGGCCACGGTGTGCTCGGGGGTGAGGCGGAAGCGGTTGCCGGCCAGCGCCTGCGGGTTGCCGTTGTCGTCGACGGCGTTGAAGCCGGCGTCGATCCAGCCGTAGTTGAAGAAGCCGCTGAAGGTATCGGTGAAGCGGTTGATGAGTGCCACTTCGACGCCCATGGCATGGGCGTTGCCGCCGTCGGCGGTGATGAAGAACGGCGGCGGGTTGGGGTTCTCCACCTGCGCCTGGAAGTTGCTGTAGTCGTAGTAGAAGGCGGCCGCGTCGTAGAGGAAGCGGCCGCTGTTGGCTTCGCCCTTCAGGCCCAGTTCGTAGCTCCACACGATCTCGGCGTCGATCACCTCGGCACCGTCGCCATCCACCTGGACCACGCTGGGCCGGCGCCCGCGCGACACGCTGGCATAGCCGTTGAGCTGGTCGCTGAAGCGATAGCTGGCTACGGCGCGGCCGACCACCGAGCTGAAATCGTCCGACGCGCTGATGCGCCCGGCCGTGGGCGCAAACATGGCGTTGGGGAACGCCACGCTGTCCGGGAAGCTGGGCAGGAACAGGCCCATCACGCTCGGCGCGCCGTGGAAGTCGGATTGATAGCCCGAGGTGACCTTTTCTTGCGTGTAGCGCATGCCCAGGGTCAGATCCAGGCGGTCGGTGACCGACCAGGTGCCATCGGCGAATACTTCCAGCGCGCGCACGTCGCCGTGGTTGGAATATTCCTCGGTGTGCATGGGCTTGAGCGGCAGGACCGGCGGCAGGCCGAGCATCTGCTGCAGCGCCGGCGGCACTTCGATGAAGGCAAGGCTGGTGTTGGGCGTACCGTCCGGGTTGAGCACCGGCACCACCGGCAGGCCGCCTCCGGTCATCCCCGATACCAGCGGCGAGAGCAGCGCGTAGAGGCTGCGCTCGTCGGTGCTCAGGGGCACGCGCTGCGAGTTGGATTCATCGAACCAGCTGCCGCCGAGGAAGCCGCGGAAATTGCCGCCACCGTCGTAGTTGAAGCGCACTTCCTGGCTGAACTGACGGCCTTCGGCGATCTCGGCGAACTCCAGCAGGTAGGCCTGGGAACCGTCGCCATCGAACTCTTCGTGGGAATCGAAATCCCGCCAGCCGGTGATGGTCGACAGGGTCCAGTCGTCGTTGAGGTGGAAGTCGCCGAGCAGGGTCGCGCCGCGGACGGTGCGGTCCAGGCCCAGATCCTCACCGCGGGTGAGGTCGGCGGGCGAGTTGTAGAAGTCGGTGCTGCCGCCGCGGGTAGGAATGTTGCCGCTGCGGAACGCGGTGCCCGGCGGGGTGTCTTTCTGGTAGTTGAGGATCAGGTCCAGCCCGGACCATTGGCCCAGGTCCAGCCGGAAGGCGGCACGCACGGCCTGGGTATCGCGGCCGTTGAGGTCGCCGCCAGAGAGGTTGTCGACGGCGCCGTCGCGGGCGTGGTGGAACACCGCCACCCGGCCGTACAGGCTGTCTTCGACCAGCGGCGTATTGATGTGCCCGCTGAAGTAGGTCTCGCCCAGGTTGCCGAAGCCACCGCGGACCGAGCCGCCGAACTCGTTGCGGGCCTTGTTCTGGATCAGGTGCACCGCGCCGATCTGCGCGCCACGCCCGAACAGCGTGCCCTGCGGACCGCGCAGCACTTCCACCCGCTCCATGTCGAACATTTCCACCACCGAGCCGCGCGAACGGCTGATGGAGACTCCATCCTGGAACACCGATACCCGCGGCTCGACCGTGGCATCGCCGCTGTCGGAGGTGATACCGCGGATCACAAAGCCCGGGTTGTTGGGGCTCTGCACCTGGGTCTGCAGGCCGGGCACGTAGCCGCCCAGCTGCTCGAAGCCGTCGATGCCCATGTTTTCCATGAACTCGCCGGAGAACGCGGTGATCGCGATCGGCACGTCCTGCACCTGCTGCTCGCGCTTCTGCGCGGTGACCACCATGCGGTCCAGCAGAACGGCCTCGCCCTGCGGGGCCGGATCCTGTGCGTGGCTGGTGCCGGCGACGGCCGCCAGGGCCAACGCCAGCGACAGCGCCCTGCGGGCCGGCCAGCCCGCGCCAGGCGCGCACCGGGAATGGAGAGAGTGGCGCACGGCGGCGCCCACGCGTGAAGTTCGCAGCATCGTCTTTTGCCCTGTATGGACGGATCCCCGCGACGCCGGTGTTCCGGCGCCTGTCCCGGGAGCCTCCCACCCGCGGGTTGCAGGGTGATGACGCCGCCGCCGTAGCGCGATGAGCGCAAGGGGCGCGGGGACAACCGCTGATGCGGTGACCCCGGCAGGCGCGATCAGCGGGCGGCCATTTCCCGCAGCCGCACGGGATCGCGCAGCTCGATATGGTGGGGATGCTCAAAGTAGAGCGTCCCCTCCTGCTTCAGGCGGCTGAAACTGCGGCTCACCGTTTCAATGGTCAGCCCGAGATGGTCCGCGATGTCGGCCCGGGTCATGGGCAGGTCCACGTGGTTCTCGCGGCCACCACGGCGATACTGGCGTGAGCTGAGGTCCAGCAGGAACACCGACAGCCGCTCCACCGGCGTCATCCGCGCCAGGGTCATCTGGTACGAGCGGGTGACATCCAGCTCGCCGCAGGCGCGATCGAACAGGTTCTTCTCGAATTCCGGATAGCGCTCGCACAGGCTGCGCACGCCGGCGTTGCTGAAGGCGCACAGGGTGGATTCGGTCACCGCCTCCACCGTGCCGCGGTAGTGCGTGGCGTTGCTGAATCCGATGAAATCCCCTGGTAGCAGGAATGCAGCCACGAACCGCCGGCCATCCGGAAGCAGGCGCGTGTTGCGCATCATTCCGCTGACCACGGTGTGCACTTCCTTGCGCGGATCACCCTCGCGGGCCAGGACGCCCCCCGCAGGCAGGCGGATCTGGCCGCCCATCTCCTCCAGCGTCTGGGCCTCTTCCACCGGAATGACCGAGCAGGCTGCAAGCTCGCGGGCAACGCAGCCGGCGCAGTCGCCACGCATGCGTTTGCGATGCACACAGCCGCTGGAGCGGTCAACGGTGACCGGCTCAGCGGATGGCGCTTCTGGACTGGGCTGGCTGGAGGTCATCGGGGTGCTCCTGAACAGCGACCATGATACAGGGCCACCTCCGGACCGCGTCATTTTCCGGGATCCGTCGACCGTCGACTTGCGGCCGCCCTTGGGATGTAATCCCAGGCTGGTCCAGGCCGGTGGCTGCCGATGCGGTTCAACCCTGTTTTCGTTTCCTTCCCCGCTGCGGCAGTCGTTATTTTTGCATTGGCAACGACCGCTCCTGTTTCTCAGGCTTCCGGCCTCTCCGCCACGAACACCTGGCCGGCCACCCTGGAAGCCGACGTACGGGCCTTCCATGCAGCGCTCGGGGATCGCCATCCGGGGCCGGTTGACCCGGAAAACCCGGATTTCCGCCGGCATCTGGACGAAGCACTGGAGCAAACGCTGGAACGGGTCCCGGACGCCCGCGACTACGGCGCTTACTGGTGGGCGCTGCGCGAATTCCGGGCCTCGTTCAACGATGGTCACGTGCAGCTGGGTCAAACCGGGACGGCGCCGCCGCTGACCATGCGCTGGCCGGGTTTCCTGGCCGGCCAGCGCGACGGCCACCACGAGGTGATGGTGCGCCTGGACGAAGCCGGCCTTCCGGTTGAAGGTGCGCGCCTGGTTGATTGCGAAGGCGTCGCCGCCAACGACATGGCCGAAGCAAGACTGGGCCGGTTTTACGGCCGCTGGCAGCTTGCCGCCCAGCGCAAGGCGCTGTCCGGACGGCTGTTCCTGGACCAGGGCAACCCGTGGCTGGCATCCCCGCGGGAGTGCCGGTTCGAACGCAATGGACAGGTCGATACGGTGCAGCTGCAGTGGCGGGCGCTGGGAGAAGGCGAGGCATCGACGATGCTGGCTGCGATGCGCGGCGCGCCGCCGTCAAACACCGGAATCCGCCGCGTGGACGATGGCAACCTGCTGTGGATCTCCATGGCCGGCTTCAATGCGGATCCCGCATCGGAGGACCACGTCCTGCTGACAGCGCTGCTCGGGCAGCTGGAGGACGGCGCCCTGGTGTCCGCGGCACAGCGCGTGGTGCTGGACGTGCGCGGCAACAGCGGTGGTTCCTCGCACTGGAGCCGGGAGATCGCCTCGCGGATGTGGGGCGACGCGGCGATGGAAGCGGTCGCGGGCGGCTCGCATGCGGTCGACTGGCGGGTGTCGGAACGCAACCTGGCGGACATCCGCAGCTTTCGGGACATGCTGCTGGCGCAGGAGTCCCCGGATCCGGAGATGCTGCGCTGGAGCGGGATCATCCTGGACGGAATGACCGCGGCCCTGGAACGGGGCGAGGCGCTGTGGCGCCAGCCGAAAGCAGTCGACGAACCGGCGGACGAACCGGCGCCCGACCGCCCGCGCCGCCTGCGCGCGAACGCGGAGGTGATCGTGCTGACCGATTCGTCCTGCGCTTCGGCCTGCCTGGATGCACTTGACCTGTGGCTGCCCCTGGGCGCCATCCACGCCGGCGCCGAAACCTCGGCGGACACGGTGTACATGGAGGTCGGCGGCCAGAAGCTGCCCAGCGGCCTGTCGCGGATCGGCCTGCCGATGAAGGTCTACCGGGGTCGCCCCCGCGGCATCAACCAGCCCTATGTGCCCGTCTACCCGTTTCCGGGCCCGATGGGTGAGGCCGCCCTCGAGGCCTGGATCCGCTCCCTGCCTCCATCCGGCACAGGCTCCTGAGCCGCTGGCCGTGGCGTCGGTCAGGTCGCTGCATCCGAAGCCCCACCGGACGAAGGAATTCACGCGGTTTCGCGCGCATGGCGCGCTCCTACACGGGGTTGGTTATCGGCGTTGCCCGAACCCCCGTAGAATTCACCTCCCCCCATCCGTGCAGTCACGATGACCGATCCAGTCCGCACCTCCTTCCACGGCTTCGAGCAGATCCCGCTGCGCGAGTACGCCGAGCGCGCCTATCTCGACTACTCCATGTACGTGGTGCTCGACCGCGCCCTGCCCTTCATCGGCGACGGCCTGAAGCCGGTACAGCGGCGGATCATCTTCGCCATGAGCGAGCTGAGCCTGGGCGCCGGGGCGAAGCCGAAGAAGTCGGCGCGGACCATTGGTGACGTAATCGGCAAGTACCACCCGCACGGCGACAGCGCCGCCTACGAGGCGATGGTGCTGATGGCCCAGCCGTTCTCCTACCGCTACCCGCTGGTGGACGGCCAGGGCAACTTCGGCTCCAGCGACGATCCCAAGTCGTTCGCGGCCATGCGCTACACCGAGTCGCGCCTGACCCCGATCGCGGAGATGCTGCTGTCCGAGCTGGGCCACGGCACGGTGGACTGGACCCCGAACTTCGACGGCACCCTGCAGGAGCCGGGCTGGATGCCGGCCCGCCTGCCGCACCTGCTGCTCAACGGGACCACGGGTATCGCCGTGGGCATGGCCACCGACGTGCCGCCGCACAACCTGCGCGAGGTGGTCTCGGCCTGTATCCGCCTGCTGGATGATCCGGATGCCACCGTGGCCGACCTGTGCGAGCACGTGCGCGGCCCGGACTACCCCACCACCGCCGAAATCATCACCCCGCTGGCCGACCTGCAGTCCATCTACGAAACCGGCACCGGCTCCATCCGGGCCCGGGGTACGTGGGTGAAGGAAGGCCAGAACATCGTGGTGGATGCCCTGCCCCACCAGGTGTCACCGAGCAAGGTAATCGAGCAGATTGCCGCGCAGATGCGGGCCAAGAAGCTGCCGTGGCTGGAAGACATCCGCGACGAGTCCGACCATGCCAACCCGACCCGGGTGGTGCTGGTGCCGCGCTCGAACCGGGTGGACGCCGAGCAGCTGATGGGCCACTTGTTCGCCACCACCGATCTTGAGCGCAACTATCGCGCGAACTTCAACGTGATCGGCCTGGATGGCCGCCCGCAGGTGAAAAACCTGCGGATGCTGCTGACCGAATGGCTGCAGTTCCGCACGGTCACGGTGACCCGGCGCCTGGAGCACCGGCTGGAAAAGGTCGAGCGTCGCCTGCACCTGCTGGAAGGCCTGCTTGCCGCGTTCCTCAACCTGGACGAGGTGATCCACATCATCCGCACCGAGGATGAGCCCAAGCCGGTGCTGAAGGCGCGCTTCGAGCTGAGTGACGACCAGGTGGATTACATCCTGGAAACCAGGCTGCGCCAGCTGGCGCGGCTTGAGGAAATGAAGATCCGCGGCGAGCAGGACGAACTGGCCAAGGAGCGCGATCAGCTGGCCACCACCCTGGGCAGCAAAGCCAAGCTGAAGGCGCTGATCAAGAAAGAGCTGCTGGCCGATGCTGAGAAGCACGGCGACGACCGTCGCTCGCCGCTGGTGGCGCGCGGCGCCGCCCAGGCGCTGGACGAGACCGATCTGGTGCCGAACGAGCCGGTCACCATCGTCATGAGCAGGAAGGGCTGGGTACGCGCGGCCAAGGGCCACGAGGTGGATCCGGCGTCCATGTCCTACCGGGAGGGCGACCAGCTGCAGGCCGCCGCCCGCGGGCGCAGCAACCAGGCAGTGGCGTTCCTGGATTCCAACGGGCGCAGCTATTCCACGCTGGCCCACACGCTGCCTTCTGCACGCGGCAATGGCGAGCCGCTGACCGGGCGTTTTTCACCGGCAGCCGGCGCTTCGTTCCAGGCGCTGGTCAGCGGCGAAGCGGATGCCCGCTTCGTGCTGGCCTCTTCGCTCGGCTACGGCTTTGTCACCCGGTTTGCGAACCTGGTGGGCCGGCAGAAAGCCGGTAAAGCGATGCTGACGGTTTCCGAAGGCGCCGCCGTGCTGCAACCGGTGGCGGTGGACGATGTGGAAACGGACCGGATCGTGGCCGTGACCAGCGCCGGTCACTTGCTGGCGTTCGCCGTGGCGGAGCTGCCGGAACTGGAGCGGGGCCGCGGCAACAAGATCATCGACATTCCACGTGCCAAACGCGGAACCGAACAGGTGATTGCGGTGGCCGTAGTACCCCCCACGGGCACGCTGCAGGTCCATTCCCGCCAGCGCATCATGAGCCTGTCATTCAAGGACCTTGAGACCTACCTCGGCACCCGCGCCTCCCGCGGCGGCCTGCTGCCGCGCGGCTGGCAGAATGTGGAAGGCCTGTCGGTGGAGGCCTGAGTGTCTATGGATGCCTGATTTTGCATCCACTGATGACCGCCTCTTCTGTAGGAGCGCGCCATGCGCGCGAAGCCGCGTGACATTGGGCATTGGGACGTGGCTTCGGCCACCTCGCAACGACCGACGCCCGCCATGCCGCCACGATTCACGCGGCTTCGCGCGCATGGCGCGCTCCTACAACATGGCGCGCTCCTACAACGGAGGTGTGGATTTTGGAACCTGATTTCTGGCACGAACGCTGGCAGGACGGGCGGATCGGCTTCCACCAGGATCGGCCGCTGCCGCTGCTGTGCAAGCACTGGCCGACGCTGGAATTGGCCCCCGGTAGCCGGGTGTTCGTGCCGCTGTGCGGCAAGTCCGTGGACATGGCCTGGCTGGCCGAACGCGGCCATCGGGTGCTGGGCGTGGAGTTGTCGGAGCTGGCGGTACGGCAGTTCTTCGACGAACGCGGGCTGACGCCTGCGACGCGCGAAAGCAGCTTCGGGATCCACTACAGCGCCGGTCCGTACGAACTGATCTACGGCGACGCGTTCGCCCTTGACGCTGAAGTGCTGGCCGATTGCTCAGCGGTGTACGACCGCGCCGCCCTGATCGCCCTGCCGCCGGACATGCGCGCGCGTTATGCCGATACGGCCTGGCGCCGCCTGCCAGCCAGCTGCGACGGGCTGCTCATCACCTTGGAATATCCGCAAGCCCAGAAAGACGGTCCGCCGTTTTCGGTGGAGGAAGCAGAGGTATGCCGGCTGCTGGAGCCGGAATGGGATGTTTCCACGCTTGAGCGGCGCGACATCCTCGCCGATGAACCCCGCTTCCACGAGGCCGGCGTCACTGCCCTCCACACCACCGTCTACCGCACGCGCCGTCGCTGACGAGCAGCGTCATGGACGCCGTTGTTCCCCGTGATGGACGTCGTTGACCCGCCACATGCCGGAACCATGTAGGAGCGCGCCATGCGCGCGAAACCGCGTGAATCGTGGCGGCATGGTGGGCGTCGGTCGTTGCGAGGTGGCCGAAGCCACGTTCCAATGCCCAATGTCACGCGGCTTCGCGCGCATGGCGCGCTCCTACGGGCAACCCAGCTCCCGGCAGGCCGCCACGCCGGGCGATCACTCGTGGCCGGAGTCGTCGCCCATGCGCTTCTGCTGGTAGTTCTGCATGCCGACCATCTCGATCAGGCGCAACTGCTTTTCCAGCCAGTACGTGTGGTCTTCCTCGGTGTCGACCTGCTGCTTGACCAGGATTTCGCGGGTCACGTAATCACTATGCTTCTCGCACAGGGCAATGCCCTTGGCGAGGTTCTCGCGCACGCTGTACTCCAGGTCCAGGTCCTTGCGTAGCATTTCCTCGAGGGTCCCGCCCGGCTCGATCGGATCGGGGCGCATGTCCGGTTCGCCTTCCAGGAACAGGATCCGGCGCAGGATCGCATCCGCGTGCTCGGTTTCCTCTTCCATCTCGTGGTTGATGCGCTCGTAGAGCTCATTCAGCCCCAGGTCTTCGTAGCGGCGCGAGTGCAGGAAATACTGGTCGCGCGCGGCCAGCTCGCCGCGCAGCAGGAAGTTGAGGTAGTCGACGACTTCAGAATTACCCTTCATCGCGGGCTCCTTGGGATGTGGCGGGGGACCCACAGTATGCCGCTCCTCCGGCGCCGGTGCCGGGATGAGAAGCAGTTGCCTTTCGTCTCCCGTGCACCGCTCAGCCGGCCATCACCCCCACGATCACCGCGTTGGCGATGTCGATGAAAAACCCGCACACCAGCGGCACGATCACGAACGCCCGCGGCGCGGCGCCGTATTCGCGGGTCACTGCGGTCATGTTGGCCATGGCGGTCGCGGTGGAGCCCAGCGCGATGCCGCCGAACGCCGCGCTGACCACCGCCGACTCGTAATCCCCGCCCATCGCCTTGAACACCACGAACACCGAGAACAGCACCACCAGGGTGATCTGCACCAGCATGGCCACCGTCATGAAGCCCAGAAGAGGCTCGAGCACCCAGAGCTGCAGCCCCATCAGCGCCATCACCAGGAACAGCCCCAGGCTGATGTCGGAGATCAGCGCGATCCCGGGCTGCATCGTCTCCAGCTTCCACATGCGTCGGCCGTTGGGCGCGAACAGGTCGCCCAGCAGCCGCAGCAGGATGCCGGCCATGAGCGCGCCGACGAACCCCGGCAGCAGCATCCCCGCCTCGCTGATCAGGTGGCTGATGCCGTGGCCCAGCATCAGCGCGATGTTCAGCCAGAACAGCGCCAGCAGCACGCCGGTGTAGTCGAGCGTCGCGCGCGACTCGTCGCCGTAGAGCGTGCCGACCTCCAGGTCCGCATCGGCCGAAGGCATCACCGGGTGGCGCTTGATCAGCCAGCCGGCGATCGGCCCGCCGACCACGCAGGCGGCAATCATGCCGACCATGTTCGAGGCCAGCCCAATCTCCCCGGCATTGGCAATTCCCAGCTCGTCGACGAAGTGCGGGGTCCAGGCAACGGTGGTGCCCACGCCGCCGGTGAGCGAGATCGAGCCCACCATCAGCCCGGCCCGCAGGTCCATGCCGAACAGTCCCGCCAGCCCCATGCCCACCAGGTTCTGGAACACGATGTAGAAGCCCGCCAGTGCCAGCAGCACCACCAGCTTCCAGCCACCCTTGCGCAGCGAGGCGACGTTGGAGTTCAGCCCCAGGGCGGCGAAGAAATACATCAGGAACATGTCGCGCGCGCCGAGCTCGAAGTTCACCTCCATGCCCATGCCGTAATACAGCGCACACACCACCGCTGCGCACAGCACCCCGCCCACCACCGGCTCGGGGATGCTGTAGCGACGCAGGGTAGCGACGCGGGCCGACAGGCCCTTGCCGACGAACAGCAGCAGGATCGCCAGGGTCACGCTTGGCAGCGCCTCCACCATGGTGACCTGCGGCAAGGCGGCGATGCCCGGGATGCGGGCCACGGCACTTTCGATCATGCGGCGTGCGTATATCGTTGTGGTGGAGGGATCCCCGACTGTACTGCAGGCCACCTGCGTGATCGCTGCATCCTGGCGGTGTAAGGTGCGCGCTCCTCCTTCAGCCGGTCCGCTCCATGCGCAAGTGGTTGCCACGAATCGCCGTCCTGTTGACTGCCCTGGTGCTGCTGGCATTGCTGGTGGTCTGGCTCGGTCTGCGCGCCAGCCTGCCAACGCTGGAGGGTGGGCACGCCCTGCCCGGCCTCGCCGCCCCGGTGCAGGTGCAGCGCGACGCGCTGGGCATCGCAACCATCGATGCCTCCAGCTCCACCGATGCCGCGCGCGCGCTCGGCTATGTGCACGCGCAGGAGCGCTGGTTCGAGATGGACCTGCTGCGGCGCAGCTCGGCCGGCGAACTGTCGGCGCTGTTCGGCCCGCTGGCGCTGGATGCCGACCGCAAAGCGCGACGCCACCGGCTGCGGGCGCGGATCGAAGCGGACCTGGAGGCCATTGCCGGCGAACACATGCCGCAGCTGCAGGCCTACGCGGAAGGCGCCAATGCCGGCCTGGCCGGGCTCGGCACGCGGCCCTGGCCCTACCTGCTGCTGCGCCAGCAGCCGGAACCGTGGACGCCGGTGGATTCGATCCTGGCCGGCTATGCGATGTACTTCGACCTGCAGGGCGGCACCAACCGGCGCGAACTGCTGTGGTGGAAGATGGCCCCGCACCTGCCCCCGGCGCTGCGGGAACTGCTGGCCCACGACGGCAGCGAATGGGACGCGCCGCTGATGGGCGAAGCGCGCGGCAACGCGGTGCTGCCCGGCCCGCGCGAAGTGGACCTGCGCCGGCTGCCCGTGCCCGACGCCGGCGCACCCGCCGCCCTGTCCGACACCGGCACGCCGGGCAGCAACAACTTCGCCGTGGGCGGTGCGCTGACCGCCGATGGCCGCGCCATCGTTGCCGATGACATGCACCTGGGCCTGGGCGCGCCCAACATCTGGTTCCGGGCGCGGCTGCGCTGGCCGGATGAGCACGCGTCGCAAGGTCAGGTGGACGTGTCCGGCTTCACCCTGCCGGGCCTGCCGGCGGTGATCGTGGGCAGCAATGGTCACGTGGCGTGGGGCTTCACCAACAGCTATGGCGACTACATGGACTGGCGGCTGGACACCCCGTGCGCCAACGGGGAGCCTGCCGAGGACTGCGAGCCGGTGACGCGACACCTGGAGACCATCACCGTGTCGGGTGGCGATGAAGTGACGCTGGAGGTTCGCGAAACGGCGTGGGGTCCGGTGATGGAAACGCTGGATGACGGCCGCGCGCTCAGCCTGCGCTGGGTGGCGCACCTGCCGGGCGCGATCAACCTCGGCCTGGTGGAACTGGCCAGGGCCGGTGATCTGGATGAAGCGCTGGTTGCGGCGGATCGTATCGCCGTTCCCACCCAGAACCTGGTGATCGGCGACAAGAACGGCCGCATCGCCTGGCGCCTGCTGGGACCGCTGCCGGTACGTGATGCCGGGTGTCCGCAACGCCTGCCGCTTTCAACGGGCACCTCCATGGATGGCATCGCTTCGGCGGCCTGCAGCCCATGGAACATCGCCACGGACCGATCCCCTTCCATCGTGGAGCCGGCCGATCACCGGCTGTGGACCGCCAACGCGCGGGTAGTGGACGGCGGGGCACTGGCCCTGGTGGGCGACGGCGGCTACGCCTTCGGCGCCCGCCAGCAGCAGATCCGCGACCTGCTGCTGGCCGGCGACACGTTCACCGAACAGGACCTGCTGGCGATCCAGCTGGACATGCGGGCGCTGGTGCTTGATCGCTGGTGGCGCCTGCTCGACGGCCTGCCGCCACACGATGACGCACCCGCCCTGCTGGAGCTGGCCACCGCGGCTTCGGGCTGGAATGCACGTGCGGAAACGGATTCGGTCAGCTACCGCATCGTGCGCGCCTGGCGCTTGGCCGTGCATGCCCGGATCGCCGATGCGCTGACCGCCCCAGCGCAGGTGGCGCTGGGCGACGACTTCACCATGCCGGACCTGCCACAGCTGGAAGGCATTGCCTGGCCCCTGGTGACGGAGCAGCCGATGCACCTGCTGTCTCCGCGCTTCGTCAGCTGGCACGCGTTGTTCGAGGATGCCGCGCGCGAGGTGCGCGACGGGCTGGCGGCGCAGGGGCCGCTGGACAAGCGCAGCTGGGGTGAGCGCAACACCGCGCGCATCTGCCATCCGCTGGCCGCGGCGGTACCGCTGGTCGGTCGCCGGATGCTGTGCATGCCGGCCCAGGCGCTGCCGGGCGACGGCATGATGCCGCGGGTGCAGGGACCGTCGTTCGGAGCGTCGCAGCGGATGGTGGTGGCACCGGGACACGAGGAAGACGGCATCGCCCACATGCCCGGCGGCCAGAGCGGCCACCCGTTGTCGCCGTTCTGGGGCGCCGGCCACGACGACTGGGTCCACGGTCGCCCCACCCCGTTCCTCCCCGGCCCCGCCAAATACACCCTGACCCTGCACCCGTAGGTCGGCCCTACGCGGCCGACGCGGGGAATGTACGGGTCCCGGACGAAATCGCGAATCCATGGGGCACCTGGGTCCGCGGACTCCCCCCGTAGGAGCGCGCCACGCGCGCGAAACCGCGTGACATCAATCCGCGCCGCGTGGCGCCGGTCAGATCACCCGGTCCGACGCTTCCCCGCGACCCCGGATTCACGCGGCTTCGCGCGCATGGCGCGCTCCTACATTAAACAGGCGTCGCGGACATTCAGGTGGCGCGGACATTCAACAGGCGCGGCGGACATCTAATACGCGGCGGCGTGGACACCGGCGATGGCGCGCCCTGAAGGATCGGCAGAGCCATCAAAGGCGGCATCCCACGCGATCGCGGTGCTGCTGGAACACGCAATGGACTTACCGCCGGGGACCGTTTCCGCCGCGGCGCGGGTCGGGAAGCACTGCTCGAACAGGGTCCGATACCAGTACGCCTCCTTGCTCGCCGGCGGATTGACCGGGAAGCGCCGATGCGCCGCTGCCAGCTCGCGGTCGCTCACCCGCGTTTCCGCATGCGCCTTCAACCCATCGATCCAACCGTAGCCGACGCCGTCGCTGAACTGCTCCTTCTGCCGCCACAGGATCTCCGGCGGCAGATAGCCCTCGAACGCCTGCCGCAGCAACCCCTTCTCCATCCGCTGCGGACCGTTCGACTGCCCGTGGACCATCTTCTGCGCCGCGTCCATGCGCATGGCGACGTCGAGGAACTCGAGGTCCAGGAACGGCACCCGCGCCTCCACCCCCCAGGCCATCATCGACTTGTTGGCGCGCAGGCAATCGTAGTTGTGCAGGGCGTCGAGCTTGCGCACCGTTTCTTCGTGGAACTGGCCCGCGTCGGGCGCCTTGTGGAAATAGAGGTACCCGCCGAAGGCCTCGTCACTGCCCTCGCCCGAGAGCACCATCTTCACTCCCATCGCCTTGATCCGCCGCGCCAGCAGGTACATCGGCGTGGAGGCGCGGATGCTGGTGACGTCGTAGGTTTCGATGTGGCGGATCACGTCGGGCAGCGCGTCCAGACCTTCCTGGAAGGTGTATTCGAAGCCGTGGTGCACGGTATCGATTGACTTGGCAGCCACCTCCGCCGCCGCGAGGTCGGGCGAGCCCTCCAGGCCAATCGCGAACGAATGCAGGCGCGGCCACCAGGCTTCGGAATTGTCGTTGTCCTCGATCCGGCGGCGAGCGAAGCGCGAGGCCACCGCAGCCACCAGCGACGAATCCAGACCGCCGGAAAGCAGCACCCCATAGGGTACGTCGCTCATCAGCTGCCGGTGCACGGCGGCCTCGAACGCTTCGCGCAGCTCGTCCGGCGAGACGTGCACGCCCTGCACGGCGCCGTAGTCGCGCCAGGGGCGATCGTAGTAGCGGCACAGTTCACCGCTGGCGCTGTCGTACCAGTGACCGGGTGGGAACTGGGCCACATCGGCGCAGGTATCCACCAGCGCCTTCATCTCTGACGCCACGCGCAGCCGGCCTTCCCGATCGTGGCCCCAGTACAGCGGCACTACGCCGATCGGGTCGCGGGCAATGATCGACCGCCCCCGCTCCCGATCCCACAGGGCGAAGGCAAAGATGCCGTTGAGGCGGTCGAGGAACGCGCCGGGCTCGCTTTCGCGGTAAAGCGCGTTGATCACCTCGCAGTCGGAAGCGGTCTGGAAGGAATAGTCCGCGCGCAGCTCGGCCTTGAGTTCGCGGTGGTTGTAGACCTCACCGTTCACCGCCAACACCAGGTTGCCGTCGGCGGATTTCAGCGGCTGCGCGCCACCCGCCGGATCCACGATGGCCAGCCGCTCGTGGACCAGGATCGCGCCCTCATCCACATGTACCCCGCTCCAGTCCGGCCCGCGGTGGCGCTGGCGCTGCGAGCATTCCAGCGCATGGCGGCGCAGGCCGGCGATGTCGTCGCCCGGCTGCAGGTCGAATATCGAGAAGATCGAACACATTGAGATGGGGTCCTTGGCTATGGAGGGATACGCATAGCCCTCCCGGCTCAGGACAGAAGCCGCGTTTTGCAGGTATGAAAAACCCGCATCGGCGGCCGCCCCGGGTTTCCTGATGCCCGGGCGTGCCCCAATCCAGCATGTCGCCCTGGAATCCCTCACCCCCGGCGGCGCCTCTTCGTAGGAGCGCGCCATGCGCGCGAAGCCGCGTGACGTTGATCAGGGCGACGCTGCGCCGGGCATGTCGTTCTGCCCGAAGCTGACCCGCGAACCGCAATTCACGCGGCTTCGCGCGCATGGCGCGCTCCTACAGAGGCTTGCGTTCGCTCGTCACCGTGGCATCTCCATGTTGGCAGCGCAGGTGCCGGACCTACAGCAGGCGGCTAATCAGTGCCTGGTAGAGGTCCGGCAGGGCTTCCAGGTCAGCGACGCGGATGTTTTCGTCGACCTGGTGGATGCTGGCGTTGACCGGGCCGATTTCGATGCACTGGGCACCCAGGGGGGCAATGAAGCGGGCGTCGGAGGTGCCGCCGCCGGTGCTTTCCTCGGGCGCGGCACCGGCGAACTCCGTCAGCACTTCACGTGCGGCGGCGCGCAGCGGGCCTTCCGGGGTGAAGAACGGTTCGCCGCTGCGGTGCCAGCGCAGATCGTGGTCCAGGCCGCGGGCCGCCAGCAGCGCTTCGACTTCCGCCTCCAGCCTTGCCGCGTCCCAATGCGGGTTGTAGCGCAGGTTGAACGTGGCCTGCAGCTCACCCGGAATGACGTTGTCGGCGCCAGTCCCGGCGTGCACGTCGCTGATCTGCAGGCTGGTGGGCGGGAAGGTCTCGTAGCCGGCGTCCCATTCGCGTGCGGCCAGTTCGGCCAGCGCCGGGGCCGCCTGATGGATGGGGTTGCGGGCCTTGTCCGGATAGGCGACGTGGCCCTGCACGCCACGCACGGTCAGATAACCGGTGAGGGAGCCGCGCCGGCCCACTCGCACCAGGTCGCCCAGCTTCTCCTGCGAGGACGGCTCGCCGGTGATGCACCAGTCGATGCGCTGGCCGCGCTCGCGGAAGGTTTCGGCCACACGGCGCACGCCGTCGATGGCTTCGCCCTCCTCGTCAGAAGTGAGCAGCAGGGCCAGGGTGCCCTTGTGGTCCGGATGCTCGGCCACGAAACGCTCGGCGGCGACCACGAACGCGGCCACTCCGCTCTTCATGTCGGCGGCCCCTCGGCCGTAGAGCACACCGTCGCGGATTTCCGGTTTGAAGGGATCGCTGGTCCAGGCCTCTACCGGTCCCGTTGGCACGACGTCGGTGTGGCCGAGCAGCACGAGGACCGGGCCCCCGCCGCTGCCGTGGGTGGCCCAGAGATTGTCGACGTGGCCGTAGCGCAGGTGTTCGCAGGCGAAGCCGGCACGTTGCAGGCGCCCGGCAATCAGGGGCTGGCAGCCGGCGTCGTCCGGCGTCACCGACGGACGGGAAATGAGGTCTTTCAGCAGTTCGAGGACGTCAGACATGTACAGGTTCCTTGTAGGAGCGCGCCATGCGCGCGATGCCGCGTGACACACGGCCCGGCGCGGGGCTTCCGTCACCGGGGTGGGTCCGGAGACACCCCGCGACGCTTGAATTCACGCGGCATCGCGCGCATGGCGCGCTCCTACGGGGGAGACGCCGGGAGGTCGCACGTGGCGCGCTGGTCAGGTGATGTTGAAGCGCTCCTTGAAGCCGTTGTCGGAGAAGCGCTGGGTGACGTTGCCGTCGTCGGTCACTACTACCGGGCGGCGGATCAGCTGCGGGTACTCGCGCAGCAGCAGCTTCCACTCGGCATCGCTGGATGCGCCCTTGCGGTTGTCGGGCAGCTCGCGCCAGGTGGTGGATGACTTGTTGACCATGGCTTCAAAGCCGCCAAGCTTTCCGGCCCATTCGACCAGCGTTTCCGGGGTGGGCTTGTTGTCGCGGTAGTCAACGAATTCATGCTCGACGCCGAAGCGGTCCAGCCATTTGCGGGCCTTGCGGCAGGTGTCGCAGTTCTTCAATCCGTAGATCGTTGTCACGGGGTTCTCCAGCAGTTCGATACCCCATTGTAGGAGGGTGTGGCTGCTGTCCTTGCCTGCCGCCCTGGGGGAAACTATGCGCATGACCACCTCCCTCAAGCTGTACCAGCGCCTGGTCAAGGCGGATCGTTCGAACCAGGAGCAGGGGCAGCAGTTGGCCACCGCCCGCAACGGCCTGCGCCAGGTGGCCGCAAGCACCCTGCAGGCCGTTGGCGACCAGGTGGTCAATGCAAAGACCGTGCTGCCGTGGCTGTTCGCCTCGCTGGGCGTGCCTGCGGTGCTGATCGGCCTGCTGGTGCCGATCCGCGAGTCGGGTTCCATGCTCCCGCAGGCAGCGCTCACGCCGTGGATCAAGCGCCTGCGCCCGCGGCGCTCGGCCTGGATCGCCGGCGCGGTTGGCCAGGCGATTGCGACCGCGCTGATGGCGTTCGCGGCGGCGGCGATGAAGGGGACCGCGGCGGGGGTGTTGATCCTGGGCGCGCTGGCGCTGTTCGCGCTGTCACGCTCGCTCTGCTCGCTGGCCGGCAAGGACGTCATGGGCGACACCGTGCCCAGGGGCGAACGCGGCCAGATCAACGGCGTCAGCACGATGCTGTCCGGCGCGCTTGCGGTCACTCTTGGCCTGGCGATCCGCATGTTTGGCGGCGACGACATCTCTCCGCTGGTGCTGGCGGCGCTTCTGGCCGTGGCCGCACTGGCGTGGGTGCTGGCCGCGGTGGTCTACGCAGGCGTGCGTGAGCCGGACGCCGCGGTGCCGGCCACGGCCGATGACGGGCATGCGGGCTGGGTCCGTGCATCCTGGCGGCTGCTGCGCGAGGACCGGCCATTCCGCCGTTTCGTCTTCGCCCGCACCCTGCTGCTGGTCTCCGCGCTCAGCCCGCCGTTCGTGGTGGCGATGGCCGCGGGCGTTGGCGGCGTTGGGCTGGGGGGGCTGGGGCCGTTCGTGATCGCCCAGGGACTGGCCAGCCTGGTAGGCGGCAAGCCGTTCGGCAGGCTGGCAGACCGGTCATCGCGGCAATTGATGAGCTGGGGCGCCGGCATTGCTTCGGCGGTGCTGCTGGTGTTCCTGGCGGTGCTGGCGGTACCGGGCATGGGCGCGCAATGGTGGCTGTATCCGGTGGTGTACCTGCTGCTGGTCCTGGTCCATACCGCGGTACGGGTGGCGCGCAAGACCTACGTGGTGGACATGGCCGAAGGCGACCGCCGCACCGAGTACGTGGCCGTTGCCAACACCGCCATGGGCGCGCTGCTGCTGGTGATCGGCGGGCTGTCGGGTGCGCTGGCCGCGTTGGGGCCGGAGGTTGCGCTGGTGTTCCTGGCGGTGCTGGGGCTGGCCGGCGTGCTGGTGGGGCGCAGTTTGCCGGAGGTCAGCCGCGCAGCTACGCGAGCCCGCGGAGCAGTTCGTTGACGGAGGTCTTGGCGCGGGTGCGGTCGTCGACCTGCTTGACGATCACGGCGCAGTAGAGGGAATGGCTGCCGTCTTCGGCCGGCAGGGAGCCGGCGACGACCACGCTGCCGGGCGGCACGTAGCCATAGCTGACCTCGCCGGTGGCGCGGTTGTAGATGCGGGTGCTCTGGCCGAGGAACACGCCCATGCCGATCACGCTGTTGCGGCCCACGACCACGCCTTCCACCACTTCCGAGCGCGCGCCGATGAAGCAGTTGTCCTCGATGATCGTCGGCGAGGCCTGCAGCGGTTCAAGCACGCCGCCAATGCCCGCGCCACCGGAGATGTGGCAGTGCTCGCCGATCTGGGCACAGGAGCCCACGGTGGCCCAGGTATCAACCATGGTGCCTTCGCCCACATAGGCGCCGATGTTGATGAAGCTCGGCATCAGCACCACGTCGCGCCCCAGGTGGCTGCCGCGACGGGCCACGGCGCCGGGCACCACGCGCACACCCAGTTTGCGGAACTCGGCCTCGTCGAAGCCGGCGAAACGCGCCTCGATCTTGTCCCAGAACGGCGCGGGCCAGGATTCAACCAGGGACATCTCGTTGATGCGGAAATACAGCAGCACCGCCTTCTTCAGCCACTCGTTGACCTGCCAGCCGTGCGTGCCCTCGCCGGGCTCGGCCACCCGCAGATAGCCGGCTTCCAGGCCAACCAGGGCGTGCTCCACCGCTGGCCGCACGCTGCCTTCGATCTCCTCGGGGATCAGCGCGGTGCGCCGGGTGAATGCGGACTCGATGGTATGGCGGATGCCGGAGACGGTGTCGTCGGAAAAGTCGTAATGGGTCATGGGGGTCGTCTGGAATGTCAATCGAGGGGGAAGCCACTCCCGCGGGGCGGGAACGGCAGCTGTGTCGGGGGGCGCCGGACGCAGGTCAGGCGGTGGCGTCTCCATCCAGGCTGGCCAGCAGCGCTTCGCGCAGCGCATGGCGGCGGGCTTCGTCCAGCGGCCGGTTCTGCTCGTCAGTGAGCTTGAACACGTCTTCGACCCGCTCGCCGAAAGTGGCGATGCGGGCGTCATGCACGCGCAGGCGCTGCTCGCGCAGCACGTGGGCTACGCCGGCCAGCAGACCGGGCCGGTCGGTGCAGACGAGGCTGAAGATGGTCTGGCTGCCGTCTGCGGTCTGGTCGAAGGCGATCTGCGGAACGATCCGGAAATGACGCAGGTGGCGCGGCTGGTTGCGCCGCGCGGGGCGCACATCCAGCGAACCGGCCAGCACCGTCGCCAGCTTGCGCTCGATCGCGGCCGGCTCGGGCATGAAGCGCGGATCGGTGGGCAGCACCTGGAACGTATCGAAGATGGTGCCATGCGGACCGTCCAGCGCGCGCGCCTGCTGGATGGCCAGGCCGCAGCGGTCCAGGGTGATGGCAATCGCGGTGAACAGGCCGTCGCGGTCGGGCGAGTGCACGAACACTTCCAGCGCCTGGGCGCCCTCGGCCAGGCGCCGCACCTTGATCACCGTGTCGCCCGGCCGGGTACCGCTCAGCGCCTTCGCCTGCCAGGCGGCCTGGTCCGGACGGCCGCGCAGGAACACCGCCTCCGGCATGCGCTCGAACAACGCATCGGCGCCTTCCATGCCCACGCCGTGCGCGGCCAGCAGCTCGCGGGCGTGGTCACGGGTTTCTGAGATGCGCTCGACGGCCGCCACCGGGTTTTCCAGCCCGCGCCGAAGCGCAAGGCGCGTGGCGGTACGCAGATCGGTCAGCAGCCGATCCTTCCACGCGTTCCACAGCCGCGGCGAGGTGCCGGCGATATCGGCGCAGGTAAGCAGATAGAGATAATCCAGCCGTTCCCGATCGGCCACTTCGGTGGCGAAGGCGTGGATGACCTGGGGATCGGAGATATCCAGCTTCTGCGCGGTGGTGGACATCAGCAGGTGGCGGCGAACCAGCCACTCCACCAGTGAAGCGTCCGCTTCGCCGAGGCCATGACCGAGGCAGAATTCGCGCGCGTCGACCGCGCCCAGCTCCGAATGATCGCCACCGCGGCCCTTGGCGATGTCGTGGAACAGGCCGGCCAGCAGCAGCAGTTCCGGCTTGCGCAGGTGCGGCCAGACCGCGTGTGCGGCGGTGAAGCGCGGGTCCGGCTCTTCCGCCGCAAACCCGGCGATATTGCGCAGCACCGCCAGGGTGTGCTGATCGACGGTGTAGACGTGGAACAGGTCGAACTGCATGCGCCCGGTAACCTGGGCGTATTCCGGGATCCAGGCACCGAGTACGCCCAGCCGTGACAGACGCTCCAGGGTGCGCACCGGCGCAGGCCCGCGCAACAGCTTCAGGAACCGCTTGCGAAGGCCCGTTTCCGCATCGCGCCAGGTGGGCAGCGCGTGCAGGGATTCGGCCAGCGAGCGCTCGGTCTGCGAGTGCAGGCCGCGCACCTCCGGCAGCCCGGCCCAGACCGAGAACAGGTCGAACACCCGGCCCATGTCGTTGCCCGGCCAGACCTCGTCCCGGGCGGCCAGGTAACCGCGGCGGGTGGCGAACTCGTCGTCCAGCACCACCAGCTCGCCCTCGCCTTCCAGATGCTCCTCGAAGCGCTGGATCAGCCGTTCGCTGATCCGCAGCACCACCGCCGCGCTGCGGTAGAACTGCTGCATCATCTTTTCGACCAGCGCGTTATCGGCCTCATCCACGTGCGCCAGTCGCGCCGCCAGTGCTTTCTGGTGGTCGAAGCGCAGCCGCTCCTCGGCCTTGCCGGAGACCAGATGCAGGCCGAAACGCAGCCGTGACAGCGTGCGTCGCTCGCGCTCCAGGGTGGCGTGTTCGTCCACGCCCAGCAGGCCCAGGGTGATCAGCTGCTCCATGCTGTGCGCATCCAGCACCCGCCGCGCCAGCCAGCGCAGCGTCTGCACATCGCGCAGGCCGCCAGGGCCATCCTTGAGGTTGGGCTCGAGGTTGTCGGCGGTGTCGCCGTAGCGGGCGTGGCGGCTTCGCTGCTCGGCCAGTTTGCCCGCGTAGTAGTCGGCCGCCGGCCAGGTGCGTTCGATCGAGATCGCATCGTTCAGCCGCCGCACTTCGACCAGGTTGGCCAGTAGCGGGCGCGCTTCCTGCAGCGAGGTCTGCACGGTGATGTCGGTGGCCGCCATGCCGGTGCACTCTTCCGCACTGCGCACCGCGTGTCCTACCGGCAGGCCGGCGTCCCAAAGCAGCGCAAACAGGCGCGCCAGCTCTTCACGACAATCCATCGGCGAGCCGTCTTCGACCAGCGCAAGCAGATCGATATCCGATCCCGGGAACAGCTCCCCGCGGCCGTAACCGCCCACCGCGAACAGCGCCAGCGGCGCTTCGGCCGGGATGCAGCGGGCCCAGGCCTGGCGCACGTAGGCATCCACGGCGTTGACCCGCCCGGCCAGCAGGCGGTCGATGTCTTCACCGGCGTCGAAGCGGTGAGCCAGCTCCGCATCATGCTCGGCCAGCGAGGCGCGTGCCTCGGCGGCCCAGGCGGCGTCATCCACCTGCCTGCCGCCATTGCCCGTGTTCGCAGGCGCGGCGGTCATCACCGTCAGAGGAAGGCTTCGTTGTCGTCGCCGGGGATGCGGGTGAGCACATCCACCCCGTCCGCGGTCACCGCCACCATGTGCTCCCACTGGGCGGAGAGCTTGCGGTCCTTGGTCACCACCGTCCAGCCGTCGGGCAGCAGCCGGGTATGGCGCTTGCCCTCGTTGATCATCGGCTCGATGGTGAAGGTCATGCCTTCCTTCAGCACCAGGCCCTCGCCCGGGTTGCCGTAGTGCAGCACCTGCGGATCGTCGTGGTACACCTTGCCGATGCCGTGGCCGCAGTATTCGCGCACCACCGAGAACCGCTCGGCCTCGGCCACCTGCTGGATGGCGTGGCCCACGTCGCCCAGGGTCGCGCCCGGACGCACCGCGTGGATGCCGGCAAACATCGCCTTGCGGGTGGTATCCACCAGCCGGCGCGCCATCACCGAAGGCTCGCCTACGTAATACATGCGGCTGGTGTCACCGTGCCAGCCGTCCTTGATCACGGTGACATCGATATTGATGATGTCGCCTTCCTTGAGCACCTTCGGCCCGGGGATCCCGTGACAGATCACGTTGTTGGCCGAAATGCACGTGGCCTTCGGATAGCCGCGGTAGCCGACGTTGGCAGGCGTGGTGCCCTGAACGTTGACGATGTGCTCGTGGCAGATGCGGTCCAGCTCCTCGGTGCTTACACCGGGCTTCACGTGGGGCGCGATCATCTGCAGCACCTCGGCCGCCAGGCGGCCGGCCACGCGCATCTTCTCGATTTCTTCGGGGGTCTTGAGGTTGATGGTCATCTGGACATTATCGCCGATCACGGAGCCCGTCTGGCAGGGGTGCCGTTCCAGGGCCTCCAGCGCCCCCAGCCGGCTCCCCATGCCTTCGGCCCCCGGGCCCGGGAAAGATTGCGCGAGGCGCCTTTTCCGCTATAATTGACCGCTGGATTGTGCTTTATGGACAATTCCGCCCACGCCGGGCGTCACCGGTGAATACACACCCGCTGCAAACCCCCGTGCCGGGGTGCCCTCACTGGAGGGTTCGGACACGGAGGCAGCGGGGAGGCCCAACCCCGGAACCTTTCGCCCGCCCTGCGGGCGGACCGCCCATTCCCCACAGCCGCGGCGGCCCGGTTCCCCATCAGGAGTTCAAGCAATGCCCCAGATCACCATGCGCCAGATGCTGGAGGCCGGCGTTCACTTCGGCCACCAGACCCGCTACTGGAACCCCAAGATGGCTCCGTACATCTTTGGCGCCCGCGGCAAGATCCACATCATCAACCTCGAAAAGACCATGCCGCTGTTCAGCGACGCGATGAACTTCATCTCGTCGATCGCCCAGAAGCGCGGCATCGTGCTGTTCGTGGGCACCAAACGCAGCGCCCGCGAAGCCATCAAGGAAGAAGCCGAGCGTTGCGGCATGCCGTTCATGACCCAGCGCTGGCTCGGCGGCACGCTGACCAACTTCGTCACCGTGAAGAAGTCGGTCGCCCGCCTGAAGGAGCTGGAAGCGTTCGAGACCGACGGCACCTTCGAGAAGCTGGTCAAGCACGAAGTGCTGGCCCTGCGCCGCGAGCGCGACAAGCTGGAAGCCTCGCTGGGCGGCATCCAGGACATGCCGCGCCTGCCGGACGCGCTGTTCGTGATCGACATCGGCCACGAGAGCATCGCCATCAGCGAAGCGCGCAAGCTGGGCATCCCGGTGATTGCCGTGGTTGACACCAACTACGATCCGTCGCTGGTGGACTACGCCATCCCGGGCAACGACGACGCCATCCGCGCCGTGCAGCTGTACGGCCGCGCCGCCGCCGACGCAGTGCTGGAAGGCAAGGCCGCCGCGCCGAGCGCCGCCAGCGTGCGCGAAGAGGAATTCACCGAAGCCGCTGCACCGGCAAAGAAGGCCCCGAAGAAGAAGACCGCTGCCGCTGAAGAGGCACCGGCGGAAGAGTCCACCAAGGAAGAGGCCGCACCGGCGGAGCAGCCTGTAGAAGCCAAGGCTGAAGCCGAAGCTGAAGCTCCCAAGGCCGAATAAGCGCCCTACTCCACCCATTTTCAGAGGACCCCCATGGAAATCACCGCATCACTGGTCAAGGAACTGCGCGAACGCACCGGCGCCGGCATGATGGAGTGCAAGAAGGCGCTCACCGAAACCAATGGCGACATCGACGCCGCGGCCGAAGCCCTGCGCAAGTCGGGCCTGGCCGCTGCTGACAAGAAGGCCAGCCGCGTGGCTGCCGAAGGCCGCATCGCCACCGCCCAGGAGGGCGGCAAGGCGGCGCTGGTCGAGATCAACTGCGAAACCGACTTCGTGGCCAAGGACGAGAACTTCCTCGCCTTCGCCGATGCCGTGGCCAAGGCCGCGCTGTCGGTCGACGGCGATGACGTTGAAGCCCTGAAGGACGTCAAGCTGGCGTCGGGCCAGACGGTCGAGGAAGCCCGTGCCTCGCTGATCGCCAAGATCGGCGAGAACGTCCAGGTGCGTCGCATTGCCCGCGTCGAGAGCAGCAACAACGTGGCCACCTACGTGCACGGCGGCCGCATTGGCGTCGTGGTCGAAGTCCAGGGCGGCGATGCCGATCTGGCCCGCGGCCTGGCCATGCACGTTGCCGCGATGAACCCCCCGCACAACAAGGCCGCCGACGTTCCCGCATCCTTCATCGAGAAGGAAAAGGAAATCGAGATGGCCAAGATGTCGGACAAGGACCGCGCCAAGCCGGCCGAGATCCTGGAAAAGATCATCAGCGGCAAGATCAACAAGATCGTCAACGAAGTCACCCTGTACGGCCAGCCGTACGTGCTGGACACCAACGTGACGGTTGAAAAGGCCCTCAAGGCCGCTGGCGCCGACGTGATCGGCTTCCAGCGCCTGGAAGTTGGCGAAGGCATCGAGAAGGTGGTGGAAGACTACGCCGCCGAAGTGATGAAGCAGGCAGGCCTGGCCTGATCCAACGCTGTAAACGCTGTACCCGAAGGGCCGCGCACTCCGCGGCCCTTTTTGTTGTCCCACACGATAGAATCTTCGCGTTTGCCTGCCCCCGCCCCGGAGTACACCTCATGTCCCAACTCGCCTTTCGCCGTGTCCTGCTCAAACTTTCCGGCGAGGCCCTGATGGGAGACGAGGATTACGGGATCGATCCCAAGGTCATCGGCCGCCTCGCCCGCGAGGTCATGGAAGTGCAGCAGGCCGGTGCCGAAATCGCACTGGTGATCGGCGGAGGCAACATCTTCCGCGGCGCGGGCCTGGCCGCCAGCGGCATGGACCGGGTCACGGGCGATCACATGGGCATGCTGGCCACGGTCATCAACGCCCTGGCCATGCAGGACGCGCTTGAACAGCTCGGCGGCAGCGTCCGCGTGATGAGCGCCCTCAAGGTCAATGACATCTGCGAGGACTACATCCGCCGCCGCGCCATCCGCCACCTGGAAAAAGGCCGGATCGCGATCTTCGCCGCCGGTACCGGCAACCCGTTCTTCACCACCGACTCCGGTGCCGCGCTGCGCGCGATCGAGATCGGTGCCGACCTGCTGCTCAAGGCCACCAAGGTGGATGGCGTGTACGACGCCGACCCGGCCAAACACCCCGACGCCAAGCGCTTCGACACCCTCACCTACGACGAGGTGCTGGCCCGCGACCTGCAGGTGATGGACACCGCCGCCTTCGCCCTGTGCCGCGACAGCGACATGCCGCTGCGCATCTTCGACATGGGCCAGCCCGGCCAGCTGCTGCGCATTCTCAAGGGCGAACAGATCGGCACGCTGGTGAAGGGCCGCAGCTGAAGCCCTTCGCACCCCTGCTGCAGCTATAATCCGGCGGTTACCCGTCACGAGATGGAGCCGTCGATGCTCAACGAAATCAAGAAAGATGCGCAGACTCGCATGAACAAGAGCATCGAGTCGCTGCGCCACGATCTGTCCAAGATCCGTACTGGCCGCGCCTCAACCGCCCTGCTCGACCAGCTGAAGGTCAATTACTACGGCTCGGACATGCCGCTGTCGCAGGTGGCTACCGTCGCCGTCAGCGATGCCCGCACCCTGACCATCACCCCTTGGGAAAAGCAGATGGTCGGCCCGGTGGAAAAGGCGATCCTGGCCTCCGACCTGGGCCTTAACCCGAACACCTCCGGCACCACCATTCGCATCAACCTGCCCGCGCTGACCGAAGAGCGCCGTCGCGAGCTGGCCAAGGTGGTGAACAACGAAGGCGAGAACTCGAAGATCGCGATCCGCAACGTCCGCCGCGATGCCAACCAGCAGACCAAGGACCTGCTGAAGGAAAAGGAGATCAGCGAGGACGACGAGCGCCGCAGCGAGGAAGAGATCCAGAAGATCACCGATCAGGCGATCAAGGGCGTGGACGAAGTCGTCAAGGCGAAGGAAGAGGAACTGATGGCGGTCTGAGTGGTTGTCGAAACCACTGTGTCCATGCAGGTTCCCAATCCTCCCGCAGTCCCCAGCCACGTCGCCATCATCATGGATGGCAATGGCCGCTGGGCCGCACGTCGCCGGCGGCCGCGAATGATCGGCCACCGCGCCGGCGCGCGCGCAGTCAACGTGTGCATCGACTTCTGCCTGGAGCACGGCATCCGGGCGCTGACCCTGTTCGCGTTTTCCAGCGAGAACTGGGGCCGGCCCGCGGAAGAGGTCGGCGCGCTGATGAAGCTGTTCCTCAACGCGCTGGAACGCGAGGTCATCGAGCTGGAGCGGCGCGGGGTGCAAGTGCGCTTCATCGGCGAGCGCACCCGATTCAACGCCGCCATCCAGCAGCGCATGCAGGAAGCTGAAGCGCGCACCGCCCACAACCATCGCCTGCACCTGAATGTGGCTGCGAGCTATGGCGGACGCCAGGACATCGCCGCTGCCGCCCGCTCCCTGGCCGAGGATGTGGCTGCCGGTCGCCTGCAGCCCGGACAGATCGACGAAGCCGCCATCGGCGCGCGCATGTCACTGGCTGACCTGCCGCCCCCTGACCTGTTCATCCGCACCGGCGGCGAGCTGCGGGTCAGCAACTTCCTGCTCTGGCAGCTGGCATATACCGAGCTGTGGTTCACCGACACCTTGTGGCCTGATTTCGACGCTGCCACCCTGCAGCAGGCGCTGGACGACTACGCGGCGCGCGAGCGGCGCTACGGCCTGACCGCCGAGCAGATCGTCGCCAGGCAGGCCCTACCCGATACGAAGGACGCTTCTTCCGCATGACCAGGACCCGTGTAATCGCCGCCCTCGTGATGGCGCCGCTGGCAATCGCCGCAGTCCTGCTGCTGCCCACCCAGTGGCTGGTGGCATTGGCGGCCGTTGCCCTGCTGGGCGGGCTGTGGGAATGGCTGCGCCTGGCCGGGGTGGATGACGGGATTGCCCGCGGCACCCTGCTGATCGCCAACCTGCTGCTGATCCTGGCCCTGGTCTGGGCCTCGGCCAGCGATCCCAATGGCTCGATGGTGCTGCTCAAGCTGTTCTGCGTGGCCGCGGTCATCGGCTGGCTGCTGGTGGCGATCTGGCTTCGCCATCCCGGGTTTGCCTCTGCGCCGGATGCGCGCTCGCGGGTCATCAAGCTGGCCGCCGGCACCCTGGTCATGGTGCCGGCCTGGTGTGCGGTTGGGCTGATCCACGCCGACGAGCCGAACGGCAACCGCTGGCTGCTGCTTGCGCTGGCGATTGTCTGGGCGGCCGATACCGGCGCCTACTTCGCCGGCCGGAGCTTCGGCGGCAAGGTCTTCAAGGACCGCCGGCTGGCGCCACACATCAGTCCCAACAAGACCATCGAAGGCCTGATCGGCGGCCTGGTGCTGGCGGTGCTGACGGGCGTGGTGTTCGCCCCGCTGGCCGGCGCTTCCACCGGCCAACTGCCGGCCGTGGCCCTGGTGGCCCTGTTGGCGGCCGGGTTCTCGGTAGTCGGTGACCTGTTCGAAAGCCTGCTCAAGCGCCATGCGGGGGTGAAGGATTCCGGGAACCTGATTCCCGGCCACGGCGGCCTGCTTGATCGCATGGACGGTGTGCTGGCAGCACTTCCGGTCTTTGCCGTGGGCCAGATCTGGCTGGGATTCTGAGCATGACGATGGCCAGTTTCCGCTCAATCGCCGTGCTTGGCGCCACCGGCTCGATCGGTGCTTCCGCCCTGGACGTGATCGCCCGGCATCCGCAGCGGATGCGAGCTTCGATACTGGCCGCGGGCAGCAACGTGGACGCGCTGGTGGCACTGTGCGTTGAGCATCGCCCTGACCACGCGGTGATCGCGGATACGGCCCGCTTTGACGCCCTGAGAGATGGCCTGAGCGCCGCTGGGCTCTCCACCGTTGCCCACGCGGGCGGCCAGGCGCTTTCCGACCTGGTCGCCAGCGACGCCTGTGACACCGTGGTGGCCGCGATTGTTGGCGCCGCCGGGCTGGATTCCACCCTGGCAGCCGCAAGGGCCGGCAAGCGCCTGCTGCTGGCCAACAAGGAATCCCTGGTGCTGGCTGGCGAGCTGGTGATGGCCGCCGCGCGCGAAGCCGGTGCCAGCGTGATTCCCATCGACAGCGAACACAGCGCTATTTTCCAGTGCCTGCCCGATGGGCGGATGCATCCGGGCGTGCGCGCGATCACCCTCACCGCTTCGGGCGGGCCGTTCCGCGGCCGCAGCCGGGCCGAGCTGGAAAGGGTTACGCCGGAGCAGGCCATCGCTCATCCCAAGTGGTCGATGGGCCCGAAGATTTCGGTGGACTCGGCCACGCTGATGAACAAGGGCCTGGAATTGATCGAGGCCCACCATCTGTTCGGCCTGCCGGCAGAGCGCATGGACGTGCTGGTGCACCCGCAGAGTCTGGTCCACGCGCTGGTGGAGTTCGACGACGGCTCCACCCTGGCGCAGATGGGTCTGCCGGATATGCGCACCGCGCTGGCGGTGGGCCTGGCCTGGCCGGAACGGATCGATTCAGGCGTCGGCAGGCTGGACCTGCTGGCCCAGGGCAAACTGGAATTCGAAGCGCCGGACGAGGCCACGTTCCCGTGCCTGGGCCTGGCCCGGCAGGCTCTGGAGAGCGGGGGCACCGCGCCGGCCACTCTCAATGCGGCCAATGAGGTTGCGGTATCGGCCTTCCTGGAGCGCAGGATCGGTTTCCTCGACATCGCCGCAGTGGTCACCGATGCGCTGACGGCGCTGCCCCGCGCACCGGCAGCCTCGCTGGAGGCCCTGCGCAATGCCGATGAACAGGCGCGCCGGGTCGCACACGCCGCCCTGCCCCGGTACGCTCCACCCTCGCCATGATCATTTCCCCCTCCAGCCACCCTGCTGAACGCGTGACTCCCCGCCCATGACTTCATTTTTCGGCTCCGTCTGGTGGCTGATCGTCAGCCTGGGCGTACTCGTGACCTTCCACGAGTTCGGCCATTACTGGGTCGCCCGGCGCAACGGGGTCAAGGTGCTGCGTTTTTCCATTGGCTTCGGCAGGCCGCTGTGGTCACGCCGCGGCCGCGACGGCACCGAATACGTGATCGCCGCCATCCCGCTGGGCGGCTACGTGAAGATGCTGGACGAGCGCGAGACGCCCGTTCCTGAAGAGGAAGCTTCGCAGGCGTTCAACCGCAAGTCGGTGTGGCAGCGCATTGCCATCGTCATTGCAGGCCCGGCGGCCAACCTGATCCTGTGCGTCGTCCTGCTGTGGGCGATGTTCGTGGTCGGCCGGCCCGACTACATGCCCGTGGCCGGCGTGGCCCAGGGGCTGGCCGCTGAAGCCGGCCTGGAGCGTGGCGACAGCATCCAGAGCGTGGGTGGGCGCCAGACGCCGACCTGGAACGAGGTGCAGCTCGCCCTGCTGCCCGCGGCGCTGGACCGCAGCGACGTGCAGCTGGAAGTGATCGACACCCATGGCAACCAGCGCACCCGCATTCTGCCCCTGTCACGCCTGCCGGCCGACATGGACGACCGCCACCTGCTGCCGTCGATCGGCCTGCTGCCCCGGCATCTGCTGCTGCCCGCGGTCATCGGCGGGATCCAGCCGGGTTCGCCAGCCGAGGGACTGCTGGTCGAAGGCGACCGCATTACCGCATTCGACTCGCACCGGATCGAAACCTTCGAGCAGATCGGCCCGCTGGTCCAGGAACTGGGCGCGCAGGGCGGAAGCGCGATGGTGGAGGTTGAGCGCGAAGGCGAGCGGTTGGCGCTGGAGCTGACGCCTGAGCTGATGGAGGACCCGGAGCGCGGTGATTTCTGGGCGCTGGGCATCCATTCCGACCGCGGCCAGGTCCCGCCCAAGGACGCCATGCAGCGCTACGGCCCTGTCGCAGCGGTGCCGGCGGCGCTGCGCGAGACCGCGCACCTGACCGGCCAGCTGGTGGGTATGCTCGGGCGCGCGTTCAGCGGCCGGGTCGCGATCGAGAACACCGTGGCCGGGCCGATCACCATCGCCCGGGCCACCAACGCCTACGCCAGCCAGGGCGTGGCGTGGTACCTGACCATCCTTGCCCTGCTGTCGCTGAGCCTGGCCATCCTCAACCTGCTGCCGATCCCACTGCTGGATGGCGGCCACCTCCTGTATTACCTTATCGAGTTGGTCAAGGGCAGCCCGTTAAGCGATCGTGCCATGGTCGCCGGGCAGTATGTTGGGCTCGCGCTGCTTGCCAGCCTGATGGGACTGGCGTTCTACAACGACATCCTGCAACTGGTCCAACGCTGACTTTCCTCCATTCAACGCCAACGCCGCGCCATCCAGGCAGCTGCGAGGCGCATTCAAGACGGACGTAATAGATGACGCGAAATCCCAGCCGCCACCTGCTCGCCCTCGCCCTTGCGGCGGCGATCGTGTCCCCTGCCGGGGCCCAGCAGACAGCAGAAGCGCCGCCATCCGTCCAAAGCCCGGCGGCCGGTGCATTCATTGCCAGCGACATCCGCGTGGATGGCCTGCAGCGCATCGGCGCCGGTACGGTATTCACCTACCTGCCGATTGAACGCGGCGACCAGGTCGACCAGACCCGCGTGGGCGAAGCCATCCGCGCGCTCTACCGCACCGGCTTCTTCGAGGACGTGCGCATGGGCCGCCAGGGCGACATCCTGGTGATCACGGTCACCGAACGTCCGGCAATCAACCGCCTGACCCTGACCGGCAACAAGGACATCAAGACCGAAGACCTGATGCAGGGCCTGTCCGAAATCGGCCTGGCCGAAGGCGACACCTTCGACCGCCTGGCCCTGGACCGGGTGACCCAGGAGCTGACCCGCCAGTACAACAACCGCGGCAAGTACAACGTCCAGGTCACGCCCACGGTGTCGAACCTGGACCGCAACCGGGTGGACGTGACGATCAACGTCGACGAAGGTTCCGCGGCCAAGATCCGCCACATCAATATCGTCGGCAACGAGACCTACGACCAGGACACCCTGCGCGAAAACTGGGAGTCCGGCACCAGCAACTGGCTGAGCTGGTACCGCCGTGACGACCAGTATTCGCGTGAAAAGCTGGATGGTGACCGCGAGAAACTGCACAACTTCTATCTCGACCGCGGCCACCTGGACTTCAGCGAAGACAGCATCGAAGTGGCGATCAGCCCCGATCGCCAGGACATGTACATCACCTCCGGCATCACCGAGGGCGAGGTGTACACCGTGTCCGAAGTGGAAGTGGTCGGCGATACCGTCCTGCCGAAGGAAGATATCGAGTCGCGCCTGTTCATCCGCGAGGGACAGACCTTCTCGCGCGCACTGCTGGAGCTGAGCTCGGACGCGATCATCGCCACCCTGAGCAACATCGGCTACGCCTTCGCCCAGGTGAATCCGATCCCCGAGGTCAACCGCGAGGAGCGCACCGCCAAGATCGCCATGCAGGTGGTCCCGGGTCCGCGGGTGAACGTGCGCCGGATCGTATTCCGCGGCAACACCCGCACCTCCGATGAAGTCCTGCGCCGTGAGATGCGCCAGTTCGAAGGTTCCTGGTACTCGCAGGCAGCCATCGACCGTTCGCGCATCCGCCTGCAGCGCCTGGGCTTCTTTGAATCGGGCAGCGTCAGCGTGGAAACCGAACCGGTGCCGGGCAGCCCGGACGAGGTCGACGTGGTCTTCAGCGTGGCCGAAACCGCCTCGGGCAGCTTCGTGTTCGGCCTGGGGTATTCGCAGCTCGCCGGCGTGACCACCTCGATCCAGCTGTCGCAGAACAACTTCCTGGGCCGCGGCAACCGGGTCTCGATCGAGGCCAGCCGCAACCTGTACCTGCAGCGCTACGCGTTCTCCTACGTCAACCCCTACTTCACCGATGAGGGGCTGTCGATGGGCTACAACCTGTGGTGGCGCGAATTCGACAACTCCGAGTTCAACACCGCCCAGTACTCGTCCACCAGCGCCGCCGGCCAGGTGTTCTTCGGCGTGCCGATCACCGAGCACGACAGCTTCTCGCTGCTGTTCGGCCTGGACCGCAACGAGATCTTTACCTGGCGCGGTGCCACCCCGGATTCGATCGTCGACTACGTCGACGCGTTCGGTTCGCGCACCTTCCACGCCTGGCGTACCGAGGTGGGCTGGGCCCGCGACACGCGCAACGATTTCCTGCAGCCCACGCGCGGTACCTACCAGCGCGTAGCCGCGGAAATCACCCTGCCCGGCTCGACCGCCGAGTACTACAAGCTCAGCTATGAATTCTCCAAATACTGGCCGCTCAGTCGCGCCCTGGTGCTGAACACCCGCGCCGAAGTCGGCTACGGCGACAGCTACGGCAGCGATGTGACGCGCGATGTGTGTTACATCCCGGCGCCGGCCCCGACCCAGGACAATCCGTGGCCGCAGCCGCCGCCGCCAACCGATCCGTGTACGCCTGATGCGGACGATTACCTGCGCACGATCAGCGCCAGCGGCCTGCCGTTCTACGAGAATTTCTACGCCGGTGGTACCCGTTCGGTCCGCGGCTTCCGTGACAACACCCTGGGCCCGCGCGAGTCGGTGGCCGGAAGCAATTTCCTGCAGCCCCTGGGCGGTGCGCTGAAGACCGTCGGTTCGCTGGAGATGTACTTCCCCACCCTGCTCGATTCCCCGGCGGCGCGGATTTCCGCGTTCGTCGACTTCGGCAACGTGTACACCGATCTTGATGCCTTCGAGGCCAAGGACTTCCGTGTCTCGGCAGGTGTCGCGCTGATGTGGCGCGCACCGGTAGGCCCGATTTCGATCAGCTATGCCTATCCGCTGCGCAAGCAGGACGATGTGTTCGGTGGCGCTGGCGACCTGATCCGCCGCGGCGACGAGGTCGAACGCCTGCAGTTCACCTTCGGTGGCGCGTTCTGATATCGCGCCGCCGTACGCAGGAGCAAGCATGGGCAAGCAGGGATACACGGCGGCGGAGATTGCCGCGCATACCGGGCTGGAACTTCGTGGAGACGACCGTGGGGACGACGCTGTCCGCATCGAGGGGGTCGCCTCGCTTGGTGCTGCGCAGCCGCACCAGCTGAGCTTCCTGGCCAATCCGCGCTATCGCGCGCAGCTCGAGCACAGCCGGGCCGGCGTGGTGATCCTGCAGCCGGAGCAGGCGGAGTCCTTCGCCGGCACCGCGCTGCTGGCGGCCGACCCGTACGTGGCCTATGCGCGCGCCGCGGCGCTGTTCGAGCTGCGTGAAGCAACGGACCCCGGCGTCCATCCGACCGCCGTGGTGGATCCGTCCGCCAAGGTGGATCCGGGCGCCCACATCGGGCCGCACAGCTTTATTGGCGCGCGCACCACAATCGGGCCTGGCGCCGTGATCGGTCCCGGCTGCGTGGTGGGCGAGGACTGCGAAGTCGGCGCCGGCACGGAGCTGGTGGCGCGGGTCAGCCTGGTCAGGCGGGTGCGCATCGGTGCCCGCTGCGTGGTCCACCCCGGCGCCGTGATCGGCGCCGACGGCTTCGGCCTGGCCATGGAACAGGGCCAGTGGATCAAGGTGCCGCAGCTGGGCGGGGTGCGGATTGGCGACGACTGCGAGATCGGTGCCAATACCACCATCGACCGCGGCGCCATCGACGACACCGTGCTGGAAGACAACGTGCGCCTGGACAACCTGATCCAGATCGCCCACAACGTGCACGTGGGTGCACACACGGCGATGGCCGGCTGCGTGGGCGTGGCGGGCAGCACCAGGATCGGTCGTTACTGCATGCTGGCCGGCCAGGTCGGCGTGGCCGGGCATCTGGAAATCTGCGACCGGGTCACGGTGATGGCCAAGAGCATGATCTCGCATTCAATCACTGAACCAGGCGAGTATGCTTCGGGGATACCGGCGACTCCGGCGCGTGAGTGGCGACGTACTGCGGTACGCATCCGCCAGCTCGACACGCTTGCACAGCGCATCGCCGCCATTGAAAAGGGAAAAGAATGACCAAGGCTCCACCATCGCTGCCTTTGGACAGCAACGCCATCCGCAAGCTGCTGCCGCACCGCTACCCGTTCCTGCTGGTTGACAGGGTGGTGGAAGTGGAGCCGGGCCGCAGGGTGCTGTGCTTCAAGAACGTGAGCAGCAATGAAGGTTTTTTCCAGGGTCACTTCCCCAACCACCCGGTCATGCCAGGCGTGCTGGTGATCGAGGCCTTGGCCCAGGCCGGCGGGTTGCTGAGCCATCTCAGCCGCGACGAACTCGTCACCGATCGCATTTCCTACCTGGTGAAGGTGGACAAGGCCCGGTTCACCCACATGGTGGTCCCGGGCGACCGGCTGGATCTTGAAGTGGAGATCCGCCGCGAGATCCGCAACATGACCCTGTACGCCGGCACCGCCAGCGTGGACGGCCGCGAAGTCGCCTGCGCCGAGATCCTCTGTGCGGAGGTCGAGGCCTGACATGTCCGTTGCGGTACAGGTGCATCCGGCCGCCAGCGTGGATCCGTCCGCAAAGCTGGGGACCGGGGTTGAGGTGGGTGCCTTCACTCTGATCGGGCCGGAGGTCGAGATCGGCGACGGCACCCGCATCGGCTCGCACTGCAGCATCCTTGGCCCTACCCGGATCGGACGTGAGAACGTTTTCCACGGCCACGTGGCGATCGGCGGCGACCCCCAGGACAAGAAGTTCGCCGGGGAGACGGTGCGGCTGGAGATCGGCGATCGCAACGTGATCCGCGAATTTGCCACCATCAATCGGGGCACCGGCGGTGGCGGAGGCGTGACCCGGGTGGGCGATGACAACTGGCTGCTGGCCTACACCCACATTGCCCACGACTGCATCGTGGGCAGCCACTGCGTGTTCTCCAACAACGCCACCCTCGCCGGCCACGTTGAAATTGGCGATCACGTGATCCTCAGCGGGTTCGTCGGAGTCCACCAGTTCTGCCGGGTGGGCATGCATGCCTTCATCGGCATGGGCGCCTTCATCAACGGTGACGTGCCGCCATTCGTGATGGTGGCCCAGGAAGGTTACGGACGGCCACGCGGTATCAACAGCGAAGGCCTGAAGCGGCGCGGGTTTGATTCCGACCGCACCGCCGCGATCAAGCGCGCCTACCGCGCCCTGTACATGTCGGGCAGCGACCTGGCTCAGGCCCGAACCCGCCTGTCCGAGATGGCTGGCGAAAGCGAGGATGTGCGCGCGATGTTTGAGTTCATCGAGTCCGGCCAGCGCGCCCTGCTGCGATGAAGGCGCGTTTCGCCCTGGTGGCGGGCGAAGCCTCGGGCGACCTGCTGGGCGCGGGGCTGATTGCCGAGCTCTCGCAACGGTTTCCGGATGCCCTGTTTGCCGGCGTCGGCGGCGACGCCATGCGTCGTGCCGGTCTGGACGCCTGGCACGATTCGTCCGAACTGGCGGTCATGGGCCTGAGCGAGGTGCTCTCGCATCTGCCGCGCCTGCTGTCCCTGCGTCGCAGCCTGCACCGGCGGATGCGCACCTGGCAGCCGGACGCATTCATCGGCATCGATGCACCTGATTTCAACCTCGGCCTTGAGCGCCGCCTCAAGCGTGACGGGCTGCGGACCGCGCACTACGTCAGCCCTTCGATCTGGGCCTGGCGCAGGGGTCGCGCACGCACGATCGGGCGCAGCGCCGACCGGGTGCTGTGCCTGTTTCCGATGGAGCCGGAAATCTATGCCGCGCACGGGGTGGACGCGCGTTTCGTGGGCCATCCGATGGCCGATGAAATGCCCCTCAACCCGGATCGTCGCGCCGCCCGCCAGCGGTTGGGACTGGCCGGCGAAGGAACCGTGCTGGCGGTGTTGCCGGGCTCCCGCCTGGGCGAAGTCGAACGCCTGGGCGAGGTGTTCCTGCAGGCAGCCGCCCTGGTCGCCGCCCAGGTCCCGGGCCTGCGGATCGTGATCCCGGCCGCCAATCCCGGTTGCCGGCAGGCGCTGGAGGCGCAGGTGGCCGCGGCGAAGCTGCCCCCCGGTGCGGTCCTGCTGCTGGACGGGCAGGCCCGCGAAGCGATGGTGGCCGCGGACGTGGTGCTGCTGGCCTCCGGCACGGCCACGCTGGAAGCCATGCTGGCCAAGCGGCCGATGGTGGTGGGCTACCGGGTGGCCCGCGGCACCCAGGTGCTGGTGCGCGCCACCGGCCTGCTCAAGACCGACCGCTTTTCCCTGCCGAATGTACTGGCCGGCGAGACCCTGGTGCCCGAGCTGATCCAGGAGGACTGCACGCCGGACAAGCTCGCCGGGGCCGTACTGGCCTGGCTGCGTGATCCGGCCGCGGTGGCGGCGCTGGAGCCGCGCTTCCGCGAGATCCACATGACCCTGCGCCGCGACGCTTCAGCGCGCGCGGCGGACGTGATCGAAGCCCTGGTGGCACGCCGATGAGCCTGCTGGTGGCCGGCGTGGACGAGGCGGGGCGCGGGCCACTGGCCGGCCCGGTCGTGGTGGCAGCGGTGATCCTGCGCCCGGACCACGGCATGGAAGGTCTGGATGACTCCAAGCGACTGTCCGAGAAGCGCCGGGAAGCGCTGTATCCGCAGATTCTGGAATCCGCGCTGGCGTGGCGCGTCGAGTTCGTGGACATCGACGAAATCGACACGCTCAACATCCTCCAGGCCACCCTTATCGGCATGTGTCGGGCCCTGCGCGCACTCTCCCCTGCGGCCCAGCTGGCTCGCATCGATGGCAACCAGCTGCCCCGCGACCTGCCCTGCCCGGCCGAGGCGGTGATTGGGGGCGATGCGCTGGAGCCATCGATCATGGCGGCGTCGATCCTGGCCAAGGTGTCCCGGGACCGGGCCATGCGCAAATTGCACGAGCAGTTTCCGCAGTACGGCTTTGACCGGCACAAGGGTTATCCCAGCCCCCAGCACCTGGCCGCGCTGCTGGCGCACGGCCCCTGTCCGCATCACCGGCGCAGCTACGCGCCCGTACAGCTTTCACTCATGCCGGATCTTTCGACCCGCTAGCCTTCCCGGGACCTTCACGCTGTGCAGGCTCTCCAGCGCGGACGCCTCTTCCACGCCTGCCCGCGTCCGTAGCCCGCCGCCCTCCGCTGCCGATACCCCACAGCACAAGCACCGCGCTCACGACCGCCAGGGCGGCGCCTGCGACCGCGAGCACCACCAGCGTCCCCGGTGACGGCACGGGGAAGTCCGTGCGTCGCCTCCGCCTGCGTCGGCGCGGGGGCGGAGTCGGCAGTCCGTCCAGCTCCAGCTCTGGCTCCAACTCCTGCTCCAGCGTGCCGATGAAGGCGTAACCCAACGCGTGGTGGGTCTGGATATAGCGCGGATGGTGGCTGTCATCGCCCAGAGCCGTGCGCAAGCGGACGATCGCACGGGTCAGCACGCCCGGCGTCACGCTCCGGTGCCCCCACACCTGATCCAGCAGGTCATCGTGCGACACCAGCTGCCCCGGGCGCTGCAGTAAGGCCAGCAGCACGCCGAAAGACTTCGGCTCCAGTTGCTGCGACACGCCCCCCCGGCGCAGGCTGTGCGCCGCCGCGTCCACTTCAACATCGTCGAAACGGAACTGCCCCCGACAGTCCCCTGTACCGCTTGGAAGGGGCGCCATTTGTTCTGGTCCTCGCAGCATCAGCGTTCCATCGGCTTTTGGTCATCCGATGTTCCGGGTTACTTCATGACCTAACGCAAGACAAGGACGAATCTGGCCATGCACCGCAACCCGCGGCGCCCCTGTCAGAGCGAGGCATGTCATGAACACCGCATTTGCCAGCCCGTCCCTGCTCCAGGCCGCGCGCTCCGCCGGAATGCCCGACCGCCCCCACCGGCGCCATCGGGTGGGCCCGTACAGCCTCCAGGCGCGCTCCTTGATGGCTTTCAACCACCTGCTGGACCAGCTTCACGAGGCTCCGCTGGATGACGACCGGATTGCATCGCTGGGGCGCCTGCTCAGTCCCGACGTGGCCACTGTCGTCGCCCCCCCGGAGATCCGCAGCCGCCTACGCGACGGTGCCGCGATCCGACTGATGCTTGGTGACGCCAGCTGGGACCCGGCGGATCCGCCGGTCGTCGCCGCCCGCCTGGTGTCCGCCTATCTTCGCGACCATGACGACCTGATCCCTGACCATCTGCCGGTGCTGGGCCGGCTCGATGACGCATTGCTGGTGGAAGCGGCGTGGCCCGGCGTGGATGCCGAGGTGCATGACTACCTCGACTACCGTCGACTGCGCCGGCTGGAAGCCGAGCTGCGCGGATGCAGCTGGGCTGTTTTCTGCTTCACCCGAAGCGATTGGGAACAGGCCCGCCAGGCAGAAACCGGCCTGCTCCGCCACTTGCGCGACGTGGGCAGCCGGAGCTACCTGTCTTCCAGCAACGGTTACGGTCGCTTCCGGCTGAACTGAGGACGCAACCGCAGCCCGTTGCAGGCGGTGATGTCAACCCTTGTCGACATCGGCCCGGACACCTACGCTGACCGGGCCGTGTCAGTCCGCTTTGTCCATCTCCACCTGCACAGCGAGTATTCGCTGGTTGATTCGACGATCCGCATTCCGGAGCTCGTCGAGCGTTGTGCTGCGCTGGGACAACCCGCTGTCGCAGTCACCGATCGCAACAATCTGTTCTCGCTGGTGGAGTTCCATTCCAGGGCGGAAGCCGCTGGCGTCAAGCCGATCGCCGGCGCCGATGTGATGGTGGCCAGCGGCACCGAGCCCGCATGGCCGGTGACCCTGCTGTGCCGCAGCCGGGAAGGCTATCTCAACCTGTCACGCCTGCTCAGCCGCGGCTGGCTGGAAGGTCACCGCCATGACGGCGTGATCGTACGGCCGGAGTGGCTGCTGGAGCAGACCGGAGACCTGTTTGCACTGGTCGGCCGCCACAGCGAGGCCGGGCGCCTGGCCGCCGCCGGCAAGCATGATTCCGCTCTTGAGTGGCTCGGCGAATGGCAGCAGGCCTTCGACGACCGCCTGCACCTGGAGCTGACCCGCACCGGGCGCGAGGGCGAGGAGCCGTTCAACGATTTCGCCCTGCACGCGGCCAGCGACCGCGGCCTGCCGATCATCGCCTCCAACGATGTGCGCTTCCTGGACGCCAACGGCTTCGATGCGCACGAGGCGCGCAGCTGCATCGCCACCGGCCGCGTGCTGGACGATCCGCGCCGCCCGCGCAACTACAGTCCGGAGCAGTACCTGAAGTCGGCCGATGAAATGGCCGAGCTGTTCGCCGACCTGCCGGACGCGCTGGACAACACGGTGACCCTGGCCCAGCGCTGCAACTTCGAGCTGAGCCTGGGCAAGTACTACCTGCCAGCCTTCCCGGTGCCGGACGATCACACCCTGGAAAGCTGGATGCGCAGCCAGGCGCGCGAAGGGCTGGACCAGCGGCTGGCCAGCAATCCGATGGCCGAAGGTCACACCCGGGAGACGTATCTCGAGCGCCTGGACATCGAGCTGGGCGTCATCATCGAGATGGGCTTCCCCGGCTACTTCCTGATCGTGGCCGACTTCATCAACTGGGCCAAGGAACAGGGCATCCCGGTGGGTCCGGGCCGTGGTTCGGGCGCCGGCTCGCTGGTGGCCTGGGCGCTGGGCATCACCGATCTGGACCCGCTGCCCTACGACCTGCTGTTCGAACGCTTCCTCAACCCGGAACGCGTGTCGATGCCGGACTTCGACATCGACTTCTGCATGGACCGGCGCGACGAGGTGATCGATTACGTCGCCCGCAAGTACGGCCGCGACCGGGTCAGCCAGATCATCACCTACGGCACCATGGCCGCCAAGGCGGTGGTGCGCGACGTGGGCCGCGTGCTGGGCTACCCGTACGGCATGGTCGACGGCATCGCCAAGCTGGTGCCGATGACCCTGGGCGTGTCGCTGTCGGACGCGCTGGGCCGCACCGACAAGGGCCGCAAGGACGAGAACTGGCGTTCTGACGAACTGATTGCGCGCTACAACGACGAGGAGGACATACGCGACCTGCTCGACCTGGCGCTGCAGCTGGAAAACCTGACCCGCAACGCCGGCAAGCACGCCGGCGGCGTGGTGATCGCGCCGCGGCCGCTGAGCGACTTCTGCCCGCTGTTCGCCGAACACGACGAAGACGGACGCGGCAAGAACCCGGTTACCCAGTTCGACAAGGACGACGTGGAAGCGGTGGGCCTGGTGAAGTTCGACTTCCTGGGCCTGCGCACGCTGACCATCATCGACTGGGCGGTGAAGGCGATCAACGCCCGTCGCGAGGCCGCAGGCGAAGAGCTGCTGGACATCTCGACCCTGCCGCTGGACGACGCGCCGACCTACGAGCTGTTCGCCCGCGGCGGCACGGTGGCGGTATTCCAGTTCGAGTCGCGCGGCATGCGCGAGCTGCTCAAACGCGCCCAGCCCGACCGGTTCGAGGACATCATCGCGCTGGCGGCGCTGTTCCGCCCCGGTCCGCTGAACTCGGGGATGGACAAGGACTGGGTCGACCGCAAGCACGGCAATGCCGAGGTCACCTATCCGCACCCCGCGCTGGAGCCGGTGCTCAGCCCCACCTACGGGGTGATCGTGTACCAGGAACAGGTGATGCAGATCGCCCAGGTCCTGGCCGGCTATTCGCTGGGCGGCGCCGACCTGCTGCGCCGCGCGATGGGCAAGAAGAACGCCACGGAGATGGCCAAGGAGCGCGCCAAGTTCGAGGCCGGCTCCGCCGCCAACGGCGTCGACCCGAAGGTCGCCACCTCGATCTTCGACCTGATGGAGCAGTTCGCCGAATACGGCTTCAACAAGTCGCACTCGGCGGCCTACGCGCTGGTCGCCTATCAGACCGCATGGCTGAAGGTGCACTACCCGGCCGAATTCATGGCCGCGGTGCTGTCTTCGGACATGGACAACACGGAAAAGGTGGTGGGCTTCCTGGAAGAGGCACGCGCACTGGGACTGGAGACGCTGCCACCCGACGTCAACGCCTCCGCCCACATGTTCGAGGCCATCGACGCCAGGACCATCCGCTACGGCCTGGGCGCGGTGAAGGGCGTGGGCCGGGGCGTGTGCGAGGCCATCGCCGCCGCGCGCTCTGGCGGTGAGCCATTCCGCGACATGCTGGATTTCTGCACCCGCGTGGATGCAGGCCGGCTCAACCGCCGCACCCTGGAAGCGCTGTCCCTGTCAGGGGCCCTGGATGCGCTGGACAGCAACCGCGCCTCGCTGATGCTGCAGGTGCCCGAAGCGCTCAAGGCCACCGAGCAGCTGGCACGCGAACGCAGTGCGGGCCAGGTATCGCTGTTTGGCGGCGGCGGAGACGACCACGCGCCGGCGCTGGAAATCAATCTGCCCCAAGCTGAGCCCTGGCCGCTGGGCCAGGTGCTCGCTGGCGAGCGCGACACCCTGGGCCACTACCTGAGTGGGCACCCGGTTGATCCGCACCGCGAAGAGCTGGAGGCGCTGGTCGGTACCGACCTGGGCAAGCTGGATGCGCTGTGGGCCACGCGTCCGGAAGGCCGCGGCGGCTGGCGGCCGGAAGTCACCGTGGTGGTGGCCGGTCTGGTCACCGGCATGCGCAAGCGCGGTGATTCGCAGGCCTTTGTGCAGATCGAAGACGGCCGCGGCCGCCTGGAGTGCGCGTTCTTCTCCGAAGCGCTGCAGGAATACGCATCCTTGCTGACCCGCGACCGCATCCTGATCGTGGAGGGCGGGCTGCGCGAGGACGAATTCAGCGGAGGGTTCTCGCTGCGTGCCCAGCGCTGCTGGGATTTCCAGCAGATATGCCCGCAGATTTCCCGCCGCCTGGCGCTGCGCCTGGATCTGCGTGTGGCGGGGGTGCTCGACCGGCTGGAGAAGCTGCTCCAGCCCCAGCGTCCAGGCCAGACCCCGCTGCGCTGCGAGGTGCTGCTGGCCAGCGGTGCCTGCGGCGTGATCGACCTGAACGGCGAATCCAGCGTGCGCGTTGAAACCGACCTGCTAGGACAGCTGCGCGCTGATCCGGGCGTACGCGCAGTCCGCGTGGCCCTGGACCGGCCGTGGGTCGATTGAGCCCGTCGCTGCACGGCACACACGCCACGGTACGGTGTCGCGACACCCGGTCGGATAGACTGTTGCGATCGTTTTACGGCCCGGTTACAGATGAATCCGAACTACCTCGATTTCGAACAGCCCATCGCCGACCTGGAAAGCAAAATCCAGGAACTGCGCCAAGCCAGCACCGGTCCGGAGGTCAACATCGACTCCGAGCTGCGCACCCTGCAGGACAAGCTGCGCCGTCGCACTGCGCAGATCTTCCGCGACCTGAATCCATGGCAGGTGTCCCAGCTGGCACGTCATCCCGCTCGGCCCTACACCAGCGATTACATCCGCGTGATGTGCGATGAATTCGAAGAGCTGGCCGGCGACCGCGCCTATGCCGATGACCCGGCGATCATCGGCGGACTGGGCCGGATCGACGGCCGCCCGGTGATGATCATCGGCCATGAAAAAGGCCGCGACACCCGCGCCAAGGTGCGCCGCAACTTCGGCATGCCGCGCCCCGAGGGCTACCGCAAGGCGCTGCGTCTGATGAAGATGGCGGAACGCTTCAAGCTGCCGCTGCTGACCTTCATCGACACCCCGGGCGCCTATCCCGGCATCGGCGCGGAAGAGCGCGGCCAGTCCGAGGCCATTGCCCGCAACCTGATCGAGATGGCCGAACTGTCGGTGCCGATCCTGTGCACCGTGATTGGTGAAGGCGGCTCCGGCGGTGCCCTGGCGATTGGCGTTGGCGACCGCACCCTGATGCTGGAATACAGCACCTACTCGGTGATCTCACCCGAGGGTTGCGCCTCGATCCTGTGGAAAGACGCCGACAAGAAGCGCGAGGCCGCCGAACAGCTGGGTCTGACCGCAAAGCGTCTGCTCGGGCTGGGACTGGTGGACAAGGTGGTACGCGAACCGATTGGCGGCGCCCACCGCAACCCCGGCCAGACTGCCATCCGGCTCAAGGCGGTGCTGCTCAACCAGCTGGATGAGCTGGAAGCGTTTCCGGCCGCCCAGCTGCTGGAGCGGCGCTACCAGCGCCTGCGCGGCTACGGCGCCTACGAGGGGCGCTGAGCACACGCCCATGCTGCCGCCCCCACCCGTCGCCGGCCCGGTTCTGGTGGGTTACAGCGGCGGCATGGATTCCACGGTGCTGCTGCACCTGCTGGCCGCTGACAGCGCCACCCGGGCCCGGGGGCTGCGTGCGATCCATGTGCACCACGGCCTGCAGGCCCAGGCCGATGACTGGGCGGACCACTGCCGCGCAACCTGCGCAGCGCTTGATCTGCCTCTGACCATTGCCCGGGTCACGGTTGACCGCAACTCCGGCCAAGGCCTGGAAGCCGCCGCCCGCCAGGCCCGTTACCAGGCGTTCGAGGCCGCACTTGGCGAGGGTGGCATCCTCGCCCTGGCGCATCATCGCGATGATCAGGCCGAAACCTTCCTGCTGCGCGCCCTGCGCGGCTCCGGCGTGGAGGGCCTGCGAGCCATGCCCGCGTGGCGCAGGATCGGCCGCGGCTGGCTGTGGCGCCCGCTGCTTGAACATCCCCAGGCACAGTTGCTCGACTACGCCCGCGCCCACCGTTTGCACTGGGCGGACGACCCCAGCAACGCTGCCGGCGACCACGATCGCAACCATCTGCGCCTGCATGTGCTGCCCCTGCTGCGCCAGCGCTGGCCCCACGCCGCTGCCGCCCTGGCCCGCAGCGCAACGCTCGCGGGGGAGGCGGCAAGCCTGTTGGCCGGGGAAGACCAGGCAGGCCTGTCGGAGGTTTCCACCGCCGATCCCCAGGTGATCGGGGCCGACGCCCTGCTGCGCCACCCGCGCGAACGACGCGCCCGCATCCTGCGCGCCTGGCTGGCGCTGCTCGAACTCCCTCCCCTGCCGGCGGAAGGCGTGGCCCACCTGGAATCGGATCTGCTGTCAGCGCGCGCCGACGCCACGCCGGCCTTCGCCTGGTCAGGTGCGCGGATCCGGCGCTGGCGCAATCTGCTGCACGCCAGTGCGGACAACCGTGCCCTGCCCACCGACTACCTGGTGTGGTGGGACGGCCTTGAACCGCTGCACCTTCCCACCGGTGATCTCCTGCGCCTGGAGCGGATCGCTTCCGGCAGCGATCCTCGGGGAGAACCCTGGCAGATGCAGGTCCACGCCCGCCAGGGCGGCGAGCGCATCGTCCTGCCCGGCCGCAACCACTCGCACGCGCTCAAGCACGTGCTGCAGGAACTGGAGGTCGCGCCCTGGGTGCGCGAGCGCCTGCCCCTGCTTTCAGCAAAAGACGGCAGCCTACTGGCCGCCGCCGATGTGGCGCTTTCCAGCAGCTTCAAACAACAGCTTGGCCACGCCGGACTGCGGCTCACCTGGCAGCGCCAAGCCCTCAGCGGTTGAGCCGCACGCGCTGGATGTCCTGCCCTGCCCCGTTTTACGTATGTTCCAGTAGAGGGCCGACACAGGCTCCTGCCGCCCACAGGCGTTCCACTCCTTGTACATGGCCAGGATCGGCCGGACGGGCCACGATACCCGGGTGCCTCTCCGCCCGGAGCATCGCGGCGCAACTTCCACCCGCAACCGGCCGCCCGCATGAATGATCGGTATCCGCTACCCGAAGCCGCAACGGCCTCCAAGGCTCCCCGCGGCCCTCACTCTGCTAAGTTATCCAACCCTTCCGCAGCACCCGGGTTGTCAGTGGCAGACGCCGATACAGCAGACACCGCGGCCGATGTCCGCCCCACGCCGCCTCCAGCGGCCGATGCAGCCTTCGAATCATTCATGGATCCGGGCAACCCCATGGTCGAGTTCGGCCACCTGACGCACGTAGGCCTGCGCAGGGATCTGAATGAGGACACCTATTACGGTGACAGCGACCTGGGCCTGTGGCTGGTGGCCGATGGCATGGGCGGGCATGAATATGGCGAGGTTGCCAGCGCGCTGGCACGTGAAACCATCGTGCGCGAGATCCGCCAGGGCACACCACTGGAACAGGCGATCCGGATCGCGGATGAGGAGATCATCCGCGCTTCCCGCCAGCGTCACGACACCCTGCCCATGGGCACCACCGTGGTAGCTGCGCGGGTGCGCCAGAACCGCTTTGAAGTTGCCTGGGTGGGCGACAGTCGCGTGTACCTGTGGCACGGCGGCCGGCTGACCCAGCTCTCCCAGGACCACAGCTACGTCCAGGAACTGATCAGGCAGGGCACCATCAGCGTGGACCAGGCCCGGGACCACCCGCACCGGAACGTGGTGACCCAGGCCCTGGGCATCACCGACCCGAAGGCGCTGAACGTGGAAACCATGACCGGGGAATTTCTGCCTGGCATGCAGCTGCTGCTGTGCAGCGACGGCCTGACCGAAGAAGTGGACGATGCCAGCATTGCCCGAGTGCTGTCACACACCGAATGCAGCGCCCAGGAATGCGTTGACGGGCTGGTCGCAGCTGCCCTGGACAACGGCGGGTCGGACAATGTGACCGTGGTGCTGGTGCGGCGCAGCTGAGCGACGCACCCGGCCCGCCAGCACCTGGCCAGCGAGACCATCTCAGGCCGGTTCGGCCTCGCGCTCGACCATCTGGTCCGGTGTCTGCCAGAGATTGCGACCGGCGCGGGCGCTGATCGCTTCCACCCGGGCTGCATGCAGGGCCAGCTCCTCTTCCGTTGGCACCACCCGCGGCCTGGGGCCGGCTGGCGGCGCCGAACCCAGTGAAGCCACCGCCGCAGCCGGCTCGAACGCGGCAAAGCCGATCTCCCTCTGGCCCGCGGTCAGCGCCAGATACACCTCCGCCAGCAGCTGGGCGTCCAGCAGCGCGCCGTGCAGCTGCCTGTGGGCGTTGTCCACGCCCAGGCGCCGGCACAGGGCGTCGAGCGAGTTGCGCTGGCCGGGGTAGCGCTGGCGCGCAAGGTCCAGCGAGTCCAGCACCATGACCCGGTCTGTCATGCAGCCGTAGCTGCTGCCCAGCCGGCCCAGCTCGGAATCAAGGAACCCGATATCGAACGCGGCGTTGTGGATCACCAGCTCGGCGCCATCCACGAAGGCGAGAAATTCGTCGACCACGTCTTCGAACAGGGGCTTGTCGGCCAGGAACTCGAGCGTGAGCCCGGTGACTTCCTGCGCCCCCTGCTCGAACTCACACTTGGGGTTGATGTACTGGTGCCAGGTGCGCCCGGTGGGTCGGCGCTCGATCAGCTCGACGCAGCCGATCTCCACCACCCGGTTGCCCTTTCTCCACTCCAGGCCGGTGGTTTCCGTATCAAGGACGATCTGGCGGATGGATTCGGAACTGGTTGATTCTGTATTGGACATTGGATGACCCGGAGTCTTTCGCTCTATTGGATGGCGGCTGCGAGGTTGGCCTTGCAGCGTTCCGCCTGGTCGCGGGCCAGGGTATCGACGCGCTCGTTGTCAGGATCGCCGGAATGGCCCTTGACCCAGCGCCAGTCGATTTCGTGGCGCTGCGCGGCCGAATGCAGGCGCTGCCACAGGTCCTGGTTCTTGACCGGCGCACCGGCAGCGGTGCGCCAGTTGCGGCGCAGCCAGTTCGGCATCCACTCGGTGATGCCCTTGCGCACGTATTGCGAATCGGTGTGGAGCACCACGTCACAGGGCTCGGACAGCGCCTCCAGCGCGCGGATCGCGGCCATCAGCTCCATGCGGTTGTTGGTGCTCTGGTCTTCCCCGCCTGCCAGCTCCTTTTCCCTCTGGCCATAGCGCAGCAGCGCGGCCCAGCCGCCCGGCCCGGGATTGCCCAGGCAGGCGCCATCGGTGTGGATCTGGACTTGTTTGAGGGTACTCATCCTGTACTCAATCCTTGCTGGAAATGAAGCTGACGTACGCCGCCGGGCGTAGGCGTCAGCGGCATGGCGCGCTTTTCCGCACGCAGCGCATAGGCCGCGCGCAGGCCAGGTCCGCTGCCTGCCCCGGGGCGCGCCTGGATGCGCCAGACCGGGCCCACTCCCTGGGAGACCGGATCGGGCTCCAGCCCCACCCGACGCAGGCGCCGACGCCAGGTCAGCGGTTCACTGGCGGGCAGACCGGCACCTTGCCAGCGCAGCCGATAGGGAGACAGCGGGTTCAGCGCGAACAGGTGCAGGCGCCCGCCCTCCACCAGCACCCTGGCGCACTCACCCAGGAGCTCCGCAAGCCCCTCCCCGGCAGGCACGTGCTGCAGCACCACCGTGGCGACCGATTCACTGGCCAGCGGAAGCGGCAGGCGACAGCGCACCTGGCCTTCCCAATCGCCGCCATTGGCCACCAGGCACAGGCCGCGACCGGGGCCATCGACCTTGACCGGACCGGGAGAAAACCACAGCCACGGCAGCGCCGGCCGCTCCGACAGCGTGCGTCGGATCAGCGGGATTTCGCTTTCGATCAGCGCCTGGCCGGGCTCGGAATCAAACCAGGAGCGGCGGGCGGCGGGTTGACCTGCTGGTAAATTCGCGGGCATGGTCCCCATTCTACTGGGTGCCGGGGAGCCGGTTCGCGATGCAAGCCACCCCTCTGAGGGCTTTGACCGACAACTACATCTGGACCATGGACGGGCCGGACGGGCACATGCTCGTGGTGGATCCCGGGGAGGCCGGTCCGGTGCTGGAAGAAGCCGCACGCAGCGGCCGGACGCCGGCCGCGATTCTGCTGACCCACCATCACCACGACCACGTTGGCGGCGTGCCGGCGCTGCTGGAGCGCTGGCCGGGGCTGCCGGTCTACGCTCCGGATGATGAGCGGATTCCCGACGCGACCATCCGGGTGGGCGACGGAGACACGATCCAACCCGGCCCGTGGCGCTTCGAGGTGATCACCGTACCGGGCCATACGCGCAGCCATATCGCCTTCCACGGCCACGGCACGCTGTTCTCCGGCGACACGTTATTCAGCCTGGGTTGCGGGCGCCTGTTCGAGGGTAGCCCGGCACAGATGCTCCAGTCGCTGGATCGCCTGGCCGCCTTGCCGCCGCAGACACTGGTCTGCTGCGGGCATGAATACACGCGCAGCAATGCCGCTTTCGCCTTGGCAGTAGAGCCGGGGAATGCGGAGCTGCGCGAACGTAGTGAGGAAGTCGAGCGCATGCGCGCCCAGGATCAGCCCACATTGCCGTCCACCCTCGCCCAGGAACTGGCCTGCAACCCGTTCCTGCGCATCGACGTGCCGCAGGTGCGCGCCGCCCTCGCCGGCCGGGTGGGCGCCGGCCAGGCCGAAGACCGGGTGGCCCAGTTTGCTGCGCTGCGCGCCTGGAAGGACACCTTCAGCGGATGACCGCTGGACGGACCCGTTGTGCCGGAGTGCTTGCTGCCGCGCTGCTGGGCGCGCTGTGCGCGCTACCGGTCTGGGCCGCCAGCACCCGCGGCACGGCCATGGGCTTGCAGATGCCGGCCATTGCGGGCTCCACCGGACATACCGCCGAGGCCCTGCAACCAATCTCCCGCAGCGGCCGGGACATCTACAACCAGTTCCGCGACGGGCTGTCGGACCAGGAATGCGCGGTGGACTCCAGCGACCGCTGGCGACAGCATTTCGCCCATGTCCCGCGTGATCTTGCCGAACGCCCGGATCGACTGCTGCCGCTGTTCGGCTACGTGGTCGATGCGCTGCGTGAGTACCACCTGCCCACCGAGTACGCGCTGATCCCGTTCGTCGAGAGCGGCTACCGGCCGGGCGCGCGCAGTCCATCGGGGCCGACCGGCCTGTGGCAGTTCATCACCGCCACCGCCCGCAACCACGAGGTCACGATCCGGCCCGGTTACGACGGCCGGCTCTCGCCGGTGGAGTCGACTACCGCCGCGGTGCGCTACCTGCGCACCCTGCATGGCATGTTTGCCGGCGACTGGCGGCTGGCCGTCATGGGCTACAACGCCGGTGAATACCGGATCTTCGGCGCATTGCGCAACGCCGGTCAGCGGGCCATGGATGCCGAACACGAGAAGCTGGCCGTGCCACCCATCACCCGTGCCTACGTACGCAAGCTGCAGGCCCTGGCGTGCCTGCTGGTGGAGGCCGGCGAGCGCGAGGAGTGGCTGGAGGCGATTGATCAGACCGTGCCGGTGCTGGCCGCCGCCTCGCTGCCGGCCAACGTGCGCCAGCTGGACACCTGGGCCAACCGCAGGGGGCTTGATCCCGCGCTGGTCAGACACTTCAATCCGGTGTTCGCCAACGGCAACGTGGCCAGCGGCAACCGCGGCCAGTCGGTGCTGGCACCAGCCCCCGCCGAGCACGCCCTGGCTGCGCTGCAGGTGGAGGCGGCGCCGATCACCCGCCCGCCCGAGGTGGCGCCCGGCCGCCGGGCCAAGGAGGACGGCCCTATCTTCCTCGCTGATGCCAGCGACCTGGTCGAGGACGAGACAACTGGGGCCACCATGCCGCCGGCAATCACCCGGTCCGGGCCCCGGGTGCACACGGTGACGCGGGGCGAGTCGATCTGGCGCATCGCCCGTCACTATGGGCTGGGCGCGGCACAGTTGCTGCTGCGCAACGGGCTTGAGGCCAGCAGCGTGATCCAGCCCGGCATGGTGCTGCAGATCGACGAAGGCCGCCCCGGTGAACAGCCGCACATGGCAAACTAGTACGGTTGTTCAACCGCGAGATCACTATCCATGGGTTTTCTGAAAGGCAAGCGCGCCCTGATCACGGGCATCGCAAGTCAGCGTTCGATCGCCAATGGCATCGCCGAGGCGATGCACCGGGAAGGGGCCGAGCTGGCCTTCACTTACCAGAATGACAAGCTCAAAACGCGCGTGGAGGACGTCGCCTCGCGCCTGGGTGGCGGGCCTTCGTTCCCGCTTGATGTCACCGATGATGGCCAGATTGATGCCCTTTTCACCGACCTGGGCAAGCATTGGACCGACGGCTTCGACATCCTCGTCCACGCCATCGCCTTCGCCCCGCGCGAAGCCATCGCAGGCGAGTTCCTGGACGGGCTTTCGCGCGAAGCGTTCGCGACGGCCCATGACATTTCCGCGTATTCCTTCGCGGCCCTGGCCAAGGGCGCCCGACCGCTGATGCAGGGCCGCAATGGCTCCATGCTCACGCTGACCTACCTGGGCGCCGTGCGTACCCTGCCCAGCTACAACGTGATGGGCGTGGCCAAGGCCAGCCTGGAAGCGACCATGCGCTACCTGGCCTACAACCTGGGGCCCGAGGGCATCCGCGTGAACGCCATCTCGGCCGGGCCGATCAAGACCCTTGCCGCAGCCGGCATCGGCGGCTTCCGCAAGATCCTGGGCCACGTGGAAGCCGAGGCACCGCTGCGGCGCACGGTGAGCATCGAGGACGTTGGTAACGTTGCTGCGTTCCTGAGTTCGGACCTGGCAGCCGGGGTCACCGGCGAGGTCACCTACGTGGACGGCGGCTACAACATCGTCAGCATGACCGGAATCGAATGAGCTGGACGGGGCCATGCCCCTGACACTCCTGCAATAAAAAAGACCCGGGCTCGCACCCGGGTCTTTTTTGCCTCCTGCGCCAGCAGGCGCGGGAGGCCGTTACGTGACCGCCCCGCTCAGAGCTGGGATTCGATCACCGTCACTTTCATCTGCTGGCGCAGGGCGCGCAGCACCGAAGCAGCCGCATCGTTGCCGGCAGCCACCTGCAGTTGCTGGGCCAGCATGGCGCGCTCCTGCTCACTGGCGTCCTCGGGATTGCCCGGGTTCACCGCGGTCACTTCGAACACCACGATATGTCCGTCATCCAGCACCACCTTGCCGGGAGTGGTGCCACCCTCTGCCGGCGCTTCGGCGGAGAAGTAGGCTTCAACCGCGGCTGGATGCGGCACCGGCGTGCCACGCGGCACGCCCGGCACTTCCTGCACGGCCAGCTCTTCCTCCTCGGCAATCCCGCTCAGCGAGGCACCCTGGCGCATACGCTCGATCATGCCGTCAGCCTGGGCGATGGCGCGATTGGTAGCGCGGTCCACGCGGATCGCGGTAATCACCTCGTCGCGGACCTCCTCCCGCGGGCGGGCGCGCTCAGGGGAATGTCCAGTCACGCGGATCAGGACGCTGTGGTTTGGGCCGATGTCGATCGGATCGCTGACCGTCTGGTCCTCGATCAGGCTTTCCGTGAACGCAGCGCGCTGCAGCGCCGGATGGGCAATTACGCCCTCTCCTTCGCCACGGGCGAACGGCCCGGCCTGCTTCACCTCGAACCCGCCGATCGCCGCTGCGGGCGCCAGTGAGTTCGGATCACGGTAAGCCTGGTCCACCACGGTCCCCACCAGATTGCTGTAGGCACGCTCGCGTGCGCTGCCCGACAACTCCTCCAGCAGCTGGTCGCGCACGTCTTCAAAGGCAACCGTGTCGCCATCGCCCTGCACTTCGCGCAGCTGCAATACGTGCCAGCCGAAGTCGGTCCTGACCGGTCCGTGTACGTCGCCCGGTTCCATTTCGAACAGCGCCTGCTCGAACTCGGGCACCATTTCACCCGGCTGCACCCAACCCAGGTCACCGCCCATTTCGGCCGAACCGAAGTCCGCCGAATGCTCGCGGGCCAGCGCAGCGAAGTCCGCATCCGCAGCCGCGGCCTGCTCGGCCAGCTCGCGCGCCCGGGCTTCCGCTGCCTGCGACTCCGCGGTTGTGGCGTCGGCCGGCACTTCAATCAGGATGTGCGATGCCAGACGCTGTTCATCGCCAGCAAAGCGCGCGCGCTCGCTCGCAAAATGAGCGCGCAACTCCTCTTCCGTCGGCTCATCTTCGATCGCCAGGCCCGCGGCCTGCATTTCGATGTATTCGATGGTGACCGTCTCGGGCGCGCGATATTCGGCGCTGTTGGCCTGGTACCAGGCCTGGATCTCCTCGTCGCCAACCTCTTCCGCGTCGGGTTCGGGCACCGGGATCACCGCGAAAGACACATCGCGACGCTCGCCAAGCAGTACCAGCAGCCGGTCGATCCTGGCCCGGGTCACGAACGCCGACTCGGCTACCTGCACCGGGATCAGCGACTGCTGCAGGCTCTCGCGGACCAGATTCTCGAATTGGGCCGGGCTCTGCGCCGGTACCTGCGACTGCAGTGCCACCTGGTAACGCTGCAGGTCGAACCGGCCATCCACCTGGAATGCGGGGATCTGCTGGATCTGCGCAGCGACCTGCGCATTGCCGACCGCAATGCCACGGCTGTCGGCAGTCAGCCTCAGCACGGTCTGGTCGATCAGCCCCTCAAGCACCTGGCGACGGCTCTCGATGGATTCGAAGCTGCGCGGATCATACGCGTCGCCCAGCTGGATGCGGCGCTGCTGCCGCTCCTGTTCGAATGCCCGCCGGAAGTCTTCGGCCTCGATGGTTTCGCTGCTCCACACCAGCTTGCGGACCGGCCACAGGTCGGGAGCGCCGCGCCACCACGAAGGCGGGGCTTCCACCTTGGCCGCGTAACTGGCGCCGCTCTGGAACAGGTACTGCTCCATCCCGAAGAACGCGAACGGAATTGCCAGCAGGATCACGATTCCAATCGCGATCCAACCGGTCATCTTGTCTCTGAGTGCTTGCAGCATTGTATGTACAGACCCTGGAGGTAGCCGCGCATTTTAAACCGGATTGCACCACCGCAGGCGCTGGGCTGCTGGAGGGCACGATCATGCGCTGTGGATGAAAATCCTTAAAAGCAAAAACCCCTGCCGAAGCAGGGGTTTTTGGGTCGTAAATGGCGGAGCGGACGGGACTCGAACCCGCGACCTCCGGCGTGACAGGCCAGCATTCTAACCAACTGAACTACCGCTCCGCACTTGAAACCTTTTGAAGCCTGGCGTGGTGGGTGCTGAGGGTTTCGAACCCCCGACCCTCGCCTTGTAAGGGCGACGCTCTACCACTGAGCTAAGCACCCCGACTAAGACGATTAGTTTACAGCGTCCTTCAGAGCTTTGCCAGCCTTGAATGCAGGATTCTTTGCGGCCGGGATCTGGATCTCTTCGCCGGTGCGCGGGTTGCGGCCGGTACGTGCAGCGCGGTCGCGCACTTCGAAGGTGCCGAAGCCGGCGATGGCAACGCTGTCGCCGCGGCCGAGGGTGCTGGTAATGGTATCGAACACCGTATCCACGGCGCTGGTCGCGTCGGCGCGGGTAAGGCCAGCCTTGGCGGCCACGGCTTCGATGATGTCACTCTTCTTCGTCATGTCTTTCGTAACTCCTGATGCGACCCGGGTCGCGTTGATTTCGAACGGCCAAACGCTCGATGCGGAGCGGCCAACCCGCTGGATGAAGCCGCTGACAGGTGACTTTATACCAGTGCGCGCCATCGGCACGCAACCGAAAAATCCCACAACCGCGCCACTTTCAGCCTCCCTGCCACAGCCTCGCGCATGCGTCAATGCTTGCTGACGGGTGCCCTTTCACGCGCTTTTGCCGGCTTGGCGATCACGCCTTCCGCCGCCTTTGCCGCTCGCTGCGGCAGCGGTCGTTCCAACGCAATGTCGAGCACTTCCTCGATCCACTTCACCGGAATGATCTCCAGGTCTTCGGTCACGTTTTTCGGCAGATCAGTCAGGTCCTTGCGGTTGTCCTCGGGAATGATGACCGTACGGATGCCTCCGCGCAGGGCCGCCAGCAGCTTCTCTTTCAGCCCGCCGATCTCGGTCACCTTGCCACGCAGGGTGATCTCACCGGTCATGGCCACATCCGAGCGCACCGGGATCTTGGCCAGCATGGAGACCAGCGCCGTGGTGATGGCAATGCCTGCGCTCGGACCATCCTTCGGGGTCGCGCCATCCGGCACGTGAACGTGGATGTCGCGCTTCTGCAGCCATTCAATGTCAACGTCGATCTGGTCCGCACGCGCGCGCACGATGGAGTGCGCAGCGGAGGCGGATTCCTTCATCACGTCGCCCAGCTGGCCGGTGAGGATCAGGTTGCCCTTGCCCTGCATGTGCGTGGCTTCGATCTGCAGCAGATCGCCGCCCACCTCGGTCCAGGCCAGGCCGGTGACCATGCCGACCTCGTTGTCCTGCTCTGCGCGGCCAAAGTCGAAGCGGCGCACGCCCAGGTACTTCTCCAGGTTCTTCGAAGTGACGCTGATCGCCTTGACCTTCTTCTTCGGACCGGCCAGCGCGATTTCCTTGACCACCTTGCGGCAGATCTTGGCGATCTCGCGCTCCAGGTTGCGCACGCCGGACTCGCGCGTGTAGTAGCGCACGATGTCGCGGATCGCGCCTTCGGCGATCTTCAGCTCTTCTTCCTTCAGGCCGTTGGCCTTGAACTGCTTGCGCAGCAGGTAGCGCATCGCAATGTTGAGCTTCTCTTCCTCGGTGTAGCCGGGGATGCGGATCACTTCCATACGATCCAGCAGCGGGCCGGGGATGTTGAGCGAGTTGGCGGTGGCGATGAACATCACCTCCGACAGGTCCAGGTCCACCTCGAGGTAGTGATCGTTGAAGGCGTCGTTCTGCTCCGGGTCCAGCACCTCCAGCAGCGCCGATGACGGATCGCCGCGGAAGTCCATCGACATCTTGTCGATCTCATCGAGCACGAACAGCGGGTTCTTGGTGCCGGCCTTGGTGAGGTTCTGCACGATGCGGCCCGGCATCGAACCCACGTAGGTGCGGCGGTGACCGCGGATCTCGGCCTCGTCGCGCACACCACCCAGGCTCATGCGCACGAACTTGCGGTTCGTGGCCTTGGCGATCGACTGGCCAAGCGAGGTCTTGCCCACGCCGGGCGGGCCGACCAGGCACAGGATCGCGCCCTTCATGTTCTTCACCCGGGTCTGCACGGCCAGGTATTCGAGGATCCTTTCCTTCACCTTCTCAAGGCCGTAGTGGTCGGCGTCCAGCACTTCCTGGGCTACGTTGAGGTCCTTGCGCACGCGGCTGCGCTTCTTCCACGGCACGCCGAGCAGCCATTCCAGGTAATTGCGCACCACCGCGGCCTCGGCCGACATGGGCGACATCTGCTTGAGCTTGTTGAACTCGCTCTTCGCCTTGGCCTCGACCTCCTTGGGCATGCCGGCCTCGGCAATCTTGCGGGCGATCTCTCCCATGTCGTTGGGCGCGTCGTCGATCTCGCCCAGCTCCTTCTGGATCGCCTTCATCTGCTCGTTGAGGTAGTACTCGCGCTGGCTCTTCTCCATCTGCCCCTTCACGCGGCCGCGGATGCGCTTTTCCATCTGCTGCACGTCGATCTCACCGTCCACCAGGCCCACCAGGGCCTCCAGGCGGTCACCGATCTCTGCTGTCTCCAGCAGCTTCTGCTTGTCGGCCAGGCGCACGCCCAGGTGCGCGGCGATCGTGTCGGCCAGGCGTCCCGGCTCGTCGATGCCCGAGACCGTCTGCAGCAGCTCCGGCGGCAGCTTGCGGCTGGTTTTCACATACTGCTCGAACAGGGTCATGAGCGAACGGGCAACCGCCTCGATCTCACGCGCCTCGCGCCCGTCGCTCGTCTCGATTTCGACGCCCTGTCCCACCAGGCTGCCATCGCGCTCGGTCACCTCGCTGATCGCAGCGCGGGACACGCCTTCCACCAGCACCTTGATGGTGCCGTCGGGCAGCTTCAGCAGTTGCAGCACCTGCGCCAGGGTGCCGGTGGCGTACACGTCGTCGGCGGCGGGGTCGTCCACATCGGCCGACTTCTGCGCCACCAGCAGGATGCGTTTGTCGCCTTCCATGGCCATGTCCAGCGCACGGATGGACTTGTCCCGGCCAACGAACAGCGGGATCACCATGTGCGGAAACACCACGACGTCGCGCAGCGGCAGCACCGGCAGTTCAAGGATTTCGGTAGTGGGAGTGCTCATCAGGGCTCCGGAAATTCATGTTCAGGGCCGGCTTCATCCGGCATGCCTTCCGTTATGGGGCCCCCAGGGTAAGGATGCAAGCACCCCGCGCCCGTTCCTTCACCAACTGATCTGCCCTCTCTGGACTGTGTCCGGAAGGATCGAAACGCGAATACCACTTCGCTCCCCGCGGAGGTTGTCAGCGAACTTCGGACTATCGCGATCTTCCAGCGCTGGCCGGCTGTCCCGACCTGCACTTCTCCCATGGGTAGCTGCCCAGCTCTTCATTCCATTGGACGGGAACAATGGGATCCTCTTCCCGGCCGGAGAGGCAGAAATAGGCGCGGAAGCGCATGTTGTCCCGGCGCTCCCCCACGTCTGTATTCAGGAAAACCTCGTATCGCTTACCGGCCTGCAAAGCCTTGGCCTCAACGTCGGTGGCCATGTCTGGTACGAGCCCGTACTCCAGGCACCCCCCCTGGGACAAGGCCACTCCGTCCGGGGATCCGGCACTCGCCATCCATACGATTCTTGCCTCCGAGCCATCCGCATGAATCTCTGAAACGGAAATCAACGCCACGCGCAGGACCTCCCTGTCGCCTGTTGGAACCTCGGCCGGCGAAAAACACGGCACGCCCTGCCTGTTCTCAACCTTCGCATCCCACATCTTCAGGCTGGCCTGGCAAGCCGTCGGCATGCTCAACACAATCAGCGCAGAGAGTATCCATTTCCAAGACCCGGAAAAGCTTTTTGTCATGGCAGGTTCCGCCTGTCGCTGGGACGCTCGATAAATTCAGCCAGTACCTGTTCGAACAATGCCAAGGCCTGGGGGTCGTTTCTGTGATTGGCCTCCGCGAGCATGCCAGGCAGGCCCTTGAACTTCAGGACGTAATAGTCAGCAAGGATGTTTCCCTGCGCCTCCATGTTGAAGTCGCCGAGCTTTTTACCGGGCTCAAGCTTGTACCTGTAGGAGAGTCCCATTCTCAGGGCTCCCCGCCACTTCACGGGATACCCGAGCTGATGCTGCCAAACGTGCGTCATTTCGTGCATGAGCCACATCTGATCGGAAAGAGTGGACGACGAAAAGTCTTCCTTGAAGTACTTCGGATTGAAGTAGATGTGCCCATTCGGAGCCATCGCCGTGTCGTCCGGCTGCAGTCCGAACCACAGGTATTCCTGGTTGTGGATCCGGACTTTTGAATAATCGATGGCGTCGCCAAATACCAGACGCGACATCGCGATCTCCCCCTGGGTCAGTCCCCGCGCCTCACCTTTGGGAGTCGTCACCTGGTGAACCGAAACTCCAAACCCTTCCGCACTGGTCGTCACTCCTTCCAATGCGATCTCGAGCGGATCCAATGACTCCGGGCAGTGATGGGCATGCGCGGGGCAGCACACCACATCTTCCGGATTCAAAACGACCTTGACGATCCGCTGTGGCGTTTGCGTGACCACGCGGGCCGTGTTCCCGGCATCATCCGTCCGCCCTTCAAGACAGGATCCATCCTCCAGGTGAAGGGCATAGGCGGTACCGCACAGCGCCCGCCCAGACCCGTCAACGAGACACAGCCCCTGATCGAACTCACCCACCGGGGCACTCGTCGCAGTCTCCTCAGCGGCATTGCGAAGTTTCGCAACTGCTGCTGCAACGCCTGCAACCGCCGCTGAAGATGCCAGCCCACCCGTTCCGCTCGCTCCCCCTCCACCCGCATCCACAAACACCCGCACCTGCTGCGCCGACAGCACCTTGCAGCCACAGGCCAGCGAGCTGCCGTGCAGGGCCACGGGCTGGCCGTCCACAATCAGGGTGGAGTCGCCGTCAACTATGGGAAAGGCGCCCTTGTGACTTGGGCAGGTGGCCTGGTCGTTGACCCGGGCCACGGGAATGCCGTCGATATCGGTGAACGGCGAGCCGGTGATGACGCTGCCGCCGCTGCTGGTCGGGTCCCCGACCACGATCCAGTTCCTTGCCATCATGCGCTCCTTGCACGATCGGCGGGCCCTGTGCCCGCCGTTGGAATCCTTCCCGCTATTCGGCCGAGGCCACCTTTTGCGAAGGCGGGTTCTGGTAGATGAGGTACGGCTCGGACTTGTGCTCGATCACCGACTCGTCCACTACCACCTTGCTCACGTTCTCAAGTGACGGCAGCTCGTACATGGTGTCCAGCAGCACCGATTCGACGATGGTGCGCAGCCCGCGCGCACCGGTCTTGCGCTTGATCGCCTTGCGCGCGATGGCGGCCAGGGCGTCCTCGCGGAACTCCAGTTCCGCGCCTTCCATCTCGAACAGCTTCTTGAACTGTTTGGTGATGGCGTTCTTCGGCTCGGTGAGGATCTTGATCAGTGCTTCCTCATCCAGCTCCTCGAGCGTGGCGACCACCGGCAGGCGGCCGACGAACTCGGGGATCAGGCCGAACTTGATCAGGTCTTCGGGCTCCACGTCGGCCAACACCTTGCCGGTGTCGGCCTTGCGCTCGCTGCTCCTGACCTTGGCCGAGAAACCGATGCCGCCACCGTCGCTGGTGCGCTGCTGGATGATCTTGTCCAGGCCGGCGAATGCGCCACCCACGATAAACAGGATATTGCTGGTATCGACCTGCAGGAACTCCTGCTGCGGATGCTTGCGCCCACCCTGCGGCGGTACGCTGGCCATGGTGCCCTCGATCAGCTTGAGCAGCGCCTGCTGCACGCCTTCGCCGGACACGTCGCGGGTGATCGACGGGTTCTCGCTCTTGCGCGAGATCTTGTCGATCTCGTCGATGTACACGATGCCCTGCTGCGCCTTCTCGACGTCGTAGTCGCACTTCTGCAGCAGCTTCTGGATGATGTTCTCAACGTCCTCACCCACGTAACCGGCTTCGGTCAGCGTGGTGGCGTCGGCCATGGTGAACGGCACGTTGAGCATGCGGGCCAGGGTCTCGGCCAGCAGCGTCTTGCCCGAACCGGTGGGGCCGACCAGCAGGATGTTGGACTTGGCCAGTTCGACCTCGTCGCTCTTCTGCCTGCTTTCGATGCGCTTGTAGTGGTTGTAGACCGCCACCGCCAAGGTGCGCTTTGCCCGCTTCTGGCCGATCACGTATTCGTCCAGCACCTCGAGGATTTCCTTCGGCTTGGGCAGCGAGCTGCGCGCCGACTGGGCCTTTTCCTCAAGCTCCTCGCGGATGATGTCGTTGCACAGCTCCACGCACTCATCACAGATGAACACGCTGGGGCCCGCAATCAGCTTGCGCACCTCGTGCTGGCTCTTTCCACAGAAAGAACAGTAGAGGATCTTGCTGCTGTCGCCGGAACGGCCCTGGGAGTCATTGCTCATGCGTTGCTTACCCGCTGGTACGGCGCCCTGTGGCGCTGGATCGATTTGAGAATAGCATAGCGATTACGCCACGCCAGCGCCGCACCGGCGCGCAGAAACCTGTTGTTTGCCGGTGCTTTACGCGTAGCACTGCCAGTACGCAGACAGACAGCTGGAGACATCTCAGCCAGGCTGGATGGTCTCTTCGGGACGACGCTCGAGCACCTCGTCGACCAGGCCATACTCACGCGCGCCCTCGGCGCTCTTGAAGTTGTCGCGCTCGGTATCGGCCGAGATGGTATCCATGCTCTGCCCGGTGTGGCGCGAGAGGATCTCGTTCAAGCGCTGCTTGAGCGAGAGGATCTCGCGGGCATGGATCTCGATGTCGGTGGCCTGGCCCTGGAAGCCGCCCAGCGGCTGGTGGATCATGATCCTGGAGTTCGGCAACGCGTAGCGCTTGCCCTTGGCACCGGCCGCCAGCAGCAGCGCGCCCATGCTGGCCGCCTGGCCGACGCAGATGGTGCTTACGTCCGGCTTGATGAACTGCATGGTGTCGTAGATCGCCAGTCCGGCGGTGACAATGCCGCCCGGCGAGTTGATGTACAGGCTGATGTCCTTTTCCGGGTTCTCGGCTTCCAGAAACAGCAGCTGGGCGACGATCACGTTGGCCACGTGATCATCGACCGGACCAACCAGGAAGATCACCCGCTCCTTGAGCAAACGCGAATAGATGTCGTACGCGCGCTCTCCGCGGCTGGTCTGTTCGACCACCATCGGGACGAGGTTGAGGGCCTTGGGCTGGTTGATCATGCTGTCTGGTATCCGGCTTGGAAAGGCGGGGTTACCGCCGTGAAAGGAACGGTCACGCCTGCGGCGCGATCGCTTCCTGGAAGGTCAATTTCTCGTCGGTGTGCTGGGCGCGCTCGGCGATCCAGTCGATCACCTGCTCTTCCATCACCCGGTTCTGCAATCCTGTCATGAGTTGGGGGTCGTTGCGGTACAACTCAATGACCTGCTCCGGTTCCTCGTAGGTGGAAGCGATCAGGCGCAGGGTTTCATTCAGGCGCTTGGGGTCAAGCATCAGCTTGTTGGTGCGGGCGACTTCGCCTACCAGCAGGCCCATCAGAACGCGCCGACGCGCCACTTCCATGAACTGCTTGTGCGCGTCCGCTTCCAGGTCAGGCTCCTGGCGACCCTGGCGGCGGGCCTGCTGCAGCGCGTCCTCGGCCAGGGCACGGGCCTCGTTTTCAACCAGGCGCGGAGGCAGGTCCACATGCTCCCAGGTGGCCACCAGCTGCTCGCCCACTTCGCGGCGCAGGCGGCTCATCAGGGCGCCCTTGAGCTCGCGCTCCAGGTTGGTACGGATTTCGGTGCGGAACTGCTCCAGTTCGCCCTTCTTCACACCAAAGCTCTTGATGAAGTCGGCGTCGACCTCGGGCAGCATCTCTTCCGACACCCGCTCCACCTTCAGGTGGGCCTGGGCCTTCTTGCCGGCCAGCTGCGATACGCGCCAGTCGGCCGGGAACTCGACCTCGACGGTCTTTTCCTCACCGGCGGACATGCCCACCAGCGCTTCCTCCAGCGCCGGCAGCATGGCGCCCGAACCGATCACCAGGGTGCCTTTCTCGGAGCCTTCCGCCGGCAGGCGTTCGTCGCCGGCCTGCGACCAGGTCTCGATGTCCAGCGCGTCACCCTCGGCGGCCGGACGGGTCACCGCGGTCCAGCTCCTGCGCTGCTGGCGGAGGTTGTCGATCATGCGGTCGATGTCCTCGTCGGCGACTTCACCGGTATGACGGACCACGGTCAGCTTGGAGACGTCGATCTCGCCGAAGTCCGGAACGACTTCGAAGGTGGCCACGTAGGAGAATTCATCATCCCCTTCGGCGGGCTCGATGCGCGGGCTCCCGGCCACGCGCAGCTCATTGGCACGGATGGCGCCATCAAACTGCTCGCGCAGCAGGCGGTCCAGTACCTCGGCACGGACCTGCGCGCCAAAGCGCTGCTTGATCACGCTGGTGGGCACCTTGCCTGGGCGGAAGCCCTTGATGCGGGCGGTGCCGGCCATTTCGCGCAGGCGGCCGCCAACGTCGCTTTCCAACTGTTCTGCCGGAACCTGGAAAGTCATCCGGCGCTCGAGATTGCCGGTGGATTCGACCGAAACTTGCATAACCACTCCTGCACCGCGGCCATGGGCCGGGAATTTCATCATTGTCGGGATACCGGAACCGGGGGTGGCGTACCTGACGCCCGGGCTCCAGCGGAACGGGATATTGTGGCGGATTCGGGGGGCGGACGCTACAGGGCGGCGTGATCCGCGCGACTCGCGAACGCTCGTTCACCCACGTCCCAACGTGCCGACTCCACCTGGGACTGGTGCGAAAGGGGGGACTCGAACCCCCACGGGGACTACCCGCCAGAACCTAAATCTGGTGCGTCTACCAATTCCGCCACTTTCGCGATCACGTGCCGATTCTACCTTCGCCACAACGAAAAACGCCCGGCTGTGCCGGGCGCCTTCGGAGCTGGTGGGCCGTGATGGATTCGAACCATCGACCAGCGGATTAAGAGTCCGATGCTCTACCAACTGAGCTAACGGCCCGGGTAAATCGGGTGGCGCAGTGTAACGGCGCATTTCCCGGATGGCAATCGAAAAACACCGATGCCATGAAAAACTGGGGTGGCTGAGGGGATTCGAACCCCCGACCCCCGGAATCACAATCCGGTGCTCTAACCATCTGAGCTACAGCCACCACATCTGAAACACTTTACGAACCGCTTCGCGCCGCTGGATTGGCGCGCCCGGCAGGACTCGAACCTGCAACCACCGGCTTAGAAGGCCGGTGCTCTATCCGGTTGAGCTACGGGCGCCCGCGCCGGATTGTCGCATCGACTCCCGTCCGTGGCGACCGGTGGTCGGGGTAGAGGGATTCGAACCCCCGACATCCTGCTCCCAAAGCAGGCGCGCTACCAGACTGCGCTATACCCCGGCGATGCCAACGGTCCATTCCTGAATGTGCCGGCGACTTGCATCGTCGGCTCGGGAACCGCGTATTGTCCGGGGCGTGCGGGCCGGTGTCAATCAAGTTCCCGCCCTGTCCTGTTATGGGCGCTGCCATCAGGAATCCACCGCTTCACGTGTATCCTCTGCGCCAGCATCCATTCGAACAAATCAAAGAGGTATCCATGCGCAGCGGAAATCCCGCCCTCAAGGAATCCACATTCCTCGACCTGGGCAGCGGCACTGTCGTATCCCACCCTGACCAGGTGATGACCCTCAACGGCACCGCCAACAAGACCGGCCTGCTGTTGCTGCTGGCAACGCTCACCGCCGCCTGGGCCTGGAGCCAGGCGTTGACCCCGACCGGCGAGCCCGCCCCGGGCTTTGGCCTGTACATGTGGGGCGGCCTCATCGGCGGCTTCGTGCTGGCCATGGTGACGGTGTTCAAGAAGGAATGGGCGCCGGTCACCGCGCCGATGTACGCACTGGTCGAGGGCTTTTTCCTCGGCGCGATCTCGGCGATGTTCAACCATATGTACGAAGGCATTGTGATGCAGGCGGTGATGCTCACCTTCGCCACCCTGTTCGTCATGCTCTTCGCCTACCGCTCGGGGCTGATCAAGCCCACCGAGAAGTTCAAGATGGGCGTGGTGGCGGCCACCGGCGGGATCATGCTGGTGTACCTGGCCTCGATCGTGCTGGGCCTGTTCGGCATCAACATCCCGATGATCCACGAGTCGGGGCTGATCGGCATCGGCTTCAGCCTGTTCGTGGTGGTGATCGCGGCGCTGAACCTGGTGCTGGACTTCGACCTGATTGAAACCGGGGTGGAGCGCGGCGCGCCCAAGTTCATGGAGTGGTACGGCGCCTTCGCGCTGATGGTCACCCTGGTGTGGCTGTACATCGAGTTCCTGCGCCTGCTGGCCAAGCTGAACTCACGCAACTGACGGACTTCGCAGGCTTCATGAAAAGGGCGCCCCGGTGGCGCCCTTTTTTCGTCGCCGCACGGCAGGGGCGCGCCACGCGCGCGCCACCGCGTGACGTTGAGCGCCGCGGTGGCGCGCCGGTCCCGGCGTAGCGTCCGAAGCTTCTTCTTGCCGATAGGATTCACGCGGCTTCGCGCGCGTGGCGCGCTCCTACGGGATGCCGCGCTCCTGTGGAGTGGGGGCCGGCTTCGTCGGCCATAGCATGAATCCGATCGCCACCACCGCGAGGATCCAGCAGTAATAGACCTTGCCGGCCAGCGCCAGCGGCGAGACCGCCGCCAGCGAGGCCGCCAGCAGGATCTGCGCGCCGTACGGCAACACCCCCTGCATCACGCAGGCAAAGATGTCCAGCACGCTCGCCGAGCGACGTGGACTGATCCCGTGATGCTCGGCGATATCCTTCGCCACGCTGCCGCTGATCAGGATCGCCACGGTGTTGTTGGCGGTGAACGCGTCGGTGGTGGCCGACAGCGCCGCGATGCTGAACTCTCCCGTCCGCCGGCCGCGATGGCCGCGGGCGATGCGCGAGATCATCTGCGTCAGCCAGGCCAGACCGCCGCTGGCTTTCATCAACGCGCTCAACCCGCCGATCAGCAGCGACAGCAGCAGGATCTCCACCATGCTGTCAAAGCCCATCCAGATATCGCCCACGTAGGCCACCGCGTCGTAGCCATCTCCCAGCACCAGGCCGAACACGCCTGCCAGCGCCAGGCCGATCGACAGCACCACGAGCACGTCCAGGCCGGCCACCGCCAGCACCAGCACTACCAGATAAGGCAGCGCCAACCATGGCGAAATCCCCGCGCCCACATGCTCCACCGGAGCCGCATCCCCCATGAACAGCAGCAGGCCCATGGTGGCCAGCGCAGCTGGCATCGCGATCCGGAAGTTCTCCCGGAACTTGTCGCGCATCTGTGCACCCTGGGTGCGGGTCGCGGCGATGGTGGTATCCGAGATCACCGACAGGTTGTCCCCGAACATCGCCCCTCCGATCACCGCACCCACGACCAGCGCCCGATCGAACCCCGCAGCATCGGCCACGCCCAGTGCGATGGGCACCACCGCCGCGACGGTGCCCATCGAGGAGCCGATTGCAAGGGAGATGAAGCAGGCCAGCAGGAACAGGCCAGGCATGACCAGCGAAGCCGGCAATGCCCCCAGACCGAGCGCCACGACCGCATCCACCGCACCAATCGCATTGGATACATAGGCAAACGCCCCTGCCAGCAGGTAGATCAGGCACATCAGCACGATGTTGGAATCGCCCATGCCCTGCAGCAGCACTTCCCCGGCCTTCACCCCACGAAAGTGCGCCAGGCAGGCGGCCAGCGCCAGCGCCGGCAGGATCGCCACCGGCGCACGCAGCTGGTAGAAGCCCATCGGCTCGCCCTGGGCGGTGAAGTACAGGCCGGCTCCGAAAAACAGGGCCAGAAACAGCAGCAGCGGCGTGAGCGCCAGCGCGCTTGCGCGGGTGGTCATGGACAGGCGTTCCCCAGAGCGAAAGCACCGATTGTGATCGGCTTGGCCGCGCGCGTCACTGACCGCGACGGGACACTCGCGCGCTAGAAATGGAACGTTGCCACAACCGTGCCGGAGCGCATCAGGCACTCCGGCACGGCAGCATCAGGCTCAGAGCCGACTGACGATGGCCTTGGCGTAGCCCATGGTGGTGCCGGTGCCGCCCAGGTCCGCGGTCAGCGAATCCTTGGCCTGCAGGGTGGCCACCATGGCCTGGCGCAGGCGCTCGGCCTGGTCGGGCATGCCCAGATGGTCAAGCATCTGTGCTGCGCCCAGCAGCAGCGCGCCCGGGTTGGCCTTGCCCTGCCCGGCGATGTCCGGGGCGGTGCCGTGCACGGCCTCGAAAATGGCAACCTCATGGCCGATGTTCGCGCCCGGGGTCAGGCCCAGGCCACCGATCAGACCGGCACACAGGTCGGAAACGATGTCGCCGAACAGGTTGGTGGTGACGATGACGTCGAACTGCTCCGGGCGCATCACCAGCTGCATGCAAGCGTTGTCGACGATCATCTCGCTGCACTCGATGTCCGGGTACTCGGCAGCCACCTCACGCGCCACCTTCAGGAACAGGCCCGAAGTGGTCTTGAGGATGTTGGCCTTGTGCACCACGGTGACCTTCTTGCGGCCGGTGCTGCGGGCCAGTTCAAAGGCGTAGCGGACGATGCGGTCGGAACCCTTGCGGGTGACCTTCGAGGTCAGGGTCGCGGTCTCGCCGTCCTCGGTGATCTGCTGGCCTTCACCGATGTAGGCGCCTTCGGTGTTCTCACGCACGGTGATCAGATCAACCTCACCCGGGAAGCGGGCAAGGGTATTGGGGTAGCTCTTGGCCGGACGCACGTTGGCGTACAGGTCGAAGTGGCGGCGCAGGGCCACGTTGATCGAGCTGAAGCCCTCGCCGACCGGCGTGGTCAGCGGGCTCTTGAGCGCAACCTTGTTGCGCTGGATCGACTCCAGGGTGGCCGCGGGCAGCAGTTCGCCGTGCTTTTCCATCGCGGCCAAGCCGGCGTCGGCCTCTTCATAGCTCAGGCCGAGATCCATCGCGTCGAGCACAAACAGGGTGGCATCCATGATTTCCGGGCCGATGCCGTCGCCGCGGATCACCGTGATTTTCTGGGACATTGGGGGGATTTCCGTGCAGAAAGGCACCGCAGCGAGCCCACGGCGCGTGATTGAAAGTGAGCCGCCAATTATGCCGGAACGCCCGGGCGCCTGCAGTGCGGGCCGGATCAGTCGTGCGGATGTCCCGCCGGAGCCTCCGCCTCGCCACGCTCCAGCCGGTCAAGGAAGTCCACGGCCCGCCGCAGGTGCGGGATCACGATCGAGCCCCCCACCACCAGGCCGATCGAAAAGGTTTCGAACAGCTCCTGACGGCTGGCGCCAGCGCCACGGCACTGGGCCACGTGATAGCTGATGCAGTCATCGCAGCGCAGCACCAGCGAAGCCACCAGGCCCAGCAGCTCCTTGGTCTTCACATCCAGCGCGCCGTCGGCATAGGCCTGGGTGTCCAGGGCGAAGAACCGGCGCACCACCTGGTTGGGCTCGTCCAGGATGCGCTTGTTCATGCGCTCACGGAAGGCGGTGAACTCGGCGACGCGGTCGCCCTCCGTCTCCGCGCTCATGCACCGTCCTGCGGCACATCGCCGGACAGCAGCGCGTCCAGCTTGCCGGCGCGGTGCAGCGCGATCATGTCGTCATAGCCGCCCACGTGGGCCTGGCCGAAAAAGATCTGCGGCACCGAGGTACGACCGGTCCGTTCGACCATGCGCTCGCGCTCGGCCGGATCCTGGTCGATCCGCACCTCGGTCCACTCAAGGCCGCGTCCCTTGAGGAACTGCTTGGCCGCATTGCAGTAGGCGCAGATGGCGCTGGTATAGAGGGTGATGGGGGGCTGGGCGGCGGTCTGGGCGTTGTCCAAGGCAGGCTCCGGAAACTTGATACGGCGAAAGATGTCCAAAGTGTGGGTATGACCGGACGGTTTTTCCAGTGCGGGCCCGTACACTGCCGGCGCAGAGCCCCTCGCCGCGCCCTTGCAGATGAAGATTAACGGGTGATTCACTCGCTGCCCGGCCACGGGCGTCATCCTCCCTCAGTACCTTGAACCCCGGATCCGACTCGAACATAGATGCGCGCTTTCCTGATCGCCACCCTCCTCACCCTGGTCTTCGCCGGCAGCCATGCCGCGGCGCAGGACAACAGGCTGCCTGATATCGGCTCCTCGGCCGGCACGGTGCTCAGCCCCTCGCAGCAGGAGGAATATGGCGAAATGCTGCTGGCCCAGCTGCGCCACTACGACATGGTGCTGGAGGACCCGCTGGTCGATCACTGGCTGCGCACCACCGGCAACCGCCTGGCTTCGGCCAGCGACCAGCCGCGTCAGTCGTTCACCTTCTTCATGATGCGCGACCGCTCGATCAACGCCTTCGCCACCCTGGGCGGCTATATCGGCGTCAACGTCGGGCTGGTACTCACCGCGGAAACCGAAGATGAAGTGGCCGCGGTGATGTCGCACGAGATCGTCCACGTCACCCAGAGCCATGTCCTGCGCAGCGTGGAGCGCGCCCAGCGCGACAGCATGCCGATGCTGTTGGCGATGCTGGGGGCGATTGCGCTGGCCGCCAGCACTGACAGCTCTTCTTCGGGCGACGCCGGCATGGCGGCGATCGCCTCGATCCAGGGCCTGGCCCTGCAGCGGCAGATCGACTACACCCGCTCCAACGAATCCGAAGCCGATCGAATCGGCATGCGCACCCTGGCCCGCAGCGGCTACGACGTGGACTCCATGGCCACCATGTTCGAGCGCATGCAGGCCGTTTCGCGCGTCAACCAGGGCACCGAACGCGAGCGCCTGCCGGACTACCTGCGCACGCACCCGGTCACCACCACCCGTATCGCCGAAGCGCGCCAGCGCGCGGAGCAGTACGCAGGCCGCGGCAGCGTGGTGGCCACTACTTCCACGCCGGATGCGGTGCTGACCGAGCGCATCCGGGTTCCCCGCGGCGACATCACCGCGCCGGCGCCAGGACGTCCCAGCAATCCCCTGCTGCCAGGCAACATGCAGCTGCCCGCACTGCACCTGGGTGCGGCGGACCCGGTCATCTTCGGCTGGGCACGCGAGCGCATGCGGGTACTCAGTGCCAACACCATCCGCCAGGCCATTACCGAATACGAGGCTATGCGCCGCGCCGAGCCGCTCACCGACGCCCAGCGCTACGGCCTGGCCCTGGCGCGCATGCGCGCGGGCGAGGCCGCCCGCGCTGCCACCGAGTTCGCTGCCCTGCTGCACGAGCACCCGGGTGATCGCTGGCTGTCCCTTGCCCTGGCCGAGGCCCTGGCCAAATCGGGACGTCTGCAAGAAGCCGACGAGCGCTTTGAAAACATGGTCCGGCGCCTGCCCAACGACCGTGCCGTGGCCCTGGCATATGCCGCCGTGCTGGTGGAGCGCGATACCCCGGAGGCCGGCGTCCGCGCCCAGGCGCTGTTGCGGCCCCTGCTGCGCTCGGCCGCGGACGATCCGGTGTTCCAGCGTACTTTCGCCCGCATCAGTGAGATCGCGGGCGATCCGGTCCGCGCCGGCGAGGCCTGGGCTGAAGCCGCCTATCTGGGCGGCCGCGCTGAGCAGGCACTGGTCCAGCTCAACAACCTGCGGCAACGCGATGACCTGGATTACTACGCACGCGCCCGCATCGACGCGCGGATCGCCGCCATCACGCCAACGGTGCTGGAACTGCAACGCCAGGGCATTCGCGACGACGACCTGCGCCGCCGCTGATCCCCTGCAACCCCGTGTCATGATGCGGTCACAAATCTGTCGTCTAATCCAGACTACGGTCAAGCAGGCAGGTTGTGACAAAGCACATGCAGAAACGGATCCTGATCGTCGACGACGAGCCCGCCATCCGCGAGATGGTGGCTTTCGCTTTGCGCAAAGGCGAATACGAGCCGGTCCATGCGGGTGACGCCCGCCAGGCGCAGTCCGCAATCGCCGACAAGGTCCCCGACCTGATCCTGCTTGACTGGATGCTGCCCGGCACCAGCGGCCTTGAGCTGGCCCGGCGCTGGCGCCGCGACGAGCTGACCCGGGAGGTGCCCATCATCATGCTCACTGCCCGCGGTGAGGAAGACGACCGGGTTGGCGGACTGGAAGCCGGCGTGGACGACTATGTGGTCAAGCCTTTCTCCGCCCGCGAGCTGCTGGCCCGGATTCGCGCGGTCATGCGCCGCTCGCGCGAGGACGACGAGGATGGCAGCGTCAGCCTGGGCGGCCTGCGTATCGATGGCGCTGCCCACCGGGTATTTGCCAACGAGGAGCCGATCAACATCGGCCCTACGGAATTCCGCCTGCTGCACTTCTTCATGACCCACCCCGAGCGGGTCTACTCGCGCGCGCAGCTGCTTGATCACGTCTGGGGTGGCAGCGTGTACGTTGAGGAGCGCACCGTCGACGTGCATATCCGCCGCCTGCGCAAGACCCTGGAGCCGAGCGGCCTGTCGGGCATGGTGCAGACCGTGCGGGGCGCCGGTTACCGCTTCTCGACCGCTGTGTGATTCACCGCCTGGGCGCCTAGACTGATGGAGATGTCCGCCCATGCGCACCCTCCCTTGAGCAGGACCCTGGCCCGGCCGCTGGTCGTGCTGGCCGTTGCGTTGGCCCTGGGCCTTGTGCTCGGCCATCCCTGGCCGGCGCTGGCGATTGCCGCGCTGGGCCTGCTGGCCTGGCAGCAGCTGCGGTTGCGGCGGCTGGTGCGGCGCCTGGCTTCCCGCCAGCGCGTGGCCCTGGACCACGGCACCGACGCGTGGAGCGACCTGCAGCAGCTGCTGCACCGCAACCAGGATGAACAGCGCCATCGCGCCCAGCGGCTGGTGGAAATGCTGCGCGCCTACCGCGCCGCCGCGGCCGCCCTGCCCGACGCGGTGGTGGTGCTGGAGCGCAACACCCAGCGCGTGCAGTGGTTCAACGAAGCCGCCAGCGACCTGCTCGGCCTGCACTATCCCGAAGACATCCAGGCGCCACTCGGGGAACGCTTGCGGCCGCTGCCAATCGCCCACTGGCTGGCGGCCGGCCGCAACGCCGAGCCGTTGCTCGACGCGCCCTCCCCGGTCAGCCCTGGCATACGCCTGAGCCTGCGCCTGATCCCCTATTCCGACGAGCTGTGGCTGCTGGTGGCGCGCGACGTGACCAAGCTGATGCATCTGGAACACATCCGCCGCGACTTCGTGGCCAACGTTTCCCACGAACTGCGCACGCCACTGACCGTCATCCACGGCTACCTGGAGATGCTCGACCCTTCCGAACAGCCGGAGTGGGCGCCCATCCTGGTCGAGATGCAGCGCCAGTCGCAGCGCATGACCCAGCTGGTGGAAGACCTGCTCACCCTGTCGCGGCTCGAGTCACAGGACTCGATCAACGATGAGGTGGTTGCGCTGGATTCAACCCTGGCCACCCTGCGGCGCGAAGCCGAGGCGCTCGGCAAGGGCCGGCACGTGATCAGCGTTGAAGACCGCGCGGGCGTGGACCTGCTCGGTTCACCGCGTGAGCTTCACAGCGCGTTCTCCAATCTGGTGTCCAACGCGGTGCGCTATACGCCTGCGGACGGGAGCATTTCGATCGTCATTGACCTGGATGAGGAAGGCGGGGTGATGCTGTCGGTGCGCGACAGCGGCTACGGCATCCCCGAATCACACCTGGAACGCCTGACCGAGCGCTTCTACCGTGTGTCCAGCAGTCGCTCGCGCGACCTGGGCGGTACCGGCCTGGGCCTGGCGATCGTCAAACACGTATTGCAGCTGCATCAGGCCCGGCTCGAGATCTCAAGCGAAGTCGGACAGGGCAGCCTGTTCACCTGCCGCTTCCCCGCGGGGCGCACCCTGCAGCGGACGGCGCCCGAGGATATCGACCCATGACTCCGCGCAACCCTGCATCCCGGCGCAAGGGCACGGCGTCGGCCCGTGACCCGGGGCGACGATCCGCACAGCCCGCCCAGGGGCCGGTCACCGAAGAGCAGGATCCGCTGGCCGATCCCGCGCTGTACCTGAATCGCGAACTGGCGCAGCTGGATTTCAACTTCCGGGTCCTGGCCCAGGCGCAGGACGAAAGCGTGCCGCTGCTGGAGCGGCTGCGCTTCCTGTGCATCTCCTGCACCAACCTGGACGAGTTCTTTGAAATCCGTGCCGCTGCCGTGCGTCACGCCGGCGAGCTTGGCCTGCCGGCGGGCACCGACGGCCTCGCCCCGGCCAATGCGCTGCGCCGCATCCATGAGCGCGCCTCGGAGCTGGTAGACGAACAATACGCATGCTGGAACGACGAGCTGCGCCCTGCGCTGACGGACGTGGGCGTGCGCATCATCGCCCGCAGTGAGTGGAACGCGCGCCACAGGCGCTGGCTGGCGGCGTACTTCCACAGCGAGATCATGCCCGTGCTCTCGCCGCTGGGGCTGGATCCAGCGCACCCCTTTCCGCGCATCCTCAACAAGTCGCTGAACGTGGTGGTCGTGCTGAAAGGCAAGGACGCGTTCGGCCGCATCGGCAACCTGGCCATCGTGCGCGCGCCGCGGTCACTGCCGCGCATCATCAAGCTGCCACCGCGTGTTTCGGGCGGTGAAGACGACTTCGTATTCCTGTCAGCGGTGCTGTCCGAGTTCGTCCACCACCTGTTTCCCGGCATGGAAGTCAAGGGTGCCTACCAGTTCCGGGTGACCCGCAACTCCGAGCTGATCATGGACGAGGACGAGGTGGAAAACCTCGCCCTGGCCCTGCGCGAGGAGCTGGCCGGCCGCGGCTACCAGCGACCCATGCGGCTGGAAATCGCCTCCGACTGCCCGCGACCGATCGTGCGCATCCTGCTGGAGAACTTCGGCCTGCCGGACAATGCGGTGTACCGCATCAAGGGCCCGGTCAACCTGAGCCGCGTGGTGCAGGTGTATGACCTGGTGCAGCGCCCGGAACTGAAGTATCCGGCGTTCCAGCCGCGCCAGCTGCCAGGCAGCGACGCCATGTTCGACCTGATCGCCGACGAGGACGTGCTGCTCCACCACCCGTTCGACAGCTTCAATCCGGTGCTGGAACTGATCAAACAGGCGGCCGAAGATCCGAACGTGCTGGCGATCAAGCAGACCCTTTACCGCACCGGCAAGGATTCTCCGATTGTCGAACACCTGGTCCAGGCTGCTCGCAACGGCAAGGACGTGACCGTGGTGGTGGAGCTGCTGGCGCGCTTTGATGAAGAAGCCAACCTGGGCCTGGCCGGACGCCTGCAGGAGGCCGGCGTACAGGTGGTCTACGGCGTGGTCGGCTTCAAGACCCACGCCAAGATGCTGCTGATCGTGCGCCGGGAAGGCCGCAAACTGCGCCGTTACGTGCATCTTGGCACCGGCAACTATCACCCGGCCAACGCCCGCGGCTATACCGACCTGGGGCTGATGACCGACCACCCCGGCATCGGCAGTGACGTGCATCAGATCTTCATGCAGCTGTCGGGGCTGGCACCTGCGATCGAGCTGGAGCACATGCTGCAATCGCCCTTCACCCTGCATCCCGGAGTGCTGGATCGGATCGGGCGTGAAACGGAACATGCGCTTGCGGGCAGGCCTGCCCGCATCATCGCCAAGATGAACGCCCTCAACGAGCCGCGCGTGATCCGCGCGCTGTATGCCGCTTCGCAGGCGGGCGTACGGATCACCCTGGTGGTACGCGGAGCCTGCACCCTGCGTCCCGGCGTGCCCGGCGTCTCCGACAATATCCGGGTGATTTCGATCGTCGGCCGTTTCCTTGAACACCATCGGGCGTACTGGTTTGCCAACGACGGCGACCCGGAGCTGTTCTGCGCCAGCGCCGACTGGCTGGAGCGCAACCTGCTGCGCCGGGTGGAGGCCTGTTTCCCGATCCTCTCTCCAGTCCTGGTGCAAAGGATTCACGAAGAAGTGCTGGACAACTACCTGGCCGACAACCTCGACGCTTGGGAATTGCAGGCCGATGGCAGCTACCGCAGGCTGGAACCGGAAGAAGGAGCCGCGCCCCACTCGGCGCAGATCTGGCTGCTGGAGAAAATCTGCGGATGAAGACCACCCGTTCCCTGGTACTGCCCGGCGCAATCGCCGAGTCCATCCAGGAGGGCGACACCCTGGCCGCGATCGACATGGGTTCCAACAGCTTCCACATGATCGTGGCGCGGGTCACCCTGGGCCAGCTGCGGGTGGTGGACCGCCTGCGCGAAACCGTGCGCCTGGGCGAAGGCCTGTACGGCAAGGGCCGGCTGCAGATGGACGTGCGCGATCGTGCCCTGACCTGCCTGGAACGCTTCGGCCAGAGGATCCGCCGCGTTCCGCCACACCACGTGCGCGCCCTGGCGACCAACGCGGTGCGCCGCATGGCGGTGCCGCGGGACTTCCTGGTCCCGGCCGAATATGCACTGGGCCATGCGATCGAAGTGATTTCCGGACGCGAGGAAGCCCGCCTGATCTACCAGGGCGTATCCCACGTGCAGCCGCCCAAGCCGGGCGAGCGGCGGATGGTGATCGACATCGGCGGTGGTTCGACCGAGTGCATCATCGGCCGCGGCCTGGACACGCTGGAGCGCGAGAGCCTGCAGGTCGGATGCATTTCCAGCACCCAGCGGTTCTTCCCGACCGGCAAGCTCACCCGGGAAAAGTGGCAGAGCGCATTCAACGAGGTCGCGGCGGAGTTCCAGCAGTTTGCCTCGACCTTCCGCAGCATCGGCTGGCAGGAAACCCTGGGCTCGTCCGGTACCAACAAGGCCATCGGCGGAATATGCGCGGCCATGGGCCTGACCAAGGGCGCGGTGACGGCGGAGGCGCTGCCCGTCGTGCGCGACCGGCTGATCGACGCCGGGCATATCGATGCGCTGGACCTGCCGGGTCTGTCGGAGGATCGCCGCCCGGTCATCGCCGGCGGCCTGCTGGCACTGGAAGCGGCGTTCGCCGTGCTTGGACTGGAGCGCATGGCAATCAGCAAGGCCGCCATGCGCGAGGGCGTGCTGTACGACATGTTGGGCCGCGGCGGTGAACATGATCCACGCGAAGCGGCGATCCAGGCTCTCACCCAGCGTTACGGCATCGACGAAACCCAGGCAGCGCGCGTCCACGCCACTTCGCTGCGGCTATTCGACCAGGTGGCGGAAGAATGGCAGCTGGGCCCGGACGACCGGCTGATGCTGGGATGGGCCGCCCGCCTGCATGAGATCGGCCTGACCATCGCCCACAGCCAGCACCATGTGCACGGGGCCTACATCCTGGCGCACTCGGATATCCCGGGTTTCTCACAGCAGGAGCAGCGCTTCCTGGCGGCCCTGGTACAGAGTCACCGGCGCAAGGTCGCGCGCAGCGCCTTCGACATGCTGCCCGACCGCCTGCTCGGTGCCGCGCTCCGCCTGGGCATGTTGCTGCGGCTGGCGGCGCTGTTGCACCACTCCGGCGAAGACGAGTCGATGCCGCTGCCCAAGCTCATCGCCAACGGTCCGGCGCTGCGTCTGCAGGTAGACCCGGACTGGCTTGACGCACACCCGCTGCTGCGCGCCGACCTGGAAGGCGAGGCCGAGGACAGCCAGGGTCTGGGGATCGCACTGCGGCTTGTCTGACGCCTTTTCCGGGTGATCCGCCTCACTGATGGCGTCGTAGTATTCTGGCCGCATGCCGTCCGCGCAGCTTCCCGGAGATTACGCCGCATGAAGAAATTTCTGCCCTTCCTGATCCTGTTCACCGCCGCACTGGTGACCGCGTGCAGCACCGGGCCGGCGCGCCGGGTGTCCGAACCGGCCGCCCGCATCCAGCAGCTGACCGTCGAAGCCGATGGCAGCTGGTCGATCGACCTGCGGATGCAGAACTACAGCAGCATCGCCATGCGTTTTGATCACCTGCAGCTTGAAATGCAGGTCAACGGCGAGGCCGCTGGCAGCCTGCAAGCCAGTCCGCAGCTGCAGATCTCGCAGGAGTCGGCGGACGTGATCAGCGTGGACCTGATCCCCTCGGCGCAGGCGCGGCTGCTGCTGGCCGATGCGCTGGCCGCAGGGCGCGGAGTGTCCTATTCCCTCCAGGGCGATACCCGTGCGGCGCCTGTCGACCGCGGCAGCGTTCGCGAATACCCGATCAAGCGCGAAGGCGTACTGAGTCCCATGCCCGGCCTGCCGGGCGTGCTGCGCTGACGACAGCTGCCGTCCAGTCTCTTCAACCCCTTCCCAGCCAACGGAATGCCATGTCCAGCTACAAAGCTCCCCTGACCGATATCCGCTTCGTCCTCCACGATGTGCTCAATGTGGAACCGCTGTTCCAGCGCCTCGGCCTGGGCGATGCGAGCCGCGATGTGGTGGATGCGATCCTCGAGGAAGGCGCGCGCTTCACCGAAGCCGTGCTGGCCCCGCTCAACAGCGTGGGCGACGAGATCGGCTGCAGCTTCGACAAGGCCACCGGCGCGGTCACCACCCCGCCCGGCTTCCGCGAGGCCTATGAGCAATACGTCGACGGCGGCTGGCCGGCGCTCAACGCGCCGCCGGAGTTCGGCGGCCAGGGCCTGCCGCACACGTTGGGCATGTCGCTGAAGGAAATGATCGACGCCGCCAACCTGGCCTGGGGCAACTTCCCGCTGCTCTCGCACGGCGCGGTGGAGGCCCTGCTGCACCACGGTGACGACTGGCAGCAGGAAACCTTCCTCAAGCCGCTGGTGGACGGCCGCTGGACCGGCACCATGTGCCTGACCGAGCCGCACTGTGGCACCGACCTGGGCCTGCTCAAGACCCGTGCCGCGCCGAACGCGGACGGCAGCTACCAGATCAACGGCACCAAGATCTTCATCACCGCTGGCGAGCACGATTTCACCGACAACATCGTGCACCTGGTGCTGGCACGCCTGCCCGACGCGCCGGAAGGCTCGCGGGGCATTTCCCTGTTCGTGGTGCCCAAGCGCAAGGTGGACCAGGACGGCAACTCCGGCGAAGCCAACGGTGTGCGTTGCGGCGCGCTCGAACACAAGATGGGAATCCACGGTTCGGCCACCTGCGTGTTGAACCTCGACGACGCTCAGGGCTGGCTGGTGGGCGAACCCAACCGCGGCCTGATGGCGATGTTCACCATGATGAACTCCGCGCGCGTGGCCGTCGGCCTGCAGGGCCTGGGCCTGTCGGAACGCGCCTACCAGAACGCCCTGGCCTATGCCCGTGAGCGGCTGCAGATGCGCTCGCTGTCCGGCCCCAAGGCACCGGACAAGCCCGCCGACCCGATCATCGTCCATCCCGACGTGCGCCGCATGCTGCTCACCTGCAAGGCGCTGGTGGAAGGCGGCCGCCTGCTCGGCACCCACGCCGGCACCCTGGTGGACACCATTGCCCACACCAGCGACGCAGCCGAGCGCGAGCAGGCCGACGCCCTGCTCGGCTTCCTCACCCCCATCGTCAAGGGCTGCCTGACCGAGTGGGGGATCGAGTGCACCTACAACGCCCTGCAGTGTTTCGGCGGCCACGGCTACATCGCCGAGCACGGCATGGAACAGCTGGCTCGCGACGCCCGCATCACCACGCTCTATGAAGGCACCACCGGCATCCAGGCGCTGGACCTGATGGGGCGCAAGACCATGCAGCTGGAGGCCGCCGGCCTGCGCCTGTTCCTGGGCATGATCGGCGAGTTCTGCAACGCCCATGCCGACGACGACGCCATGGCCGAGTTCATCGGTCCGCTGCAGGCGGCCGCGACCGAATGGCAGGCGCTCACCGGTGACATCGCCAAGCGTGCCGCCGGCAACCCGGAAGAAATCGGTGCGGCTTCCTGGGATTACCTGTTCTATTCCGGCTACGTGGCCCTGGCGTACTGGTGGGCCCGCAGCGTGGCCTCCGCCCGTGACAGCACCCAGCCCGAAAGCTTCAAGCAGTCCAAGCTGGAAACGGCACGTTTCTACTTCGCCCGGATTCTCCCGCGCACCCGGGCCCACAAGGCCGCGATCGAAAGCGGCGCCGACTCGCTGATGTCATTGGACTCCGTGGCCTTCTGAGCAATACCCACAGCGTCATAAATCGGGTATATGCTGTTTCCTTGATGAAGGACGACAGAGCGAAGCTTCGCCTGCTCCCCGCCGGACCTGGCACACCGGTCGCCAATGCTTCGCCGACAACACCCCTGGGACATCCTCAGATCGCGGCTCGCCCCCTGCCGTTGGGCAGCGTACGCCTGCTATCGCTGGATGCGCATGGCCGCGTACTCGACTGGATCAGCTGGCAGGATGCAGCCTGCCTCTACGCACGCGACGCTGTCACCTGGACCCTGGGCGAGCCCTGCCTGCGTGTGCACGGTGGCATCAACCGGATCACCGGCAGGCGCAGCACCCTGGCGCTGCATCCGATCATCGCCGCACGGGGCCACGCCTCCGGCGCCGCGCTCAACCCCACCCCTGCGCTGACCAACCCGGCCCTGTTCGCCCGCGACCAGCACCTGTGCCTGTACTGCGGCAGCGGTTACGCCCGCAGCAAGCTCACCCGCGACCATGTGATCCCCCAATCCCAGGGCGGCCGCGACCTGTGGGAGAACGTGGTCACCGCCTGTTACCACTGCAACTCGCGCAAGGGCGGCCGCACCCCGGCCCAGGCCTCGATGCCGTTGCTGGCCGTGCCCTACCGGCCGAGCTGGATCGAACACCTGATCCTGTCCAACCGCAACATCCTCGCCGACCAGATGGCTTTCCTGAAGTCCCAGCTGCCCAGAAACCCCCGCCAGCGGGGCTGATCCAACCGACGCGCAGGAGTCCCCGGGTAGCCTTATCGTGAATCCGGCTAAACTCGGGACTTTCATCACGGTATCGCTGCAGCATGGCTTTGACTCTTGGTTTCACCAGCATGGACCAGGCCACGGAAACCGCGCTTGGCGCCGCGTTCTCCAAAGCCAGCGAAAGGTTCCCCGGGCGGTTCACGCTGACCGACAGCGACGCGGCCGACTACGTCATCATCGACATGGACAGCCTGTACGGCCCGATGGGGTGGCTGCGCCTGCATGCCGCCGGCAAGCATGTGATCGGACTGACCGCAGCTGCCCGGACCCAGGCCGACTTCCGCCTCGGCCGCCCGTTCGATACCGATGCCATGGCGCAGCTGCTGCAGGAGATCACCGACGCTGCCGGTCCTGCCGCAGATCCGCAAACGGAAGCCGAAGCAACCGTTGTCGAGGCAGTGGCAGAGGCCGAACCGGCCGCCCCAGCGGACCCCATTCCACTTGCCGTCCGGCTGGCGGTTCCCCCGGCCGCGGAAGAAACTGCTGCTGCAACTTCGACTCCAGCCGACGCTCCCGCTACGCGGGAACAGGCTCCCGATGTGCCCGACGTCGCGCCTGAACCCGAGCCAGACCCGGAGCCGGAGCCGGAACCGCAGCCCGAACCCGAACCCGCCCCACCGCCGCGTGACCCGGTGTTCGCCGACTGGATGGCCCCCCACGCACTGCAGGGCCGGCTGCGCTTCCGCCGTGATAACGGCCCCGAACTCTGGATTGATGCCGATGCCCGCCAGTACCACGGACCCCAGTTGCTCAAGCCGCTGACCAGCTATTTCGAAGGCTCCGTCGGTCGCGCGGACTTCAGCCCCGTCGATGAAGCCACCTGGAACGCAGGCAGCGCCGCTGCCGGTCCCGCCCAGCCCCTGCAGCGCCTGCAGTGGCTCGGGGGCCTGCTGGCAGGCCAGGGCACGCTTTTGCCCGGGCATGACCCGGACGGCCGCTACCGGCTCACCAAGTGGCAGCAGACCGAACGCGAGTTCGCCCGCCACTTCCGCATCGCCACCGCCATGATGAAAGGCCCGGTCACGTTGGCCGAGATCGCCGAGGCCAGCGGCGCAGAAACGGACGAAGTGGCGGATTTCCTCAACGCCAACCTTGCAACGGGCTTTGCCGAATTCGTACCCGAACCGGAGCCCGAAGCCGAGGCGCCACCGCGCCCCACCGGCTTTTTCCGGCGCCTGCGCAGCAGATCCTGAACGCACTGCACCCCACGCCCCTGGGCGTCGCCTTGCCCCCCGCGACCCGGGGGGCGAAAATGCCTGCATGATCGACATCAAACGCTATCCGCGGCTTGCGCGGATTGATTCGCCGGCCGACCTGCGCGGCTTCGACGAAGCCGAGCTCCCGCAGATCGCCGACGAACTGCGTGCCTACCTGATCGAATCGGTTGGAAAATCCGGCGGCCACTTCGGCGCCGGCCTGGGCGTGGTTGAACTGACCACCGCCCTGCACTGGCTTTACAACACGCCCGACGACCGCATCGTCTGGGACGTGGGCCACCAGTGCTATCCGCACAAGATCCTCACCGGCCGCCGCGACGCCATCCATACCGTCAAGCAGAAGGACGGCGTGGCGCCTTTCCCCAAGCGCGAGGAAAGCGAATTCGACACCTTCGGCGTCGGTCATTCCAGCACCTCGATTTCCGCCGCCCTGGGAATGGCGATTGCCAACGCCCAGGCCGGCAACGACCGCAAGGTGATCGCCGTGATCGGCGACGGCGCGATGACCGCGGGCATGGCCTACGAGGCGCTCAACCACGCCGGCGGCATGGATACCGAGCCTGATGTGCTGGTGATCCTCAACGACAACCGCATGTCCATCTCCGAGGCGGTTGGCGGCCTGACCCGCATGCTCGGGCGCATGAGCGGCAGCAGCACCCTCAACGCCCTGCGCGAAGGTGGCAAGAAGCTGCTGGGCGACAAGAACAGCCCGTCCGCGCGCTTCGTCAAGCGCTGGGAAGGCCAGTGGAAAGGCATGTTCGTGCCGTCCACCCTGTTCGAGGAAATGGGCTTCCACTACACCGGCCCGATCGACGGCCACGATACGAAGGCGCTGGTAGGCGCGCTGCGCACGCTCAAGGGCCTGAAGGGTCCCCAGCTGCTGCACGTGATCACCACCAAGGGCAAGGGATTCGAACTGGCCGAGGACGACCAGATCGGCTACCACGCCGTCTCGCCGTTCGACCCGGCCAAGGGCGTGGTCTCCAAGCCTGGCGCAAAGAAACCCACCTACACCGATGTCTTTGGCGCGTGGCTGTGCGACATGGCCGCCGCCGACGACAGGCTGATGGCCATCACTCCGGCGATGCGCGAGGGCTCGGGTCTGGTCCGCTTCAGCAAGGAATACCCGGAGCGCTATTTCGACGTGGCGATCGCCGAACAGCACGCGGTCACCCTGGCCGCCGGCATGGCCACCGAGGGCGCCAAGCCGGTGGTGGCGATCTACTCCACCTTCCTGCAGCGCGGCTACGACCAGTTGGTACACGACGTGGCCATCCAGAACCTGGACGTGACTTTCGCCATTGATCGCGGCGGCGTGGTTGGTCCGGATGGTGCCACCCACGCCGGCAACCTGGACCTCAGCTTCCTGCGCTGCGTGCCCAACATGGTGCTCATGGCCCCGGCAGACGAAGACGAGTGCCGGAAGTTGCTGACCACCGGCTTCAGGCATCCAGGACCGGCCGCGGTGCGCTATCCCCGCGGCACCGGCCCCGGCGTCGAGATCCAGGGCAGCCTGGAAACCTTGCCGATCGGCAAGGCCCAGCTGCGCCACCAGGGCAGCCGCTTGGCCCTGCTCGCCTTCGGCGCCATCGTGCCGGCAGCAGAGCGCGTGGGCGCGGAACTTGGCCTGACCGTGGTCAACATGCGCTTCATCAAGCCGCTCGATCGCAACCTGCTTGTGGAACTGGCCAGGACGCACGAAGGTTTCGTCACCCTGGAAGACAATGTGGTGATGGGCGGCGCCGGCTCTGCCGTGGGCGAGCTGCTGCATGCCGAGGGCATCACCCTGCCCATGCTGCAGCTCGGTCTGCCCGACGCGTTCCAGCACCACGCCAGCCGCGAAGACCTGCTGGCGGAGGCCGGACTGGACGAAGCCGGCATCCGCGCCGCCGTGCTTGCCCGCTGGCCCGACCTGCAGCACCCCGGATCGCAGGCGCGCGCCGCCGTCGGCGGAGCCTGACGACCCCGCCGGAGCCGGATTAACGTTTCCGCCGCTGCGCAGGTTTATCATCTCCGGTTGTCCATCACCGCGCAGCCAGGGGGAAATGCGTGCGGACGCCACAGCGCTCCAAGGACAGGATCTCCACGCAGGCGCCACCGGGTGCGGAGCGGATGCAGCATGCGTTCGCCCGGCTTCCCTGGCGGACCTACCGCTATCGGATCCTTGGCATGGGCCTGGGCAGCGTGGGCATCGGTGCGGTGCTGCTGGAAAACGACGCGCCGCTGCCCCTGTGGCTGCTGTGGTTTTTCACCGGTATCCTCTGGCCGCACCTCGCCTTCCTGCTGGCCACCCGCAGCGCCGTTCCCTATCGCGTCGAGATACGCAACCTGCTGCTGGATTCGGCCCAGGTAGGCATATGGGTCCCTCTGCTGCAGTTCAACCTGCTGCCCAGCGTATTACTGCTGACCCTGGTCACGGTAGACAAGATCAACACCGGCATCCCGCGACTGTGGTTGTGGTCACTGCCGGCAATGCTGGGCGGACTGCTGGTCACCGGGCTGCTCACCGGTTTTGCCATCCAGCCGACCACCAGCATGTCCGTGATTGTGGCCAGTCTTCCCATGCTGATGATCCACACCATCGCAGTCAGCCTGGGAAGCAACCGCCTGGTCCACCGGATCCAGGACAAGAACCGCCAGCTGGACCAGCTCAGCCGTGTCGACATGCTCACTGGATTACACAACCGCCGCCACTGGCAGGACCTGGCCAGTCACGCGTTGCGACGGCACCAGCAAGCAGGCACGCCGGCAGTCCTGCTCGTGCTCGACCTGGACAATTTCAAGAGCTACAACGACCGCTACGGACACGGGTTCGGCGATGAAGTGTTGTGTTCGGTCGCCGAGGCGATCCGCATGCACACCGTGGCGATCGGCGAAGCCGGCCGCTACGGCGGCGACGAATTCACCGTGCTGCTGCCCGACATGGACCAGGACGCGGCCGGCCGTATCGCGGAGCTGATCCGCGCGCAGGTAGAGTCCATCTCCCTGCCGGCAGCGCCGGACGCACGGATAAGCATCAGCGTGGGCCTCGGCCGTGCAGCCATCGACTGTGCCAGTCTGGAGCAGTGGATCGAACGTGCCGACGCGGCCCTGTACCGGGCCAAGCGCGCCGGGCGCAACCGCGTGGCCGTGCAGCGGGACGCAATGGCCACAGGCACCGATCGCTAGAGCAACGTCGAAAGGTGCCCACTGCTCTGCACCGGGTTGCAAAGAAAAAGCGGCTCCGAGGAGTCCTCGTAAGCCGCTGTTTTCAAACTGGATATTGGTCGGGGTGGCCGGATTCGAACCGACGACCACTTGTCCCCCAGACAAGTGCGCTACCAGGCTGCGCTACACCCCGTTGATCGAAACATTATACCCGGATCAGCGCCGCAGAGTCTGCAGAACTTCTTCCAGTTCGGCCCGCACCTGGCGCAGGATCTGACCGCTCATCGAGGATTCCTGGCGGGCATCATCACCCTCCAGGCGCTGGCGGGCACCGCCGATGGTGTAGCCCTGTTCGTACAGCAGCCCGCGGATCTGCCGCACCATCAGCACATCATGGCGCTGGTAGTAACGACGGTTGCCACGGCGCTTGACCGGGTTCAGGCCCGGGAATTCGGTCTCCCAGTAGCGCAGCACGTGCGGCTTCACATCGCACAGCTCGCTGACTTCACCGATGGTGAAATAGCGCTTGGCGGGAATAGGCGGCAGCTCCCGGTTGCTTCCTGGATCAAGCATTGTCCTCTCCCGGCGTATACGCCTCGACCCGCTCCTTGAGCTTCTGCCCCGGGCGGAAGGTGACCACCGTGCGCGCGGAGATCGGGATTTCCTCGCCCGTCTTCGGGTTGCGGCCCGGACGCTCATTCTTGCGCCGCAGGTCGAAGTTGCCGAAGCCCGACAGCTTGACCTGGCGCCCCTGTTGCAGCGCTTCGCGCAGCACTTCGAAAAACGCGTCGACGAATTCCTTCGCCTCGCGCTTGTTCAGGCCGACTTCCTCGTACAGCCGTTCGGCCATTTGTGCCTTGGTCAGTGCCATGCCGCTTACCGGATCCTCAACTGCGAATGTGCGCGCCGTGTTCCTGCTGCAGTGCACGGGTCACACCCTGCACCACCTCTTCCACGTCACGCTCAGTCAGGGTGCGCGATTTTTCCTGAAGGATCAAGCCCATAGCAAGGCTCTTGAACCCGTTTTCTACGCCCTTGCCCTGATAGACGTCAAACAGCCCAAGCCCGACCAGCAGCGGCCCTGCGACGGCGCGGATGGAAGCCTCCAGCGCAGCCCAGGTGACTTGCTCCGGCACCACAAAGGCCAAATCGCGGCGGACCGAGGGGAAGCGTCCCAGCGACTGCACCTGCGGCAGCTCGCGGCGACGCAGCGCTTCCAGGTCCACCTCAAAGCTGATCACCGCATGGTCCAGGTCCAGCGCGCGCAGCAGGCGTGGATGCAGCTCGCCGATCCAGCCGATGCACTCGCCATCCCGGTAGACATCGGCCGAGCGGCCCGGGTGCCCGTGCGCTGCCTGCGAAGGACGGTAGTCCAGCCGCACGCCTGCGCATGCCGCCAGACTCTCCAGATCGCCCTTCAGGTCGTGGAAGTCGACCGCGCGCGAATCTCCGCTCCACTGTTCAACCCGCGCATCGCCAATTGCCGCCGCGGCGATTCGTGGTGTTTCTTCGGGTGCGTTGCCCGGGCTGGAGGCGGCAAAGGCACTGCCGATCTCGAACAGCCGCACCCGCGACTGCTGGCGGGCAGCGTTCCGGGCAAGTGCATCAACCAGGCCGGGTAGCAGCGCGGTGCGCATCACGCCCAGCTCCGCGCTGAGGGGGTTGGCCAGGGGTACGGCGCCTTCCTGCAGCTGCCAGTTGGCCAGCAAATCCGCGTCCACGAAGGCGAAGTTCACAGCTTCCAGCCAGTCGCGCCCCACCATGTGCCGGCGCAGATCCGCCTCCGCCACCCGCCCTTCGGAATCCGCAACCACCCGGGTCGCGCCGCTGGGCAGCGTGGTGGGCACGTTGTCATAGCCGTGGATGCGGGCAACTTCTTCGATCAGGTCTTCCTCGATCGCCAGATCGAAGCGGCGGCTCGGGGGCGTGGCCAGCCAGCCTTCGCCGGTCTCTTCCACACTCATGCCAAGCGCGCGCAGGATGCGGCCCACTTCGGCATCTTCGACCTGTACGCCCAGCACTCGGACCAGGCGCTCGCGCCGGAGCGGGATCGCCAGCGGCTTCGGCAGGTACTCGGGCAGCACTGCTTCGGTGACCGGTCCTGGGACCCCACCGGCCACCTCAAGAATCAGGCGGGTGGCAGCCTCCATCGCCGCACGGGGGAGCTCCGGATCCACTCCACGCTCAAACCGGTGTGCCGCATCCGTGTGCAAGCCCAGCCGACGGCTGCGCCCGGCAATCGCGGCAGGTGCAAAGTGGGCGGACTCGAGGAATACGTTGCGGGTGGTGTCGGTCACCCGGGTGTCCTGACCACCCATGAGTCCGGCCAGCGCCACGACGCGGTCGGCGTCGGTGACGGCCAGGAATTCGGGGTCCAGATCCACTTCACGCCCGTCCAGCAGCACCAGCTTCTCGCCGGCGCGAGCGCGGCGCACGCCCACCGGGCCCGTCAGCAGGTCGCGATCGAAGGCATGCATGGGCTGGCCCAACTCGAGCATCACGTACTGGGTCACGTCGACCAGGAAGCTGACCGGGCGGATACCACCGCGGCGCAGGCGCTCGGCCATCCACACCGGGGTGGCGACGCTGGCGTCCACGCCTTCGATCACCCGGCCGAGATAACGCGGCGCATCAGCGCCGGCATGCAGCTCCAACTCAAGCGCCGAGTCGCTGGCGGCGGGCACCGGTTCGGGATCAAACCCGGACACGGTGGCCCCGAACGCAGCGGCCACGTCAAAGGCCAGGCCGCGCAGGCCCAGGCAGTCGGCGCGGTTGGGGGTCAGGCCCAGCTCGATCACGCTGTCGGGCAGGCCCAGGTAGTCCGCCAGGGGCGTGCCCACCGGCGCATCCGCGGGCAGTTCCATCAAGCCGGAAGCGTCGGCATCCACGCCGAGCTCGCTGGCCGAACACAGCATGCCGTTGGACTCGACGCCGCGCAGCTTGGCGCTTCTGATGGTGATCTCGCCCAGCTGGGCGCCCACCATGGCCAGCGGAGCCAGCAGGCCGGGGCGGGCGTTGGGGGCGCCGCACACGATCTGCAGCGGTTCGCCCTGTCCGGCATTCACCTGGCATACCTGCAGGCGATCGGCCTGGGGATGCTTTTCACAGGACAGGATGCGGGCAACCACCAGCCCATCCAGCTCCTCGCCCAGCCGCTCCACTGCCTCGACCTCAAGGCCGATGGCGGTCAGCCGCTGCTCCAGCGCGGCGCTGTCGGCATCCAGGGAGACATGTTGGCGCAGCCAGTTTTCCGAAAACTTCATCGTTCGTAATCCGTCGGGCGGGGCCTGCCCCGCCAATCCAGTTGATCCGATGCGCGCCCGGCGGGCGCCACCCGGTGGGCCATTGCGGTACTAGGCGAACTGCCTGAGGAACCGCACATCGTTCTCAAAGAACGCGCGCAGGTCGGTCACCCCGTAACGCAGCATCGCCAGCCGCTCCACGCCCATGCCGAAGGCAAAGCCGGTGTACTTCTCCGGATCGATGCCAACGTTGCGCAGCACGTTCGGATGCACCATCCCGCAGCCCAGCACCTCCAGCCAGCGGGTTGAACCGTCAGGCTGCTGCCAGGCGATGTCGACTTCCGCCGACGGCTCGGTAAACGGGAAGTAGCTCGGACGGAAGCGCATTTCGAAGTCGCGCTCGAAGAAGGCCCGCACGAACTCGGCCAGGGTGCCCTTGAGGTCGGCAAAGTTGGCGCGCTCGTCCACCAGCAGGCCCTCGCACTGGTGGAACATCGGCGAATGGGTCTGATCCGAGTCGGAGCGGTACACCTTGCCCAGCGCGATCATGCGCAGCGGCGGCTTGTGTTCGCCCATGTAGCGCACCTGCACGCCCGAGGTATGGGTGCGCAGCACACGGCGCTCGCCGCTGCCCTCATCGGCGGTGTAGAAGGTGTCGTGCATCGCCCGCGCCGGATGGTGGGGCGGGAAGTTGAGCGCTTCGAAGTTGTGCCAGTCGTCCTCGATTTCAGGACCTTCTGCACGTTCGTAACCGAGCCGGCCGAAGATGTCGGCGATGCGTTCGATGGTGCGGCTGATCGGGTGCACGCCACCACGTTCGGCGTCGCGTCCCGGCAGGGTCACATCGATTGCCTCGGTGGCCAGACGCGCGTCCAGCGCGGCGTCCTCGAGCACCTGGCGGCGTTCGGCCAGCGCCATGCCCAAGGCGTCACGGACCTTGTTGATCCCGGCGCCAGCGGCCTTGCGCTCACCAGCGGGCAGCGCGCCCAACCCCTTCAGCAGCGCGGTCACGCTGCCCTGCTTGCCCAGCAGCGCCACCCGCAGCGCCTCAAGCGCCTCGGGGGTCGACGCGGCGGCAATCTCCGCCAGCGCCTGCCGGTTGATCTGTTCGATATCAGCCATGGGCCCCATTACCCCCAACGCAAAAAACAATGGGGAAGGACTTGCGCCCTTCCCCATGCGTGTACATCGATGTCCGGCCGCGCCCACCGTTCAAGGCGTGCGCGGTACGGGACACTCTTACGCTGCGAGCGCGCCCTTCGCCTTCTCGGCCAGCGCGGCAAAACCGGACGCATCGTGCACGGCGATGTCCGCCAGCACCTTGCGGTCCAGCGTGATGCCAGCCTTGCCCAGCCCGTTCATGAAACGGCTGTAGCTCAGACCGTTGATGCGGGCCGCGGCGTTGATGCGCACGATCCACAGCGAGCGGAAATTACGCTTCTTGTGCTTGCGGTGGATATAGGCGTACTGCTGGGCCTTGATGACAGCCTGGTTGGCAACGCGGAATACCTTGCGGCGTGCGTTGTAGTAACCCTTGGCCTGACTCAGGACCTTCTTGTGACGACGGCGGGCCTGAACACCGCGTTTGACTCGTGCCATTGTTCAGTCCTCCTCAGAGATACGGCAACATGCGGTCGAGACGACCACTGTCGGCTGCCGAGATGTGGTTCGTCCGGCGGAGGTTGCGCTTCCGCTTCGTCGTCATCTTGGTGAGGATATGGCTGCGGTTGGCGTGGCCAGCCTTGTACTTGCCGGAAGCGGTCTTCCGGAAGCGTTTGGCCGCGCCCCGATGGGTCTTGATCTTGGGCATTTGGATGTCCTTTGGTCTCTTTCTGGCTGGGAGGCGGACGCTGCCGCACTTGGATGCCCCAGACCGGTTACAAGCCCCTGCTCCACAGGTGGAGCGATCCACAGCTGGAAACAGAGGCGGCTCACAGGATCGTGAATCGCTCCGGCGAACCGGAGCCGGCCATTATGCCGCGTCGCCGCGTGCCATGCAATCCGGATCCCGCAGGCCGACCCGGCGATGCCGGAACCCGCGGGCCGTCGGGGGGCACAGCCCCCGACCTACTTCTTTTTCGGAGCGATCATCATGACCATCTGACGCCCTTCCATGCGCGGGCGCGACTCGATCACGATGTCTTCGCCAAGGTCGGCCTCGATCCGCTGCAGCATGCCGCGGCCGAGTTCCTGATGGCTCATTTCGCGGCCACGGAAACGGATGTTCACCTTGACCTTGTCGCCTTCTTCCAGGAAGCCGCGCATCTTGCGCATCTTGATCGCGTAGTCACCGGAATCGGTGACCGGGCGGAACTTGACTTCCTTGATCTCGACCTGCTTCTGCTTCTTTTTGGCCAGGTTGGCCTTTTTCTGCAGGTCGAACCGGAATTTGCCGTAATCCATGATCCGGCATACCGGGGGATCGGCGTTGGGCTGGATCTCAACCAGATCGAGTCCTTCTTCCTGCGCTTGGCCAAGGGCCTCGTCGCGCGAAAGTACGCCAATCATCTCGCCATCGGATCCAATTACGCGTACGCGGGGTACGCGGATGTCCTGATTTCTGCGATTCTGCTTGTCCGGGGTGCTGATATTGCAATCTCCAAGATCGATAAAGCCGGCCGCTCGTCAGCGTCCGGGACTGCCGGCGCGCGAAGCGCCGGTACACACATTATGCCTGCGCGAGCCCGTCACGGAGAAGTGAAGCAACGCCGGATATCGGCATGCTCCCAAGATCCTCCCCCGCCCTCGTGCGTACAGCAACCGCGCCATTTTCCTTTTCGCGGTCCCCCACCACGAGCAGGTACGGCACCCGCTGCAGTGTGTGCTCCCTGATCTTATAGCCGATTTTCTCGTTGCGCAAATCGGATTCGACCCGGAAGCCTTGATTCACAAGGGTTTTGCGCACCTCTTCCACGTGGTCGGCCTGGGCGTCGGTGATGTTCATCACCACCGCCTGCACCGGCGCCAGCCAGGCCGGATACGCACCGGCATGGTGTTCGATCAGGATGCCGATGAAGCGCTCCATCGAGCCAACGATGGCCCGATGCAGCATGACCGGCGTCTGCCGCTGGCTGTGCTCGTCTACGTACTCGGCGTCCAGGCGGCCCGGCATCATGAAATCGACCTGCACGGTGCCCAGCTGCCAGGTGCGGCCGATCGCGTCGCGCAGGTGGTATTCCACCTTGGGGCCGTAGAAAGCGCCCTCGCCGGGCAGTTCTTCCCACTCCACTCCCGCCGCGCCCAGGGCAGATCGCAGCGCCGTTTCCGCCTTGTCCCATACGTCGTCATCGCCCAGGCGCGCCTCTGGGCGCAGCGCCAGCTTGACCTGCACATCGTCAAACCCGAAGTCCGAGTACACCTTCATCGCCTGGGCGTGGAAGGCGGTGACCTCGGACTCGATCTGCTCCTCGGTGCAGAAGATATGGCCGTCGTCCTGGGTGAAGCCGCGCACGCGCAGGATCCCGTGCAGCGCGCCGGACGGTTCGTTGCGATGGCAGCTGCCGAACTCGCCGTAGCGGATCGGCAGGTCGCGGTAGCTGTGCAGGCCCTGGTTGAAAATCTGCACGTGGCCCGGGCAATTCATCGGCTTGACCGCGTAGGTGCGCTTCTCGGATTCGGTGAAGAACATGTTCTCCTGGTAGTTGTCCCAGTGGCCGGATTTCTTCCACAGCGACACGTCCAGGATTTGCGGGCAGCGCACTTCGCCATAGCCGCTGTCGCGGTAGACCTGGCGCATGTACTGCTCCACCGCCTGCCACAGCGCCCAGCCCTTCGGATGCCAGAACACCAGCCCGGGGGCCTCTTCCTGCAGGTGGAACAGCTCCTGCTGCTTGCCGATGCGGCGGTGGTCGCGCTTCTCGGCCTCCTCGATCCGCTGCACGTAGGCGTTGAGCTGCTTCTTGTCGGCCCACGCGGTGCCGTAGATGCGCTGCAGCTGCTCGTTCTTGGCATCGCCGCGCCAGTAGGCGCCGGAAATGCGCAGCAGCTTGAACACCTTGAGGAAGCGGGTGTTGGGCACGTGCGGGCCGCGGCACATGTCCACGTATTCCTGATGGTGGTACAGGCCCATCTCGGTGACTTCCGGGCCCATGTCCTCGATCAGGCGCAGCTTGTAATCCTCGCCCCGCTGGCTGAAGACCTCGATCGCTTCCTCGCGCGGGGTCATGCGCTTGATCACGTCGTAATTGGTATCGATCAGCTCGCGCATGCGCTGCTCGATCGCAGCCATGTCCTCGGGCGTAAAGGGGCGCTCGTACCAGATGTCGTAGTAGAAGCCATCGTCGATCACCGGCCCGATCACCATCTTGGCGTCCGGATACAACTGTTTGACTGCGTGCCCCACCAGGTGGGCGCTGGAGTGGCGGATGATTTCCACGCCCTCCTGGTCCTTCGGCGTGATGATCTGCAGCTGCGCGTCCTGGCTGATCAGGTCGCTGGCATCCACCAGCCGCCCGTCGACCTTGCCGGCCACGGTGGCCTTGGCCAGGCCCGGACCGATGGATTCGGCCACCTGCATGACGCTGACAGGACCATCGAACTCGCGCTTGCTGCCGTCTGGGAGGGTAATCGTGATCATGGGAAGGACCGGTCGGGTATTCGTGGGTCGGACGGGAGTGCAGATCAAAAAAAACCCGGCTCACTGGCCGGGCTTCTTTCTACACTCGTAGGTCCAGAAAATCATGGACCTGAGTGGTGGGCGGTGAGGGTTTCGAACCCCCGACCCCTACCATGTCAAGGTAGTGCTCTACCACTGAGCTAACCGCCCATCAAGCCGGGAATTCTATCCCGCCCGGCTACGGCTGGCAACTGCGGCGATGCGCCCCACGCCTGCGGGATGGGCGCCCCTGTGGATTGAACCGCCCTGTGGCACGAACCGCCGACCCTCCCGTAGGAGTGCGCCATGCGCGCGAAGCCGCGTGACACATGTCACTGCCGCAGGACATCGGTTGTCGCGTCATCGCCGGAGCCACCTCGCAAACCAGGATTCACGCGGCTTCGCGCGCATGGCGCGCTCCTACAGCCGTTCGGAACCCTGCCTACGTTACTTCAGCGACGCGTCCTTCAGCCGGCGGATCCGGTCGCGGACCTGGGCGGCCTCCTCGAATTCGAGGTCGCGGGCGTGGCGGTACATCTGCTGCTCCAGCTCCGCCAGCTTCACAGCAAGCTGTGCCGGCGCCATGGAGGCATAGTCCTCGACCTCCTCAGCCACCTGCTGACGCGATTTGCCCCGCCCGCGTTTCTCCAGCGCCGGCTCGGATCGCGCGCCCTCCATGACGTCCATCACCGCCCGGGCCACAGTCGTTGGGGTGATGCCGTGCTTTTCGTTGTACTCGACCTGGCGCTGCCGGCGGCGGTCGGTCTCCTCAATTGCCGCCTGCATCGACCGGGTGATCCGGTCGGCGTAGAGGATCGCCTTTCCGCGCACGTTGCGGGCGGCGCGGCCGATGGTCTGGATCAGCGAGCCGGTGGAGCGCAGGAAGCCCTCCTTGTCCGCGTCCAGGATCGCGACCAGCGACACCTCCGGCATGTCCAGGCCCTCGCGCAGCAGGTTGATCCCCACCACCACGTCGAACTCACCCAGGCGCAGGTCACGGATGATTTCCACCCGCTCCACCGTTTCGATGTCAGAGTGCAGGTAGCGCACCCGGACCCCGTGTTCGGCCAGGTATTCGGTGAGGTTCTCCGACATGCGCTTGGTGAGCGTGGTGATCAGCACCCGGTCACCCATGGCCACGCGCTTGTTGATCTCTGACAGCACGTCATCAACCTGGGTCGCCACCGGCCTGATCTCCACCTCCGGGTCAATCAGGCCGGTCGGCCGGACCACCAGCTCGGTGATCTCGTTCTCGGCATGTTCAAGCTCGTACTTGCCCGGCGTGGCTGAAACAAAGATGGTCCGCGGCGCCCGCTCCTCCCACTCCTCGAAGCGCAGCGGGCGGTTGTCCAGCGCCGACGGCAGCCGGAAGCCGAATTCCACCAGCGTTTCCTTGCGCGAGCGGTCGCCCTTGAACATGGCCCCGATCTGCGGAACTGTTACGTGCGACTCGTCCACCACCAGCAAGGCATCCGCCGGCAGGTAGTCGAACAGCGTCGGCGGCGGCTCGCCCGGCAGGCTGCGGGTCATGTGCCGGGAGTAGTTCTCGATCCCGTTGCAGTACCCCACCTCGGCCATCATCTCCAGGTCGAACTGGGTGCGCTGCGACAGTCGCTGGGCTTCCACCAGTTTGTTCTGCGAGTACAGGAACTCCAGGTGTTCCTTCAGCTCCGCCTTGATCGTCTCGATCGCGTTGAGCACGCTCTCGCGGGTGCTGGCGTAATGGGTCTTGGGGTACACCGTGAAGCGCGGCACCCGGCGCTGCACCGCCCCGGTGAGCGGGTCGAACAGGCTGAGGGCCTCGATCTCCCCGTCGAACAGCTCGATCCGCAGCGCCTCCGCGTCCGACTCGGCCGGGTGCACATCGATCACCTCGCCCCGTACCCGATAGGTACCGCGGCGCAGTTCGATGTCGTTGCGGCTGTACTGCAGCTGGGTCAGGTGCCGGATCAACGCACGCTGGTCGATCCGCTCTCCCACGGACAGGATCAGGCGCATCTTCAGGTAATCGTCCGGATCGCCCAGGCCGTAGATCGCCGACACCGACGCCACGATCAGCGCATCCGGCCGCGACAGCAGCGCCTTGGTCGCCGCCAGCCGCATCTGCTCGATGTGGTCGTTGATCGAGCTGTCCTTCTCGATGTACGTGTCCGACGACGGCACGTAGGCCTCAGGCTGGTAGTAGTCGTAGTAGCTGACGAAATACTCCACCGCATTGTGCGGGAAGAACTGCTTGAACTCCCCGTACAACTGCGCCGCCAGGGTCTTGTTCGGCGCCATGACCAGGGTCGGCCTCTGGACGCGCTGGATCACGTTGGCGATGGTGAACGTCTTGCCCGAGCCGGTCACACCCAGCAGGGTCTGCTTTGCCAGTCCCGCCTCGAACCCCTCGGTCAGCTTCTCGATCGCCTGCGGCTGGTCGCCGGCCGGCTCGAAAGGCGAGGCCAGCTGGAAGGGACGTGATTCGAGGTGGTCACTCATTGGCAGGGGGCGCAGCAGGGGAAACCCCCAAGTCTAGACCCTCCCCATCAACGCCCCCTGACCACGCCCCGTAGGAGCGCCCCATGGGCGCGAAGCCGCGTGACCCCTCAGTCCCAGCCCGACCCTGATTTCAGCAATCCCCCCCCCTACCACCCAACGCCTCCTCCGGCGATGCCCAGCGCTGAACCCCGCCCCCAGACTGTTCCCAACCCTCCCGGAGCCGCCCCATGACCCGCAAGGACGCCGGTCTCACCCTCATCGAACTCCTCACCACGCTCACCATTGCCGCTATCACCCTGACCATCGGCCTGCCCGCCTTCAGCGGCACCCTGGAGCGCACCCGCGTCTCCACCGCCATGCACCAGGTCAGCGCAGACCTGGCCATGGCCCGCAGCACCGCCATCATGCGCCGCGCCCAAGTCGTCGTCTGTCCGCGCACCACTGACTACCGCTGCCGGACTGACAGCGACTGGGGCCAAGGCTGGATGGTGTTCACCGACGACGACGCCAACCGCCAGCCTGACGAGGACGCCCACATCCTGCGGATCACCGATCCGCCAGCCCGGCGCAGCTTGAGCATCGACTCCACCCGCCGCTTCCTGCGCTACCAGCGTGATGGTCGCAGCGCCCATAGCAACCAGACGGTGCGGGTGTGCAGCAGCGGACTTCTGGCCGGCACCGTGGTAGTCAACAATCTTGGACGGGTGCGGACATCAAGACCGATTCCTGGTACCCGATGCCCGCAGTGACGGGCTGGGACACGCGCCAGACTTCCGGCGCTTGACCAACTGCCGCAATTCCTTAGAATGGCCGATCTCCCCGCCCGAATAGCTCAGCTGGTTAGAGCACTTGACTGTTAATCAGGGGGTCGCTGGTTCGAGTCCAGCTTCGGGCGCCAAAGATTTCAAGGGCCTGCGATGCAAATCGCGGGCCCTTTTTTCTTTGCCCCGTAACAGGGCACGTAACATTGGGCGAACCGGAGATCGACCTCAAGCCGATCTATCCAAGGCTGCCAGCCGGCACGAAGTGTGCCAGCAGCTCCGACGAAAACGGCGACGTAGCCTGGTAGCTCTCCGAACACAAGAGATACCGCAAGTCAAGACTGAACGCCGCCTTCTGGAAGCTCCCGTCTTTCCTGGCGCTTGGGACGCTTAGGGGTACTGCTGGCGAGCGTGCAAGACGGCGAGGATCTCCACGCTGATCGAGCCAACGCGGTAGACGAGCCAGTAGTTAGGGTGTGCCAGAAGCTCGCGCGTGCCTGCCACGCGCCCCGCGCGCCCAAGGTAGGGGTGATCGCTCAAGGGAAGCGGTGCGGCCTCGACCTGGTCTTTCAGAGCGCGGGCGGCGTAGGGGTTGTTGCTGGCGATGAAGGCGATGATCTCGGCGAGATCATGCCGAGCGGCCGACTGCTACTCGACCGGAAGCGTCATGCGCGGCGACGTTCGGCCGCGACGATGATCGCCTCCATCTCCGCCATCACCTGGTCATGTGGAATCGTCGGCCGCGTGTCGGCCATGGCGCGCTCGACCTTCGCCCGGAACCACCGATCGTAACTCTCGGCGGCCTCAGTGGTCTCGAACTCGGAAACGCGGGGATCAAGCTGTGTCATGCGTACAGCCTACTCGAAGTGGCGTGATGTCGCAGTACCATCACTCTTGGGCTCACTTGGCGGACCTGTCGGAATATTCTACGGTAGTCAGGAAAGGGGGCGTGGTGTCATTCATGAGGTACAGCACAGGTACAACCAGCAGATTTCACGCATCAACCCAAGTTGACGTAAGTTGATGATTCTTAATTGATTTCACTCTGCACAGGTTGATACACATCAACACTAAGAATCACTAACCTAGTGTTTTACAAGGAAACTGTTAATCAGGGGGTCGCTGGTTCGAGTCCAGCTTCGGGCGCCAAAGAATTCAAGGGCCTGCGATGCGAATCGCGGGCCCTTTTTGGTTCTTCGCGGAAGTCCGGGGAACACCCATGTCAGATGATAAAGCCTGCCTCCCGTTCCGGGAGGGATTTCGCATGTTCGTGGCCCCGAAGCACTACTCAGTGTTTGCCCAGCAACCCGGAGCGGCCGATCACCGGCGCCCTGTCTTGACGGGCTGGGGATCTGAGAAGTTGGTGAACGCCTCACCCAGCTCAGCCTCCCCCATGGCGTAGATACGATTGTGCCGCAGGCCGCCGATTCCCTCCTGCCAAGCAAGCAGCATGCGCTTGCCGATCTCCCCGAAGTCCGGATGTTCTTCCATCGCTTCGCGGACCTTGGGCCCGACCTCGACCATCGCGGTTCCAATCTGGTCGACGATGTTGGCCTGCTCTCGCGCTGGCAGCCCAAACGTGGCGGTCAAAAAGGTCTGCAGGTTCCTCCCGGGAGCCCAGGTCTTCTTGCCCATCAACGAGATTCCGGGCGGATTCCTGGCGTAGTCCTGATAGGCGGCGGTTGTGATCATGTCGTAGGCCGGCGCCAGATGGACATCTTCTCGGCGGGTGTAACGCAGGGCCACGTTCTTGGCATGACAGTCGGCGTTACGCAGGGCGTAGGTCAGCAGGAGCATGGTCGCCATTTCCCGGAAGACGCCCACCCGATTTGCGACTGGGACGTGATCGCGGACTGCCTTGGCAATACGCTCCCAAGTGGTTTCGTACTTGGCGGCAGGGCGCAGACCCAGCAAGGCGCAGAAGTCCTCCATGCCCCAAAGGCGGGCACCGTTCTCGTCCACGTCGAAACGGTGGACGACTAAAGCCTGGCCGTCTCGGGATACTTCGGTCTCCGCGGCAGGCATCACACGGCGGGTTACCTGCATGCACAGGTGTTCATTGAGGGACACGAACGGCAAGAGCCGGGATGATCCCTTGATGATGTGTTTGTGCGTGAGCAGCGTGGTCTTGGTGTGCGGGCCGGTGCCGGTCTTCACGGTCGCGCTGTCCAGGAACTTCGGCACAACGCCCGATACGCCGCTGGTGGCATGGCGGCGAACCAGCTCGGCGAAGGCCTCCTCGGAGTTGTCGCCTTGCAGCAAACCTGCGACGTCTACGGCTTGCGCAGGCACGTCCAGGCTTGCTCCCGACGGAGCTACCTGGATGCGTCCAATCATGTTGCGGCCGATGACCGACAGGAGCGCCATCGGACTGGCGCCAATGACCGGGCCAAATTGCTCCTGCAGCACCTGCAACAGGTACCCCTCGGGCAAGTTCATCTGAAAGACCGGGTGCAGAACGTCGTCCCAGATATAGGGTTCAGGCCGCACATGCATGGTCAGGGAGACGAAGTCATCCGTACCCACACCGTCGTGATAGATCATCGAACTCTTGAAGTCGCCTTCTGCTTCGAGCGTGGCAACCTCACGGCCGAGTACGTGGACGGACAGGCTCACTCGCCGCCCCCGCGCTCACGCCGAAGCTCGTCCAGCGAGCCGGAAGCACCGACTTCGACGAACTCCAGCTCCATGCCCAGCGCGGCCAGCACCGCCAGAAGTTTGCGGGAGCCGAACTCGGCCACTTTGCCGCGCTCGAAGCGGGACAGGGACTCCTGGGAAACACCCGCGCTGGCGGCAACGTACCCTTGCTTCAAGCCAAGGGAGCGTCGCCTCATAGCTACTGCCTCACCGAGCTCCAAGACTGTTTGCATTTGATCTATACATCAAATAATGGGATGTTCCGTCGATTATTTGACATATACGTCTAAATTGCAACCCCGTGGCCCAACGCGTTTGCCGCCGCGCCAGAACCTCGTGCTCTCTCCATACGGCCACGTGCAGGTGCACAATCAAGCCGCAGCAGTAGGCGTATCGAGCCGAATGCGGTGAACTTGCGTCGACCATTCCCAGGCCAGAGCAAACCGTGTAGACCCGTGACAAGGCCTGCAGGAGTATCCCAGGAAGCAGGTGGCCTCCGTTTGCAGTCGTGGGCAGCCCTGCGAGAAGTCAGGCGGGGCCAGGCGAGGAAACGCCCGACACGGACTTCAGGTTTTCCCGACGCCAACTCGCGACACATGCCGGTATGACGGCCTGAAAGCACAGCCTAACCTGCTCGCTCACCTGGCACGGAGCCGAGCATGGACCACAAGGAAGTGGGGCTTACCCTCGTCGAACTGGTCACCACGATGGCGGTACTCGCGATCACCCTGTCGATCGCCGTGCCGTCGTTCGCTGCGTTGCTGCAAAGCAATCGCGAAACAACCACCTATCACCTGCTGACGACTTCACTGGCCTCCGCGCGGCTGAGCGCCGTGAAGGACAACGCGCCCGTGACGGTGTGCCCGAGCACCGATGGCCGCCGTTGCCGCAATGACACCATCTGGAGCGACGGCTGGATCATCTACCGCGATCCGGGGCGAGACCGGCAACCGGCTACCGATGACGCCGTGCTCCAGCGCTTCGACACCGTGCCCACGGGACTGCACTTGCACAGCACCGCGGGTCGCCTGCGCGTGCGGTTCCTTCCGGGCGGCTGGGCGTATGGCAGCAATCTCAGCATCCACCTGTGCCGGGCGGGGGACGACGGTCACCTTGGCAGCGTCATTGTCAACAACGGCGGGCGGCCACGGACCAGCCGACGGGCAACTCCGGCCGCCTGCCCTTTCCGCATTGATTGAGGTCTGATCAGGGTTCGCCCAGCCACAGCAACGAACCTGCCCTGCTCGCACGGCTGAGACGGGCATCGATCGCGTTACCAGCAGTCCTTGTAAGAACCAGCGCTCCCTCCTTTAATGGACTTCACTCCCGTGTGGTCGAGTGCCAAGATTCCACACTGCGTATCCTTGGCTTCCTGCCGTCCACTCGGAGCAGCCTGCACTTTGTAGCTCGTGGCGTTGTTGCTTTCCAGCGAGATCAGGTAATGGCCGGAAAGATCCGTCGCACAACCGAATGTAGGCAGAACACTCACTCCTGCATAGCTCATCGTGGTCGTGTAATGCCGCTCCATGTACTGGGCGGCCTCCATCAGGCATGTCGCGGCGGTGGCACGCCGGGTCTTGATCACATGGTTCTCGTAGCTTGGATAGGCGATCGCGGCCAGGATCGCGATAATCGCGACCACCACCATGAGTTCGATCAGCGTGAAGCCGGAATTTCTGGTCGGGACGACGCCCCCGTTGACGCGTATTCGCCTCACAACACTCTGGAAATAGCCTGCCATCTGTCAGTCTCCAACGATCTCTCGCCAAGAAATGCGGCCCTTGATCAGGGGGTTGTGGATGCCGACTTCACCAGCAGTTCCCAAGGAACCACCCGCGATCAGCAGGTTCTCGACAACCGTTGGCGAAGTGGGCATTGAAATGTTCAAGTCGACCGAACCCACCGGGCGCGAGTCATCGCCGCTGCCGAGTACGTCGTCATCGAACTCGCCGTCGCCATCGACGTCGAAAAACCCTGCTTGGGTCGCCGTCCCGGAAAAAGCGTCAATCGAGTTCAAATAACCTGTCCCCCCGGACAAGCAAGGATCCGAACTCGGCAGGATCGAAGCGGCAACCAGGACGCGGCCCACCATCAACGGATCGGAAACCATTCGCTCGGAGGGCGCGCCGTTATCGGGCACGTCCAGATTGACATACCAGCCACGGGAATCCAGATCCAGCGCCTGGTACGGCTGGAACGCGCGCACGGCGTGTTCGCCAGTCGTGCCACGAAGTTCGATCGCGCGTGGGGTGAGCTGTGTATCAGAAGTGATCCTCTCGCCCGTGTCCTTGACTCCGTACCAGCGCTGCTGATCGGTGGTCAGCGGATCACCCGCCTCCAGGTACTTGCCGGTGCCAAAGAAGACCCAGCGCTGGAAGGTCCTGGGCTCGAACGCCACCTGCAGGCCGCCAGTGATCGGCCGACCCGTTGCGATCAAAGGATTGCCGCCCGATGCACGATATACCTGCCCAGAGATATTTTCCCCATCTGCCAGCCCCCAGTCCTTGGGATCCCCGAAGTCGAGATCGAACTTCCAGACGTTACCCTTGAGGTCGGCCGCAAAGACAAAGTCGTGAACTCCATCTCCGTCTTCATCCCATGCCTGGATGCTGGTGATTCCGTTGTCATCATCTTCTATCCGAATGGTCCGGACCATTTGACCTGACTCGGCATCGACGATGAACAACGTTGCATTCCCCGACCCACTATTGATTCCATTCCCAAAGATGGCCATCGCAGGTAAGAGCGACGCGTTGGCCCCCTTGCCATCATTCGCGTTCGTTCTGACAATCAATGGTTTGTTGAGGATCAAGCCCAAGTCTTCACGATCCGCCTCGCCCCAACTACTAGGCGCGGCAGATGGCGATGCCTCCCACAACACGTTCGAATCGTCGAAGCTTGCGGGCTTGGAAACATCGAGAGCAAACAAGCCTGGCCCCCCGCGTCCCAGAGTGCCTACGAGCAGGTTCTTGTCAGGCGTCCTGGACTGCGTTGAAACGGTAATCGGGCCGTCGACAAAGAATAGGTGCTCGTAGTCCGGCTCAGCCAATTTCTCAAGTCTCGAATCTGGAATCAGGTTCGAACTCGGAACATAGGCGAACAGCTCCTTACCGGTCGTCGCATTGAAGGCGTGCAACATTCCATCGTTGGCACCAACGAAGATCGTTGCGGGCGAGGTTTCGCTCGTGAATGCAGGGGAAGAGTTGACGATGTCACCCAGGACCGAACTGCGATCTCGGAAAGGGCCGCCATTCTGTTCTTCCTCGTCCTGCGACCCCAAGAGGTACTCCGTCAGGTCAGTGCCCAATGTCCCCACGCGCTGGGAATAAAACGTCCCCCCATCGGTAAACGTAGTGGATTTCCGCTGGGTGTAACCCGGGAGTTCCTGGGAAGCCCGCCACGAGGGTGTTGTGCTCACCTTGCCGTTGATGATCGGGTACGACGCCAACTCGCCCGTCCAGCGCCCCCCGACGTAGCTGGCCTGGAAGATCCGGGTCTCGGTATCCAGCCGGACACTGTTGGCAGCCACATTGGAACCGGACTCGACGCGCTCAATGATGCTATTCAGGGCTGCCCGAAGCTCGCGGGAAAATGTTTCCGGATCCGCCGCACTGTAGAAGCCGCCACGGGAATTGACGGCTGCGTGCAGTAGGTCGTCAATCTTGTGTTCTTCGTTGCTTGTCGGGTTGGGCCAAAAGGGGGTGCCGCTGTCTTTACCGATCTGACTAAAGGCAAAATCGGAAGAAATCGTCCCCTCAACTCCCAACCCGATTCCATACGTCACCATATGCTGGTGCGTATTCGGATTCAGCGGACTGGCAGGAACCTTGTTTCCCATGCCCGTCCGGAGGTCGCGGCTCCAATAGTGGTAAGCCACGTCCGCCAAAGTGTTTTCGTAATCATCCTGGAACGGATAGCCCGCAGTTGAGTCACCCCCTGCAATCGAGAAACCGCTATCGTTCCAATACCCGTCTGTCATGAGCATCGCGAAGCTTTGCCTGCACTGTAGACGTTGGTTGTAGTTGCTGCCGCTGCTGTTGCCCACATCCGTGCGCCACGGGTCGTCAACACCCTCCTCTGATTCATAGTAATCACCCACATCCCTCAATGCCCTACGAGAGGGTGTTCCGACCCCACCATTGACCACTCCTGTGTAGAGATCGTTGTAAAAATCTATACGATCATCACCTGCAAATGGCCGAACACCTCTTACTACGCGAGGTGATGAATTGAGGGTCGCATAACCCACTCGAGGAGCTACCTCGGCATCCCTTGAAAGACTGGAAAACGCGCGACCAATTCCTCCGCGGCTCGCCAAAATCCGTGTGCGATAGTACTGAAACCAGTTTGCAAAATTCTTCAGCTCATCCCCGACCACTGAATGCCTAGTGTAACTGCTGCTTTCGTACTTGTCGCCCCCGTCATAGGTATAGTAAATGTTGAACTCGATGGTTCGCGTTCCAGACTCTGCAACACAAGCACGATCCGTGCACATGCTGTCATCCGTTCGCTGCCACCACACTTTGGAATAGGGCTGGGCTGTCGTCAGGTTGACACAGCCCTTGTCCTTATTTTCTGGATTCCAGTATGCGCATTCCGGATCGGCCTCTGAGTAACTGCCCGCCTCCGCCTTGGCCCAAGGAAGATACTCAATCTCCGGATTGTAGTACTGCACATTGAACTGAGCGGTCCGGACGATTCGTCCGTATACGTTATCGGGGTCGGCAACGATATTTGCGTAGTCACTGCTTCCGCCATAAAGACGGGAAACCAAGGGGAAGACCCGCCCGATATTGGTCGGCTCCCACTCACTTTCATCTGACTTCTTAGTGATCTCGTCAATAGACGCACCCGGCGTGATTTCCCCGTGCATCGATCCCGAGTCATCCAAGATGAACATGATATTTGGCGGCACGCTCACGGTAGACTGCAGCGGTACATCTGGGATGTCCAGCGCGTAGCCTGGCGAGGCAAGGAGAACCGCCAACAGGCCAAAAAGGGCCGCGCGCAGCCGCTGCGGACGTCGGGGCTCCATCACTCGGGACTTGGTTGGAACTGACATCGCTCTACTCCGTTACGGGCCGGACTGCGCCCATGAGTCGGTTCATTCAGGGGATGTGTAGCTGCTCTGGAGGACAACTTCGGCGCGTCCAGCCGCCCGCGCCCGCGCGGTAATTCGGTAGCGTGGCCCCAAGCACCCCACCGGCATCGGCTCGGACCGTTCACAGCCGATCCAGTTCGGGAAGTCCCCCATGTATTCAATGAAATACTCAGGCGTGACCTTCAAGTCTCCGGACTCCACGGTCGCGGCCTGCTGGTACGGCGGTAACTGCTGATCCCAGCGATCGACCCAGTTGTCGTTGCCATCCGGATTCGGCTGCCCGCACATTCCTCCGGTGCAGCCGCTGGTGTAATCCGACCGGTTGGAGGAAGCGGCAAGGGCCTCGCCCTCACGCAGAGCCGCCTCTGCGGCCTGGAACATCAGCGACCGATCCATCAGCGCGGCGCTCATGCGCTCTTCCAGAAGAGTTCCCCGCATGCTTGCCAGACCCAGCAGGGTCACAATCAACAGCAGCAACAATACGACCACCAGCGCCGCGCCACGCTGCCCGAGCGGCGACGGATACGCGCGACCATACCCTACGGAAGCAGCGGCGCTCATGGATTGCGCCCCCGCAGCGTGACCACGTGTGCAAGCTGGCGGCTCAAGACCTTCCCATCGGTACCCTGGATCTGGCCGTTGCGAAGCGCTCCAGGAGCCGCCTCCAGCTTCGCTTCGATGCGGATCGCGCTGATCTCGTTCCACCGGTCCGCAGGAACGGCGGTAGCGACGTGGTAGTCACTGCCCGGGAGGTAATAACTCAGGTCAAGGTCAACAACGCCCTCGGTTATCTCCTCCGCCGTCCGCCCGATCACACGCCGATACAGGGATCGCCCGCCCCTGGAGTTATGCCCGATGTACCAGATTGCCGAATGCAGCTTGGCGATGATGGCATTTTCGTCGTAGACCTTCCCATCCTTCGGTTTATCGTCACACGCGGGATTGACCGGGAAGCTGAGGGACTTGCAGAAGTTGCCGCCGGACCCGAACTTGCTCTTTCCGGTGTTATGCCCAACGTGGGAAACGGCACCTCCCGGTGACATTTCGAAGATACTCGCCTGCGAGTAGTCGCAGATGATCAGCACGTCTCCTTCCTTGAATCCATGGTCCGGCGTATTGACATGGATGACCGCCGAGGCCGGGTTATGCTTTGTCACCGTCACGCCGGAGCCCCCCCCCGAGCGAATTTCCACTGCCTCCGTCCCTTTTATCCGGCCGCCCGGCGCCTCGCCGAACAGTGCCAGAGGTGCTTCCTGCGCCCCGTCGTAACCGCGCAAGCCGTCGCCCCACTCATACAGTCCTGAGCCGGCAGGATTCTTCAGGGTATTTGCGACGGGTAGATCATTTCCGCATGCCGTCGCGCCCGCTTCACGCAGGTCACGGGCCATCAACTCGAACGCAATACGTCCGTTTTCCTGGATACGCCCCAGAGTTTCAGTGGCGCTATAGGCCTGGCTGTTGGAGACGAAGATCATTCCCGCAGCGCCTACTACAAGCAACCCCAGCAGCAGGGCAATCATCAGTTCGATCAAGGTCACGCCACGCTGGCGGCCGCGTCGGACGGGAGACGAGTTGAGTTTCCGGTTCATAGCCTGCTCGTAGTCACAATGCTCATGTCTTCCGTGCCCGCGGTAGCCCTGGATTCGTTCCAGCGCACCGTCACCGAGCACACGTCTCCGGATGTGCAACTGACCGCTCCACATGCACTTTCACCGACTGTGGCGTGCAGCGACTTCACCCAGAAATTGAGATCACTTTGTGCCCGTGTACCTGCGGTTGGCACCTCGCAGGGCTCCGAAATATTGATATTGTATGCACCGCCCTTCGCCGCGCTGAGGTTGGAGCGCATCGCATCGAGAATCGAGTAGCTCTGGATCACCGCCTGTGTCCGTTCGACCGACGCCTGGCTGTTGCGTAGAGCCACCGCCTGGATAGCCGCCACACCCAGCAGGCCGACACCCAGGATGAGAACAGCGATCAACACTTCGATCAGCGTGGCTCCGCGCTGGCAACGCCGCGGAGAGCGTGAATGTGATTGTTTGGTAATTGAATGGCTCATGCGTCTGGAACCGTTGCAGTGCAGCTTGAAGAAGACACTGGCGCGTCCGTCGAGATACGCGCCCCCGAGATGGAAATGCGCCTTGCATTTTGCTTGGGCCTGTCGGCATCGATGCAGACCTCCATCACCCCGTTGAGCACGGTACCCGGGGCGCCACCTTCACGGGCCAGCCCATCAGGACGGAAAAGGATCTTGCTAGCGACCTTGGAGCTGCCACGCGCCGTAAGGCGAGTGTTGATTTCAAGGTCCCGCAGGACCGCTCCACTCGAATCGCGTACCACCACCCGTGCCCAATCACTCCCGGAGCAAGTCGAGCCGTTTTCGGTCGGACAGACTTCGACCCGCGCATTACGGCGCACGGCCTCCAGACGCGCGCTCTGCAAAAGCGCGATCATTTCATTGGTTCCCGAAACGAGATTGTTTCGGTTGGTCAACTCCTGAAAGCTCGGCGCTGCAAGAGTCACCAGGATCGCCAATACCGCAACGGTCACCATCAATTCGATCAGCGTGAAGCCGCTCACGCTCCGCGGAACCGCGTGACTATGCCCGGACCCTGCTGTAACCATGTGCCCTCCCCGGCACTATCGACACGCTGAAGGTACGTGGGACGGGTTGGAGGCACCAGCTTTCCCCGACCAGTGGCCCGCGAGAAGGACCGAGCGGTGCCCACAGCACCTATGATTCACCCATGAACCACGCCGCCACCAGCCAACCCCTTGACGCCCTCTGGCAGGCTCCCGCCATTGTTTGGTCGATCCTGGCCGGGCTGTGCCTGGCATTGGTATTGACCTTTTCGCCGGGCGTGGAGGACAACCGGTTGGTGGTGTTCGGGCTGGCCTCGTTCCTGATCCAGTGGGTGATCCTGCTAACCTTGGGCAGCCTGTACGCGCTGCGCCGGCCGATTGGCAGGCTCAGCCCATACCGGGTGGCGCTGCTCGCGCTGCTGATGATGCTGGGCTGGACCTGGATTGTCACCGGCACCGCGCGGGGGCTGGTGGGTCCGGCCCTGCTGGGCAGCGGATCGGACTGGCTGGGGCCGATGGCCCGGGTGACGGGAATCGCGCTGGCAGTCGGCACCCTCGGCCTCGCCGCGTTCCACAACCACTGGCGGGCGCGCCAAGCGGCGGTCCGGGCCAAGCAGGCGGAGCTGGAGGCACTGCAGGCGCGTACGCACCCGCACTTCCTATTCAACAGCCTCAACACCGCGCTCGCTCTGCTGCATCAGCGACCGGATGAGGCGGAGCGCGTGCTGCTCGATCTTTCCGACCTGTTCCGCAGCGCCCTTGCCGGGCCGCGCTTCATCCCTCTTGCCGAAGAGCTTGACCTGGCGCGACGCTACCTGGAGATCGAGAGTCTCCGGCTTGGTGCGCGCCTGAACGTGCGCTGGGACCTGCCTTCCCCCCTGCCCGAGGTGGACGTCCCGGCGCTATCGATCCAGCCGCTGGTCGAGAACGCGGTGCGCCATGGCATCGAGCCGCGCCGGGAAGGCGGACGCATCGACGTGATGCTGACTCACGCCGGGAACCACTTGCGGATCACCGTGCACAACGACCTGCCCACCGGGGTGGCAGTCGGCACGGGCAAAGGCCATGGTGTGGGCCAGCCTTCGGTCGCCAGCCGGATCGAGGCGATGACGGGCGGCCAGGGATCATTGACCACCTTGATTGAGGACGGGCGCTACGCAGCGACGATTACCGCTCCGTTGAGACCGCCCTCCACGCCTCAGGTCACCACCTCATAACAAGGCCGATACTGCCCCGAAATCTTCATCCGCCTCTGCTGCACAAACGCCCGCAGCAGCGCATCCAGGGCCTCCATCATGTCCTTGTCGCCATGGATCTTGAACGGTCCGTGCTCTTCCACCCGGCGCATGCCCTCTTCCTTCACGTTGCCGGCGACGATGCCGGAGAACGCACGGCGCAGATCGGCGGCCAGTGCGTAGGGCTTGCGGCCGTGGTGCAGGTCCAGACCGGCCATGGCCTCGTGGGTGGGGATGAAGGGCTGCTGGAATTCCAGCGGGATGTGCAGTGACCAGTTGAAGAAGAACGAGTCCTTGCGTTCGATCCGGCGCTGACGCACCTGGCGCACGCCCTGCACCATGCTGCGGGCCACCTGCTCCGGGTCGTCGATGATGATCTCGTAGAGCCCGGCGGCCTCTTCGCCCAGCGTGAGGCGAATGAACTGGTCGATCTGCTCGAAGTACGGCGCGGCCGAGGTGGGGCCGGTGAAGATGACCGGCATGGCCAGGCCCTGGTTCTCCTCGCGCAGCAGCAGGCCCAGCAGGTACAGGATCTCCTCGGCGGTGCCGACGCCGCCCGGGAATACGATCACGCCGTGGCCGGTGCGCAGGAAGGCCTCCAGGCGCTTCTCGATGTCCGGCATGATCACCAGGTGGTTGACGATCGGATTGGGCGACTCAGCGGCGATGATGCCCGGCTCGGTGATGCCCAGATACCGCGATTTGTATCGGCGCTGCTTGGCGTGGGCCACGTTGGCGCCCTTCATCGGGCCCTTCATCGCACCCGGGCCACAGCCGGTGCAGATGTCGAAGCCGCGCAGGCCCAGCTCGTAGCCGACCAGTTTGGTGTAGTCGTACTCGGCGCGGGTGATGGAGTGGCCGCCCCAGCACACCACCAGGTTCGGCTCGCCCGGCTGCAATACGCGGGCGTTGCGCAGGTGGCCGAAGACCTCGTCGGTGATTTCCTCGGAGGTCCCGGGCGGGTGGCCCGCGTCCTCGTCACGCTCGATCGCGGTCCAGGCCAGGTCACGGACCACGGCAAACAGCAGTTCGGCGATGCCCTGGATGATCTGCCCATCGACGAAGGCCATGGCCGGCGCGTCGGTCAGGTCCAGGCGCAGGCCGCGGTCGTGCTGCAGCACCTGGATGTCGAAAGTGGGATACAGCTCCTGCGCAGCGCGCGGGTCGTCGCTGGCGCTGCCGCTGGTCAGCACGGCCAGCGCGCAGCGGCGCAGCAGGTCGTGCAGGCCTCCGCGCGAGGCGTCCTTCAGCCGGGCCACTTCCGTGTGGGAAAGGATATCCAGACCGCCATGGGGGTAGATGCGGGCGCTCTGTACCGGCACCGCCTTCGGCGCCTTCAATTCTTCGGTCATATCTTCCTGTTCTTGTCGTTTTATCCAGGCTGGAACTTTACGGTATTTGCCCCGGCAGGGGGCGCCACAAATAGAAACGGCCGGGACAAGCCCGGCCGTTTCCTTCAAGCATGTTGCGTAGTGCAGGTCAGAACTTGTACTTCAGGCTCAGCATGACCGACCAGCGGGAAACGCCGGTGTTGATGCCGTCACCGTTGTTTTCCTGGATGCCGGCACTGTCGGTGGAACCGGTGAAGTTGTAGACGTACTTGCCGGTTGCCGGGTCAATACCCGCGTAGTTGGCCACGCGACGGGTCGCGTAGAAGCCGTAGTCCTCGATCAGGCCCCAGTCCTTGTTGATCAGGTTGCCCACGTTCATCACGTCCAGGGCCACCTCGGCCTTGTGGCCGAAGAACATCGGGATCTCCTGGCTCACGCGCAGGTCGAAGGTGTTGGTCCAGCCCGCGCGGTGCGAGTTGGCCGGCACCACGCCGCCCTGGTAGCTCTTCAGGTGCGGGTTCTGGTTGAGCCATTCGAAGAAGTCGGCTTCCATCTCCGCGCCGCCGGTGAACAGCACGTCACCCGGACCGTTCGGAACGTAGAACAGGTCGTTGGTGTTGGCGCTGTCGCCGTTGACGTCGTTGTAGAAGATGTAGCTGTAAGGACGGCCGGCACGACCTTCATAGAACACGCCAACGCGGGTGTAGTTGTCGCCGAACAGCGCCTTCTGCCAGGTCAGCGAACCGGTGAAACGGTCCTTGATCGCGTAACGCGAGTTGTAGTCGACCGGCTGATTGGCCTGGAACACCATCTGGTTATTCCAGTTCGACGAGTTCTGCGAGCTGGTGGCCGGGCTGAACTCGGTGGCGTGGGTGTAGGTGTAACCCATCGACCAGCCCCACTCGTCCTGCATCGGCTTGGACAGCGCCAGGGTGAGCTGACGGGCCGAGCCTTCATCGGTGTTGCGGATCACGATGGCCTGGGCCACTTCCGGATGCTTGTTGGCACGGTTGCCCGCGCCGCCCTGGCCGTGGGTCATGCCGAAGTTGCCGGCGTTGGTCGGGTCACGGCCCGCCTCGTTCCAGTAAATGGCACGGCCGTCCTGGCCAAACGCCGTCGGCGTACCCACGTCGATGCGGTCAAACCACAGCGCGTTCTTGTTCTTGGTCAGCAGCAGCTCGGCCGACGCCACCACGCCGTACCACGGCAGCTCGTGATCGAACGCCAGGTTGGCCTTCCAGATCGAAGGCAGGGCCAGGCCGGGCTCGATCATGTCGGCGGTGATCAGAGGGGGAGAAGCGGTGCCTGCCGGGATTGCGGGCGGCAGGGTCGGGCTGAACGCCGGCACGTTGTCGTCACGCAGGTTGTAGGTGTCGAAGTTCAGGCCGGTGTTCGAGAACGGACCAGCCAGCCACACGTTCGGGTTGCCACCCTGGAACAGGCCCACGCCGCCGCGCAGCTGGGTCGGGCGATCGCTGTCGAAGGTGTAGTTGAAGCCGAAGCGCGGCTGCCACAGCTTCTTGTCCACGGTGACCCTGTTGTCGTAGCCGTAGATGTCCAGCAGGCGCTGGTTGAAGATCGGGCTGTCGCCGAAGTCCGGCATGTCCACGCGCAGGCCGGCGGTCAGGGTCAGGTTGTAGTTGACCGCCCACGTGTCCTGCACGAACAGGCCGAGGTTGCGGAAGGTGTACGCGGCCGGGATGTCGCTGAAGTCGCCACCCGGACGCGGGGCGCGCAGGTCGTAACGGAACGCATTGCCGGCCTCGAAGTCTTCCAGGCTGTCGAAGGTGTACACACCGTTCAGGTCGCGGCCGTAGAAGTTGAGGACGTCGTTGTCTTCGTAGTCGAAGCCGAACTTGAAGGTGTGGTCGCCCACATACCAGTTGGCAGCGCCGAACAGCGAGAGCTGCGACGTCTCGACCACGTTGACGTGGCGGTTGCGCTCGGTGCCAAGGTTCACCGTGCTCTGGCCCACGCCGCCGGCGTTGTTGATGATCACGCCCGGCAGGTTGGCGAACGGCGCGGCGACGGAATCATAGTCGCGCTGCGACACCTTGAACTCGGTGGACAGGTTGTCGCCCCAGTCGCTGAACAGCTCGAACATGTAGCTTTCGAAGTTCTTGTTCTGGTTGAACCAGTAGCTGCTGAGCGAAATGCTGTTGTTGCCGATGCCCGGAATGCGCGGCTCCACCTGCTCCATCTTGCTGTAGCGGAACGCAGCGCGGTGGTCGTCGCTGATGTTCCAGTCCAGCTTGATCGCGTACTCCTCGATGTCGGTCTTGCTGGACTCGGGGAGTTCGAAGGTGCCGGCGTCGAAACCGAACGACTGCGCGGCAGCCTGGATGCGGTCGATATGTGCATCGGTGATGTCGCCGCGGCCGTACGGGGTACCTGCCAGGCTGGTGCCCGGGGCGCTGCGGGTGAACTTCTCGTAGTTGGCGAAGAAGAACAGGCGATCCTTGATCAGCGGACCACCGAAGGTCATGCCGTAGGTTTCTTCCTTGTCGAAGCCGTTGAAGTCGATGCCCTGCAGGTCGCTGCGCACCCAGTCGCCGTCGCGCAGGTTGTAGTACATGGTGCCGCTGAATTCGTTGGTGCCCGACTTGGTCACCGCGTTGACCACGGCGCCGGTGCCACCGGAGATGGTCACATCGTAGTTGGCCAGGTCGATCTGAATTTCCTCGATCGCGTCCATCGACACCGGCTGGCGCTGGGTCGGCATGTTGTTGGCTTCGAGGCCGAACGGATCGCTGCTGCTGATGCCGTCGATGCGGATCACGTTGAAGCGCGAGTTCTGGCCACCGGCCGAAATCGCACCGTCTGCCTTGCTGATCTGGGAGATGCGCGGGTCCAGGCGGATGTAGTCCTGGATGTTGCGGGTAGCCGAAGGCAGCGCTTCGATGGTGCGCTGGTCAACGTTGGTGCCGGTACCCATTTTGGTGGAGCTGAAGATGTCGGAGCCAACGTAGGTGCCGGTGGCAACAACGCGGTCCAGGGTGGTCACGTCGCCGACCAGAATGGCGTTGACGGTGTTGACCTGGCTCAGGTTGAGGTACACATCGTCTTCGGTCCGGGTGCCCTCACCCGGCTTGGTGACGGTGACGGAGTAAGGACCACCCACGCGCAGGCCGCGGGCGTTGTAACGACCGCTGGCGTCCGTGCTAACACGACTGACCGTGCCGGACTCCGTGTGCAGGATGGTCACTTCGGCGCCAGCTACCGGCTGGCCATCGGAACCAACAACCTGCCCGCCAATACCAGCGGAGGTGCTCTGGGCAAACGCGGGAGCCGCGGCAAGCGCGACAATCAAACCGAGCGACAGCTTCGAGAGGCGGACGCGGTGCTTGGGAGTCATGTTCAATGGCCTCGATACGTACGTGGATGGTTGCCACGCAGTCCGGCGCGGCAGATGGGAAATCCATTGGGGGTGGGGAGACAGGCCGACGCGCGTTCGCGGGCCAGCCTGTTAACAAGAGATTAACACGGTAGCCGCCGTGTATGACAGCAATATGACGGTCGGCGAAGTACTGCAACCTGCTGGATGGCCGGCGATTTCATGCGGAATTCGAACAAGGTGCTGCAAGTGCTTGCACACAGGTCATCCGCGGCAGCAAGACCCCTACTACAGGCTTGATCCGGCGCCGCCCCAGATGCGGCCGCGATGCGCATTGCCGGCGGCTGAAAGCAGGTTCACGCAAGCCTGGGCGTACGCAGCGGGATCGGCCGCTTCCGGCCCTTCCCGATCCATGTAGGCCTGGGCCCGCAGCGGAGTGCGCATGGGGCCGGGGCGCAGCCCGCAGACCCGTACCGTGGTGCTGGCAAGTTCGCTGTGCAGCATGGGCACCAGCACCTCCAACCCGCCCTGGGCGATGCCGTAGCCACCCCAATAAGCCTGCGAGGTGCGTGCCGGATCGTCGATCGCAAACACCACCGCGCCGTCTTCGGACCGGCGCAGCAGCGGCAGGCAGGCCTGGGTCAGCCACCAGCGGGCGGTGAGGTTGACGTGGATGGCACGCGCGAAGGCGGCCGGGTCGGTGTGCTCCAGCGGTGTCAGTCCGGGAAAGTCCGCGGCGCAGTGGAGCACGCCATCCAGCTGGCCGAACGCTTCTTCAATCCGCCCGGCCATCTCGGCGTAGTCATCCGGACCCGCCCCCTCCAGATCCAGCGGATACAGGGCCGCCTCCCCGCCGCTTTTGGCGATGGCATCGTGCACCCGGTTGAGCCGGGGCACTTTGCGCCCGAGCAGCACCAGCCTGGCACCCGCTGCGGCACAGGCCAGCGAGGCCTCGCGACCCAGTCCGCCGTGCGCTCCAACCACCAGTACGACACGTCCGGCCAGCGGACCGTCTCCGACCGGTGCGGAGGCGGAAGATGCCGTCGCGGTCACGGCTTGTCGATCTCCGCCACCATTCGGGCCAGCTCGCCTGATTCGTGCAGCTCCAGCGTGATATCGCTGCCGCCGATCAGCTCACCGTTGATGAACAGCTGCGGGAAGGTGGGCCAGTTGGAATAGCGCGGCAGGTTGGCGCGGATTTCCGGATCTTCCAGCACGTTGACCGTATGCAGCTCCTGCACGCCGGACTGAAGGAGCGCCTGGGTCGCGCGGTTGGAAAACCCGCACATGGGGAACTGCGGGGTTCCCTTCATGAAAAGGACGATCGGATGCTGCTCCACCTCGTCCCGGATGCGCTGCATGACTGCCATGAACAACTCCTGCGAAGCCGGTCGCGGTGGTTCCGGGACCGGCATCACTGTCTGGGGGTTAGAATCCGGACCATTGTAATCCTTGCATCGGCCGCGCATGCCCTTCGAACTGCCAGCACTGCCCTACGAACGTACCGCCCTGGAACCGCACCTTTCGGGGGAGACCCTGGATCTGCACCACGGGCACCTGCAGCGTGGACATCTGGAACGGCTGGATACGCTTGCCGCCGGCACCGTGTTTGCGGAGATGCCGCTGGAAGAGATCACCCGCAAGGCCCAGGGCGCGATGGCCGAATGCGCGGCCCAGGCCTGGGCGATGGGTCTTTACTGGAATGGCCTGAAGGCCTCAGCCGTTGACAGCGGCGGCGAGCCGGAGGGCAAGCTGGCCGACGCGATCAACACGGCGTTCGGCAGCCTGGCCGGGCTGCGAAAGCACTTCAACCAGGCCTCACTGCGGAGCTTTGGCCCCGGCTGGGCCTGGCTGCTGCAACGCACTGACGGACGCCTGGCGACCGCCGTCACCCCCCACTCGGTCACCCCGCTCACCGGACCTGACCGCGTCCTGCTGGCCTGCAGCCTGTGGGAACACGCTTACGTGCTGGACTACCGCGACGACCGCGGGAAATACCTGGAAGCGTTCTGGCAGCTGGTCGACTGGGACGCCGTCACCGGCCGCATGGCCTGACCCGGCTGCTGGGCCCGGTTGGTGTGGCCCCGGTTGGTGTGGCCCCGGTTGGTGTGGCCCCGGTTGGTGTGGCCCCGGTTGGTGTGGCCCCGGTTGGTGTGGCCCCGGTTGGTGTAGGAGCGCGCCATGCGCGCGAAGCCGCGTGACATCGGGCAACGCGGTGGAGCTTCGGGAGCACCACCGGCACCGGTACCGAAATTACGCCGCGCGATCATGGGTCACGCGGCTTCGCGCGCATGGCGCGCTCCTACAGGGAGGAGTCGTGCAGCGCGGCGATAACCGGGCTCACCTGCGACCTGCGGCCGAAGGCGTCGCCGACGCGTTGCAGGGCCGCTGCCAGGGTCTGTGGCGCATCGGCACGCAGCGTGGCGTGGCCCACCTTGCGGCCCGCACGCGCCTGTTTCCCATAGTCGTGCCAATGGCCACCCGCCTCACGCAGCACCGGCGCCGGATCCGGCATGTCGCCGATCCAGTTGAGCATGCAGGAATGGCCAATCGCGTCCGTCGCGCCCAACGGCAACCCCAGCACCGCCCGCAGATGATTTTCGAACTGCGAGGTCTGCGCGCCCTCGATCGTCCAGTGACCGGAGTTGTGCACCCGCGGCGCCATCTCGTTGGCCATCAGCCCGCTGCCGCAGCAGAACAGCTCCAGCGCGAACACGCCTACGTAGTCGAGCTCTTCCGCGAGCCGCCGCGCATAGCCGGATGCAGTTTCCGCCAGCGCCGGATCAACCCCCGGCGCGGGTGCGAGACTGGCTGACAGCACGCCGTCCACGTGCCAGTTCCAGGTCAGCGGCCAGGTGCGGAATTCGCCGTCGCGCCCGCGCACCGCCACCACGCTCAGCTCGCGGTCGAAAGGCACGAAGGCTTCCAGGATCAGCCCGACCTTCTGCGCCTGCGTACCCAGTGCCTCCCAGGCCTGCGCAGCGTCGTCGGGGCCGTGGATACGGAACTGGCCCTTGCCGTCATAGCCAAGGCGCCGGGTCTTGAGAATGCATGGCGTGCCAATACGGGCAATCGCCGTGTCCAGCCCTTCGCGCGATGCCACGTCTTCAAACGCTGGCACTGGAATATCCAGCTGCTGGAACAGGGTTTTCTCCGTCAGCCGGTCCTGGGCAGCAGCCAGCGCCTCCGGGTTGGGGAACACCTTGACCCGTTCGGCCAGGCGCCTGGCGGAGTCGGCCGGCACGTTTTCGAAATCAAACGTGGCCACGTCCACCTTGGCGGCGAAGTCGGCCAGCGCCGCCTGGTCATCGTAGCCGGCAGCAAGCTGGGGCACGATCTGTCCGGCACAGGCGTCGGCGGCCGGATCCAGCACCTGGAACCGCAGCCCCAGAGGCACCCCTGCCAGCGCAAGCATCCTGGCCAGCTGCCCGCCGCCCAGGATCCCCACCACCGGCCTTTTACCCTTGGTGGTCACTTGCGCGGATCGCTGTCGAGGACGACCGCTTCGGTCTGCCGGCGGCGGAAAGCATCCAGCGCTGCGGCGATGCGGGCATCGGTGCCGGCCACCATGGCAGCTGCAAACAGCGCGGCGTTGGCCGCCCCGGCCGCGCCAATGGAAAAGGTGGCCACCGGTACACCGGAGGGCATCTGCACGATGGACAGCAGCGAGTCCATTCCGTTGAGCGCCCGGGATTGCACTGGCACGCCCAGCACCGGCACCGCGGTCTTGGACGCCAGCATGCCGGGCAGATGGGCCGCCCCGCCGGCGCCGGCGATGATTGCGCGCAGGCCGCGATCAGCAGCAGTGGACGCGTAGTCGAACATGACATCGGGCGTGCGGTGCGCGGAAACCACCCGCACCTCGTGCGGCACGCCGAGCGCTTCGAGCTTCTCGACGGCGTGCTGCATCGTGTCCCAATCAGAACGCGAACCCATGACAACGCCAACAATCGGCGCTGCGGAATCTGCTGGCGTGGCTGACATGCGGTTCCTCGTCGGCAAAGCGCCATTTTAGCCGGTTCGGGCCGGGCCTGCGGCACAGGTGTTACGCTTTTCCCCAGCCCCTACATCTTTCGACAGAAAAGGTATTCATGGACCGCAAACTGCTGGACATCCTCGTCTGCCCGGCCACCCGCCAGTCGCTGTCCGTGCTTGAAAAGCACGGCATGCAGGCGCTCAACGCGGCGATCACGGCCGGCCAGGTGAACCGCTCCGACGACACTCCCGAAACCGTTCCGCTGCGCGAGGCGCTGGTGACCCGCGACCGCAAGCTGGTGTACCGCATCGACGAAGGCATCCCGGTGCTGCTGGCCGACGAGGCCATCCCCACTTCCAACGTGGCCGGCTTCACGGAAACCTGAGCCATGGCCCTGCAACCACCTCCTCAGGCCATGATCGAGGCCGATGTGGCTCGCGCATTGGCCGAGGACCTGGGCGATGGCGACGTGACCGCTGCCCTGCTGCCCGACACCGCGGACAGCGCCTATCTGCTGTGCAAGGAAGATGCGGTGGTCTGCGGCCGCCCCTGGTTCGAGGCCTGCCACCGGGCGCTTGATCCCGCGGTGCGGATCGACTGGCGGGTGGCCGAGGGAGACCGGGTATCGGCCGGCACCGTGCTGGCGACCCTTGAGGGGCGCGCCCGCGCCCTGGTCAGCGCCGAACGCACGGCACTGAATTTCATGCAGACGCTCAGCGGCACGGCCACCACCACCGCCGCCCATGTGGGCGCGGTGCGCGGCACCAAAGCCCGGATCCTGGACACGCGCAAGACCCTGCCCGGCCTGCGGCTGGCGCAGAAATATGCCGTGCAGGCTGGCGGTGGGTTCAACCACCGAATGGGGCTGTACGATGCGGTCATGCTGAAGGAAAACCATGTGCGCGTGGCCGACTCAGTCAGCGCCGCCATTGCTCGCGCACGCGAGCTGCACCCTGCCCTTCCGCTGATCGTCGAGGTGGAAACCCTCGTGCAGCTGCGCGAAGCGCTGGAGGCAGGGTGCGATCGCATCCTGATCGACAACTTCGCCGCCGCCGACCGGCGCGAGGCAGTGCGGATCGCCGGCGGCGAGCCGTTCAGCGGAGGGATCCCGCTCGAGGTATCGGGCAACGTTGATCTGGACAGCCTGCGTGCGGTAGCCGGGGACGGTGTGGACTTCGTTTCCATCGGCGCGCTGACCAAGCATGTGCACGCCATTGATTTGTCCATGAAACTCGGCCCGCCACCGGCCTGAGCCGCCCGCTGGCCGTGTCCTATGGGCCACAATGGCGCCATGGAATGGATGACGCTGGCGATGATCCTGGGCGCCGCGGGCGCTGCTTTCTGGAGCGCCTCGCGCGCGGCCGCCGAGCGGGCCACTGAGCTGGGCCGCGACGCCTGCAAGCGTGCGGGGGTACAGCTGCTGGACCACAGCGTGCATGCGGAACGGCTGCGCGTGCGCCGGCGCGACGACGGGCGCCTGGGCCTCGAGTACAGCTTCCGCTTCTACTGGTCTGACGATGGCGTACAGCGCCACGTCGGCCGCATGGTCTTGCAGGGCGAGAAGCTGGTGGGGTTCAGCGGCCCCTTGCCCGGAACCGGAACCGGGGTCTGATCAGGCCCGCACGCGGAGCGCTGCACCCGGGCCTACTTCACCACGCGAAGGTGCCCGCGCTTGGGCGGCGTGGACTCTGGCCCCGGACCATCGCTACCACCATTGCCATTGCCGCCATCATCCGGCGATGACGGAGGCACGCCCTCGGGACCGGGTTGCGGGCCCCCCACGTCTTCCGGCAGCACCATCCCCTGTCCTGTTTCACGCGCATAGATGGCAATCACCGCCGCCATGGGCACGTCAACCGGCTGGCTGACCCCGCCAAAGCGGGCGGAAAAGCGCACCGAGTCATTGTCCATCTGCAGGCGCGCCACGGCACGCTCTGCCACGTTCAGCACCACCCTGCCGTCCTTGACGGAATGGAGAGGGACGCGCACGCCGGGCTGCTCCGCATCCACCAGCAGGTGGGGGGTCATGCCGTTGTCAGCGATCCATTCGTACAACGCCCGTAACAGGTACGGGCGGTGGCTGGTCATCGCCGGGAAGTCTTCTTCATTGCTCATGCGGCCAGTTTAACCGCTGCGGGCCCGCGGCGACCCCCGGGCTCAGCCCGGAAGCTCGTTGAGCTTGCGCTCGGCGGCGGTCAGGCTGCGCTCGAAGGCCGGGTTGCGGAACAGCCGGCCACCGTAATCTTCGATTGCCTTGCCATCCCTGGGCAAGGGAACGCCCAGCGCAGGCAGTCGCCACACGATCGGCGCCATGGCGCAGTCGGCCAGGCTCATCTCGCCGTTGAGATAGAACTTGTGCGCCTTGAACAGCGGGACCGAGGCGGTCACCAGCTCCCTCAGCCGCTTGCGCGCGTCATCTGCTTCGCGCTTGGTGCCGCGCTGGATCTTCTGGATCTGTGGCACCCAGTCGTGCTCCAGGCGCAGCATGGCCAGGCGCAGGCGCGCCCGGGCCAGCGGTTCGATCGGCATCAGCGGCGGATGCGGATAGCGCTCGTCCAGGTATTCGCAGACCACGCTGGCCGCGTACAGCACCATTTCCCGCTCCACCAGGGTGGGCACGGAATGGTAGGGATTGAGATCAATCAGATCCTCGGGCGGATCCTGTGGATCCACGGAGATCAGGTCGTGGGTGACTCCCTTGACCGCCAGGACCAGGCGGACCCGATGACACAGCACATCGTCATCGGATGAAAACAGGGTAAGCGCATTGCGCATACGTGGACTCGCAGCCGTCATTTGGCCCTCTCCAGTCGCCGGATTCCGCCGGCTACATCAGGCGCCGCCCACCCCTTGCGTGCGGTCGCCACGGTTCCCCGGGTTTTCATCCGCGTCTGCCGGGTACCGCGCAGAGCGCGCCCGGCAATGCGGACCCGGCATCCCAGCCGGATCCGCTGAACATCCTGCGGCTTACTTCACGTCCCGCCAGTACTCCTGCTTGAGCAACCAGGTCAGAAGCGTGAAGAACGCCAGGAACAGGAGGACCCAGACGCCGATGCCCTGGCGCTTGAGTGCCGCCGGCTCCGCGGCGTACTCGAGAAAAGCGGTGATGTCGCGGACGCTGCGCTGGAACTCCTCGGCGCTCTGGCTGCCAGGCTGGGCCAGCTCCAGACGCTCGATGGTCGGTGCGCCCATCTCGTCCGCCGGCCCCAGCACGGGCCGCTGCGGGCCCTGCAGGTTCCACAGCGGATTGGGCATGGACACATCAGGGAACCAGGTGTTGTTCCAGCCCAGCGCGCTCGAGTCATCCTGATAGAAGCTCATCAGGAAGGTATAGACCCAGTCCGGGCCGCCGATCTTGGAGCGCACGGTGAGCGACAGGTCTGGCGGGGCAACGCCGAACCATTCCGCAGCGCCGTCGGCCGGCATGGCCGAAACGATGTGCTCGCCGAACGGCGCGCCGGTGAAGTTGAGGTTTTCCATCACCTCTTCTTCGCTCAGTCCCAGGTCCTCAGCCATGCGCGAGTAGCGCAGGTGCTCCAAGGAATGACAGGCCGAGCAGTAGTTCATGAACAGCTTGGCGCCGCGCTGCAGCGACCCACGGTCACTCAGGTCGGTACCCGACTGCATCAGCCCGGTCGAACCACCGGCCGCCAATGCAGAGAAGGACAGCAGCAGGCCGGCGAGGATCGCGGTCGTGCGGGCGAAGAGATTCTTAGTCATGTGTCGTCACCCGTTCCGGCACAGGCTTGGTGCTGTCCATCTTCGTCCATATCGGCATGGTGATGAAGAAAGCGAAGTAGTAGAAGGTCAGGATACGGCCAACGATGGTCTCGACCGGATCGGTACCGGGGCCGGCGCCGATCTTGCCCAGCCACACGAAGGTGATCGCAAACAGGCCAAGCAGCACCTTCGACATCAGGCCGCGGTAGCGGTAGGACTTGACCTTGGCCCGGTCAAGCCACGGCACCGCGAACAGGATCGCGATGGCACCGAACATGACCATCACGCCGCCGAGCTTGTCAGGAATCACCCGCAGCATCGCGTAGTACGGCGTGTAGTACCACACCGGCTTGATCAGCTCGGGGGTGACCATCGGATTGGCTTCAACGAAGTTGTCGTGCTCGATGAACCAGCCGCCGAACTCGGGCACGAAGAAGATCACGAACGCCGCCAGGAACAGCATCGCCGCGACGTAGAACGTGTCCTTGACCGTGTAGTACGGGTGGAACGGCACGCCATCCCTCGGAGCGGTCGGCGACCAGCGGTTGCCCTTCGGGCCCTGCTTGATCTCCACGCCGTCGGGGTTGTTGGAGCCGACCTCGTGCAGTGCGCCCAGGTGCAGCACCACCAGCAGCAGCAGCACCAGCGGCAGGGCGATCACGTGCAGGGCGAAGAAGCGGTTCAGGGTGGCATCGCTGGGCAGGTAGTCGCCCATGATCCACTCGACCAGGCCACCGCCGATGATCGGGATCGCGCCGAACAGCGAGATGATCACCTTCGCGCCCCAGAACGACATCTGGCCCCACGGCAGCACGTAGCCCAGGAACGCCTCGGCCATCAGCACCAGGTAGATCAGCATGCCGAGGATCCACACCAGCTCGCGCGGCTTCTGGTAACTGCCGTACATCAGCCCGCGGAACATGTGCAGGTACACGGCGATGAAGAAGAACGACGCTCCGGTGGAATGCATGTACCGGATCAGCCAGCCCCACTCCACGTCGCGCATGATGTATTCGACGGAGTGGAACGCCTCGGCGGCCGAGGGCTTGTAGTGCATCGTCAGGAAGATGCCGGTGACGATCTGGTTGACCAGGATCACCGTGGACAGCACGCCGAAGATGTACCAGATGTTGAAGTTCTTCGGTGCGTAGTACTCGGTCATGTGCTTGCGGTACATCGGCATCAGCGCCGGCGCCCGCTCGTTGACCCAGTCCATTACGCCATTGGCGCTACGGGTGAAGATGTTGGACATGTTCAAGCCGCTCCTTCAGGGTCGACGCCGACGACGATGGTGTTGTCATCGACATAGTGATGCGGAGGAACGACCAGGTTGGCCGGCGCCGGCATCCCGGCGTAGACGCGACCGGACATGTCGAACTTGGATTTGTGGCACGGGCAGAAATACCCGCCCTTCCAGTCGGCATCGAATGGCGCGGGGCCGATTTCGGCCACCATCTCCGGGGAGCAGCCCAGATGGGTGCAGATTCCCACCAGCACCAGCACCTCCGGGCGCAGCGAACGCAGCTCCGGGTCGCCTTCGAGCACGTAGTCGGGCTGCTGATCGGCGTTCTTTGACAGCGGATCGCTGAGCAGGCTGTCCAGGGTGGGCAGCAGATCCAGGATCTGCTGGGTGCGGCGTACCACCCACACCGGCTGGCCGCGCCACTCCACGATCATGCGCTGGCCCGTCTGCAGGCCGCTGATATCGACCGTCACCGGCGCACCGGCGGTCAACGCCCGCGCGCTGGGATTCCACGACTTGATGAACGGGATTGCCGCTGCGCCGACCCCGACCGCGCCGACCACTGCCGTGGTGGCGGTCAGGAACCTGCGCCTGCCCGTGTTGACTGGATCCTCGCCGCTGGCAGGATCGATCACCGCTTCATTGGCCATCCGGCACTCCGCAAACCTGATCGCTAGCTGTTGAAAATCGATTCAAGCGGCCCACCCGAACGTCGGACCGGCCGCCAAAGACAATGGAGTGTAACGGATGGCTGAATCGACCGACAATCTCTTGACAGCTGTCTGCATGCATGGGGCCGACCGGATCCGGTTTCAGTGAACACCGCTGGCGGAAGCCACCGCCAGCTGTCCGCGATAGCGCTCGGCCAGCACCGCCACCCGCTGCACATAGGTCTGCGTCTCACGATATGGCGGAACGCCACCGTGGCGGTCCACCGCGCCCTCGCCGGCGTTGTAGCCGGCCGAGGCCAGGGTCAGGTCGCCGTTGAAACGCCGCAGCAGCCAGGCCAGATACTGCACGCCGCCGCGGATGTTCTGCGCCGGGTCGAAGGCATCGCTCACCCCGAACCGCGCCGCGGTGGCCGGCATCAACTGCATCAACCCCTGGGCCCCGGCGCGGGAAAGCGCTTTGGGGTTGAACGCCGATTCGGCATGCATGACCGCACGCACGATGGCCTCTTCCACCCCGAACTCGCGCGCCGCGGCGGCCACTTCCGCATTGAAGGCATCGGTGTTCAGGCGCACGTTGGCGAAGCTCACCCCCGGGGATCCGCACGCGAAGCACTGCTCGATGAAGCTGTAGCTGATGGTGCGCATGGCCGTGGCGCCGCTCGCGGCAGCGCCGCGCGGCGGGGTGCTGCTGTAATGGCGCACGCCGTCCTTGACGTAGGAATAGACCTGTCCGCTGACCCGCCGCCCACCGGGGCGGGCCGGTTGCGGAGGTGTCGCCGCGGCTGCCTGTTTGCTGGTGGAAGATCCGCCCATGAACGTTGCCGGGGCACTGCCCGAAGAGGCTGGAGAGGCTGCGTCGCGATTGGCGGTGGCACTTGCGGCCGCAACTGGCGTGGTCCGGGCCCGGGTGCGTTCAGGGCGGTAGCTGGCAGCGATCGTACAGCTGGCGCCAGAGACCCGCTTGCTCACGTATTGGGACACGCCGTCGGCGCCGACACATCGGTACAGGGTGCCCGCCGCGGCCGGGAAGGCCGCGCACACGCACAACGCTGCAATAAGTCCCCTTACCCCTTTCATCGTCCGGAGTTTCCCCCGATTGGCTCGGCTTGCCAAGTGCAGGCCTCACAGACGTATATACCGCGCGCAAACGCGACCGATTAGACTATCCGGCCCTTGAACCGCCATCCGGCCCGGACTACCCGCCGCGCCCCGGAACCGCCATGACCACACCCCATGCCCCCGGCCAACAGGCCCTGACCGTCGCTGACCCTGCTCCGCTGGAGCACGCATCCGCGACCCCGCCGGTGCGCGGCAAGCTGTTCATCCAGACCCACGGTTGCCAGATGAACGAGTACGACTCGTCGCGCATGGCCGACGTGCTGGCCGCTGCCGAAGGCCTGGAGCTGACCGACAACGTCGAAGAGGCGGATGTCGTGCTGGTCAATACCTGCTCGATCCGCGAGAAGGCGCAGGAGAAGGTGTTCAGCCAGCTGGGCCGCTGGCGGGTGCTCAAGGAGAACAGGCTCAAACAGGACGGCAAGCCGGTGATGATCGGCGTGGGCGGCTGCGTGGCTTCGCAGGAAGGCGAAGCGATCATCAAGCGCGCGCCGTATGTGGACCTGGTGTTCGGGCCGCAGACCCTGCACCGGCTGCCGGAGCTGATCCGCGCCCGGCGCGAGCAGGACCGACCGCAGGTGGACATCAGCTTCCCCGAGATCGAGAAGTTCGACCGCCTGCCCGAGCCACGCGCCGATGGACCCAGCGCGTTCGTCTCGATCATGGAAGGCTGCAGCAAGTACTGCAGCTTCTGCGTGGTGCCCTACACCCGCGGCACCGAGATCAGCCGCCCGTTCGAGGACGTGCTGGTGGAAGTGATGCGCCTGGCCGACCAGGGCGTGCGCGAAGTGAACCTCCTGGGCCAGAACGTCAACGCCTACCGCGGGCCGATGGAGGGTGCGGAGGAGCTGGCTGACCTTGGCCTGCTGATTCGCACCATCGCCGAGATCGACGGCATCGACCGGATCCGTTTCACCACCTCCCACCCGCTGGAGTTTTCCGACTCGCTGGTGGAGGCCTACCGCGACGTGCCGCAGCTGGCCAACTACCTGCACCTGCCGGTGCAGTCGGGATCGGACCGCGTCCTGTCCGCGATGAAGCGCGGCTACACGGCGCTCGAGTTCAAGCAGAAAATCCGCAAGCTGCGCGCGGTGCGGCCTGACATCTCGATTTCCTCGGACTTCATCGTCGGCTTCCCCGGCGAGACCGACGCCGACTTCGAAAAGACCATGAAGCTGATCCAGGACGTCGGCTTCGACCAGAGTTTCTCCTTCATCTACTCGCGCCGTCCGGGCACTCCGGCCGCCGATCTGCCCGATGAAGTGCCAGATGATGTGAAGCACGCCCGGCTCTCACGGCTTCAGGCGCACATCAACGAATACTCGGCCGGCATTTCGCGGGCGATGGTGGGCAGCGTGCAGCGGGTGCTGGTCACCGGTCCTTCGCGCAGGGATCCGAACGAACTGACTGGCAAGACCGAGAACATGCGCTCGGTGAACTTCCCCGCCCCTGCGCGGCTGGTGGGCCAGTTCGTCGACGTGGTGATCACCGAAGCGCTGAGCAACTCGCTGCGCGGACGGGTGCAGCAGGTCGCCTGATTCGCGCCTGCCGCTGATGCTCCTGGCCATCTGACCGCCCCTGGCTATCCGGCCGACTTTGTAGGAGCGCGCCATGCGCGCGAAGCCGCATGACGATTGGCTGTGCGGGCCGGGGTCGGCCAGTGCACCGGGACCGACGCCACGCGGCAATGATCCTATTCCCGCGGCTTCGCGCGCATGGCGCGCTCCTACCGGAGGCCGCGCAGGCAAATCCGACGTACGGGGTCTGCGCAAGTCAGCGGCACGTGGGTGGCGTCCCGCGAACCCGGTCGACCGCGTAGCGGGCACATCCAGTCGACCGGATGCATCCTGCAGAGGTGCCCGGCTCCGGCTCCGGTTCGACGCCCGGGTCAGTCCAGGCGCTTGCGGAACTGGCTGATCGCAACGGTCATGGTGACGGCAGTGAAAGCCACCAGCGCCAGCACCGCAGGCCACAGCTCCCAGATGCTGGCCCCGCGCAGCATGACCCCGCGGATCAGGCGCAGGAACTGGGTCATCGGCAACAGCTCCGCGCCCCACTGCACCACGTCCGGCATGCCCGCGAAGGGAAACATGAAACCGGAAATCAGGATCGAGGGCAGGAACACCAGCATCGCCACCTGGATCGCCTGGAACTGGGTGCGGGTGCGCGTTGAAATCAACAGGCCGATCGACAGGTTGGCGAAGATCAGCAGAATCGCGGCGATGTACACGTCCACCAGGCTGCCGCGCAGCGGGATGGAGAACAGCCAGAACCCCAGCACCAGGATCAGCGTGGTCTGGATCAGGCCGATCACCGCGTAGGGCAGCACCTTGCCGATCATCAACGCACTGCGGCTGAGCGGGGTGGCGATCAGCAGCTCCATGTTGCCGCGCTCGCGCTCGCGCACCGCGGCCATGGCGGTGAACATCATCATGGTCATGGTGAGGATGATGCCGATCAGCCCGGGCACGATGGTCACCGCCGAACGGCGCTCCGGGTTGTAAAAGCTCACCACCTCGATCTGCGGCGCATGCGCCACCGGATGCACGCCGTTGGGGCCTTCCAGCGGCATCTGCGCCAGCTGGTTGGCCGCGGCCTGGACCACGGTGTCGGTGCCATCCACCATCACCTGCACCGCTGCGCGCCCATCGGCCAAGCGGCGCTCGTAATCGGGCGGAATGGCGATACCCACGCTGACCTCACCACGCCGCAGCATGTCCACCAGCTGCTGCGGGCTGTCGGCCACGCGCTCCAGGTCGATGACGCCGGTGGCCGCCATGTCCATCACCGCGGCCCGGGAGGTGGCTGTGGCGGCCTGGTCCACCACGGCGGCCTCGAGGTTGCGCGGGTTGAGGTTGATCGCATAGCCGAACAGCAGCAGGTCGATCACCGGGATCAGCACGATCATCACCACGCTGATCCGGTCGCGGCGCATCTGCCGCATCTCCTTCAACGCCACGGCCCACATCCGGCGCAGGTTCTTCATTCCCGCGCTCCTTCAGCCGCGCGCCCGTGGGTGGCGGCGACGAACACGTCTTCCAGGTTGGCCGCTACAAGCTCCACCTCGGCGTCCAGCCCGGCCTTGGACAGTGAGTCGCGAATGGCATCCACGCTGTCCTGGCCCGGAGCGGACAGCACCCGCAGGCTGTTGCCGATCTGGGCCGCACTGATCACGCCCGGCAGCGCGGCAAGCGCCTGCTGCGCGCGGCGCGGATGGCGCGCATGCACCTGCACGCTGCGCCCGGCCAGATCACCCGCCAGGTCCGCAGGCGCGCCGTCTGCCACCAGTACGCCGCGGTCGAGGATCGCAATCCGGTGGCAGCGCTCGGCCTCGTCCATGTAATGGGTGGACACCAGCAGGGTGGTACCGGCATCGGCCAGTTCGAACAGCTTCTCCCAGAAGTCCCGGCGCGACTCCGGGTCCACCGCGCTGGTCGGCTCGTCCAGAAACAGCAGCTCCGGCTCGTGGATCACCGCCGCCGCCAGCGCCAGGCGCTGCTTCTGCCCGCCGCTCATGGTCCCGGCCAGCTGCTTCTGGCGATCGCCGAAGTGATAGCGCTCGATGAGCTCGTCCACCCGCCTGCGGGTGGCGGCGCGATTGAGCCCGTACACGGCGGCAAGGAACTCCAGGTTCTCGCGCACCGTCAGGTCCTCGAACAGCGAGAACTTCTGGGTCATGTAGCCGATCCGCAGACGCAGGGCCTCGGCCTGTTCGGGCACGCGCAGCCCCAGCACCTCGATCTCGCCATCGCTGGGCGTCAGCAGCCCGCACAGCATGCGGATCGTGGTGGACTTGCCGGACCCGTTCGGGCCGAGGAAGCCGTACACGTTGGCGCGCGGCACGGTCAGGTCCACGCCGTCCACGGCCACCAGGTCGCCGAAGCGCCGGGTCAGGCCGCGGGCCAGGATGGCCGGCGGGGCTGTTTCATCGCCGGCTTCCGCTGGATACGTGCCGTCCATCACCGCGCCTGGTCGCCGAAGTTGAATTCAACCAGCACCGGCAGTCCGGCGGGCAGCCCACCCGCCGCCGGCTCCAGCTGCACCTCGGCCAAATAGCCCAGGCGCGAGACGTCATCGCCGGTCAGTGCGTAGTAAGGGGTGAAGGCGGGCTCGCTGCGGATCATCCGCACCTCGCCGGCGAACGTCCGCCCACTGCCTTCAAGGCGCACCCGGACGCGGTCGCCCACGCCCACCTGTTCGCGAATCGGCTGCGGCACGTGGATCCGGGCATAGGGCGCGTCGCCCACCAGCAGCACGGCTAGCGGCGCGCCGATCGGCGCCTGGTCACCGCTGCGGTACGGCAAGCTGTCCACCCGCCCTGCCCGCGGCGCGACCACGCTGAGCTTCTCCGCGGTGGCCTCCTCGGCCCGAAACCGCGCCTGCGCGGCCTGCAGCGCGGCGCTGGCCTGGGCCAGCTGCTCGGGGCGGGCGCCATTGAGCAATTCATCCAGCGCTGCCTGCCCGGCACGCACCTGCGCTTCTGCACTTTGTGCTGCAGCGCGGGCCGCATCCACATCGGCGGCGGAGACCAGCTGCTCGCTGCCCAGCGGCGCCAGGCGCTGGTAGCGGGCACGGGCGTCCCGCGCCTGGGCCTGGGCTGCGGCGAGGTTGGCTCGGGCCTGGGCGATGTCTTCTTCGCGCGGCCCCGCTTGCAGCTCCAGCAGCGCTTCGCGCCGCTGACTGGCTTCGGCCAGGCTGGCCACCAGGCGGGCATCGCCGCGTGTGCGTTCAAGGGTGAGCAGCGCGGCCCCTTCAGCCACCTGCTGGCCCTCGCGCACGTGGATGCCGATGATCCTTTCGCCCTCAGGGGCCGGCACGGTGATGCGGTCGTACTCCAGCGTGCCCAGCGCCTGCGGCCCGCTCTTGCTGCAACCAGCCAAGGTGAGCACGGCCAACAGGGCCAGCGCAGCGGCGCCATGCCGCAAGGGGATTGCAAAACTCATTCGGGAAGCTCCAGTCCGCGCTCGACCAGGGCAAGCGCGTGGTTTCGGATGTGGTGGATGTCCAGCGGCTGGCCTTCGAACAGCTGCTGCCAGATCGGCAGCCCGGCGGCCGGAAACAGGGTCAGCCCAACCAGCGAGACCATCAGCAGGCGGGGATCCAGCGCCGGGTTGAGGCGTCCCGCCTGCTGCTCCGCCGCGATCCTTGCCGTCAGGATGCGGGTGATCTCCGGTGCCATCCGGTTGACCAGCAGGTCGCGCAGGCTCCCGCCTTCGCTGACCACCTCGCGGATCCACAGGGCCGACAGCCACGGGTGCTCTTCCACCAGTGCACACAGATGGTGGATGAAGCCTTCCAGCACTTGGCGCAGGCTGGCATCGGGCATGCCGATGAGGCCGCCGCGCATCTGTTCAAAGACCGGCATCAGCCGCTCGGCGATGACTGCATCACGCAGGCCGGCGGCGTCATCGAAGTAGTAGTACAACGCGGCGGGCGTCACCCCGGCCTGCGCGGCAATGTCCCGCAGGGTGGTGGCGGCGATGCCGCGGTGCACGTAGCAGTGCAGTGCGGCATCAAGCGCCAGCGCACGACGATCGATGTTGCCTGCGGGCCGCCCGGGCTGGCGGCTGGGCACCGCCTTGCCAGGTCGCGCGGCACGGGGTCTGTCCGGTGGCTTTCTGTCCATGGGGCGATATTAATTGGATCGTCAATTAAAAGAGGAACCGGGGCTGAACCGGTGCCCCCACGCCCGCGCTGGCGCGGACGCCCATCGCGCGGTGCGCTACCCTTGCCGCCTATGGCCGAAACAACGCATCGCGACTTCACCCTCGACCCAGCCGACACCGAACGGCTGGCCAATCTTTCCGGTCCGTTCGACGGTCATTTGCGCCAGATCGAGCTGCGTCTGGGCGTGGAAATCGCCAACCGCGGCAATGTGTTCCGGGTCAGCGGACGCGACGCGGACGTCGTGGCCCGGACCGAGAAACTGCTGCGCGGCCTGTACGGGGAAGCCGCCACCGAAACCCTGGACAGCCACGCCATCAACGTACGCATGAGCCACTCGAACCTCGAGCTCCATCCCGAGGATTACGCGCCGCAGGAAGTCGCGGTGAAGGTCAAGCGCGGCACCGTGCGCGGGCGCGGCGCGAACCAGGCCAGATACCTGCACTCCATTGCCACCCACGACATCAACTTCGGCGTCGGTCCGGCCGGCACCGGCAAGACCTTCCTCGCCGTGGCCATGGCCGTGGAGGCGCTGAACGAATCGAAGGTGCAGCGTCTGGTGCTCGTACGCCCAGCGGTGGAAGCCGGCGAGAAGCTGGGGTTCCTGCCTGGCGACCTGAGCCAGAAGGTCGACCCCTATCTGCGCCCCCTCTACGACGCCCTGTACGAAATGCTGGGCGTGGAAAAGGTGCTCAAGCTGCTGGAGCGCAACGTGATCGAAATCGCCCCGCTGGCCTACATGCGCGGGCGCACCCTCAACGACGCGTTCGTGATCCTGGACGAGGCCCAGAACACCACCATCGAACAGATGAAGATGTTCCTGACCCGCCTGGGCTTCGGCTCCACTGCGGTAGTCACCGGCGACCTGACCCAGATCGACCTGCCCAAGCAGGTGAAGTCCGGCCTGCGCGATGCGGTCGAAGTGCTGCACGAGGTGGAAGGCGTCAGCTTCACCTTCTTCGAATCGCGTGACGTGGTCCGCCACCCGCTGGTGGCCCGCATCGTCAATGCCTACGAACAGCGCGACGCGCAGGACACCGGGACCGGCCCGGCGTCGTAGACTGTTCCTGGCTCCAGACAGGATGCAGACCGTGGCACTTCGCAGACTTTTGGAATGGAGGGCGCAATGACCCTGGGGCCCGAGCGCCTGGACGTGGCGGTCGCCTACGCGATATCGCGCAAGGGCCTGCCTGCCGCGGTCAGCTTCCGCAGGTGGGCCACGGCTGCCTTGGCCGGCCGCATCCGTGAAGCCGACCTGGCCATCCGCATCGTCGACGAACGCGAGGGTCGCGCCCTCAACCGCCACTATCGCGGCAAGGACTACGCCACCAACGTGCTCAGCTTCCCGGCAGAGCTGCCCGAAGGGCTGCCGGAAGATTTCCACATGCCGCTGCTGGGCGACCTGATCATCTGCGCACCGGTGGTCGCCCGTGAGGCCCGCGAGCAGGGCAAATCGCCCGCTGCCCATTACGCCCACCTGACCGTGCACGGCACCCTGCACCTGCTTGGCTGGGATCACGACGACGACGTGGAAGCGGAGGCGATGGAACAGCTCGAGCGCGAGATCCTCGACGCGTTGGGTATTGCCGATCCCTATCTGGATGGCTGAAGCCACGGCGGCCGCGTGATGAACGACAGGTTCCGCGCTAGACTTCGCAGGTAGCCCCACTGGGCGTTCACGTTACCGAGATGGCAGAAGACGACAGTCGACCTTCACCGCAAGACACCCAAGACAAACGCCGCAGCTGGCTGGACCGCATCAGCTCGGCACTCTCTGGCGAGCCGACCACCCGGGAAGACCTGGTGGAAATACTGCGCGACGCCCAGGCCGGTGGCCTGATCCTTCCCGACACGCTGCTGACCATGGAAGGGGCGATGTCGATCTCGGAAATGACCGTGGGCGACGCCATGATCGCGCGCTCGCAGATGGTTTCCCTGCCCATCGACGCCAGCTATGAGGAAGTGATGTCGCTGGTGGTGGAGTCCGGCCACTCGCGTTTCCCGGTCCACGGTGAGGACAAGGACGAAGTGCTCGGCATCCTGCTGGCCAAGGACCTGCTGCGCGGTGCGTTGCCCGGTGCCGGATCGCCCGATATCCGCGCCCTGCTCCGTCCCGCGGTGCTGATTCCGGAATCCAAGCGCCTGGATATCCTGCTGCGCGAGTTCCGCCAGTCGCGCAACCACATGGCGATCGTGATCGACGAATACGGCGGCGTCGCCGGACTGATCACGATCGAGGACGTGCTGGAGGAAATCGTTGGCGAGATCGACGACGAGTACGACGAGGCCGATGATCCTGCCGCCCTGATCGCGGCCCAGGCCGACGGCCAGTACCTGGTCGACGCGCTGACCCCGATCGAGGACTTCAACGAGCGCTTCGGCTCGGACTTCGGCGACGACGAGTACGACACCATCGGCGGGCTGGTCACCGACGCGATCGGCCACCTGCCCGAAGCCGGCGAGGAGCTGACCCTGGGCCGCTTCGGCTTCCGCGTGGCGCGGGCAGATTCGCGTCGCCTGCATTCGCTGCATGTGAGCGTGCACCCGGAAGTGGAAGAGGCGTGAACAACCCTCAACGTCACGCGGCTTCGCGCGCATGGCGCGCTCCTACGGCGCTGTTCCTGCTTCTGCTGTGCCTGCTATCGTCGGCGGCCGTCGCGGCGCCGCGGATCGGCGTGGCCACGATGCAGCCCGGAGAGATCTTCTTCGAACGCTTCGGCCACAACGCGATTGTGGTGGATGACCCCGCCCTGGGCGAACCGGTCTCGTACAACTTCGGCTTCTTCGACATGGACGAGCCGGGATTCACCGGCAACTTCATCCGCGGGCACATGTACTACATGCTGGTGGCCATGCCCCTGTCGCAGGACCTGGCCTACTACCACCAGGTGGGCCGGGGCGTGTCGATCCAGTGGCTGGACCTGGCGCCTGACCAGGCCCGCGTCCTCGCCGCCGGGCTGGAGGAAAACGCCAAGCCCGAGAACGCCGGCTACCGTTACGACTATTTCCTGGACAACTGCTCCACCCGGGTACGCGATGCGCTTGACGAGGCGCTGGACGGCCTGCTGGCCACGCAGCTGCACGGTCGCTCGCGCGGCAACACCTATCGCGCCGACGCGGTGCGGCTGGCCTCACCCACGCCGTGGATGTGGCTGGGTTTCGACATCGGCCTGGGGCCGGCGGCCGACCGGCCCAACTCGCGCTGGCAGGAGGCCTTCGTTCCGATGCGCCTGGCAGAGGGTCTGCGCGATGTGCGCCGGGCGGACGGGCGCCCGCTGGTGCTGGAAGAGGCGGAGTTGGTTGCGCATCGGCTGGCACCCGAACCGGCCGAAGCAGCGCGGCACTGGTGGCCGTGGCTGCTGGCCGGGCTGATCGTGGCCGGCGCGATCGTCTGGGCGGGCGCCCGCGCACCTGCGCGGGTGGCCGCGACTGCCCTGCCGTTCTGGGTGGTCTGCACCCTGGCGGGCCTGCTGATCGCCTTCATCTGGTTCGGCACCGAACACCGCTTCGGCTGGAACAACTACAACATCCTGCTGTTCAACCCGCTGTGCCTGCTGCTGCTGCCTGGCGCATGGCGTGTGATCCGCGGCCGCGCACCGGGTCGGCTGTTCGGCTGGGTCCTCGCGGCGATTGCGGCGTCCGGCGTGCTGGCACTGTTCCTCAACTGGATGCCGGTCCTGCCCCAGCGCAACATGCCCTGGATCTGCCTGCTGCTGCCGATCCACGCAGCCCTGTGGCTGACCCTCGGCCGCCAAGGTGCTCGCACGCCCGTCCCTGCTTCACCGTAGGAGCGCGCCACGCGCGCGAAGCCGCGTGACGTCTGTTGTAGCTCCACGGGGGGGGGGGGATTGTTCCGGAGCCTCGCGGACGTGCCGGCGTGGCCATCCCGGTCAGGACCCGCTGTGAATACATCCATGTACGCTTGCCGGCGCCGTCCATGGCGCCGACAGTCCTGACCGGGATGGCCACGCCGGCCCCTCACGTTGGCGGCGATCGGGGGGAGGCAGGGTTCACGCGGCTTCGCGCGCGTGGCGCGCTCCTACTGGCCGGCCATCAGGCGCAGGATCTGGCCGATGAAATAGGCGATCACGGTGCCCGTGGCGTATCCCACGGTACCCAGCAGCACGCCCACCGGCGCCAGGGTGGGATGGAACGCCCCCGCCACCACCGGCGCCGACGCCGCAGCACCGATATTGCCCTGCGAACCCACCGCGAAATAGAACAGCGGTGCCTTTACCAGCCGCGCCGCGCCCCAGATGGTCAGCACGTGCACGGCCATCCAGATGCCGCCGATCAGCAGCAGCTCCGGCCGCTCGGCCAGGCGGAAGAAGTTCATCTGCATGCCGATGCACGCAATCAGGAAGTACAGGCACACGGTGCCGATCCTGGAGGCGCCGGTGTTCTCCAGCTGCCGTACCCGGGTGAAACTCAAGGCCAGACCGCCGAGGGTGGAAAGCACCACGATCCAGACAAAGTTCGAGTCCAGGCTGAAGCGGCTGGACCAGGGGAAGGTTTCGGCAAACCAGGCTGCCAGCGGGTTGGAAATCGCATGCGCCAGGGCAACGATCCCGAAGCCCACGCCGATGATCACCATCAGGTCGGTCAGGGTCGGGATGCGCGCATTGGCAGCCTCATAGGCGGCCATGCGATCACGCATCTCGTCGATCGCCGCGGTGTCCGCGCCGCTGCGCGCATCGATCTGCGTCGCCCGGTTGGCCAGGAACAGCAGCGTGGCCAGCCACAGGCTGGCAAAGGCCACGTCAACCACGGCGAACTGGCCGAACAGGGTGGCATCGACCTCATAGATCTCGCGGATGGCCACCATGTTGGCCCCGCCCCCGATCCAGCTGCCGGACAGCGCCGCCATGCCACGCCAGGTATCCCCGGCCACCGCCGCCGGCCAGAACCACTCCAGCAGCTGGAAGCTGACGATGGCGCCCAGCACGATGCCCAGCGTGCCGGCCACGAACACGAACAGCAGCCGCGGCCCAAGCTTGAGCACGCCCTTCAGGTCCACCGACAGGGTCAGCAGCACCAGCGCCGCGGGCAGCAGCACCCGGCTGCCGAAGTAGTACAGCTGGCTCGCCTCGCCGTCGATCAGCCCGGCGGTGTTGTAGATCGCCGGCACGAAGTAGCACAGCAGCAGGGCCGGCACCCAGGCGAAGAATTTTTTCCAGAACGGCGTCGGACCGCTGGCCAGATAAAAAATGCCGCCCAGCGAGGCGGCGATCAGACCGAACACAACGATATCGTTGGTGATCAGCGCGGTGTTTGCAGCGGACTGGATCGCCATCGGCGAATGACTCCTGTGAAGCGGACAAAAAACCGCCCGGCACGGATGCCGGGCGGCGAGGTCGAACGATCAGTTGCCGGTGTGCCGATCCAGCCAGGCCTTCACCGTCTCGTGCCAGAGCACGCTGTTGTGGGGCTTGAGCACCCAGTGGTTCTCATCGGGGAAGTACAGCAGCTGTGATTCGATGCCCTGCCGCTGCAGCGCGGTGAAGGTGGACAGGCTCTGGTCCACCGGCACCCGGTAGTCCTTCTGCCCTGCCACCACCAGCATCGGCACCTTCCACTGATCGATGTGGCGCGCCGGGTTGTGCTGCTCGTAGGCTTCGGGCTTGTCATACACCGTGCCGCCGTGCTCCCACTCGGTGAACCACAGCTCCTCGGTCACCAGGCCCATCGAGCGGGTATCGAACACGCCGTTGTGGTTGACCAGGCACTTCCACGGCTCGTTCCACTGGCTGGCGATCCAGTTGACCATGTAGCCGCCGTAGCTGGCGCCGAGCGCACAGGCGCGGTCGCCATCAAGGAAGTCGTACTCGCCCAGCGCGTACTCCCAGCCCTTCTGCAGGTCCACCAGCGGCTTGTCGCCCCAGTCACCGCTGATCGCGTCGGTGAAGTCCTGGCCGTAGCCGGTGGAGCCGTGGAAATCGACCATCACCACCGCGTAGCCGGCGCCGGCGTAGGTCTGCGGGTTCCAGCGGTAGCTCCAGCCGTTGCCGAAGCTGCCCTGCGGGCCGCCGTGGATCAGGAAGGCCACCGGGTACTGGCGGCCTTCCTCAAAACCGGCGGGCTTGACCACCCAGCCGTACACGGTGGCGTTGTTGGCGCCGCGGAAGGAGAACTGCTCGTACTCGCCCATGCTCACGCCGTCGAGCATTTCAGTGGCGGTCGGGGTGATCTGGCGCAGGGCGCTGCCGTCCGCCTGGGCCACGTAGACAACGTCACCGGTGGCCATGGAGTTGCGGCTCAGGGCCAGGGTGTCCCCGGCCAGGGTGAACGAGGTCACCGTGCCATCCGAGATCAGTTCGCTCACTTCGCCGCTGGCCACGTCCACCTGGAACAGCGGGTACTGCCCCGTGTCCTGGGCGGACACGTACAACGTGCTGCCATCCCCAGAGACCACCACGCTACCCGGCGAACGGTCCCAGTCCGGAGCGATTTCGCGGCGCTCTCCGGTCGTCAGGTCCATGGCCATCAGTGCGTAGCGGTCGGCTTCAAAGCCGGCCCGGGCCATCGCCCGGTAATACAGGGTCCCGCCATCCGGGCTGAACACCGGCCCCGTATCCACGGCCGGGTTGTCCGCGGTCAGGTTCACCGGCGTGCCGCTGCCATCCACGTTGATCCGGTACAGGTCGAAGTCGGTCGACCAGGCCTGCTCGGACCCTTCGATGGTCTTCACGCTGGCCACCAGCGTGGCGCCGTCGGGCGACCATGCGTAGTCCGAAGCACCGCCGAATGGCTTGCCCGGAATGTCGCCGGCCAGCGCATGGCTGAGCGACACCGCCCCGGTCACCGGGCCATCGCCCTGCGGCAGCTCGGCCGCGAACAGCTGGTTGCGGCGTCCGTCCTTCCACGTGTCCCAGTGGCGCACGAACAGCTGCTCGTACAGCACCCCGGTGGTCTTGCCATCCTGGCGCTCATCGAGCCGCGTCTTCGTGCAGCCGAAGTCCGCGCCGCAGTCCGGGAACACGTTCACGCTGAAGGCGAACCGGTCGCCCTGCGGCGACAGCTGCCAGGTGCCGATGCCCATGGCGAAATCGGTCAGCTGGCGCGGCTCACCGCCGCTGGCCGGCATGGCGTAAAGCTGCTGGCTGCCGTTCTTCGCACTCAGGAAATACAGCGTGTCGCCATCAGCAGAGAACGCCGGCGCGGACACGCTCCAACCCTCGGGCGTGATCCGGTGCGGCGGACGCAGGTCGCGGGTGCGCAGGTCACGCAGGTACAGCGCGCTGCTGGCGCTGTCGGCTTCAAAGTCCACTGTGCGCTGCGAGAACACCAGCCGGCCGCCGTCGGGCGACAGCGTGGGCGATGACACCCGCGGCATGCTGGCCAGATCGTGGCCTTCAAGGCCACGCTCGGCCATGGCCAGCGAAGGAACGGCTGCCAGCAGGCACAGCGGCAGCAAAGCGGTTCGCAGCTTCATGAACTCCTCCGGGTTCGGCAAAGCGCCGATGGTAGCCGATGCGGTTCACACGGTCTTGCGCCGGTGGTCATGACCATGTCCCCCGCCGCATCGGGCCAACGCCCCCGTCATCTACCTCAACGACAATTTCATGCGCTGGCAGGGAGATTTCGCCGACCTGGTGGACTTCTGCGCCGAGGACGAGATGCCGGGATCAGGCATTGCCCAGCTGCTGCGGCCGGAGGCCGGGGAACACTTCATCCTCAAGCCCAAACACTCGGCGTTCATGTCCACGCCGCTGGAAGTGCTGCTGGCCAAGCTGGAGGTCGACAGCCTGATGCTGACCGGGATCGCAGCCGACTCCTGCATCCTGGCCACCGCCCTGGACGCGCACATGCGCGAGTTCAAGGTACGGATACCGCGCGACTGCGTGGCCGCCATCACCCCGGCCCGCAAGGACCGGGCGCTGGCGGTGCTGCGCGACAGCTGCCAGGCAGACCTGCGCGCGTCGCGCGCAGATGCCCTGAGCGGGTCTAGCCAGGCATGTAATAAGTGGCCGCACCCGGCCCCACCGGCAGGCCCAGTCCTTCTGGTAGCGCGCGGCGAAGGCCAGGAAAACATCAGCGCGGGAGTCTACTGCAGGGGTTCGCCCCACGCGCGAAGCCGCATGAACCATGGTTTCGCGGGGTGGCTTCGGACGCTGTGCCGTGGCCGACGGCGTGTGCCAACGCTACCTGTCACGCGGTTTCGCGCGCGTGGCGCGCTCCTACTGGTAGCCGATCATCACTGAGACGACCAGCGCCACGGAGCCGGCCGCAAGCATCTTCAGGTACAGCGGCAGGACGAAGCGGAGCCAGCGGTCGTACGGGATCCCGGCGATGCCGAGGATGCTCATCAGGATCACGTTGGTCGGGAACAGCATGTTGGCGAAGCCGTCGCCGAACTGGAACGCCAGCACCGCCGTCTGCCGGCTGATGCCGACCAGGTCTGCCAGCGGCGCCATGATCGGCATGGTCACGAAGGCCTGGCCGCTGCCGGACGGAATGAAGAAGTTGATCACCAGCTGCACGAACATCATGCCCACCGCCCCCAGATGCGCCCCGAGCAGCGACAGCGGCGTGGCCAGCACATCCACGATGGTGTGCAGCACCACGCCCTCCTCCAGGATCAGCGCGATCGAGCGGGCGAAGCCGATCAGCAGCGCGGTCATTGCCAGTTCCGCCGCGCCGTCACCGAACTGGCGTGCGGTGGCGTTGACGCCCAGTCCGCCGACCAGACCGGTGAACAGCGCCAGGCCGATGAACAGCGCGCCCAGTTCCACCAGGTACCAGCCACGCGTGGAGATGCCCCAGATCATCAGGCCCAGCGCCACCATCGCCGCCAGCAGCAGGACGATGCGGCGTCCGTCGAGCGGCGGGTATTCCAACGGCGGCGCGTGCAGCGGCTCGATACCCTTCATCAGACTCGCATCTGGATCAGCTTGGACCCGGCGCGCGTAGCTCCACACGTGGTGCACGCCGATCGCCACGAACGGCACGAACAGTGCCAGCCGGAATTCCCAGCCCGAGGCCGGCTCCAGCCCTGACACATCCTGCGCCACGATCACGGTGAAGGGGTTCATGACCGCCACCCCGTAGCCGATGCCGTAGCCGCCGATCAGGATGCCCATGGCGGTGATCACGTCCATGCGCATCGCCAGGCACAGCGAAATCAGCATGGCCGCGAACGGTATGTACTCCTCGGCCACGCCGATGGTGCCCGAGCCGATCGCGAACACGCTCATGCCGATGATGATCAGCAGCTTCGGGCTGTGCCCCACCCGCTTCAGGGTCCAGCCCAGCACCGCGTCGATCAGCCCGCTGGCCCGCAGCACCGCCAGCGCCCCGCCGACGATCAGCACGAAAAAGATGATGTCCTGGGCCGCCGCCATCGCCCGCGGCACCACGGTGAACAGGGTCAGCGGCGACAGGTTTACCCGCTCTTCCGCGTCCTGGTAGGTACCGGGCACCACCACCGTGTTACCGGCATCGTTCACAGCGGTCTCGAACTGCCCCTGCGGCAGCAGCCAGGTGGCCACCAGGGCGGCGGCCATGATGGCGAACAGCAGCGCCAGGGTGTGCGGGATGCGGAGCAGACGGTTCATCAGCGGGTCCATGGGAAAACGGACGAAGTATAGGCGCACCCCCCCCAGCTGATTTCGCCCCGGACTGTTGTAGGAGCGCGCCATGCGCGCGAAGCCGCGTGACCCATGGCGTTACCACGTGGCATCGGACCCGACGCCGTTACCAACTCTTCGCCACGGCGACAGATGTCACGCGGCTTCGCGCGCGTGGCGCGCTCCTACGGGCAGCCTGTCACAATCCCGCCTCTTCCCAGCCATTCCCGGACCCCCGATGCTTCGCTGGTTCGAACGCCAAATCGATCCCTTCCCCCAGGATCCGCCCGCCCAGCCACCGGCCAGCCTGTATGCCTTCTGCCGCCATTACACCCGCGGCACGGAGAAGTGGCTGGTCCTGATGGCCCTGACCACCGCCGGCATCGCGCTGGCGGAGCTGGCCATGTACGCCTACCTGGGCGCGCTGGTGGACCGGCTGGGCAACACGACGCCGGCCGAGTTTCTGGCCGCAGAAGGCAGCCGCCTGCTGGGCATGGGCCTGCTGATACTGCTGGTACTGCCGCTGCTGGTGCTGGCCAACTCGCTGATCCAGCACCAGACCCTGCTGGGCAATTTCCCCATGCGGATCCGTTGGAATGTCCACCGCTACCTGCTGCGCCAGTCGATGGGCTATTTCCAGAATGAATTTGCCGGGCGCATCGCCACCAAGCTGATGCAGACCTCGCTGGCGGTGCGGGAAACCGTGCTCAAGCTGCTGGACATCGGCAACTACGTGCTGGTGTTCTTCATCGGCGCGCTGGTGGTGGCCGGGGCAGCCGACTGGCGCCTGATGCTGCCGTTCCTGGCCTGGGCGCTCGGCTACACGGTGCTGATGTGGCACTTCGTGCCGCGCATGGAGCGTGTGGCCCGCGACCAGGCCGACGCCCGCTCGGTGATGACCGGCCGGGTGGTGGACAGCTACACCAACATCGCCACGGTCAAGCTGTTTTCCCACTCGCAGCGCGAGCAGGCCTACGCGCGCGAAGCGATGGATGGCTTCCTGGGCACCGTGTACCGGCAGATGCGTTTGGCAACCGGCGTGTGGACCCTGCTCTACGCGCTCAACATGGCCCTGCTGTTCAGCGCGGTGGCGCTGGCCCTGTGGCTGTGGCACCAGGGCGCGGTCGGCCCGGGCGCGATCGCGGTGATCGTTGCATTCGCCCTGCGCATCCTCGGCATGTCGCAGTGGATCATGTGGGAGATCTCCCAGCTGTTCGAGAACATCGGCACCGTGCACGACGGGATCAACTCGATCTCGCTGCCGCCCACCGTGGACGACGCGCCCGACGCCCCGCCCCTGACGGTGGCGGGCGGCGACATCCGCTTCGACCGGGTGAGCTTCCATTACGGCAAGGGCAGCGGCGTGATCGAAGACCTGTCGCTGCATATCCGCCCGGGCGAGAAGATCGGGGTGGTCGGGCGCTCAGGCGCAGGCAAATCAACCCTGGTGAACCTACTGCTGCGTTTCCACGACCGCGAATCCGGACAGATCCTTATCGACGGCACCGATATTGCCGGCGTCCAGCAGGACACCCTGCGCGCCCATATCGGCGTGGTTTCCCAGGACACCTCGCTGCTGCACCGCTCGGTGCGGGAAAACCTGCTGTACGGACGCCCGGATGCCAGCGAAGAGGAAATGGTGGAAGCCGCCCGGCAGGCACGCGCGCACGATTTCATCCTCGCCCTGAGCGACAACAAGGGCCGGCGTGGCTATGACGCCCACGTCGGCGAGCGCGGCGTGACCCTCTCCGGCGGCCAGCGCCAGCGCGTGGCCATCGCCCGGGTGCTGCTGAAAAACGCCCCGATCCTGGTGCTGGACGAGGCCACTTCGGCCCTGGATTCGGAGATCGAAGCGGCCATCCAGGACAACCTGACACGGCTGATGGAGGGCAAGACGGTGATCGCGATCGCGCATCGGCTGTCCACCATCGCCGCCATGGACCGCCTGATCGTGATGGACCAGGGCCGGATCGTGGAAGACGGCCCGCACGAGGAGCTGGTCAAGGCGGGCGGCCTGTACGCCCGGCTGTGGCAGCGTCAGTCCGGTGGGTTCATCGACTGCGAGCCGGATGCGTCACCCGAGGTGGGCTCTGCAAGCGATCCGTCCTCTGCCCCGGTCGCGCCTTCCACCGCGTCCTGAGCGGTATCGGTGCCGGGGGCAAACACGAAGTCCGCAGCCAGGTCGAATTCCGACAGCGGGCTTTCGGCCGGGCAGGTTTCGTCCGGGAATCCATAGCTGGCGCGCAGGTCCAGGCCGCAGGCGCTCAGCGCTTCCAGGTCGGTGCCAGCCACCTTGCAGCGGGTATCGAAGGCGCGCACGAACGAATCACGGCGACGCACGAAATCCTCGCCACACTTGCGCATCAGCCGCAGCCGGTCCAGGTCGTCCTGGGCCGGATTGACCCCGTCCAAGCCGTAGCGCTGCAGCTCATCGGCGGTCAGCAGGCGCAGGCTGCGGTTGGGCACCACCATCATCATGTCGGCCACGGCCACCGCCGCGCCATTGCGCTCCAGATAGGCCCGGACCCGGTCGTAGACCGTGCGCAGTTCGGCGTTGAGTTCGTGCCGCGTGGTGGCGGTGGAGCTCATGCGGATGATGCGGTGGATGCCCACGCGGCCGGTGATCAGACGGCTGTCGCCGGCGCTGAGGATGAACACGCAGGAGCTGTGGCAGACCGAACCTTCGCGTACCCAGATGGCCCAACCTGATTCGGCGATCAGGTCGCCGGCCTCCATCGAATCCTCCACCTGGCCGCCGGCCGAATCCAGATCCAGCACGCGCTTGTCGATATCCAGCTCGTCGGCCACCGCGATGACCCGCTCGATCAGATCGGTGAATTCACCGGTCAACCGGCCTTCGTAGCGCACGCGCATCACGCCGCGCTCGGCGCAGGGACTCATCGCTGACGTCAGTGATTCATGATCCAGCACGGCAACCTGCTCACCGTCACCGGCGGCCGCGTAATCGAGTTCGCAGCTGATCGATACGCTGCCCTCTTCCATCGGGATCGGCGTCCAGTCGAGCTCCGCTTCGACGGGAGCCGGATCCGGCAAGGATGGCGGGATGTCCTGGTCCGAATCAGCGGCCGGATCCACCGGCGCCATGCTCACCGCGCCGCCGTCGGTGGCGCTGTCCACTTCCTCTGTTTCCACCATTAGTGCGTCCTGTCCCGGCGTTGATGGGCCACAGGCGGCCAGCAACAGCACTGACAACAACAGGCAGACTTTCAGCGATTGGAACAGCATGGACTCTCCGGAAAGCGAGTGCCGGGCGCCCACGCGCGGCATCAGGCGTCCAGTCTAGGGGTCGCGTGCGGGCACGTTGTAATGCCGGGTGAATCACGGGACGGCAGCGCCGCCGGCCGGGCAGGTGGTGCCGGCTCAGAACAGGCCGGTCAGAGCAGGCCGGACAGCACCATCAGCATGCCCAGCAACGCCAAACCCCAGACCAGGGAGCGCACATAGGGGACTCCTGCCAGGTACAGCGGTACGTAGACCACCCGGGCCCAGAACCAGAGCAGCGCCCCAAACGCCGTGGTCGCGTCACCGCTGCCGGTGACCACCACTGCCAAGGCAGCGGCGGCGAAGAAAGGGAAGGTTTCCAGGAAGTTGCGCATTGCACGGTCGGCACGGGCGGCCACGCCGGTCAGCGGCTCGGGTTCACCATCCCGCGCGCTCGCGTTCCATTTCAAACCGCGTTGCCGGGTTATCAGCCCCGCGCCGAGGAACAGCTGCGCCACTCCCAACAGGATTGACCAGGCCAGCATCTGGATCTCGACGGGCATCTTCGGCACTCCGTAAAAAGGTATCAGCGCCGGTAGACCGCCGCGTTGATACAGGACAGCACGCTGACCAGGAACCAACCGAACGGGAGCAGCGACAGGGTCACCAACCAGGTGATGACGAAGGCGATGCACGCAGCGATGAACCAGAGGATCGCCGACAGCACACGCCCCTGCACCAGCTGGCCGAGGCCCGGTATGAAGAAGCTGCAGATGGCGGCAATCACGTTGCCGGTGGAACCCTGTCCATTACCCATTGCATGTTGCTCCGCGAGGAAAAGGATGGCAGATGATGCGCAGCGCGCATTCATCGATGCGTGAAGGCGCAGCATACCCGGCTGCCGGCTCGATCAAGCGCTTCATTCCGCCTGCGCCTGCGCCCTCCGCTTCTCCAGCTTGGGCAGCACGGCCATCACCACCAGCGCCATCACGGTGACCACCGCGGCCACCATTTCCTGGCCGATGCCGGCGGCCATTCCGATCGCTGCCGTCATCCAGATTCCAGCGGCAGTGGTGAGGCCTTCGATCCGTTCTCCGCGTTCATGGCGCAGGATCGCCCCGGCACCGAGGAATCCGATGCCCGACACGATGCCCTGCATTATCCGGGTGATGTCGGCCAGTTCGACCCCGGACAGCAGCGGCGCAAGGACAAACAATGCCGCGCCGATCGACACCAGCATGTGGGTTTTCAGCCCGGCGGCGCGCCCCTTGGCTTCGCGCTCCCAGCCGATGATCCCGCCCAGCACCGCGGCGCACAGCACCCGCGCCACGATCACCGTGGCGGTGCCGGCGTCCGGCAGCGCGAACTCGGCTGCCAGTGCCGCTCCCACCTCGTCCAGTACGCCCATGCAATCCTTTCCTGTGTCGCGACTCCGGCAAATCGTGGCCGATGCCAGCGTAAGGCCGCGTGCACGACCCTCGATCCAGGTCGCGGAAACCATGGAAGGCCGGCCTGGTGCGATCATGGGGCATGGATACCTCACCCCCCTTCACCACCCTCCCTCTCCCGCCCGCGCTGCTGCGCGGGGTCGAAGCGCTCGGCTATGTCGCCATGACCCCGGTGCAAGCGCAGGCCTTGCCGCCGATCCTGGAAGGCCGCGACCTCATCGCCCAGGCGCCGACCGGCAGCGGCAAGACCGCCGCCTTCGGCCTGGGCCTGCTGCAGCGGCTGGACGCGACTGCGGTGCGAACCCAGGCCCTGGTGCTGTGCCCGACCCGCGAACTGGCCGAACAGGTCGGCGACCAGCTGCGCAGGCTGGCCACCGGCGTGCCGAATGTGAAGCTGACCGTGCTGTGCGGCGGCATCCCGCTGGGGCCACAACTGGCGTCGCTCACCCATCCGCCGCACATCGTCGTTGGCACGCCCGGGCGCATCCTGGAGCTGCTCGGGCAGGGTGCGCTGCAGCTGGACGGCGTGCTGACCTTCGTGCTGGATGAAGCCGACCGCATGCTGGACATGGGCTTCGAGGACCAGATCCGCGATGTGGCCCGCCACGTTCCAGCCAAGTGCCAGCGCCTGCTGTTCTCCGCCACTTTCCCGGACGCGATCCGTGCGCTGGCCAAGGCGATGCTGCGCAATCCGGCCGAAGTCAGCGTCCAAGGCGCCGCCAATGCCCCGGCCATCAGGCAGGTGGTCATCGACGCAGATCCTGCGCGCAAGGCGCCGCTGCTGGCCGCGCTGCTGCTCGAGCACCGCCCCGAATCGTGCCTGGTGTTCTGCAACATGCGCCGCGACGTCGACGAGGTTGCCGCCTCGCTCGGCCACTACGGTTTCGATGCCCTCGCCCTGCACGGCGACATGGAGCAGCGCGACCGCGCCGAAACCCTGCTGCGTTTCGCCAACCGCAGCTGCAACGTGCTGGTGGCCAGCGACGTCGCCGCGCGCGGCCTGGACATCGACGACCTGTCGGCGGTGGTGAACTACGACGTGCCTTCGGACCCGGACACCTACATGCACCGCATCGGCCGCACCGGGCGCGCCGGCCGCGACGGCCTGGCACTGACCCTGTGCACGGCCCAGGAACTGCGGCGGCTGGAGGCGATCGAGGAGCACCAGTCCCGCACTCTGCCGCGCGAGCGTGCGCAGCCGGTGGCCGGCAAGCCGAAGGGCGTGCCGCAGGCGGCGATGGCGACGTTGCGCATCGACGCCGGCAAGTCCGACAGGCTGCGCCCGGGCGACATCCTCGGCGCACTCACCGGCGATGCCGGCCTGCCCGCGAAAGCAATCGGAAAAATCGTCGTGCAAGCCACGCGTTCCTACGTGGCCATCGCCCGGGCCCAGGCGCCGCAGGCTCTGGCGCGTCTGCGCGACGGTAAAATCAAAGGCCGCAGGTTCAGGGTCGCGGCGCTGTAGCAATACCCGGCCCCCGGTTTGCGGAACACACCGCAAAAGCGCGTACATGCCCCTCACCTGATCCAGGTCACGGCCACATCTGCCGCCGCGTGCGAGCATCCCGGGATGCAACTCACGCACTCCGAAGGAGATTCCATGAAACCGAAGCAGATTCCCCTCGTGCTCGCACTGGGCCTGGCACTCGGCACGCTCGCCGCCGGCTGCGCGCAGGAAGCTCCAGTCCCCGCTGATCAGGACACCGCCGCTTCCGCCCAGGTGACAGCGGCTGGCAGCGAAGTCCACCCGGTTGGGGATCATGATTCCCACGCAGCGCACGATGACCACGATGTTTCCCACGCGGCGGGGGTGGACTTCCCGGTGCCTGACAACCACACGCCTTGGCAGCCGGATGCGCCGCTGATCGAAGGCATGTCACAGGTGCGCGCGGCCGTCGACAGTCTTGCCGGCGCTCCGGACGCCGCCACCGTGCAGTCACAGGCTGGCCAGGTCGACTCCGCGATCGACTACATGTTTGAAAACTGCAGCCTGCCCACCGAGCCCGACGTGGCTCTGCACGCGATACTGGCCCGCCTGATGGCCGGCAGCCAGGCGCTGCAGGCCGACCCCTCGGACACCGCTCCCGTCCAGGACATGCAGGGTGCCGTATCCAACTACGAGGCCCTGTTCGACGATCCAAACGCCGGCTGACCCCCGGCGGTAGGAGCGCGCCATGCGCGCTCCTGCACGGCTCAAAGCATTGGCAGCTTGAGCCCCTGTTCTTTCGCGCACTGCTGCGCGATCTCATAGCCGGCATCGGCATGGCGCATCACGCCCGTGCCCGGATCGTTCCACAACACCCGTTCCAGACGACGGTCTGCTTCTTCAGTGCCATCGCACACGATCACGACGCCGCTGTGCTGGCTGTAGCCCATGCCCACGCCGCCGCCATGGTGCAGGCTGACCCAGGTGGCGCCGCCGGCCACGTTGAGCATGGCGTTGAGCAGCGGCCAGTCGCTGACGGCATCACTGCCGTCGAGCATCGATTCGGTTTCACGGTTGGGGCTGGCCACGCTGCCTGAATCCAGATGATCGCGGCCGATCACCACCGGCGCCTTCAGCTCGCCGTTGCGCACCATTTCATTGAACGCCAGGCCCAGACGGTGGCGCTGGCCCAGCCCCACCCAGCAGATTCGCGCCGGCAGACCCTGGAAGGCGATGCGCTCGCGAGCCATATCCAGCCAGGTGTGCAGGTGCGGATCATCCGGGATCAGTTCCTTCACCTTGGCATCGGTCTTGTAGATGTCCTCCGGGTCGCCGGACAGCGCCACCCAGCGGAACGGGCCGATGCCGCGACAGAACAGCGGCCGCACGTAGGCCGGCACAAAGCCGGGGAAATCAAATGCCTTCGCACAGCCCTCGTCGAAGGCCATCTGGCGGATGTTGTTGCCGTAATCAACCGTGGGAATGCCCTGGGAGTGGAAGGCCAGCATGGCCTCCACGTGCACCCGCATCGACTTCATCGCCTCGTCGCGGACCATGACCGGGTCCGACTTCTGCCGCGCCAGCCACTGCTCCACCGTCCAGCCGATCGGCAGGTAGCCGTGCACCGGGTCATGGGCGCTGGTCTGGTCGGTGACGCAGTCGGGCCGGACGCCGCGCTTGACCAGCTCGGGCAGGATCTCGGCGGCATTGCCGAGCAGGGCGATGGACTTCGCCTCGCCGGCCGCAGTGTATTTTTCGATCCGCGCCAGCGCGTCGTCCAGATCGGTGGCCTGCTCATCCACGTAGCGGGTGCGCAGGCGGAAATCGATGCAGCTCTGCCGGCATTCGATGGTCAGCGACGAGGCGCCAGCCAGGCTGGCCGCCAGCGGCTGTGCGCCGCCCATGCCGCCGAGGCCGGCGGTCAGGATCCACTTGCCTTTCAGGCTGCCACCGAAATGCTGGCGTCCCATTTCCACAAAGGTCTCGTAGGTACCCTGCACGATGCCCTGGCTGCCGATGTAGATCCATGAGCCCGCCGTCATCTGGCCATACATCATCAGGCCCTTGCGATCGAGCTCGTTGAAGTGCTCCCAGTTGGCCCAGGCCGGCACCAGGTTGGAGTTGGCGATCAGCACCCGGGGTGCGTCGGGATGGGTGCGGAAGATGCCCACCGGCTTGCCGGACTGCACCAGCAGGGTCTCGTCATCGCCCAGCTGGCGCAGCGATTCAAGGATCGCGTCGTAGCTTTTCCAGTCGCGCGCGGCGCGGCCAATGCCGCCATACACCACCAGTTCCTGCGGCCGCTCGGCCACCTCCGGATCCAGGTTGTTCTGGATCATCCGGTACGCCGCCTCGGTCAGCCAGGAACGGCAGGACAGCTCGCTTCCACGCGGGGCGCGGATGGTGCGGGAAGGATCAAGGCGGGGGTCGGACTGGGAGTCGGGCATGGAAGGCTCCGTAATGCTGGCGGGTCGATGCCCGCGCGCTGGCGGGCGCGGCGATTATCGCACCGCGCAAACGCAAGCGCCCGGCAGTGCCGGGCGCCGGAGCAACTGTGGACGGTGGGCAATCAGCGAATGGCCGGGTCCAGGCGTCGCAGCGCATCCATCAGATCCGTGGAGCCGGTTCTTTCAATGTCTTCGCGCGTATAGACACGACCGCCAGAGGCGACGCATTCCTTGCGCTCGGCCTGCGAACGCGCATTGCGGTTGGCGATGATGCGCGAACCGGTCTGCTGGATACAGAAGCGGTCGGAGGTCCGGTTACGCTCCGTCCGGTCATCCCTGGACTCTTCGCGGCCCTGCTCCTCGGGCTCAATCTCCTGCGCCAGGGCGCCGGTTCCAGCTCCGGCCAGCGCAAGAAACGCCGACGCAGCAATCGTTGTCAGCAGCTTGTTCATTGGATACCTCGCATGCCGTCACGGTGGGGAATGGGCAGGATACGCCCGCGCTCCGGGGGCCAGCGTGGAAGGCAGTGCGTCGCAGGCTTCGACATTCATGAGGGCGTCATCCAGGCGCCGCAGTCATATTTGCCGCTTATCATCTCCCACCATGAACAGACTCCTTCCCCACCGCTTAGTCGCGCTGTTGGCGGCGCTGCTGCTGGCCGCCTGCGCGTCCGCCCCCTCTCCGGCGGCCCCTGGCCCCGCGCAAACCAGCCCCTACACCCTGCTGCTGATCTCGCTGGACGGCGTGCATCCCGATGCGCTGACCCGAGGCGACACTCCCCACCTGTCCCGCCTGGCCGAGACCGGCGTGCAGGCGGAGTGGATGACGCCCTCGTACCCCACCCTCACCTTCCCCAATCACTACACCCTGGTGACCGGCCTGCGGCCCGACCGCCACGGCATCGTGCACAACTCCATGTCCAGTCCGGAACTGGGCCGCTTCATGCTCAGCAACCGCGAGGCCGTGGGAGATGCCCGCTGGTGGAACGACGGTGAGCCGCTGTGGGTCACCGCCGAGAATGCCGGCCTGGTGACCGCCACCATGTTCTGGCCCGGCAGCGAAGCCGCGGTCCGCGGCGTGCGCCCCACCCACTGGAACCTGTTTGATGCGGAGCTGTCCAAGGCTGATCGCGTGGGTACGGTGCTGGAGTGGTTGAGCGCGCCGGCAGACAGCCGCCCGCGCCTGGCCACGCTGTACTTCGAGCATCCCGACAGCGCCGCGCACGCCAATGGTCCTGCCTCCGACGAGATGCGCGAAGCCATGCGCGCGGTGGACGCGCAGATCGGCAGGCTGGTGGAAGGCATCCGCGCCGCCGGGCTGGAGGACAGCGTGGACCTGGTGATCGTCTCCGACCACGGCATGGCCGAAGTGCCGGAAGGCAACGTGGTGGCCTTCGAGGACATGGTGGATCCGGAGCACGTGGAACCGGTCAGCTTCGGCCAGGTGGTCGGCTTCCAGCCCAACCCCGGCCGTGAGACTGCGGCCGCTTCGGCCCTGCTTGGCACACACGAACATTACGACTGCTGGCGCAAGGAAGAGCTGCCATCGCACTGGCACTACGGCAGCCACAGCCGCATCCCCGCCATCATCTGCCAGATGCACGAAGGCTGGGACGCCCTGCCCGCCCGGTTCATCGAGCGGCGTCCTGCCGGCATCCGCGGCTCGCACGGCTATGACCCCACGCTGCCTTCGATGCGCGCGATCTTCATCGCCAACGGTCCTTCTTTCGCCAGCGGCAAGCGTATTCCCGCGATCGACAACGTGGATGTCTACCCGCTGCTTGCCCGCCTGATCGGGGTGCAGCCGAGGGACCATGACGGCGATCCCGCGGCCTTGCTGCCGGCCCTGCGCCAAGCTGAGCCATCGGCGGCCGCCCCGGTCACACGATAGGAGCCACCCGCTTTCCACGCCTCCCGGGCCGGAAATCCCGTGTCCCTCGGGGCCGCATCATTGATGTCCGAAAGCGGCCAGTTCGCGTAGCGGGCGGGTGCTAGTCTGCCTCCATGGCGACTCCATCCGCCCTTCCCCCGACCCAGGTGTGCGAACGCGCCCGCCTCAGCCGCGATGCGCGTTTCGACGGCCTGTTCTTCACCGCAGTCGGCAGCACCGGCATCTACTGTCGGCCGGTGTGCCCGGCGCCGGTGCCCAAAGCAACCAACGTGACCTACTACCCGAGCGCGGCCGCGGCCGAGGCGGCGGGATTCCGGCCATGCCTGCGCTGCCGTCCGGAGCTGTCTCCGGGCCAAGGCAGCTGGCGTCGCGGAGACGAGGTGGTCGCCCGGGCGCTGAAGCTGATCGACCAGGGACTGCTTGCAGAGCAGCCGGTGGCAACGCTGGCCGAGCGTGTGCACGTAGGCGAGCGGCAGCTGCGGCGCCTGTTCGTGCAGCGACTGGGCGCACCGCCGACCGGCGTGCATGCCACGCGCAGGCTGCTGTTCGCCAAGCAGCTGCTGACCGAAACCGCGTTGCCGGTGACCGAGGTTGCCCTCGCAGCCGGGTTCGGCAGCCTGCGCCGCTTCAACGACACCTTCCGCGCGGCGTACGGCATGGCGCCGCGGGCTCTGCGCAAACAAAACAAGGGCCTGGATGCTGGTGGCGATACGCTGACGCTGCATCTGGGCTACCGGCCGCCTTTCGATTTCGGAGCGGTGCTCGGATTCCTCCGCGCGCGGGCGCTGCCGGGGGTCGAAGTCGTCGATCGTGACGGTTACACACGCACATTCGGCCCGCCGGAAGCCCCCGGTTGGCTGCGGGTCGGCCCATGGACAGGCACGCGCCGCAGCCGGGAGCATGGATTGCGGCTGGAGCTCCACGACTGCCGGCCAGCCGCGCTGCTGGACACGGTGAACCACCTGCGGCGGATGTTCGATCTGGATGCCGATCCCGGTGCCATCGCCTCGGTGCTGGGGGCGGATTCAACGTTGGGGCCGCTACTCCGCGAACGCCCCGGACTGCGCATTCCCGGCGGCTGGGACGGGTTCGAGATCGCGGTGCGTGCAGTCATCGGCCAGCAGGTCAGCGTGGCCGCCGCACGTACCATGACCACGCGACTGGCGCAGCGCTTTGGCGCGCCGCTGCCGGCAACATTCGCCGCGCAGGGTTTGGAACGGCTGTTCCCCACGCCCGCTGTCCTGGCAGAGGCCGACCTGTCCGGAATCGGACTGACTGCCAGCCGCGCACGTACGCTGCGCGCGATGGCCCGGGCACTGATCGACGGCCAAGTGGACTTCCGGCCGGAGGCCACGCTGGACGATTTCGTTTCCCGCTGGACCGCGCTGCCCGGCATCGGGCCGTGGACCGCGCACTACATCGCGCTGCGTGCGCTTGGCCACCCCGATGCGTTTCCCGCTGAGGATCTGGTGCTGCAGAAGGCCATGGTGGGCGGCGTCACTCCACCGCGGTCTGGCAGCCTGGGCCCAGTGGCCAGTGCACAAGCCCTGCGCAGTCACGCGGAGGCTTGGCGTCCGTGGCGCGGATATGCCGCCATCCACCTGTGGGCCGGAGCAGCCGCGCAAAAAAGCGCGGAACGCCACGCCGCATGAGCCCAGGCCCGCGCGCCTGGGAGGAACTTGACCATGATCATCCACTACACCCGCATCGACAGCCCCATCGGCCCCCTGCTGCTGGCTGCTTCGGACGCCGGCATGCACACCATCGAATTCCGCGATGCCAGGCACCCCGTGAAACGGGACGCCAGCTGGCACGAAGGCGACCATCCGTTGCTGCAGCGCGCGCAACAGCAGCTGCGGGAATACTTTGCCGGAGCGCGGCGCAGTTTCGACCTGCCATTGGCACCACAGGGCACGCCGTTCCAGCGCAAGGTGTGGCAGACGCTGGAAACGATCGGCTACGGCGAAACCCTCAGTTACGGCCAGCTGGCCGCCCGCCTCGGCAGCCCATCGGCCTCGCGTGCGGTAGGCGCCGCCAACGGCCGCAATCCCCTGCCGATCGTGGTGCCCTGCCACCGGGTGATCGGCGCAAGCGGCGCGCTCACCGGCTTTGGCGGCGGCCTGCCCACCAAGCAGTTCCTGCTGGAACTCGAGGGCGTCCTGCCCCGCCAGCTGGGCGTAACCGCCCCTACGCCTGGGTGAGATGCGCTGCGATCGCGCGGCGGAACGGCGCCACCCGGTTGGCCACCCGCAAGGTGGCGCTGCGCAACAGCCGGGCAACCGGTCGCTGATCGTTGTACAGCCGCAGCACCGTGCGGGTGGCGGCGTAGATCGGGAGTGACGCTGCGTGGTGGCGACGCTGGTAGCGGGCCAGCACAGCATCGGAGCCGATATCCGTCCCGGCCCGGTGGGCAGCCAGCACCGCCTCTGCCAACCGCGCCTGGCCCTGCAGTCCCAGGTTGAAACCGTGCGCGGTCACCGGATGCATGCCCACCGCGGCATCGCCAATCAAGGCCGCACGCTTGGCAACGAAGCTGTCGGCATAGACCGACACCAGCGGGTACACGTGGCGGGTGCCGGTCATGGTGACTTCGCCCAGGCGGTCGCGCATGCGCCGCTGCAGGTCGTCCGCCAGCTCGGCATCGTCCATGGCCTGGACCGCGTCCATCTGCGCGGGGCTGAGGGTCAGTACGGCGGAAGACAGGTTTCCATTCAGCGGCAGCAGGGCCAGCGTGTGGCCGTAATCGAACCACTCCCAGGCCACGTGGTGGTGCGGCTGGGTATGCCTGAACCGGCACACCATCATCCGCACTCCGTGATCGCGTGACCGGGCGCCGACTCCCAACATCCGCCGCAGTTGGGAGAACCGGCTGTCGGCCGCTACCAGCAGGCGCGCGCGGATCATGCGGCCGTCCTCAAGGGTCACGGCAACGCCATTGTCGGCCTCGGCAACCGCCTGCACGCCGCAGCCGGCCACCAGTTCCACATCGTCCTGCGCGCTGACCGCCTGGTAGGCGATCCGCCGGATCACGTGGTTGGGCACGAGCCAGCCGAGCCGCTCGCTGCGGCCGTCGCTGGCGCTGATCCGCAGCGCGTGGGCGGAATCGCCATTGCTGATCCTGGCATCGCGCAGATCGGAGATATCAGCCGGGTCGAACGCCTGCCACAGCCCCAGCCCTTCCAGGATCCGGCGCGAAGCATGGGTGAGTGCGATTTCCCGGCCGTCGAAGGCAGGATCGGCAATCGCCTCCATCGGCTGTTTTTCCACAACCGCCACCGACAGCCCGCTGCCGCGCAGCGAACGGGCGAAACACAGCCCCGCCGGCCCCGCACCCACCACCACCACGTCGTACTTCATGCCTGCAAACTCCTGATCCGGATCCGGCCAGCGTGGCCTCCCAAGGCGGTCGGTGCCTTGATCCAGGTCATTTTCCCCGATCCGGCATCCAGATGCCCCCGTCGCCGGTCAACCATTCATCGAGGCGACCGGGATACCACAGCGACGCTACTGCTTTTGTCCGCTGAGCACGTGGGCGCCCTGATGCAGGTCCAGCTTCACAACCTCTCCCGATGCGTTCCGCGAAAACCGGATCTCGATGTCGTATGCCGCGGCCCCGAACACGTCCTCGTCGACCGCATCCAGCGGGAACTCGCCCTGCCCCGTCGCCTGTGCGTGGAGCACACCTTCATGCTCGCGCACCACCAGGTCAAAGCCCGGCATCAGCGCGTAGGTGCCGGCGTAGGCGCGCAGCTGCTCCGGAGAAAGCGAGGGCGCCACGGCCGGCCGCTCCACCGGGCGGCGCGGCTGGCTCAACGGAATGCTCTGGTCCAGCAGGTGGCCGGCCACATCGTTCACGCCGCCCATGGCGGCGAGCCCGGTGTCGGCCAGCACCACCACCGCCCGGTCGCGCTCAAGGTCGAAAGCCACCATCGAGGAGAACCCGCCGGTCCCACCATCATGCGCGTGGACCAGCCGCTCGCCGATGGGCATCAGCAGCCAGTTCATCGCCATGGCCTGGTCGGCCCCGGTTTCGATCGGTTGCTGGGCCAACCGGATCGCTTCGCCAAGCGACCCCTCCACGCCGCCGAGCTGGGCGCGGGCATAGCGCACCATGTCATCCAGCGTGGCGCGAACGCCGCCCACGCCGGCCAGCTCGGCGGTGAAATTCCACGGCGGCGTTTCCTGACCGTTTGGCGTGTGACCGGCGGCAACGCTCAGCCCATCCGGGCGGTGGGCGATGTGCGCGTGCTGCATGTCCAGCGGTGTAAACAGCTTCTCATCCAGCAGCTGTTCGACATCCATCCCCGCCTCGCGGGAGAGCGCGAGCGACAGCAGCATCGTGCCGAAATTGGAGTACTCGAACGTTTCGCCCGGCGCCTGCTGCAGGGTCACGTCCTGCAGCGAGGCCAGCAGGGCCTCGGGCTCGAAGCTGGCGTAGGGATCGCCCGGATTGGTGATCTGCAGGCGGGACGGGAGCCGCGGCAGCCCCGAGGTGTGGGTGACCACGTGCCGGAGCAGGATCGGCTGGCCCTCGTACTCGGGCACGACCGTGCCGTCAGGCAGGTGGTCGGCCAGCGGATCATCAAGCGAGGCCCCGCCGCTCAGCACCAGATCCGCCAACAGGATGCCGGCCATGGACTTGGTGACCGAACCGATCTCGAAGGCCACGTCAGGACCGATCCGCCCGGCATCGGCCGGGTCGGCGCAGCGCCATGCACGGGCAACGCGGTCGCCCTCGATCACCGCTGCGGCGATACAGGCGCCGCTGCTGTCTCCCAGCACGCGCCTGTCGAGGATGTCGCCCAGTGCTGCGTCGTCCATGGCACTCACGGCTCCGGAAACTGCGATCAGGGTACCGGCAAGCAGGCCGGCGAACAGGCGGCTGGAACGGAACATCGGCTTCTCCCAATGATTGTGATTCATGGCTCTCCCTCCTCGGATACTGCATCAATCTGGCGCTGCAGGCGTTCGGCGTGGGCGCGGAACTGCAGCCTCGCCGTGCGTCGGTTGACCCAGCCAATGGCGACATAGAGCACCAGCACCCCGGGCAGGTACACCAGCGCGAAGGTGGACAGGCCGCGCGTGGCCAGCGTCAGTCCCACCAGACCCACCAGCGGTGGGCCGAGGTACCACAGCCACACCTGTTCCAGCATGCGCGCCTGGGCCAACGCCGCGTCACGCTGGCGCGCCAGGTTTTCCATCAGCGGCAGGTGCGGTTCCGGCTCCGGCACCTGGCGCCGTGTGCGCCGCAGCCACAGCGGCATCAGCACCGCCCACGTCACCAGCAGCAGGGCGAATCCAGCTCCCACCCACTTCCCGCCCACGGCTAGGCCCACTGTCGTGAACGCAAACCACAGTGCCACCAGCACCGCCGCGGCCGTCTCGATCCGGTCGCGCCACTTCACCCGGCGGCGCAGCTTTTCATCCTGCCGGCGCAGCTTGTCGATGGAGACGTCGGGCACCGCCGGCGTGTTTTCGGTCCACTGCTGCTTGATCCTGTCCCAGTCCATATTCATTCCTCCACGAAGCGCTCAAAGGCCTGGCGCAGGCGCGTCATGCGCACCGCCACGGCGTTGGGGGTGAGTCCCAGCACTTCGGCCACCTGCTCACGCGGCATCCCTTCCAGATCCAGCAGCAGCAGGCTGCGCGGGACCGGATCGAGCGTGGCAAGGAAGGCGTCCAGCACGTCCATCGGATCAAGCGGATGACCGGTGTCGCCGCGCTCGGGCACCTGGTCCAGCGACACGTGTTCGCGCCGCGGCTTGCGTATGCGGCTGAGCGCGGTATTCGGCGCCACCCGGTACACCCAGGTGGAGCGCTGCGCGCGGCCGTCGAAGCTGTCAAAGCTGCGCCACAGCTGCAGGTGCATGTCCTGCAGCAGGTCGTGCCAGTCATCCGGGCCGGCGTAGCGCCGCGCCAGGCGCGCCAGCGCGGGCTGGTTGTCCTCCAGCATGGCGGTGAACGCCGCTTGGGTATCCATCGGGTGCATCAATTCCTTTTCGTGGGACTCATGAAGATTGGTCGCGGCGAGGGGCGGAAATTTTCATGGTCCTGGGAAAAGGTTTTATCGGGTGTGGAGAGGGAGGGCCCTTTTCTTCGCTTCGTGTCGCTGGTGGCGGAAGGGCCCCGCCGTGGCCGGATCAGGAAAGCTCGGCGATCGCCTTGCGATAGCGCGAGGCAATGGCGTCGCGATCACGATGCCGGCCGCCGCTGACCAGTGTGGTTCCGCCAATGCACACGGTCTCCACTAGGGGCCGGTTGCCGCTGAATACCCAGCGGTCCACCACGTCGCTTGCGGTTGCGCCCGCGAGTACGGGGGCTTCGGCGTTTAGTTCAATCCAGTCATCCAACGGTCCGAAGCCGGTCACGTGTGCAGCGCCCTCCAGCGCGCCGTGCAGCAGGGTTTCGCCCACGCTCTCCGAATGGCCGACCGCAATGTTGCGGCGCCGGGCGACCAGCCGCTGGCCGTACTCCAGCCAGCGCAGCTCCTCCACTGGCGAGACCGAGATGTGGGAGTCGGAACCGATCCCCCAGCGACCGCCGGCGTCGAGATAGGCACGCAGCGGGAACAGTCCGTCACCGAGGTTCGCTTCGGTGGTGGGACACAGCACCACGGTGGCGCCGCTGGCGGCGATGCGGCGGGTCTCGTCCGGCGTCAGGTGGGTGGCATGCACCAGCGCCCAGCGCGCGTCCACGTCGAAGTGGTCACAGAGCCATTCCACAGGGCGCGCACCGCGCAAGGCCACGCTGTCCTCCACCTCGGCAGTCTGTTCCGCGATGTGGATGTGCACCGGCATGTCCGGCGGCAGCGCCGCGAGCGTACGGCGCATGGCCTCTTCGGGCACCGCGCGCAGGCTGTGGAAACAGGCGCCGACCTTCAGCTGCGCACCCTCAAGCTCCTGCAGGCGGTCCAGCAGGCTCAGGTAGGCGTCCACATCGTGACCAAAGCGCGCCTGCCGTTCGGTCAGCGGCCGGCCATCGAATCCGCCGGTCATGTACAGCACCGGCAGCAGGGTCATGCGGATGCCGGCTTCCCGTGCCGCCTCCACCAGCGCCAGTGACATCTCCGCCGCATCGGCGTAAGGCCGGCCGTCGGGCTGGTGGTGCACGTACTGGAACTCGCACACGGATCCGTAGCCGGCTTCCAGCATCTCCACGTACAGCTGCGCGGCCACCGCGCGCATGGTGTCGGGCGTCATCCGCCCGGCGAAGCGGTACATGGTCTCGCGCCAGGTCCAGAACGAATCGGCCGGGTCGGTGCGGCGCTCAGCCATGCCGGCCATGGCGCGCTGGAACGCATGCGAATGCAGGTTGGGAATGGCGGGCAGGCGCCAGCCGGTGGCGGCTCGGGTCACGGGATTGTCCATGGCCGCATTGTGGCCCGGACGGTGGTCCTGCGCAGCCGCGCCTTGCACAGATCCCTACGTGGCGCTCCCGTAGAATCAGGCGCATGAGCGAATCCGAACGTACTCCCTGGGACGGACTGGTCCTCGGCGCCACGCTGGCCACGCTGGACGGTGACAGCGGCTATGGCCTGGTGGAAGATGGCGCGCTGGGCTGGCGCAATGGCGTGATCGTCCATGCCGGGCCGCGCACTGCACTGCCGGCCGACCCCAACACCCTGTCAGGCAACGTGATCGATCTTGGCGGTGGCCTGATCACCCCGGGGCTGGTTGATTGCCACACCCATCTGGTGTTTGCCGGCAACCGCGCCGGCGAGTTCGAGCAGCGCCTGCAGGGCGCCAGCTACGAGGAGATCGCTTGTGCCGGCGGCGGCATCGTGTCCTCGGTGCGCGCCGTGCGGGCGGCCAGCGAGGACCAGCTGCTGGCCGAATCGCTGCCGCGCGCGCAGGCGCTGGTGGCCGATGGCGTGACCACCCTGGAGATCAAGTCGGGCTACGGCCTGGATTTCGACAGCGAGCGGCGCATGCTGCGAACGGCCAGGCGCATCGGCACCGAGCTGGGCGTGGAAGTGCGCACCACCTATCTGGCCGCGCACGCCCTGCCCCCCGAATTCTCCGATCGCGCCGACGACTACATCAGTGCCGTCATCGACTGGCTGCCGCGCCTGCACGAAGAAAGCCTGGTGGATGCGGTGGATGCGTTCGCCGAAAGCATCGGTTTCAGCATTGAACAGACCCGGCGCGTCTTTGACGCCGCCCGGGCGCTTGGCCTGCCGGTGAAGCTGCACGCCGACCAGCTCAGCGATGGCGGCGGTGCCGGACTGGTGGCCGGGTTCGATGGCCTGTCGGCTGATCACGTGGAGTACACCTCGGCGGCCGGCGTGGAAGCAATGGCGCGGGCCGGCACCGTGGCCGTGCTGCTGCCCGGCGCCTTCCACGTGCTGCGCGAAACCCGGCTCCCGCCGCTGGATGAGTTCCGCGCCCATGGCGTGCCGATGGCGGTCGCCAGCGACTGCAACCCCGGCACCGCGCCCCTGCTCTCCCTGCGCCAGGGCATGCAGCTGGCCTGCACCCTGTTCCGGCTGACCCCGGAAGAGGCGCTGCGCGGGGCCACGGTCAATGCGGCGCGGGCGCTGGGCATGGATGACCGCGGCGTGCTGCGCCCGGGCATGCGCGCGGACTTCGTGCACTGGAACGTGGGCCAGCCGGCAGAGCTGTGCTATTGGCTGGGCGGTCAGCTCGCCGCTGGCGTGCACGCCCACGGACACCGGATCGCCTGACCGTCCGTTGTAGGAGCGCGCCATGCGCGCGAAGCCGCGTGAACTCCGGCGCCGGAACGGGGCTTCGGCCTCCACACCGTTACCGGAGCCACCCAACACACCAGACGTCACGCGGCTTCGCGCGCATGGCGCGCTCCTACGGGGATGACGTATCTTCCTGAGCGGTCAACCATTCCCATTTCCAGGAAACGATATGCCCTACCGCTCCCTGCTTGCCGCCGCGATCATCATGATTGCCGCTTCACCTGTCGCCGCGCAGGATGCGCCCGAAGCCGCACGCCGGCTCGCACAGGACGCGATCATTGTTGACACCCACATCGACGCGCCCGGGCTGCTGCTCAGCCGCTGGGCCGATCTGGGCGTGGACGCCCCGGATCGCGAGTTCGATTATCCGCGCGCACGCGCCGGCGGCCTGGACGTGGGCTTCATGGCGATCTACACCTCCCACGGGCGTGACGAGGCCGGCACCGCGCGCCAGCACGCCCACAACCAGATCGATGCGGTGGAGGCCCTGGCCGGCCGGCACCCGGACAAGTTCGCCATCCTCACTTCCCCCGGTGATGTGGACACGCTGCGCGAAGGTGGCCGCGTGCTGCTGGCCATGGGCATGGAGAACGCCGGGCCGCTGGGCGACGACGTCTCCCAGGTGGAGGCTTTCTTCGACCGCGGCGTGCGCTATATCGGCCTGACCCACAGCGGCAACAACCGCATTGGTGATTCGTCCTACACCCTCGAGCGCAAGTGGAACGGGCTGAGCCCGTTCGGCCGCGAAGTGGTGGCCGAGATGAACCGCCTGGGCATGATCGTTGACGTCTCGCACGTGTCCGACGAGACCGCCCGCGACGTGATCGAGGCCAGCACCGCCCCGGTGATCGCCAGCCACTCCGGCTTCCGCCACTTCACGCCCGGCTTCGAACGCAACCTGGATGACGAACTGGCCAAGGCGATCGCTGAAACCGGCGGGGTCATCCAGATCCCGTTCGGCACCATGTTCCTTGACGGGCAGGCAGCCGCCGATATTCAGGCCTACTTCGTTGCCGCCGACGAGTTCGAGCGCCGCAACGCCGAGCTGCGGGCCGCCGGCGACCCCACCGAAGACCGCAGCGCGTTCGAGCGCACCTGGGAAGAAGCCCACCCGGTGCCGGAGATCACCATCGATCCGGTGCTGGACCAGATCGACCACGGCGTGAAGCTGGTCGGAATCGACCACATCGGCCTGGGCTCGGACTTCGACGGCGTGGGTGGCGATCTGCCAGAAAACCTGCGCACCGTCGCCGACTTCCCGCACCTGGTTGCCGGCCTGCAGCAGCGCGGCTACAGCGACGACGACATCCGCAAGATCCTGGGCGGAAACATGCTGCGGGCCTGGACAGCGATCGAGGCCGCCGCCCGGCGCTGATCGCTGCAGGGTGTGGCCGAAATGCATCGGCGCCTGCAAGCAGGCGCCGATGCCGTGGTTGCCCGACCTACTGGGCTGAGCCGCCAGGTGCCAGGCGATGGACCACTTCGCCGGCATCATCGAGGAACTCGATCGAAGCCTCTCCCTCCGGCGCCACCTTCAGGACCATGCGCGGGTTGCCATCGGCATCGTTGAGCAGCAGGGTCGCGTCACCACCGCCGTTGCGGCCGACGAACAGGCGGTTGGCACCGTAGTAACTTTCCGCGTGCCGCTGGCGCATCAGCTCCTTGCGCTCATCGGCCGGCATCGCTTCAAGGCGCGTGCTTTCCTGCAGGTCGTCGACGATCGAGCGGTCCGGGCGATCCGACACCTGCATCCCGGCCAGCTGCCGGCCGCGACTGTCCAGACCCATGATCTGGACGATCTGGTCCTGTTCGTAACGGTCGAAGGTCAGGCTGCCTCCGGACGACACGTTGCCTTCCTCATCACGGGCGCCGGCAAAGATCAGTCCCCCGACCTCGCTGCCCTCGTCGTTGTAGAACAGCATGCCTGCCTGCGGCCGCGGGTGCGGATACTCCTCGCCGCGGATGATCGCCCCGGGAAAATGCGCTGAACTGGACAGCACATAGCGCAGGGTTCCATCGGGCTCGCGCAGGTTGAGCCGCTGCACGTCGATCTCCTGGAACGACGCCTTGCCCGTAGAGGCGGCCCCGGTCAGCACCACCGTGCACAGGACCGCGGTCAGCAGGCCGGAATAGATCACGAGAAAACGGTTTCCATTGATTTTCACGTCTTTGCTCCCTTTTGGTTGCCATCGCAGATTCCGCCAGCGGTGGGAGCCGTGCAATAGGGCAGAGGTCAGCGGGGAAAATGGCACCCTGGCGGGGCTCTGGAAACCAAAAAGCCCGCTGCGAAGCGGGCTTTTTCGATCGTCGCGGGGACGATTATTCCTTTACAACGGTCTTCTTCGACACGACCTTCTTGGTCGGCTTGACCACGCGCTTGCCCGCGGCGGACGCGGATTCGGCCACCGCTGCGGCCTGCTTGACGCGGTGCGGACGGGTGTTGCCGTAGCTGGAGTTGTAGCGCTTGCCCTTGAGGGTCTTGCGATCGCCCTTGCCCATTGAGTGCTCCTGAATATGCAGATGAGGCCAGCACGCCGGGTTTCCGGCGCGTAACCCGCAAATGCTAGCATGCGGCGGCCCCGCAATCAGCCTGGACGGGCGTGGGTGAGCCGCAGGTTCAGCAAATGTGCCGCCGCCAGCAGCAGCCCCCCGGTCACCATGATTCCCACGTGGGCCGGGCCATGGTCATGCAGCCAGGTGAACGAGCCCACCCACACCAGCGCCAGCCCCGGCACCAGCAGGGCCCAGGCCCGGAAGGCGCGGTGGCGGCGGTAGCCCATCGTCATCGTGGTCAGCCCAAGCGCGGTGGCGAACACCACGAAGGCCTGGTCGAAGTCGATCCAGCCGCCCACGTTCAGCCCCAGCGCCGGCAGTACCGCAAGTGCCAGCGGCAGCAGCGCGCAGTGTATGGCGCACAGGAACGACGCCGCGAGCCCAACGCGATCGGCCTTGCGCAAATTGGAGTCGGTGACGCCCATGACTTTCGGCCGCTGATGCCCAGTGATGAAATATTATAACATTAGGTTCCCCCACGATACCCATTTTTGGAATGTCACCCAAACGCCTCCCCGCCCCCCGCATTGCCCTGCTCGTCGCCGCCCTCGCCACCCCCCTGGCCGCCTGGGCGCAGGATCCCCGCCATTCCGAGCCTGCCGACCTGGACGCCGTGATCGTGCGCGCCAGCCCGCTGGCCAAATCGGCCGAAGACCTGACCCAGCCAATCGAAGTATTGGCCGGCGAGCGCCTGGACGAAATGAAGGCCTCCTCGCTGGGCGAAACCGTCAACCGCCTGCCCGGCATCCAGTCGTCCTATCACGGGCCCGGCGTGGGTCGCCCGATCATCCGCGGCATGGACGGCGCCCGGGTGCAGGTGCTCAGTGACGGCCTCGCATCTGGAGACGTGTCCACGGTGAGCGTCGACCATGCGGTCAGCATCGAGCCGTTCATGGCCAACCAGATCGAGGTGCTCAAGGGCCCCGCCACCCTGCTTTACGGCAGCGGCGCGATCGGTGGCGCGGTCAACGTCATCGACGGCCGGATTCCGGAACATGCCACATTCGAACCGCTGGAAGGCCGCGCCGAACTGCGCGCAGGAAGCGTGGCCGACGAACGCAGCGGCATGATGCGGCTGGACGGCACCTCGGCTTCCGGCAACCTGGTGTTCCACTTCGACGCCCTGCATCGCGAAACCGGCGATTACCGCATCCCGGGCTACGCCGAACTCGAGCCCGACGAGGAGGACGCCGCACACGGCCGCCTGCCCGACAGCTTCCTCAGGACCGACAGCGCTGCGCTGGGCATGTCCTGGGTGGGCGACCGCGGCTTCCTGGGCGTTGGCCACAGCCTGTTCAACTCGCGCTACGGCGTGCCTGGCCACGTGCACCCGGAGCACGATGATCACGGTCACGGCGGCCACGGCCACGGCCACGACGATCACGAAGACCCCGGCGTGCACATCGTGATGGACCAGCGCCGCAGCGAACTGCGCGGTGGACTGGACGATCTGGACGGCTTTGAAAGCCTGCGCGTCAAGATCGCCCACAACGTCTATACCCACACCGAGTACGAAGACAACATCGCAGGCACGATCTTCGACAACGAGTCAGTCGAAGGGCGGCTGGAGCTGGTGCACCGCCCCCTTGCCGGCTGGAACGGCGCCTTCGGCCTGCAGGCGTCGCGGCGCAAGTTCGAGGCGCTGGGTGCGGAAGCCTTCGTGCCCGATTCCCGCACCCGGGACGCAGGCGTGTTCTGGATCGGCGAGCGCAGTTTTGACGGGCTCGATGTCGAACTGGGTGCCCGCTACGACCAGAACCGGCTTGACCTGGTGTCCGGCCCCTCGCGCGATTTCGACGCCCTGAGCGCTTCGATCGCGGCGCGTTGGCATCTCACCGACCGGCTCCACCTCTCCTTCGGCCTGGACCGCGCCCAGCGCGCGCCCACGGCCGAAGAGCTGTATTCCAACGGCCTGCACGTGGCCACCCGCAGCCACGAGTTCGGCAACGCGGACCTGGACAAGGAAACCGCCAACCGCGCCGAACTCGGCATGCACTGGCACCACAACGGCCTGCTCATCAGCGGCTCGCTGTACCACGTGCGCTACGACGATTTCATCTACCAGGCCGATACCGGCGTGATCGATGCTGGCGCGCCCGTGCGGGTGTGGAACCAGGCCGATACCCGGTTCACCGGCGGCGAGCTTGAAGTGGAGTGGACCTTCATCGACGACGAGCGCGGACAGTGGACCATGCGCTCGTTTGGCGACGTGGTCCGCGCGCGGCTGGACGGTTCCGGCACCCGCGAGGTGTCGTTCTCCATCCCGCATGGCAGCCACAGCCACGATTACACCGCGCAGATCGCCTTGGACGGCAACCTGCCGCGCATTGCACCAGCCCGCCTCGGTGCCGAGCTGCGCTGGCGTTCGCCGGGCAATGGATTGCGCGCCACCCTGGGCGCCGTGCGCTATGACTCGCAGGACCGCACCGCCGAGCATGAGGATCCTTCGGCCGGCTACACCATGGTCCACGCCGGCGTGACCTGGCACGCGGATACCGCCAGTGGCCGGGCCTGGGAAGTGTTCGTGGACGGCAACAACCTGCTGGATGAGGAGGCACGCCCGCACACTTCATTCCTCAGTGACCTGGCACCGCTTCCGGGTCGCAACGTCAACGCCGGCGTGCGCGTATTTTTCTGATCACTGGCTGCGCTCCCCTGTCTGTAGGAGCGCGCCATGCGCGCGAAGCCGCGTGAATTCAATCCGCGCGATGTGGCATCGGCCACGACGTAGCAGCGGGAGCCACGCCGCGTAGCCAGATGTCACGCGGCTTCGCGCGCGTGGCGCGCTCCTACGCCGGGGCTTTGGCTACGCCGGGGCTTTTTCGGCGCAGGCGGCGCAGAGGCCGTGGACCTCGAGGGTCTGGGCCAGCGGGGTGAAGCCCAGCGCGCGGGCGCGGGACTCCAGCAACTCGACCACGCGCTCGTCCTCCAGCTCGACCGCCTCGTGGCACTGGTCGCAGATCAGGAACGGCACCGAGTGCGGGCGGCTGCTGGGATGGTGGCAGGCGACGAAGGCGTTGATCGAGGCCAGGCGGTGGATGAAGCCGTTGCCGAGCAGGAAATCCAGCGCCCGGTACACGGTGGGCGGCGCCGCAGCGCCCGGCCCGCCACCTTCACGCACCCGGTCAAGCAGGTCGTAGGCCTTGAGCGGGCGGTCGGCCTCGGCGATCAATCCCAGCACGTAGGCGCGGATCGGCGTCAGCCGCAGCCCACGCTCCTTGCACGCAGTCTTGACCGCCGCCACGAAGCCGGCGGCATCGTGGACGTGGTGTTTGGGATCGGTGCAGGCGTTGACCATGACTTGATGATGGTGGCGAACCACCGCCGTCTCAAGCTGCCGGAATCTTCGCGATCGCTGCGTCGATCCGCGCCAACGCTTCTTCACGTCCCGTCAGGTACACCGTATGGCCGATATCCGGGCTGACCTGGGTGCCGGTGATCGCCACCCGCATCGGCTGGGCCACCTTGCCCATGCCCACGCCCTGCGCCTCGGACACCTGCTTGAGCTCGGCGCTGATGGCTTCGGCGTTCCAGTCACCGAGTGCGGCCAGACGACCGCGCACATCGGCCAGAACGGCCCCGGTCTCCGGCTTGAGATGCTTGGCCACGGCCTTGTCGTCATAGTCCGTCAGCGGGCGATACCAGACCGCCGCGCGCTCGGCCATTTCGGCTAGGGTCTGCACCCGGTCACACAGGGCCACCACCACGTCGGCCGGCGCCGGACCCCGAGCCAGATCCAGCCCGGCCTGCTCCAAGTGCCACTGCAGATGGGCCGCCACCGCTTCAGGGGCGTCGCTCTTCAGGTACTGCTGGTTGAGCCAGCCCAGTTTGGCCGGATCCAGCCGGGCGGCCTTCGCGTTCACGTCCTTGAGGTCGAACAGGCGCTGCATCTCGTCGATCGAGAACACCTCCTGGTCGCCGTGGGACCAGCCCAGCCGCACCAGGTAATTGAGCAGCGCATGCGGCAGGTAGCCGGCATCGCGGTACTGCATCACGTCCGCCGCACCGGTGCGCTTGCTGAGCTTGGCACCCTGCTCGTCGAGGATCATCGGCAGGTGCGAGAACGCCGGTACCGGCGCACCCAGCGCCTCATAGATGTTGATCTGCCGCGGGGTGTTGTTGACGTGGTCATCGCCGCGCACCACGTCGGTGATGCGCATGTCGATGTCGTCCACCACCACCGCGAAGTTGTAGGTGGCATAGCCGTCCGGGCGGAAGATCACCAGGTCGTCGAGCTCGCTGTTGGCGATTTCGATCCGGCCCTTGACCTTGTCCTCCCACACCACCGTGCCGTCCTGCGGATTCTTCAGCCGGATCACCCGGTTCGGGTCATCGCGGCGCGCCTCGTGCAGCTCGGTTTCACCACCGCGCTCGCGCCATGCACCGCTGTAGCGGGGCTTGTCGCCCTTCTCCATCGCCGCCGCGCGCATCGCGTCCAGTTCGTCCCGCGTCTCGTAGGCGTAGTAGGCCTTGCCCTCGACCACCAGGCGCTCGGCCATCTCGCGGTAACGCTCCAGGCGCGAGGTCTGGAAGATGGGGCCTTCGTCGTAATCCAGGCCCAGCCAGTCCATCGCCTCCATGATCGCGTCGATCGCTGCCTGGGTGCTGCGCTCGCGGTCGGTATCCTCGATCCGCAGCACGAACTGCCCGCCGGCGCGGCGCGCGGCCAGCCAGCAGTACAGCGCGGTGCGGGCACCTCCGATGTGCAGGTAGCCGGTGGGACTGGGGGCGAAGCGGGTACGGACGGTCATGGCAGGGCAATGATGGGCAAGGCTCTCCATTGTAGGACGGGGCCCGTATCGCCGCCGCATCACCGTCCGCGCTCCCGTCTGTACGATCGGCGCCGGCAACCGTCCGGCGTCACCGCCGCACAGCCATGCGCCCACGGCCCACAACGCTCCGGGTTGAGGCAATCACCGGCCCTCATCCCGCTATCATGTCGCGATGACCACGCTGTTCATCGCCGACCTGCATCTGGATCCGGAACGCCCGGACATCACCCGCCTGTTTGGCGACTTCCTCGATGCCGAAGCGCGCCAGGCCGACGCCCTCTATATCCTGGGCGACCTGTTCGAATCCTGGGTGGGCGATGACGACCCGTCCGAAGCCGGCGCCTTCGTTGCCGCAAAGCTCCGAGCGCTTGCGGACAGCGGCCTGCCGGTGTTCTTCATGCACGGCAACCGCGACTTCATGCTCGGCCGCGACTACGCCGCCCGCGCGGGCATGCGTCTGCTGCCCGACCCCTCAGTGATCGAGCTGTACGGAAAGCCGGTGCTGCTCATGCACGGCGACCTACTGTGCATCGATGACGTGGAGTACCAGAAGGTCCGCGCCCAGGTGCGCAACCCCGACTGGCGTGCGCACATGCTGTCGCAGCCGCTGCAGGCCCGCCTGGCCTTCGCCCAGCAGGCCAGGGCGAGCAGCCAGGCGCGCCAGGGCGAGATGAAGCAGGCAGGCACCATGGAATCGATCACCGATGCCTCACCGGTCGCCGTCGAAGAAACCATGCGCCGCTACGGCATCGACACCCTGATCCACGGCCACACCCATCGTCCAGCCATCCACGACCTGGCCATCGGCGACTGTGCATGCCGACGCATAGTGCTCGGCGACTGGTACGAACAGGGCTCCGTGCTGCGCGCCCATGCCGACGGCCGCTACGACCTGGCTACCCTCCCCCGATAGCGGCTCTTCGGTAGGAGCGTGCCATGCGCGCGAAACCGCGTGACGTCCGCGATCCCGCGCCCCTTCTGCTGCAGCACTGGTTGAGAGGCCGGCGGGACGCCCGCACAGGCACACATGATTTACGCGGCTTCGCGCGCATGGCGCGCTCCTACCGGGAGAGTTCCTGCAGGGCGGCCAGCTCCTCTTCGCTGAAGCCTGCCGCGGCCCGCGCATCGACGTTGAACGGCCCGTGCAGCACAGCCCGTGCATATTCGGCCAGCAGTTCGCGGAACTTCGGCTCCGGCACGATGCCCGCTCGCTCGCAGTGCCAGCGGAACCAGCGGCTGCCGGCCGCCACGTGGCTGATCTCTTCATCAAGGATCACTTCCAGCACCGCCACCGTGTCCACATCGCCCACCGCGCGCAGCTTCACGATCATGCCCGGCGTCACATCCAGCCCGCGGGCCTCCAGCACCCGCGGCACCAGCGCCATCCGCGCCATGCCGTCATGCGCGGTCTTCTCGCACATTTCCCACAGGCCGTTGTGCGCATCAAAATCACCGTAGTCGTGGCCCAGCGCCTGCAGCCGCTCGCGCAGCATCAGGAAGTGGCGGGCCTCGTCGTCGGCAATCCGCACCCAGTCGGCGTAGTAATCACCCGGCATGCCGCGGTACCGGTAGGCCGCGTCCCAGGCCAGGTCCACGGCGTTGAGCTCGATATGGGCAATGGCGTGGATGAAGGCCGCCCTGCCTTCGTCGCTGCCAAATCCACGCCGCGGAAGATCACGCGGGTGCACCAGCCGCGGCCGCGGCGGGCGGCCGGGCATGCGGATCGGCTCGGGCGGCGGCGCCTCGTCTGGAAGCAGCAGCCGGCCGGCAGCGAACTCCGCGGCGTAGTGCCGGGTCAGGCGGATCTTTTCATCAAGGTCGGCGGCATCCAGGCAGGCGCGCGCGGCTTCAAACAGCGTCACATCCATGCCGCTCACAGTGCGAGGCGTCGCTGGCGCTTGGCCTCGTCCGATCGCAGCCGCTTGATCTCATCGAAATAGCCCGGCTCCACGCCGGTGATGTACTCGCCGCTGAAGCACGAGGAATCAAAGCGCATCTCCGGCGACTTGGGGCTGGCCACCGCCGCTTCCAGATCGGCCAGGTCCTGATACACCAGCCAGTCGCAGCCGATCATGCGTTCAATTTCTGCCTCGGTGCGCTCGTGCGCGATCAGTTCTTCCGGCGTTGGCATGTCAATGCCGTAGATGTTGGGATAGCGCACCGGCGGCGCGGCCGAGGCCAGATACACCTTGCGCGCGCCCGCATCGCGGGCCATCTGCACGATCTGTCGCGAGGTGGTGCCGCGCACAATCGAATCGTCCACCAGCAGCACCACCCGGTTGCGGAACTCCAGCGGCATCGCGTTGAGCTTGCGCTTGACCGACTTCGACCGCTGCCCCTGGCCGGGCATGATGAAGGTGCGGCCGATATAGCGGTTCTTGATGAAGCCCTCGCGGTACTTCACGTCCAGCACGTGGGCCAGTTCCAGCGCCGAGTCACGCGAGGTATCCGGGATCGGGATCACCACGTCGATGTCGTGGTCGGGCCGCTCGCGCAGGATCTTCTCGCCCAGCGCCACGCCCATGCGCATGCGCGCCTTGTGCACCGAAATATTGTCGATCATCGAATCCGGGCGGGCGAAGTACACGAACTCGAAGATGCACGGCGCCAGGGTTCCCGGCTCGACGCATTGGCGATGATGCAGCGTGCCGTCGGCGGTGACCACGATGCCCTCGCCCGGGGCGACATCGCGCAGCCGCTCGAAGCCGAGGATATCCAACGCCACCGACTCGGACGCAATCGCGTATTCGGTACCGGCCTCGGTCACCTTGCGGCCCAGCACCAGCGGACGGATGCCGTTGGGGTCGCGGAAAGCCACCAGTCCCAGGCCCAGCACCACCGCCACGGCGGCGTAACCACCCTTGGCCCGGCGGTGCACGCTTTCAATGGCCCGGAACGCGGATTCGGGCTCCAGCGCGCGCTCCCGATCCAGCTCGTGCGCGAACACGTTGAGCAGCACTTCCGAATCGGACTGGGTGTTGATGTTGCGCCGGTCCTGCTCGAACACCTCGCGCCGCAGCGCCTCGGTATTGATCAGGTTGCCGTTGTGGGCCAGGGCAATCCCGAACGGCGAGTTGACGTAGAACGGCTGGGCCTCGTCGCTGCCTTCGCTGCCCGCGGTGGGGTAGCGGCAATGGCCGATGCCCACCTGGCCCTGCAGCAGTTGCATGCTGCGCTCGTCGAACACGTCGCTGACCAGGCCGCTGCCCTTGTGCACCCGCAGGCTGGTGCCTACCGCCGTGGCGATGCCGGCGGCATCCTGCCCCCGGTGCTGGAGCACGGTGAGGCCGTCGTAGAGGGCGGGGGCGACTTCAGAGGTCGCAACAATGCCGATGATGCCGCACATGCGCGTGTATCCAGATTGACTTGGGGAGAGGGGGATTGCTCCGCATCCCTGCGGCACGGTGGATGCTCAGGGGTGCGAACGCACCATGCCTTCGACCTGCACCTTGTCCTGGATCTGCGCCTTGAGCCGCTCGGCTTCGGCGCGGCTGACCACCGGCCCGGCCTTGACCCGGGTCAGCACCCCGCGATCGGCTGTCTGCACAGTCTCGGTGAAGGCATTGAAGCCCTGCCCGCGCACGCGGTCGCGCAGCGCGTTGGCATCGGCAGCGCTGGAAAATGCTCCCAGCTGCACCACGAAGCCCACGTCGGGCGCCGCTGCAGGCGCAGCTGGCGGCGCGGATGCCGCCGCTGGTGGCGCGGCGGCGGCGGTGCTGGCAGGAGCCTGCTGTCGCGGCTGGGCGGGAGCAGCATCCAGGCTGACCACGCGCGCATCATTGGTGCCGATGGTCGCGGCGCGCACGCGCACCGCCTCGGCCTGGGCGCGGCTAGCGTACGGACCGATGTGGACCCGCCACACCGTCTGCCCCGCCACTTCCACCCGGACGCTGCTGGCCGGCAGATCGGCCTGCTTGAGACGGTTGACCACCGTCTCCGCATTGACGCTATTGCCATAGCTGCCAAACCGCACTGCATAGTCGCCGCCCGCAACCGCGGCTGGCAGCGCCGGTTCAGGCGCGACCTCACGCGCCGGCTCCTCAGCGGGGGCCTCGGCGGGCTCGCCCGACCCGGCAACGTTGTCCGGCTCCGGCAATGTCGCTCCGTCCGCCGGCAGCGCGGCATCGGGATGCGGCTCCCGGGCGGTATCCACCGTGGGCAGGGCGCCATCAGGGCTCATGCCCTCGCGCTCGCGAGCGCCGAGACCCAGCGCACCGTCATCCGGCTGCGGACGGGGTGCAACCAGCGGCAGCTCGCGGGTCACCATGTCTGACTGCGGGCGGTCGGGCATGTCCAGCGACAGGTCCGACACGCCGCTGTCCGGCGCGGGTCCCTTGACCAGCATGGGCAGGAAAATCACCGCCAGCGCGACCAGCACGGCCGCGCCGATCAGGCGTTGTTTCAATCCGGAATCCATCGGCGTCGTCTAGCGGCGGGGGCGTGCTGATTATACGCACCGTACCCGCATGACATTCTTAATGTCCGCCCTGGAGCAGTTCCAGCGCTGCAGCCGCGGTGTGGAACGAACCCAGCACGAGGATGCGATCGCCCGGCACGGCCATGGCCCTGGCCGCAGCGATGGCCGCAGCCACGCTGTCATGGGTGGGAGCCGAGGCCGCCGTGGTGCCAGCCAGGCGTACCGCGAGCGCCTGCGCCTCCAGTCCTCGCGGCACGCCCGCCAGACCGGCCAGCTGCCAGCTGGACACCTCCGTCGCCAGGGCCGAGACCACACCCGCCACATCCTTGTCTTCCAGCGCGGCATAAACCGCGTGCACTCGGCCGGAACCGGGCTCAGCGCGCAGCCAGTCGGCCAGGCCGCCGGCTGCATGCGGGTTGTGGCCCACGTCAACCACGATCTCGACGCCATCAACATTGAACGACTGCAGCCGCCCCGGCACCCGGGCGGCCGACACGCCGCGCACGATCGCCCCGTCCGATACCTCTGCGTCCAGCGCCCGCAGCGCCGCGATGGCGCTGGCGGCGTTGCGCATCTGCACCGGGGCCCGCAACGCCGGGTACGGCAGATCGATCTCGTAGCCCACTTCGCGCCAGCGCCAGTGGGTGGCGTCGACCGGCCCAAACAGGAAGTCGCAGCCGGCGCGGATTGCCGCCGCGCCGATCAGGTAGGCATGCCGGAGCACGCTGGCCGGCGGGTCATCCTCTCCCAGCACCAGCGGCTTCCAGCCACGTGCGATGCCGGCCTTCTCCAGCCCGATGGTCTCGCGGTCATGGCCCAGCCAGTCGGCGTGATCCAGATCCACCGCGGTAATCACCGCCACGTCCGGGTCAACGATGTTGGTGGCATCCAGGCGACCACCCAGACCGACCTCCAGGACCACAAGATCCAGGCCCTCGCGTGCGAACAGCCACAGCGCAGCCAGGGTGCCGAATTCGAAATAGGTCAGCGACACCGGCGTGCCGGCTGTCCTGGCCAGTTCCACGGCCTCGAAGGCCTCCACCAGCGCCGCATCAGCGGCCACGCGCCCGTCAATGCGCACCCGCTCGTTATAGGCAAACAGGTGTGGCGAGGTGTATGCCCCCACCCGCCAGCCCTGCTCGCTGCCAATCGCTTCCAGGAAGGCCACCGTGGAGCCTTTCCCGTTGGTGCCGGCCACCGTAATCACGTGCCTGGCTGGATGCGGAAGGCCCATGCGCGCGGCTACTTCGCGCACCCGTTCCAGGCCCATGTCGATGGCCCTGGGATGCTGGCCTTCAATCCAGGCCAGCCACTGCTCGAGATTCCGTTTCACAGCATTCTGTTTCACAGCGCGCGGTGTACCGCCTCGCCAAACAGCGGGGTGTGATGGGCGCAGTCATTCAGGCGCACCACTTCCAGCGCATCCACGCTGTCACCTTCCAGCAGGTTGAGGGTGGTGGGCGCCTGGCGGAAGGTCCACAGGCGCGAGAACGGGATGCCCAGCACGTGGCACAGGATCACCCGGTTGACGGCGTCGTGGGCCACCACCAGCAGGGTTTCGCCCTGACCCAGGTTCTCCGCGGCCCGCACGAACGCAGGCCAGGCGCGATCGAACACCTGTTGCAGCGATTCGCCGCCCCCGGGCATCAGCACCGTGTCCGGCGCATCGCGCCATGCTTGCAGCCGCTCCGGATCCTGCGCGTGGATCTCGGTTGCTAGCAGGCCTTCCCAGCTTCCGTGGGCGATTTCCTGCAGCCCTTCGTCGAGCTGCAGCAGTGAAGCCCGGTCGGGGCCCAGGACCAGTTCCGCCGTACGTCGTGCACGCTGCAGCGGCGAAGCGACCGCGCGATCGATCACCAGGCCTTCCAGGCGCCGGCCCAGGGAGATCGCCTGGGCCTCGCCCACCGGCGACAGCGCGATGTCTTCCTGGCCCTGGTAGCGGCCCTCGGCATTCCACGGGGTTTCCCCGTGGCGGGCAAGCAGGATCCTCATCGGGTTTTCGTCCTTCTCACTCAGCGCCGCATCTGCGGCAGGTCCAGTTCCTCAAGCAGCTCAGGTGCCGGGAACGCTTCCTGCATCACCCAGCGCATGTAGCGCTGGTCAACCGAGATGGTGCGGGTCATGTCGGCATCAAACACCCAGTTGGAGCTGACCGACTCCCAGTTCATGTCAAACAGCAGCCCCACCAGCCGGCCGTCAGCGTCCAGCACCGGCGAGCCGGAGTTGCCGCCGGTCACGTCCAGGTTGGAAAGGAAGTTCACCGGCACCGAACGCAGGCGCCGGTCGGCCAGGCCGCCATCGCGCTTTTCCACAATCGCGTCCAGCAGCGGCTGCGGTGCGTTGAACGGCTCCTCGCCGGTCGCCTTTTCCGCCACTTCCTGCAGCCGGGTAAACGGGCGCTGGCGGCTGCCATCCAGTTTGCGGTAGCCCATCACGTTGCCAAAGGTGATGCGCAGCGAAGAGTTGGCATCCGGGTACACGTGCTCGCCCTGGCTGCGGCGGTAATCCACCACCGCCTGCATGTAGACCGGCCGTGCCTGCAGGATCCGCCCTGCCCGCGCTTTGCGCTCCAGCTCCTGCTCGATCGTCACCCCGGTCACCGCCACCGCGTAACTGATCACCGGATCGTCGCTGCGCTCGAACGCGCTGCGATCGGAATGGAACCAGGTCATGCGCTGGGCCGGATCGCCAAGACCTGTGGCAGCCAGGCGGTCCAGTGCCGCGTCAATCGCCGCCTCGTCGGTGCCGCCCAGCCATTCGTCCACCACCGCGACCCGCTGGTCCTCCGGCAGCGCCGCATATTGCTGCAGCCAGTAGCGCTGCAGGATCCGGTCCATATCAGGGTGATAGCGCCGGTCCATCTGCGCCACTGCACCTTCGATCTGCGGCTGGTCGCGCTGCTGGTAGCCCGGCTCGCGGTCGCCGTCAGGGCGGGTGCGTTCAATGGAATTGCGGTACAGGCGCATCGCCAGGCCCACCGTGCCCATGCGGTGCAACTGCCCCAGGATCAGGTCACGCTCGCGGGTGGTGCCGGCTTCCCCGGCCAGTTCCACCAGTTCGGAGTAAGCGGCAAGCGCCGGCTCACCCGCCGGCCCATGGGCCTGCAGCCATTCCAGCACCGCGGCTTCCTCGGCACGCTTGCGCGCCGCCGCATCCACGCGGGCAAAGCCTTCGAGCTGGCCATCGTAGTTCTTGGAGGTGTTGCGCCAGCCCCCCATGGTGGCGGCATAGCGGACCCCGATCTCCGGGTTGTCACGCCCCTCCGCCTCCACCAGGTCGATCAGCGCCTTGTAGTGGCGGCTGATGATCGGATAGGTCCACTGTTCGGTCTGCTCGAACTCGGCCACCAGCGCATAGCGGTTGGTGCTGCCCGGATAGCCGGCGGCCATCACGAAATCGCCGTCGCGCAGCGGCCGGTCGGAGAAGCGCAGCCAGTGCTGCGGCTCGTAGGGAACATTGTCTTCGGCATGATCGGCCGGCTTGCCATCCGGGCCGACGTAGGCGCGGTAGAAGGCGAAATCACCGGTATGGCGCGGCCACATCCAGTTGTCGACCTCGCCACCAAAATTGCCGATCCCGCCAGGCGGCGCGTACACCAGGCGCACGTCACGGATTTCCACGTTGCGGAACAGGCGATATTCGTTGCCGCCGTGGAAGGCGTACAGGCGGCAGCGGTATCCGTCCTCGTGTTCACAGTCGGCGATCAGGCGCTTTTCAATGAACTCCAGCGCGCGTGCGCGGCCGATGTCATCCGGGGCGGCATTGATGGCGCCGTGCACCTGGCCGGTGACGTCACGGATTGAGTCGAGCACGAAGATCCGCGCATTGGGCCCGGCGCTGAGTTCCTCCTCCGGTGCCGGCGCATAGAAGCCGGCATCCATCAAATTGTTCTCGGGCGTCGAGTTGAGCTGGATCGCGCCGTAGGCACAGTGGTGGTTGGTGGCCACCAGCCCGCCCGGGGAAACAAAGCTCGCCGTACAGCCGCCAAGGGAAACCACCGCACCCATCGGGTCGGCGGTCAGGTCGGCCAGCTGCTCGGGTGCCAGGCGCAGCCCGGCCTGCTGCAACGGCCCGGCGATCTCGGGAAGCTGTTGCGGAACCCACATGCCTTCGCCAGCGGAGGCGGAACCGGAGGCCAGTGACAGGGCGGCAAGGAAAGCGATCGGTGCAAGGCGCATGCGGCGGTCTCGAATGGGCACAGCCAGCAAGTCTACCGCCGCGAGGGCGCCCCGGAGCGCCCCACGCCGGGGCCAATCGGGACCGCAGCGTATAATCACCGGCCCGATCACAGATGGAAATCCGCCCAATGGCTCAACCCAGCCAGATCCCAACCACCATGCGTGCGCTGGTCAAGCGCGAAGCCGCCAAGGGCATGTGGATGGAACAGGTCCCCGTTCCCACGCCGGGTCCGAACGAAGTACTGATCCGGGTGGAGAAAACCGCGATCTGCGGCACCGACCTGCACATCTACCTGTGGGACGAGTGGAGCCAGCGCACGATCAAACCAGGGCTGGTGGTAGGCCATGAGTTCGTCGGCCATATTGCCCAGATCGGCCCGGGCGTGAGCGGCTACGACATCGGCCAGCGGGTCTCCGCCGAGGGTCACATCGTCTGTGGCAACTGCCGCAACTGCCGCGCCGGCAAACAGCACCTGTGCCCCAACACGGTGGGCATCGGCGTGAACCGCAACGGCGCGTTCGCCGAGTACATCGTGATGCCGGCCAGCAACCTGTGGCCGATCCCGGAGCAGATTCCCAGCGCGCTGGCTGCCTTCTTCGACCCCTACGGCAATGCCGCGCACTGCGCGCTGGAGTTCGACGTAGTGGGCGAAGACGTGCTGATCACCGGCGCCGGCCCGATCGGGGTCATGGCCGCCGGCATCTGCAAGCACATCGGCGCGCGCAACGTGGTGGTGACCGACGTCAACGACTACCGCCTGCAGCTGGCCACCGACATGGGCGCCACCCGCGTGGTCAACGTGGCCAATGAGTCTTTGCAGGATGTGATGGCCGGCATGGGCCTGGAAGGCTTCGACGTGGGCCTGGAGATGAGCGGCAACCCGCACGCCTTCAACGACATGCTCGACACCATGTACCACGGCGGCAAGGTCGCCCTGCTCGGCATCCTGCCCAAGGGCGCCGGCATCGACTGGGATCGCATCATCTTCAAGGGCCTCACCGTGCAGGGCATCTACGGCCGGCGCATGTACGAGACCTGGTACAAGATGACCCAACTGGTGCTGGGCGGTTTCCCGCTGGACAAAATCCTGAGCCACGAGCTCCCCGCCGCCGAATTCCAGCAGGGCTTTGACCTGATGGAATCGGGCAAGTGCGGCAAGGTCGTGCTCAACTGGTCCTGACGAACCGGTGGTTTCCTGCACCGCATGGCTTTCTGACAGTCGCGCATCGTCGTGACCTGACAGGCCCCGGCGTGGCCGGGAAGCCTTTGCGCTCCATGCCCCCCGGCCTCCGCCTGCGGCGAAGGCCTCCTCCTTTACTTACGCGCAAAGGCCTCCCGGCCACGGCGGGGCTCGGCTCCGGATAGACGCCAGGGTTTCGACATAACCGTGCTTTGGCGGGCTGGGCCGGCCTGCATCCCGTCTGACGTGCGTGTGATACTCCCCTCCTTGGAAGCACCTAAACATCTCCAGGAGGAATCATGCGTCTGTCCGCATTTGCGTTTCTGGTCACGGCCTCGGCTTTCGCACTCCCATCGCTGGCGACGATGCGGGATTGTCCAACGCACGCCGATCCGCCTGCGACTGTCTGTCGGGCGGCTGTTCACGGTTGGGCGTACGCGCCCGATGAGGCAAGCGCAGCCCGGGCTGCTGAAGCCTTGGACGCTGCGGCTTCGGACTTCCAGCGCCATCTCGGACGCATCCCACCGCGGGGCGCTCTGGTTCTGAGCAAGAGCTTCGACCAGGAAGCCTCGACCCGGTTCTCCGAGGAGTTCGGGCTGGGCTACGTGCAGGTATGGCTGGATGCCGCGGTACAGCGCGCGATGCTTGAAAGGACGTTGCGGCAGGCTATGCCCGACATCGACGACGCCAAACTGGAAGCGGTCCTAGACACCCAGGGGGGAGAAGGCCACGCCAACACACTCAGGCACGAGCTCGGGCATTCAATGTTCGCTGCGACGTTCTGGCCGCAGGACCAGGCGGCGCCAGAGGAGCGTTATGGAAGCCCTGCACCCGACTGGCTGGATGAAGCCGCCGCGATGCTGATGGAAGCCGACCTTTACCGCGGCAGACATGAAGCCGCGTTCCTCGAAGTCCTGCGAACCACACCCGAGCACATTTCTCCGGTGTCCGAGTTCGTGCAGATGGAGCATCCAATGACGGCGGATGCCCGTGCCGCGTTACTCGCCGGCGGCGGGCAGGAAAGCGATTCTGGCGTGCAGGTAATGGCCTCGTCCGGCCCCGATTCCACCCGCGTAACAAGGTTCTATGGCCAATCGATCATGTTCGCCAACTTCCTGATCGAGTCCAGTAGGGACACCGGAATCCTCGGTCCAATCAGCGCTGCGCTGGCAGAAGGAAGCACGTTCGCAGGCTGGCTCGAAAACTCCGGCCCCCAGCATGGGCTGCCAGCGTCAATTGAGCGACTGGAGACGGCGTGGGATGCATGGTGCCAGCGGAGGCTGGCGCAGGTCGGCACTGCAGCAGGCGGGTAGAATGGAGCACCACCCCCCGGACTTCTGCACATGTCTCTGACCTCTCGCTACAACGCAGCCTTGGAAGATATCCGCGAGCAGGGCCTGTTCAAGGCCGAGCGCATCATCACCGGGCCGCAATCGGCCGAGATCACGCTCGAGGACGGGCGCAAGGTGCTGAACTTCTGCGCCAACAACTACCTCGGCCTGGCCGATCACCCGGACCTGATCCAGGCGGCCAAGGACGCGCTGGACACGCACGGCTTTGGGCTGGCCTCGGTGCGCTTCATCTGCGGCACCCAGGACGTGCACAAGGAGCTGGAGAAGACCATTGCCGACTTCTTCGGCAAGGACGACACCATCCTCTATGCCGCCTGCTTCGACGCCAACGGGGGCCTGTTCGAGCCGCTGCTGGGGCCGGAAGACGCGATTGTTTCCGATTCGCTCAACCACGCTTCGATCATCGACGGCGTACGCCTGTGCAAGGCCAAGCGCTATCGCTACGCCAACTGCGACATGGCGGATCTGGAGGCGCAGCTGAAGCAGGCCCGGGCCGACGGTGCGCGCACCATCATGATCACCACTGACGGCGTGTTCTCGATGGATGGCTTCGTCGCGCCGCTCGATGAAATCACCGCGCTGGCCGAAAAGTACGACGCACTGGTCCACATCGACGAGTGCCACGCCACCGGCTTCATCGGCGCCACCGGCCGCGGCTCGGCCGAGGTCAAGGGCGTGCTGGAGAAGATCGACATCATCACCGGCACCCTGGGCAAGGCCATGGGCGGCGCGATCGGCGGCTTCACCACCGCCAGCGCCGAGGTGATCGAGATGCTGCGCCAGCGCTCGCGCCCTTACCTGTTCTCCAACTCGCTGCCGCCGCACGTGGTGGCCGCGGGCACAAAGGCGTTCCAGATGCTGGATGCCGCCGCCGACCTGCGCGGGCAGCTGGCCGACAACACGGCGCATTTCCGTGAGCGCATGACCGCAGCTGGTTTCGACCTCAAGCCCGGCGACCATCCCATCGTGCCGGTGATGCTGTACGACGCCCCGCTGGCCCAGCGTTTCGCGGAACGCCTGCTGGAGGAAGGGATCTACGTGATCGGCTTCTTCTTCCCGGTGGTCCCCCAGGGCGAAGCCCGCATCCGCACCCAGATCAGTGCGTCGCATACACGGGAACAGCTGGACCAGGCCATCGACGCATTCACCCGCGTCGGTCGCGAACTGGAAGTCATCGGCGCCTGAGCGGCGCCGACGGAATCATTCCTCGCTGGTGACCTCGGTCACCGGCAGGACATCGGTCAGTGCCGGAGTCACGGGCGCATTGGGATCAACGCGGCGACCGGCACTGTAACCATTGGCCTGCAACCAGGCATCGAAGTCATCGGCGGTCATGCGCTGGCCGCCCTGGGTCATGTTGAACCGGTACGGCGTGTTGTCGAATTCCGTCTGCTTGATGTAAGCAGCCGGATCGGCCACCGCGGCGACGCCCGCCTGCGGGGCTGCCATGGCCAGGCCGCTGCATGCTTCCACACGCAACCGCTGAAGTACCTGATCGAGCGATTGCTCTTCGCCATAGGCTCGCGCAAGCACACCACCGTGACCGCCAAGGCGGTAACTGGGGGCAACCAGTTCCGGTGCCACCGGCGCCAGCATGGCCGGCGCAGCGATCGCTGCCGCAACCGCCGGCGCAGCGCGCGAACACTCCGACGCATTGACCAGGAAGGGGGCCGCGGCAAGCAGCACAACGGCAACAACAGGCTTGAACATGGCATTGGTCCCGATGGAGGCGGAAAGAGTGTAATCCCTTGAAGAAGATGCCGCAAACCCTTGTTCCGCAAGGGGCGCATTCATCCAAATCCCGGCGTCGTTAGGCCTCTTCCTGGCCGCAACGGACCGCGACATGGCCACTCCCATCTTGCATCACCCGTCAGAAAACAGAAAGCCCGGCACTGGGCCGGGCTTTCTGGTGTTACTGGAGCTTGCGTCCGATCAGTTCTGGACGTTCAGCTCGGTACGACGGTTGCGCGCGCGACCTTCCGGATTGTCGGAACCATCCGGGTTGGTGTTCGGCGCAATCGGGCGGCTCTCGCCGTAACCGATCGGACCCTGCAGACGGCTGGAATCAATGCCGTTGCTGGTCAGGTAGTCGTACACAGCCTGGGCGCGACGCTCGGACAGGCCCTGGTTGTACTGCTCGGCACCAACGGAGTCGGTGTGACCTGCAACCTCAACACCCAGGTCGGGGTAACGACGCAGGATCTCGGTCGCCTCGTTCAGGATCTGCACAGCATCCGGACGCAGGGTCGAACGGTCGAAGTCGAAGTTCACGCCGGTCAGATCGATGGTGATCGGAGCAGGCGGCGGCGGCTCAACCGGTGCCGGTGCCGGCGGCGGCGGCGGCGGCGGCGGGGCGATCGGAGCGGTCGGCTCCGGACCCAGCGGAATCACCAGGCCAACCTGGGCCACGATATCGGTGAACTGGCTCTCTTCCTGATTGTGCGGGTAGCCGCCCCAATCCTGACCACCGTTGGCTGCGTAGCTGTCGTCGTCGAAGTCACCGCGCATGAAGACTTCAGCACGGACCGCCATGCGGTTGGTGAACGTACCCTGCACGCCAGCACCAATCTTGGCGGCCAGGTTGCCGTCCTTGCGCTTGCCCGGCGAATCCGGGTTCGGGAAGTTATCAAACTCCTCTTCAGCGCGCTGGTAACCGACACCGAACAGCACGTACGGGTTCCATGCACGCTCGTCAGTCACGAAGTGACGACGGAAGTCGAACGAGATGCCGTACTGCGACCAGCGCAGATCGTGGTTGGCACCAGCGATGCTGCTGTCGAACTGCGGGTTCAGGTAATTCAACTCGGCGTCGACGGACCACACCGGGCTGATGAACTTGCCCAGGCCCAGGGACACGGCACCGCTATCGTCGGTGCGGCGGTCATTGTCCTGGAAGTTGTAGCCGGCGCCTGCGGTCAGGTACCAGCGATCGTCGAACTCCTGGGCATTAGCCACTGAGGCCAGGCCCAGGCCGCCGGCGAGCGCGGCACAGAGGAGTTTCATTTTCATCCGTAATGCTCCTTGATCAAGGGGGATAAAGCTTTGCTTAAAAAATGTTTTGGAACTTGGACCAGCTTTCAGGCCGCGCAGGCCCAAAACCTTCGTGACACAGGCTAGGGACAGCCGCGTGAAGACGACGTTAACAGTAACATAACAGTTGAGCCCATCTCACCTATTCCAGCCTCCTCTTGTTCAGCTTGCGTAGAGGTCCATGAAACGGGCCAGCGGCATCTCGTCCATGAGCCTTGGGTCCTTTGCCAGTGCCATGAGTCTATCGACGCTGTCAGCGGGCAGACGGGCGCGGAACGCCTGTTCGCACTTCGCCACCAACAGCGGAATCCCCTCCTCCCGCCTCCTGCGATGGCCGACAGGGTAGTCGATCACGACCTTCTCCGTGAACGATCCGTCCCTGAAAAACACCTGCACCGAGTTGCCGATGGCGCGCTTGTCGGTATCGAAGTAATCGCGGGTGAAGCGCGGCTCTTCCTTCACCTGCATCCGAGCGCGCAAGGCATCGATCCGCGGATCCGCCGCCACTTCATCACCATAGTCTTTCGCTTCCAGCCGCCCGAAGATCAACGGCACCGCCACCATATATTGCAGGCAGTGGTCGCGATCGGCGTAGTTGTCCAGCGGCCCGGTCTTGTCGATGATCCGCACCGCCGCCTCCTGGGTGCGGATCTCCACCCGCTCGATCCCGTCCAGGCGCTCGCGCACCTGGCCGTGCAGCTGCATCGCGCACTCGACCGCGGTCTGGGCGTGGAACTCGGCCGGCCAGCTGATCTTGAACAGCACGTTTTCCATCACGTAGCTGCCGAACGGCCTTTCGAATTCAAATTCCTGCCCCTCAAACAGCACGTCATAGAAGCCCCAGGTCGGGGCCGACAGCGCCGAGGGGTAGCCCTCCGTTGTTTTTCGCACCGCATTGAGGGCATGGACCACGGCGCGACGGCAGGCATCACCCGCCGCCCAGCTTTTGCGCGGACCAGTGTTGGGGGCGTGGCGATAGGTCCGCAGCGCGCCGCCGTCGATCCAGGCGTGCGAGAGCGCATTGATCACTTCCTCCCTGCCCCCGCCCAGCATTGCAGTGGCGATCGCCGTGGACGCCATCCGCACCAGGATCACATGGTCCAGGCCAACGCGGTTGAAGGAGTTGCGCAGGGCGTACACGCCCTGGATCTCGTGGGCCTTGATCGCCCAGCCCAGCACATCGCGCACCGTGATGTGCTTGCCTTCCTTGCGCGCCAGCCAGTCGGCCACGGCCAGGATCGTTCCGAGGTTATCCGAGGGGTGCCCCCACTCGGCCGCCAGCCAGGTGTCATTGAAGTCCAGCCAGCGCACCAGGGTGCCGATGTTGAACGCGGCCTGGGCCGGATCCAGCTCGAACCCGGTGCCGGGCACGCGGGCACCGCCCGGGATTTCGCCTCCCGGCACCAGCGGTCCCAGGTGCCGCCTGCACTGCTCGAAATCAAGCGCCAGCATCGCGCAGGCCAGGGAATCAAGCAGCATCCAGCGGGCGGTGTCATACGCCAGGTCGGAATCGATCCGGGCATCGATGACATAGTCCGCCACCTCGACCAGCGGACGGTCGGGGGCGGGACGCGCTGCGGAACGTGCATCGGGCGAAGCCATTGCCGACTCCAGGAAGGATTCAGGGCGATGCTGGCATACGTGGCGTCACCGTCATGCTCACGGGCTAAAATCGCCCACATGCATTCCCTCTTCCCCGAACGCATGGCCCGGCTGCTGCTGGGCCTGTTCCTGTATGGCATCGGCACCAGCATGATGGTGCGCGCGGGCATCGGCCTGGCCCCGTGGGACGTATTGAGCCAGGGCGTTTCGATACGTGTCGGCATCCCATTCGGGCTGGCAACGGTGGTGATCGGGATCGGGGTGTTGGCCCTGTGGCTGCCGCTGCGGGAGAAGTTCGGCATCGGCACCGTGCTCAACGCCCTGTTGATCGGCCCCAGCGCCCAGCTGGGCCTGTGGGCGATCCCCGATGCGCAGGGCCTGGTGGCTCAGACCGCACTGTTTGCCGCGGGGCTGGTGCTGCTGGCCGCCGCGACCGGCCTGTATATCGGCGCCGGATTTGGCGCGGGTCCACGCGATGGCCTGATGACCGGCCTGCACCGCCGCACCGGCCGGCCTATCTGGATGGTGCGCAGCCTGATCGAAGCCGCGGTGCTGGTGACCGGCTGGTGGCTGGGTGGCACCGTGGGCTGGGGAACCCTGGCCTTCGCCTGTCTGGTGGGACCGCTGTGCGGCATCTTCCTGCCGATGTTCGCGATGGCGCCGCCGGTGCGCACCGCCTGCGCGGGTAGCGCTTCGCCGCCGACAGACTAGGCTGTCGATCGCTTGCCTGCGGCGTGCATCCCCGGCACCCTGCGGGTTCCATACCCCAGCGTATCCCGTCCATGCCGCCTGCTCCTGCCTTGCCCGCCACGGCCGCACCGCCCTACCCGCATATGTTCGAACCGCTGGACCTGGGGTTCACCACCCTGCGCAACCGGGTACTGATGGGCTCGATGCACACCGGGCTGGAAGACCGCCGCGGCGACTTCCCGAAGTTGGCCGCGTATTTTGCCGAGCGCGCCGCGGGCGGGGTGGGACTGATCGTCACCGGCGGCTTTGCCCCCAACGTTGCCGGCTGGCTGAAGCCTTTCGCGAGCCGCCTGTCCCGGCCCTGGCACACCGGCAAGCACCGCCAGGTCACCCGGGCGGTCCATGACAATGGCGCAAAGATCTGCCTGCAGCTGCTGCACGCAGGCCGCTACGCCTACCACCCGCTGTCGGTCGCACCTTCCCGAATCAAATCGCCGATCACCCCTTTCACGCCCCGCGCCCTGTCCGGCCGCGGGGTGGAGCGCACCATCAGCGCCTACGTCACCGCCGCGACGCTTGCCCGCGATGCCGGCTACGACGGCGTGGAAATCATGGGTTCGGAAGGCTATCTGATCAACGAATTCGCCAGCGCGCGCACCAACCGGCGCGATGACCGTTGGGGCGGACCGCTGGAAAATCGCATGCGGTTTGCCACCGAGATCGTGGCCCGGGTGCGCGAAGCCTGCGGCGAAGATTTCATCCTCATCTACCGCCAGTCGATGGCCGAGCTGGTGCCCGATGGCTCGAGCTGGGACGAGATCGTGACCCAGGCCCAGGCGGTTGAAGCCGCCGGTGCGACCATCCTCAATACCGGCATCGGCTGGCACGAATCACGGGTGCCTACCATCGCCACCTCGGTACCGCGCGCCGCCTTCGTTGCGGCCACGGCAAAAATGCGCGCCCATGTGCGCCTGCCGCTGGTAGCCAGCAACCGCATCAACATGCCCGACGTGGCCGAAGCCGTGCTCGCCTCCGGCGGCGCGGACCTGGTGTCCATGGCCCGTCCGCTGCTGGCCGATCCAGAATGGGTCAACAAGGCCCGCGCAGGTAAGCCCCAGACCATCAATACCTGCATTGCCTGCAACCAGGCGTGCCTGGACCATATCTTCCAGAACCGCACCGCCAGCTGCCTGGTCAACCCGCGTGCCTGCGCCGAAACCGAGCTGGTGTACGTACCGACCACTGCGCCACGCCGGATCGCGGTGGTCGGCGCCGGGCCGGCTGGACTGGCCTGCGCCACGGTGGCGGCGGAGCGCGGCCACCAGGTCACCCTGTTTGAAGCGGCTGCCGACATCGGGGGGCAGTTCAAGCTGGCCATGCGAATCCCCGGCAAGGAGGAGTTTGCCGAGACGCTGCGCTGGTTCCGTCATCGCCTTGAAGACACCGGCGTACAGGTGCGACTGTCCACACGCGCGGATGCCGTCGCGCTCTCCGGCTTCGACGAAGTCGTGCTGGCCGCGGGCGTCGAGCCGCGACAGGTGGACTTTCCAGGCAGCGGGCATGCCAGGGTTCTCAGCTACCCCGACGTATTGGATCAACGGGTCGTCCCCGGGCCAAGGGTGGCCATCATCGGCGCCGGGGGTATTGGCTTCGACGTGGCCGAATATCTCATCCACGCAGGCCCCTCGCCCGCCCTGGACCCCGCCCTGTGGATGCGCGAATGGGGCGTGGACCCGGATTTCGCCAGTACAGGTGCACTGGTTGAACCGCAGCCCGAGCCGCCGGCGCGGCAGGTGTGGCTGCTGCAGCGCAGTCCCGGACGCCTCGGCACCCGGCTGGGCAAGACCACCGGCTGGATCCACCGCGCCACATTGCGCAACAAGCAGGTCGAGATGCTGGGCGGGGTGGAATACCTGCGCGTTGATGATGATGGCCTGCACATCCGCGTGGACGGCAGGACACAGGTGCTGGAGGTGGATCACGTGGTGATCTGCGCCGGTCAGGAACCCCGCCGCGACCTGCTGGGTGCGCTCCGCTCCTCCGGCATCGAGCCGCACCTGATCGGCGGCGCGGATGTGGCCGCCGAGCTGGATGCCAAGCGGGCAATCGACCAGGGTTGCCGGCTCGCTGCAAGGCTGTAAACGCGGCTTCGCGGGCACCCTAACCCGCGGAATGAGCCGGGAAACAGCTGGCTCGACCCGCCGGAACCGGCCGCCAAGTCAAGTTTTCCTATTCAGGTTGAGTTGTGCAAACCCGCATTAAGGTGCGCGCAGTCCGTAGGAGGCCCATGCCGCCACGGTCGATCCACCGCAATCCTGAATAGGGATGCGCTGGATCAGGGCTACAAAGCGCCACAGAGTCGCTGCCCTTGTCGCGAATCGTTCGCGAGCGTCCGGTCATATCCGGGTGCGCCCATTCGCCATGCCGGATCCGGTCACCGGTTGCTACGCCCATCAAGGGCAGCAATCGCGACCCCCAGCGCAACGAAGCAAGGAGATACAACGAAATGACACTGGGCTGGATCCTCTGGTTCGCCACGCTGCTTCCGCAGCCGGCGGCCGACTCGCTCTGTCTTGGCACCACCGTGTACCTGGAAGCCCGCAACCAGTCCGTGCTCGGCCAGCAGGCCGTCGCCGAGGTGGCGCTGCGCCGCCAGGACAGCGGCCTGTGGGGCGATTCCATGTGTGAAGTGGTCACCGCGCGCAAGCAGTTTGCGCCGGGCATCGTTTCACCGCGCATGCGCCTGACCAATTCCCGGGCGTGGGCGCACTCGCTGAACCTGGCCATCGAATCCGAACGCAACTGGGCCCTGCCCCCGGGCAGGCGCGAAGAACTGGTGCCCGGCGCCAGCCACTTCCTCGCCCACGACATCGCCTCACCCAACTGGCGCAATGCGCCGCAGGTGGCGGTGATCGACGATCACACCTTCCTGAAGGTGCAGAACCTCACTCCGCGGACCTGATCCAGGTACGGGAGAAGCCCCGCCACTGGCAGCCGGCACTCCTCCAGGCACCTCGCGTCTGCATTCCCGGCCCCGGTATCCACCGGGGCCGTTGCGTTCAGCGCCCCGCGTCCAACGTATCCGCCGGCACCCGCACTGCGCCTTCCATCAGCACCCGTGCGCTGCGGCTCATCACCGCCTTGGTCACCGACCACTGGCCGCCCCGCTGGCTCACTTCAGCACCGACCCCCAGCGTGCCCGAGGGATGTCCAAACCGGACCGCGGTGCGCTCCCCGCCTCCCGCCGCCAGGTTCACCAGCGTGCCCGGCACCGCTGCCGCAGTGGCAATGGCCACCGCGCAGGTACCCATCATGGCGTGGTGCAGTTTGCCCATCGACATCGCCCGCACGTTGAGGTCGATATCGGCGGCAGCGATGGCCTTGCCACTGCTGGCCAGGTAATCAGCCGGCGGCGCCACGAAGGCCACCTTCGGCGTGTGCTGGCGGGTGGCGGCCTCTTCGGGCGCGTTGATCAGCCCCATGCGCAGTGCCCCCGCCACGCGGATGGCCTCCAGCTCCGCCAATGCAGCCGGATCCTCGTTGATGACGGGCTGCAGCTCGGTGCCCGTGTAGCCGATGTCGGCGGCGTTGACGAACACCGTGGGGATGCCGGCGCTGATCATGGTGGCCTCAAGCCGCCCCACGCCCGGCACCTCAAGTTCATCCACCAGATTGCCGGTGGGGAACATCGAGCCGCCCTCGCCGTCATCATCGGATGGATCCATGAATTCGAGCACGATCTCCGCCGCCGGAAAGGTCACCCCGTCCAGCTCGAAATCGCCGATTTCCTGCACGTGCCCGTCCACGATGGGCACGTGGCAGATGATGGTCCTGCCGATATTGGCCTGCCACACCCGCACCGCGAAGCTGCCGCTCTCCGGCAGCCGTGCCGGGTCGATGAAGCCGTTGGCAATTGCGAACGGACCCACGGCGGTGCTGAGGTTGCCGCAGTTGCCCGACCAGTCGACGAAGGCGGTATCGATCGACACCTGACCATATAGATAGTCGACGTCGTGATCCGGGCGGCTGGACTTCGAAATGATCACGCACTTGCTGGTCGAGGATGTCGCCCCGCCCATGCCGTCGGTGTGCTTGCCATAGGGGTCGGGCGATCCGATCACCCGCATCAGCAGGCCATCGCGTACCGGGCCGGGCACGCGCGCCGCCTCGGGCAGGTCTTCGAGGCGGAAGAACACGCCCTTGGAGGTACCGCCACGCAGATAGGTGGCTGGGATCCTCAGCTGGGGAGCATGAAGGGGCTTGCGATCGGTCATGGCGCGGTCCTGCGAAGACTTGCCTGCCCGGTAACCGGCAGGCCATGTGAAAGAAGGATCAGAACAGGCTGGCCTGCGACACCCTGGCAGCGGGAGGGCCCAGCATCCAGCGGCCCAGCGTGGTGTAGCCGTAGGGCCGTCCGCCGCCGAGAACCAGTTCAAACGCGTCCACGGGCCACTCGATGGAAGGCATCGATCGGGTCCGGGGCAGCTCGCCCTGGAACGTGTAGCTCAGGGTGACATGCGGGGAATGTCCGCCGCCTTTCGGCAGCCCCTGCGCCGCCGCGGCGTCGTTGATTGCATCCACCAGCGTGGCGAGCCCGGTGCAGGCCCCACGCTGGCGGGCCTCGACATTGAAGCTGCCGCGCTGGTTCCTGCCCGACCTCAGCTGGTCGAGTTCGATGGTGAAACCGGGCACGCGCACCTGCCCGCCTGCAGCAAGCAGCCGCTGCCTGAGCTCCGGCCGGTCGGCATAGCGGTCCGAGACCGACTGATGCCAGAGCGCGGCCGGAAACAATTCCGCGCCCAGCGCCACCTTGATCCCGGCAGATTCAATGGCGCTGTCCAAAGCCGTCGCCGCGGGCGGCGCCATCCTCAGCAGGAACAGCAGCCGGGGGCCGCGCCCCGGCCACCAGGCATCGTGGATCGCAACGTGGGCTTCGGCCCCGCCTGGCAACCGTTCGAACATCAGGCTGCGTTCGACGCCAGGAAGTCCTGGGCGAAGCGCTGCAGCACGCCGCCGGCCGAATAAACCTGCGCGTCCTCGTCGGAATCCAGGCGGCAGGTGACCGGCACTTCCACCCGCTCGCCATTGCGGCGGTTGATCACCAGCGTCAATGTGGCGCCCGGGGCAGGCTCGCCGAGCACGTCAAAGGTTTCCGTACCATCGATGCCCAGGGTCAGCCGCGTAGTGCCGGGCTGGAACTCCAGCGGCAGCACGCCCATGCCCACCAGGTTGGTGCGGTGGATGCGCTCGAAGCCTTCCGCCGCGATCGCTTCTACGCCGGCCAGGCGCACGCCTTTGGCAGCCCAGTCGCGGCTGGAACCCTGGCCGTAGTCGGCGCCGGCAATGATGATCAGCGGCTGCTTGCGCTCCATGTAGGTTTCAATCGCCTCCCACATGCGCGTGACCTCGCCTTCCGGCTCGATCCGGGCCAGCGAGCCCTGGCGGACCTCGCCGTTTTCATCGCGCACCATCTCGTTGAGCAGCTTGGGGTTGGCGAAGGTGGCCCGCTGCGCGGTCAGGTGGTCGCCGCGGTGGGTCGCGTAGGAATTGAAGTCTTCCTCGGGCAGGCCCATCTTCGCCAGGTATTCCCCGGCAGCGCTGCTGGCCATGATCGCGTTGGACGGCGAGAGGTGGTCGGTGGTGATGTTGTCACCCAGCACGGCCAGCGGGCGCATGCCCTTCATGGTGCGTTCGCCGGCCAGCGCGCCCTCCCAGTAGGGCGGACGGCGGATGTAGGTACTCATCGGGCGCCAGTCGTAGAGCGGCTCCACGCGGGTGCCATCGTCCACCGCCAGGCGGAACATGGGCTCGTACACGCGGCGGAACTGCTCCGGCTTCACGCTTGCCTTGACCACCGCGTCGATCTCCTCGTCGCTCGGCCAGAGGTCCTTCAGGCGCACCTCGTTGCCGTCCGCGTCCACGCCCAGCACGTCCTTCTCGATGTCAAAGCGCACCGTGCCGGCGATGGCATAGGCGATCACCAGCGGCGGCGAGGCCAGGAAGGCCTGCTTGGCGTAGGGATGGATGCGGCCATCGAAGTTGCGGTTGCCAGACAGCACGGCCACCGAATACAGATCGCGGTTGATGACTTCCTGCTGGATGGCGGGATCCAGCGCACCCGACATGCCGTTGCAGGTGGTGCAGGCGAAGCCGACGATGCCGAAGCCGAGTTGCTCCAGCTCCGGCAGCAGCTTGGCTTCTTCCAGGTACAGCTGCACCGCGCGCGAGCCCGGCGCCAGCGAGGTCTTCACCCAGGGCTTGCGGGTGAGCCCGCGTGCGTTGGCGTTGCGCGCCAGCAGCGCGGCGGCAATCACGTTGCGCGGATTGGAAGTGTTGGTGCAGCTGGTGATGGCGGCGATGATCACCGCGCCATCGGGCAGCAGGCCTTCGGCTTCCTGCGCGCGTGCGCCGGCGAGGTTTCCGGCGATGCCGCGTTCGGCCAGGTCACTGACCGGCAGGCGGCGGTGTGGATTGGACGGTCCGGCCATGTTGCGCACCACGCTGGACAGATCAAAGTGCAGCGTGCGCTCGTACTGTGCATCTGCCAGGTCCGGGGCCCACAGGCCGGCGGTCCTGGCGTAGTTCTCCACCAGGGCGATCTGTTCCTCGGTGCGGCCGGTCAGCCGCAGGTAGTCCAGGGTGTTGTCGTCGATGAAGAACATCGCCGCGGTGGCGCCGTATTCGGGCGCCATGTTGGAAATGGTGGCGCGGTCGCCAATGGTCAGCGCCGCGGCGCCTTCACCACGGAACTCCAGGTACGCGCCCACCACCCGCTGCTGGCGCAGGAACTCGGTCAGCGCCAGCACGATGTCGGTGGCGGTGATGCCAGGCTGCGGCTTGCCGCCCAGCTCGACGGCAATCATCTCCGGCGTACGCATCCACGAGGCACGCCCCAGCATCACGCTCTCGGCTTCCAGCCCGCCCACGCCGATCGCCACCACGCCCAGCGCGTCCACATGTGGGGTGTGACTGTCGGTGCCCACGCAGGTATCGGGGAACGCGACGCCCCCGCCGTCATCAGTACGCTCCACGTAGATCACCGGCGACATCTTCTCCAGGTTGATCTGGTGCATGATCCCGTTGCCCGGCGGGATCACATCGACGTTCTTGAACGCCAGCTTGGTCCAGTCGATGAAGTGGAAGCGGTCGGCGTTGCGCCGGTCTTCGATCTCACGGTTGGTGGTGAATGCGTTCGGGTCAAAACCGCCGCATTCAACCGCCAGCGAGTGGTCGACGATCAGCTGCACCGGCACCACCGGATTGACCTGCGCCGGGTCTCCGCCACCTGCGGCGATCGCGTCGCGCAGCCCCGCCAGGTCCACCAGCGCGGTCTGGCCGAGAATGTCGTGGCAGACCACGCGCGCCGGGAACCAGGGGAAATCCAGGTCACGGCGGCGTTCGATCAGCTGCTCCAGATACGCATCGCGCATGTCCGGATCGGCGCGGCGCACGATGTTCTCGGCGTGCACGCGGGCCGTGTACGGCAGCTTGGCCCAGGCGCCGGAGCGGACGGCTTCAACGGCCTCGCTGGCGTCGTACCACTCGAGTTCGGTTCCGGGGAGGGGCTTGCGGTATCGGGTATTCATCGTGTCTCGCTGAAAGCAAAGGCTGGGGACTGCACAGGGATCAGGAACGCTGGTCGATCGGCACGAACTGCAGGTCTTCCGGCCCGGTGTAGTTGGCGCTGGGGCGGATGATCTTGCCGTCGATGCGCTGCTCGATCACGTGCGCGCTCCAACCGGCGGTGCGGGCAATCACGAACAGCGGGGTGAACATCGCCGTGGGCACGCCCATCATGTGGTAGCTGACCGCGCTGAACCAGTCCAGGTTCGGGAACATCTTCTTGGCGTCCCACATGGTCGATTCCAGGCGCTCGGCGATGGCATACATCTTCATGCTGCCCTGTTCTTCCGACAGCTCGCGGGCAACGGCCTTGATCACCTCGTTGCGCGGGTCGCTGACGGTGTAGACCGGGTGGCCAAAGCCGATGATCACTTCCTTGCGCCCCACCCGCTCGCGGATGTCGGCTTCCGCCTCGTCCGGGGTTTCGTAGCGCTTCTGCACCTCGAAGGCGACCTCGTTGGCGCCGCCGTGCTTGGGCCCGCGCAGCGCGCCGATGCCGCCGGCGATGCACGAATGCATGTCGCTGCCGGTGCCGGCGATGACGCGCGAAGTGAAGGTGCTGGCGTTGAACTCGTGCTCGGCGTAGAGGATCAGCGAAGTGTGCATCGCCTTGACCCAGGACTCCGGCGCCGACTCGCCGTGCAGCAGGTGCAGGAAGTGGCCGCCGATCGAGTCATCGTCGGTTTCCACGTCGATGACCCGGCCGTTGTGGCTGAAGTGGTACCAGTACAGCAGCATCGATCCCAGGCTGGCCATCAGCTTGTCGGCGATGTCGCGCGCGCCCGGGTGGTTGTGATCGTCCTTCTCCGGCTGCACGCAGCCCAGCGCGGACACGGCGGTGCGCATGACGTCCATCGGATGGGCGGAAGCCGGCAACTCCTCCAGCACGACCTTCACTGCGGCCGGGATGCCGCGCAGCGACTTCAGCTTGGCCTTGTAGGCGCGCAGCTCGGCGGCGTTCGGCAGCTTGCCATGCACCAGCAGATGGGCGATTTCCTCAAACTCGCTGGTCCGGGCCAGGTCCAGGATGTCGTAGCCGCGGTAATGCAGGTCGTTGCCGGTGCGGCCCACGGTGCACAGCGCGGTGTTGCCGGCGGCGGTGCCGGACAGGGCGACGGACTTCTTCGGCTTGAAGCCGGGGGCTGGGGTTGATTCGGTCATGGGTGTCTCCGGGGTTTCGCGGTGTGGCATCACGGCCATTGGTGGCCGGCGCGGGTCATTGGGGGTTTGCGTCGGGGGCATAGCCCCGACCTACTTGAAGATGGCGTCCAGGCGCTGCTCGAAAGCGTGGTAGCCGATGCGCTCGTACAGCTCCTCGCGGGTCTGCATGGCATCGACCACGGACTTCTGATGGCCGTCGCGGCGCACCGCGGTGTAGACCGCTTCGGCAGCCTTGTTGGCGGCGCGGAAGGCGGACAGCGGGAACAGCTGGATGGCGACGCCGGCCGATGCCAGCTCGTCGCGCGAGAACAGCGGGGTGGCGCCGAACTCGGTGATGTTGGCCAGCACCGGCATCTGCACCGCGTCCACGAACTTGCGGTAGGTCTCCAGGTCATTCGCCGCCTCGGCAAAGATGCCGTCGGCGCCGGCTTCCACGCAGGCCAGCGCGCGTTCGATCGCGGCGTCCACGCCTTCCACCTGGATCGCATCGGTGCGGGCGATCAGGAAGAACTCCGGGTCGGTCTTCGCATCGGCAGCGGCCTTGATCCGGTCGACCATTTCGCCCTGGGACACGATTTCCTTGCCCGGCCGATGGCCGCAGCGCTTGGCGCCCACCTGGTCCTCGATGTGGCACGCGGCGGCGCCGGCCTTGATCAGGCTCTTGATCGTACGCTCGATGTTGAAGGCGCTGGGCCCGAAGCCGGTGTCGATATCCACCAGCAGCGGCAGGTCACACACATCGGTAATGCGGCGGGCGTCGATCAGCACGTCTTCAAGGGTGTTGATGCCCAGGTCCGGCATGCCCAGCGAACCGGCCGCCACGCCGCCGCCGGACAGGTACACGGCACGGAAGCCGGCGCGCTTGGCCAGCAGCGCATGGTTGGCGTTGATGGCGCCGATCACCTGCAGCGGGGATTCTTCGGCGAGGGCGGCGCGGAAGCGCGCCCCGGGGGAGGCATTGGTCATCGGATACTCCTGCGGATGGGGATCGCGGCACCGGCCCGGGCCGGCCCCTGTCTGCGACTGGTGACAGGCTCGCACCAAACAACCTGTTGATCAATCTTGACCAATTGAATCAATATGTCGCCATGGAAGACGAATTCGTTCCCGCCGCCCGGGCCTGCGAGCTGCTGGGCATCACCCCGGCCACCCTGTACGCCTACGTCAGCCGCGGGCTGGTGCAGTCGCGCCCCGGCGCCGACCACCGTAGCCGTGCGTACCGCCGCAGCGACATCGACAAGCTGCTTGCGCGCAAGCGGGCGGGCCGCGGCGCAGCGCGCGGGGCGGCGCAGAGCCTGGACCGGGGCCTGCCGGTGATGGAAACCCGGATCTCGCAGATCCGCACGGACGGCCCCTGGTACCGCGGACGCTCCGCCGTGGAACTGGCCCGCTGCGGCGCCAGCCTGGAGGAAACCGCGCGCCTGCTCTGGGACTGCGGCGACGAGGATCCGTTCGCCCATCCGCAGGACCTGGCCTGGCCGGACACCGTGCGCGCCGTGGCCGGGGATGGCCGGTTGCGGCCGCTCGATCGCGCCATGGCCGCAATCCCCCTGCTGGCCCGGGACGTGCGTCATTCGTTCAGCTCCTCCGCCGCCGCGCGAAGGGCGATCGCCGCCACCCTGCTCCGCCAGAACGCCGCCCTGCTGGTGGGAACCCCACCTGGCAGCATGCCGGTGCATCGGCTGCTGGCGCAGCACTGGAAGCCGGGCGATGCCCGCTTGGAAGAGCTGGTGCGGGCGGCCCTGGTGCTGTGCGCAGAACACGAGCTCAACGTGTCCGCGTTCGCCGCGCGCGTGGTCGCTTCCACCGGCGCGCACCTGCACGCCACCGTGTGTACCGGGCTGGCCGCGCTGTCCGGACCGCGCCACGGCGGCGCCACCGAGCGCGCCCACGCCCTGATCGGCGAGGCCCTGGCGGCCTCCTCCCCGGCCGCGCACGTCACCTCGCGCTGGCAGCGTGGCGACGACCTGCCGGGCTTCGGCCACGCGCTGTATCCGCAAGGTGACCCGAGGGCGACCGAACTGCTCGCCATGCTCCGCCAGGCCCGCGGCGACTGCGACGCGATGCAGCGCATGGAGCAGATCATCGCCGCCGCGGAAGAAGCCAGCGGCCAGCGCCCCAACATCGACTTCATGCTGGCGGCCCTATGCCACGCCCACGCCCTGCCCGCCGCGCCGGCCCTGGTCATGTTCGCCGCCGGCCGCCTGGCCGGCTGGCTGGCGCATGCGCTGGAGCAGCAGGCCTCCGGCCACCTGATCCGGCCGCGGGCGCGCTATGTTGGCGACCAGCCGGCTGCCACCGCGCCGGCCGGGGCGGATGCCCACGGCCCAGCGGCGGTCGACTGACGCACGCAGCAGGTCTGTTTCGCCCGGGCGGTCAGTCCGCCTCCGCGCGCGCCGCGTCCCCGCCGCGCGGCCCGGCATCGCGCACGTAGCGGTCAAACCAGGCCAGCATCTCGGCCACGAAATGCTCGTTTGATTCCTGGGCCGTATACCAGTGCGGCTCGAAGGGCAGCATCACCAGGCGCGTGGTCCCGCCGTTGCCGCGGATGGCCTGGAACAGGCGCGGCGACTGCAGGGCCTCGGTGCCGGGGTTGGCATCGTCGGCGCCGTGCACGATCAGCAGCGGCTCGTCGATCTTGTCGGCGTGGAAGAAGGTCGAAGCCTGGTCGTAGACCTCCGGGGCGGCCCAGAACGAACGGCGCTCGTTCTGGAAGCCGAACGGCGTCAGCGTCTTGTTGTAGCCGCCGCTGGAGGCCACGCCGGCCCGGAACAGGTCGCTGTGCGCCAGCAGGTTGGCCGCCATCAGCGCACCGTGGCTGTGGCCGGTGACGCCGATCCGGTCCGGATCCACCACGCCCAGTTCCACCGCCTTGCCCACCGCGGCCTCGGCATTGGCCACCAGTTGTTCGAGGTAGGTGTCGTAGGCGTTGCGCGGGTCGCCGACGACCGGGAAGGCGGCGTTGTCGATGATCGCGTAGCCGGCCAGCAGCAGCAGGCGGTAGTCGGACAGGCGGGTGAAGGTCTGTTCCGAGCCGCTCACCTGGCCGGCCGTGGACGGGTCGGCATAGTCCATCGGATAGGCGTAGAGGATGGCCGGAACCCGGGTGCCTTCCTGGTAGCCGGGCGGGGTGTACAGGGTGAACGACAGCTCCACGCCGTCCTCGCGGGCGTAGGTCACCAGGCGCTTGCGCACATCACGCACCAGCGGCGCCGGATCCGGGAAGCGGGTCAGCTGGCGCGGGGTGGAAGCGAACGCCGCCTCGCCTTCGGCCGCATCCGGCAGGGCATCGCCGAACTGGCGCAGGAACAGATTGGGCGGGTCCACAGGCGACTGGTGCCAGGTCAGCAGGCGCGAGCTGTCGCCGTCGATGAAGCCGACGAAACTTTCGTAGGCGTCCGGTGCGCTGCGGAACAGCCGCGTGGTCTCGCCAGTGGCCAGGTCGTAGCGGTCCATGAACGGCCGGTTGCCCTGCGGGGTTGCGCCGGCGCCGGAAAGGAACAGCGCGCCGTCTTCCTTGTGCAGGACCGCGGCCCCGTTGGCCAGGCGCCGGTACCTGGGGTTGCCCGGGTCGGCGTAGCGTTCGTTGATTGAACGGTCCCACAGCACCCGACCCGGCGCCGCCAGATCGTCGAGGTCCTGCAGGTGGGTGGTCAGCCAGCTGCGGTTGGCGTCGTGCTCGTAGACCAGCGCACGGCCACCGTCGGCGAACCAGGCGGTGCCGGCATGGCGCTGCGCCAGCCGCGCGATTTCGCGCGGCTGGCCGGTGAACGGCGCCTCCAGCGTCAACAGCCGGTCGCGCTCGGGCACGTCGTTCTTCCAGTCGCCGCCGTCCAGCGCCTCGGCCCAGACCAGGGTCGCGGGCTGGTTCGCCCGCCAGGAGTGGCTGCGCGGGCCGGTGGCCACGCCGCGCACCGGCACCCGGTCGGCCACCGGCAGCTGCGCCAGCGTGTGGGTGCGGCCGCTTTCCAGGTCCAGCACCACCACGTCGTGGGCAAAGCGGTTCCACGCGGTGACGTAGGAATACGGGCGCCTGAGCTCGTGCATCAGCACGTGGCGCCCGTCAGGCGCAGCGCTCACCCGGCCGATGACCGCACGCCCGTGCACCGGCGTGACCCCGCCGCTGGCGACGTCCACGGTGGCCAGGCTCGCGGTGGCGTAGTGATCGAACAGCCTCTCGTCCTCGGGGCTGGACAGCGTGTCGCGCGCCTCATAGGTGCTGCTTTCCCCACCGCCGTCGGTGGCGTCGGTGATCTCGGGACCGGGCGGGATTCCGGCCCTTTCCGGTGCCGGCCCCAGGTCCTCGGGCACCAGTTTCACCAGCAGGCGTTCACTGCCCCCCCAGCCACTGCAGGCTGCTGTCCAGGATCGGATTGAGCTGCACGCCCTCGATGCGCCGCACCTGGCCGGTGGCGGCCTCGCCCACCCACAGCTCGACGCCGCTGGCGGTGGTGTTGTCGAATGCGAAGCGCTGGCCGTCGGGTGACCACGAGGCGAACCCGGGGCACGCACCCTCGGGCAGGGTCACCGGGGTCTCGGCACCCGTGGCCAGGTCGAACAGGCTGAAGCCGTCCAGGCAGGTGCGGATGCCGTAGCCGCTGGAGCGGTCGTGGCGGCTGTGGTTTGCCGGCGTGATCCGCACGCCGGCCAGCCGCAGGTGCGGCTCGGCCACGCGCCCGATCGAAGGATGCGGCGACTGCTGCACAAGCAGCGCGCGGCTGCCGGTGGGGTCGATCGACGGCGAGGGATTGAGCGGCGCGCGCATCACCCCGAGCAGGGGCTCGGGCGGCTGCATGTAACCGCTTGCGGCGTCCGTACCGTCCCCGGCCATTGCTGCCGCCGGAAATCCCGCCCCACCGGCAAGCAGGCATACCGCCATCGCCGTCCCCGCCATGCTCCACGCTTTCACTACCCGCATCCCTTGATCTCCCCTTGCTCCGGCCAACCAGTGGGCCGCTCCAATGCTTTTACACGCCAGCGGCGGAATACTTCAACAGACGCCGCTCCCGACGCTGGCGCACGCGCGTCAGGGTAGCAGCCGGCCCGCCACCTGATCCGGCCCCGGCGAGGTATGTTGGGACAGCCATCACCACAGCCTGGTCCGGACGGGACGGCCACGCTTCCGCTATCCACAGGAAACAACACATGCTTGCCAGACTGACGCTGCCGCTGCTGCTTTGCGCGCTCGCCATCATCGCTGCCTGCGCCGCGGATGCTCCCGCGCGGACACCTCCGGTCGCAACCGCTGAAACAGCCGTTCCGGCCGCCCCCGGATGGCTCGGTGAGCTGGAACAGCTGTACGACCGCTCACTGCGGGTGGACGGGCTTGAGTCACGCAGTTTCTCGCCGGAGCAGTGGTGGCAGGTGGCCACGCCGCTGCTGGCCGAAGGCCGCGGCTTCGCGGTCGAGGAGATCGGCAGCAGCGCCGAAGGCCGTCCGCTGCGCCACGCGCAGTGGGGCGAAGGCGATACCCGGGTGCTGCTGTGGTCGCAGATGCACGGCGATGAAAGCACCGCGTCGATGGCGCTGGCCGACCTGTTCCACTTCCTCGGCGCCCACCCCAACCACCCGCTGGTGGCGAAGCTGCGCGAGCACACCAGCCTGCACTTCTTCCCGCTGGTGAACCCGGATGGCGCCGCCCGCTTCCAGCGCCGCAACGCGCAGGGAGTGGACATCAACCGCGACGCCCGCGCCTTGGCCACGCCCGAAGCGCGCGCACTCAAGGCATTGCGCGACCGGATCGAACCGGAATTCGGCTTCAACCTGCACGACCAGCGCCCGGGCTATCGCGCCGGCGACAGCGATCGCGGCGTGGCCATTGCCCTGCTCGCGCCGCCGTACGACGAAACCCGGGGGATCAACCCGGTCCGCAGCCGTGCCATGCACGTGGCCGCCGCCATGCGCATCGCCCTAGAGCCGCACATCGCCGGCCATATGGGGCGCTGGGATGACACCTTCAATCCACGCGCCTTCGGCGATCTCATGACCGCCTGGGGGACCAGCACGGTGCTGGTGGAATCGGGAGGCATCGAAGGCGACCCTGAAAAGCAGGCCGTGCGCCGGCTGAACTTCATCGCCCTGGCCGCGGCCCTGGATTCGATCGCCACCGGCAGCTATGTCGATGCGCCGCATGTGCTCTACACCGACCTGCCGGAAAACGGCCGCGTCTACCCCGACCTGCTGATCCAGGGTGCCACCATCGCCGCCCCCGGCCTGCCGCCGCTACGGGCCGACCTGCTGGTCAACTTCCAGCACCCGCTGGCCGGCCGCGGCGGACGCATCACCGACATCGGAGACCTGGCCGAAACCGGGGCCCGCCACACCGTGGACGCCAGCGGGCTGTACATCGTGCCGATGGCAGACGACAGCGACGCGAAGACCAGCGCCGCCATCGCTGTCGGTTCAGCCGCCCGTTTCCACCTCAGCCGCGACGCGGCTGCCAGCGATCCCGTCTGGACCCTGGATCGCGACATCGACCCACGCGACCCAATGCCGTAGGTCGGCCCTACGTGGCCGACGCGAGACGTCCGATTCGGGGGACTGGACCACCACCTCCCTTCTTCACCCGGTAGGAGCGCGCCATGCGCGCGAAGCCGCGTGACGGCGGGCGGCCGGGCAGCTTCGGTACCAGCGCTAGGACCGACGCCTCGCGGCGCTGCCAAGATTCACGCGGCTTCGCGCGCATGGCGCGCTCCTACACGGCGGCGGGGCAATCAGCCGGGTCAGCCGGTCCCCGTCGGCGTGCGCCGGACCCTCCTCAATCCAGCAGGTGGGCCACGCCTGAGCGCTCTTCTTCCAGCTCAGCCAGGGTCTTGTCGATGTACTTGCGGCTGAAGTCGTCAATCGGCAGGTCCTGGACGATGGTGTAGCTGCCATGTTCGGTGGTCACCGGGAAGCCGAACATCACGCCTTCCGGGACTCCATAGCTGCCGTCGGACGGCACGCCCATGGTCACCCACTTGCCGTTCGAACCCGCCACCCAGTCGCGAATGTGGTCGATGGCGGCGTTGGCGGCCGAGGCGGCCGAGGACAGGCCCCGCGCTTCGATGATCGCCGCGCCGCGCTTGCCCACGGTGGGAATGAAGGTATCGGCATTCCACTCCTGGTCGTTGATGGCATCGGCAATCGAAGCGCCATCAGCGGTGGCGAAGCGGTAGTCGGGATACATGGTCGGGCTGTGGTTGCCCCACACGATCAGCTTTTCGATGTCGCCTACCGGCTTGCCGAGCTTGCTGGACAGCTGGCTCAGCGCCCGGTTGTGGTCCAGGCGCAGCATGGCGGTGAAGTTCTGCGGCTTCAGGTCCGGGGCGGACTTCATCGCGATGTAGGCGTTGGTATTGGCCGGGTTGCCGACCACCAGCACCTTCACGTCACGCGAAGCCACCTTGTTCAGCGCCGCGCCCTGGGCGGTGAAGATCTTCGCGTTCTCCAGCAGCAGGTCCTTGCGCTCCATGCCCGGGCCGCGCGGACGCGCGCCGACCAGCAGGGCAACGTCGGCGTCCTTGAACGCGATCTCCGGATCATCGGTGCCGACCATGCCGGCCAGCAGCGGGAACGCGCAGTCCTCCAGCTCCATCATCACGCCCTTGAGCGCGGCCTGGGCCTTTTCCATCGGCAGTTCCAGCATCTGCAGGATCACCGGCTGGTCCTTGCCCAGCATTTCGCCGGAGGCGATGCGGAACAGCAGGGCGTAGCCGATCTGGCCGGCGGCGCCGGTAACGGCAACTCGGACGGGCGTTTTCATGGGCGGTTCCTCTTCATGCATGTTCGTGTGGGGTTGTCGCGGACACCGCTAGTAGACGCGGTAACCCAGCGGGGTCAGCTTTTCATCCAGGATGGCCACGTTGTAGCCACGCACCACATCCTGGCCAATGATGGTCACCGGGACGGCACGGGCGCCAACCGCGCGCATGGCGCGATCGCCCTCTTCCGTGTCCACGTCCAGGATGCGGTAGCGCACATTGGCGCGGGAAAACTCGGCCTGCTGTTTGCGGCAGTATCCGCACCAGTCGGCCGCCAGCATCACGATGCGGTCCCCGCCGGTGCTGTTGCGCGGATCATCGGGGTGCAGCTCTGCCGCTCCGGACTCACCGCGAAAGTGCAGGATGCCGCCGATGAGCGCGATCAGTGCCAGGATCCACAGCGCGCGCATCGGCATGCCTCCTGTCAGGCCAGCTCGGCGAAGAATTCGCGGATCCGCTCCAGCCCGGGCGCCAGCTGCGGCGTCGGGCAGGTATAGCTGATCCGCATGCTGCGCGGCTCGCCGAACGCCGAACCGGGCACGCAGGCCACGGCCTTGGCTTCAAGCAGCGCGCTGCAGAAATCAATGTCGTTGCCGATCCGCACGCCGTGGTGCGATTTGCCGAACGCCACGCTGATATCCGGGAACACGTAGAACGCGCCCTGCGGCCGCGGGCAGACCACGCCCGGGATCGCGGCCATGGCGTCGATCACCTGGTCGCGCTTGGCCTGGAATTCCTCACGCTTGGCATCCGGCACGTCCTGCGGGCCGGACAGCGCCGCGATCGCGGCTGCGGAGACCACCTCGGGCAGGCTGGTGATGTGGTTGGAATTGAGCGTAGCCACGGCCTGGGCCACCACTTCCGGACCGGCCATCAGGCCGACCCGCCAGCCGGGCATGCCCCAGGTCTTGGACAGCGAATCCAGGAAAATCACCCGGTCGCGCAGCTCCGGCCTTGCCTGGACGAAGTTGTGGTAGCCCACACCGTCAAACACCATCCGGTTGTAGATGTCGTCGGTAATCACCCAGGTTTCGGGGTGCTTGACGAGCACATCGGCCAGCGCGGCGATCTCTTCCCGGGTGTAGACCATGCCGGTCGGGTTGGACGGGTTGTTGAACAGGAACACCTTCGGCTTCTGCGCCAGGGCCTCATCCAGCTGCGCCGGAGTGAGCTTGTAATCCTGTTCCGCCGGGCACGGCAGCAGCTGCACCTTGGCATTGACGATCTCGGCAATGTCCAGGTAGCTGGTCCAATACGGGGTCGGGAAGGCAATACCGTCGCCTTCGTCCAGCAGCGCTTCGGCCAGGTTGTGGATCAGGTGCTTGGCGCCGATGCCGGTCGCGCAGTTGGCGCGGGTGTAACCGGTCAGGCCCAGCGCTTCGATATGGCCGAGGAAAGCATCCAACAGCGCATCGGAGCCACGGTTGCTGCCGTACTGGCCGGAGTCGTTGTCCAGCGCGGCATGGGCGGCGGCATACACATGCTCACCGGGCAGGAAATTCGGCACTCCGATGGAGAAATTGATCACATCGCGGCCTTCCGCCTTCATCCGGTTGGCCTTCTGGGCCACCTGCATGATGGCGCTGGGCCGGGCACGGCCGATCCGCCGGGCAAGCTTGGGTATTGCTGACACTTCGGGCGTGCTCCTGGGACTGGGTAAACGGCGGATTTTAACACGCGGGTCCGGCGTGATCGGGCCTCTACAACAGGCCTGTGGGAGCCAGGCCTGCGGGAGCCGGCAGCACACGCTCCGACCCCGCAGGCAGTTGCACGCCGGGGCTTCATGCCGGCATGCACTGCGTGGCGCTCAGGCCGCCAGGATCTTGTTCCACTCGGCCACGCGATCGGCCTTGGCGGCCAGCACGGCGTCCGCGTCACCTTCGATCTTCACCGAGGTGATTCCGTCGCCCTGCTTGATGGCATCCACCACATCAAGGCCTTCAACAACCTTGCCAAATACGGTGTGCTTGCCGTCCAGCCAGTCGGTCTTGATGTGGGTGATGAAGAACTGGCTGCCGTTGGTGCTGGGCCCGGCGTTGGCCATCGCCAGCACGCCACGCTCGTGCGGCACGCCGTTGTCGGTTTCGTCTTCAAACCGGTAGCCCGGGCCGCCGGTACCGGTGCCCTGGGGGCAACCGCCCTGGACCATGAAATCGGCGATGACGCGGTGGAAGTTCAGGCCGTCGTAAAAACCCCGCTTGGCAAGGTTGACGAAGTTGGCGACGGTCAGCGGGGCCTTGTCGGCCAGCAGCTCGATCTTGATCTGGCCACGGTCGGTATCGAAAAGGGCGTGCAGGGACATGTGGATTTTCCTTGGGGACAGGTGAGGAGGGGTCAAGCAAGCTATAATAACCGGCTAACCCCTGTCCTTTCCCGCGCCTGCCTGCCATGGCACCAGGGTGCGGCCTGCCCGATGCCCAAATCCATGTCAGTCGAACGCCTCCGCAATATCGCCATCGTCGCCCACGTCGACCATGGAAAAACCACCCTCGTCGACCAGCTTCTGCGCAAGTCGGGCACGTTTGATGAACGCACCATCGTCCCCGACCGGGTGATGGACAGCGGCGATATCGAAAAAGAGCGCGGGATCACCATCCTCGCCAAGAACACCGCGATCCGCTGGACCCACCCGGAAACCGGTGAAGTCTGGCGCATCAACATCGTCGACACCCCCGGACACGCCGACTTCGGCGGCGAAGTCGAGCGCGTGCTGTCGATGGTCGACTCGGTGCTGGTACTGGTGGACGCGATGGACGGGCCGATGCCGCAAACCCGCTTCGTCACCCAGAAGGCGTTCGCGATGGGCTTCAAGCCGATCGTGGTGGTGAACAAGGTGGACCGGCCGGGCGCGCGTCCGAGCTGGGTGCTCGACCAGACCTTCGACCTGTTCGATCGCCTGGGCGCCACCGACGAGCAGCTGGACTTCCCGGTGATCTACGCTTCCGGCCTGCAGGGCTATGCCGGGCTGGAAGACACCGTGCGCAGCGGCGACATGACCCCGCTGTTCGAGGCGATCACCCTGCACGTTCCGCCGCCGCCGGTTGATCCCGACGGCCCGTTCCAGATGCGGGTGACCACGCTGGACTACAACAGCTACGTGGGCGTGATCGGGGTGGGCCGGATCCAGCGCGGCAAGGTCAAGACCAACCAGCAGGTGACCGTGATCGCCGCCGATGGCAGCACCCGCAACGCCAAGGTGATGCAGGTGCTGGGCTTCATGGGCCTGGAGCGGGTCGAGGTGCAGGAAGCCAGTGCCGGCGACATCATCGCCTTCTCCGGCATCGACAACCTCGGCATCTCCGACACGCTTTGCGACCCTTCCGCAGTGGAGCAGCTACCGGTACTGGCGGTGGACGAGCCCACCATCTCCATGACCTTCCAGGTCAACGATTCGCCGTTTGCCGGCACCAAGGACCGCTCCGGCGGCAAGTTCCTGACCTCACGCCAGCTGCGCGAGCGCCTGATCCGCGAGACCCGGCATAACGTGGCGCTGCGGGTTGAAGATACCGCCGATGCCGATCGTTTCACGGTCTCCGGCCGCGGCGAGCTGCACCTGTCCATCCTGATTGAAACCATGCGTCGCGAAGGCTACGAGCTGGCCGTGTCGCGTCCGGAAGTGATCCTGCGCGAGGTCGACGGGGTGACCGAAGAGCCTTACGAGGCGCTGGTGGCCGACGTGGACGAGCAGCACCAGGGCAACGTGATGGGCCGCCTGGGTGAGCGCAAGGCGGTGCTGCAGAACCTGGAGCCGGACGGCAAGGGCCGCGTGCGAATGGAGTTCATCATCCCCGCGCGTGGGCTGATCGGCTTCCAGACCGAATTCAAGACGATTACCTCGGGCACCGGCATGCTGTTCCATGTGTTTGACCACTACGGGCCGAGGTCCGACGCGGATATCGGCCAGCGCAGCAACGGCGTGCTGATCTCCAATGCCACCGGTCCGTCCCCCGCCTACGCACAGATGGCGATGCAGGAGCGCGGACGGCTGTTCATCGAGCCCGGCGAAGAGATCTACGAGGGCCAGGTGATCGGCATCAACTCCAAGGACAATGACCTGACCGTCAACGCACTGCGCGGCAAACAGCTGACCAACTTCCGCGCCACCGGCAAGGATGATGACGAAGGCCTGGTGCCGCCGATCCGGTTCTCGCTGGAGCAGGCGCTGGAGTTCATCGATGACGATGAACTGGTCGAAGTCACGCCCAACCAGATCCGCCTGCGCAAGAAGCACCGCACCGAAGTGGACCGCAAGCGCGCCAGCCGCTCTCCCTGACCTGACCTGACTTGACCCAGAGCCGGCTTCCGCCGGCTTGGAGCCTGGAGCGGGCGCCCACACAGATTGGACGCCCCTTCTCCCTACCCAGCTCAGGCCGGTGCCGGCTCTCCCAGCGAGGCCTGCTTGCGGCCGATCAGCATCGCCGTTTCCAGCGCCTGCTCGTAGTTCAGCCGCGGATCGACCGATGACCGGTAGGCACGGCTGAGATCGGTATCGGTCAGCTCGCGGGCGCCCCCGGTGCACTCGGTCACGTCTTCGCCGGTCAGTTCCAGATGCACGCCGCCCAGGCGCGTGCCTGCGGCCGCATGGATATCGAACGACTGCTCGATCTCGCTGCGGATATTGTGGAAGCGCCGGGTCTTGTACCCGTTGCTGCTGGCTTCGGTATTGCCGTGCATGGGGTCACACACCCACAGCACGCGACGACCGTCACGGCGGATCGCGTCCAGCAGCGGGGGCAGCTTCTCGCCGACATGGGCGGCACCCATGCGATGGATCAGGCTCAGGCGTCCAGGCTCATCATCCGGATTGAGCACATCGATCAGCTTGCGCAGCTGGTCGGCTGTCACCGACGGCCCCACTTTCACAGCTATCGGGTTGCGGATGCCGCGGAAATATTCGATATGGGCGCCGTCAGCTGCACAGGTGCGCATGCCGATCCAGGGGAAATGGGTGCTGAGGTTGAACCAGCCCCATTGACGCGGCACCTGACGGGTCTGCGCCTCCTCGTAGGGCAACAGCAAGGCCTCGTGCGACGTGTAGAAGTCCACCCGCTTCAGCTCGTGGACCTGGGTGCCCACCAGGGTTTCCATGAAACGTACCGAATCGCCCAGGCCATTGACCATGCGCTGGTATTCCTCGGCCAGCGGGGAGTCACCCACCCATTCCAGACCCCAGTACTCGGGATGGTGCAGGTCGGCAAAGCCGCCATCGATGAGCGAACGGATGAAGTTCATGGTCATGGCCGAGCGCGCATGCGCCTTGACCATGCGCCGCGGATCCGGCGTGCGCGCGGCGGCGGTGAAGTCCGGACCGTTGACGATGTCGCCACGGTAGGTCGGCAACACTACCCCATCGCGGGTTTCGGTGTCTGCTGAACGCGGTTTAGCGTATTGACCGGCGAAACGCCCTACCCTCACCACGGGCATGCGCATGCCGTGTACCAGCACCAGACTCATCTGCAGCAGCACCTTGAGCCGGTTGGAAATCACTTCCGAGCTGCAGTCGCTGAAGCTCTCCGCACAGTCGCCACCCTGCAGCAGGAACCGCCGGCCTTCCTGCGCTTCGGCGAGCTGCTGCTTGAGGCTGAGGATTTCCCAGGACGTCACCAGTGGCGGCAGCGCAGCCAGCTCCCCCTGCACGCCGGCCAGCTCATCCGCATCCGGATACACAGGCAGCTGCAGGGCCGGACGGTCGCGCCAGCTGTCCGGTGTCCATTCGGCGGGCAGGTTCACGGCACGGAGGGAACGTTCTGGTTGGCTCATTGGCAACTACCTGTAGCGGTTCGCCATCATGACAGATTGCTGCAATGCGTCAATTTGAAGCAAGCCTACCGGCTGCGGCTGAAACCCGCATACAGCGCCCATGCTCCCAGCAGCAGGAACCAGGTCAGCGCCCACATTGGCATTGAAAGGCCCAGGAAGGTCCAGTCCACGGCGCCGCAGTCACCGGTGCCGGTGAGCACCCGGCGGATCAAGTGTCCCGTGGACAGGGTCTCGCGCAGAAAATCCAGCGGCGGCCCACAGGCCGGAATCGGCGGTGGGAACAATTGCAGCCACACATGCCGGCCGGAAATCGCAATGCCAACTCCGGCCGCGACCGCAGCCAACAGCGACCAGGCGCGCCGGCCCCAGAGCGCCCGTGGTGCGAGGACCCCGGCGACCAGCAGCACCACGCCGAGGCCGGCAAACGCCAGGCGCTGGAAAATGCACAGCGGGCACGGATCCAGCCCCCACTGCAGCTGCGAAAAGATCGCGAATCCGATCAGGACGAAACAGATCGCGCCGGCGGCCAGCATCTGGGTCCGGAAACGCAAGCGGGGTGTCTTCATGCTCATTGGCGGGGCCGTTGCGGAAGCAGCGCAAGATAGCAAAAACCCCGACGCGCGGGCCGGGGTTTCTGGATTCGATCAGATCACGCGGAGCGGATCAGTCGTTGTCGCCGGCAGCATCCGCCTGCGGGCGGTCGACCAGTTCAACGTAGGCCATCGGCGCGTTGTCACCGGCGCGGAAGCCGCACTTGAGGATGCGCAGGTACCCGCCCGGACGCGATCCGTAGCGCGGACCGAGGGTGGTGAACAGGTTGCCCACGGCTTCCTTGTCACGCAGACGCGAGAAGGCCAGACGGCGGTTGGCAACGCTGTCGACCTTGGCCAGGGTGATCAGCGGCTCGGCGACGCGGCGCAGTTCCTTGGCCTTGGGCAGGGTGGTCTTGATCAGTTCGTGCTTGAACAGGGACGCGGCCATGTTCTTGAACATCGCCTGGCGATGGGCGCTGGTGCGGCTGAACTTGCGGCCGGCTTTCTGGTGGCGCATGAGTATGCTTCCTTATTGAGTGCTGGAACGTTGGATTTCGCTGTCGCCTTCCTGGCGTTGGAACATGGACTGCGGATGGTCCTGACCGGCGTCCCTTGCCGGCGTTGGTCGCGGCCTTGGGCCGTCGACGCTGAGTACTACTGCAACTGCACAATCAATTTCGTGGCTGCAATCCATGGCGGTGCTGCAACGGCTCCGGAGAGCCATGCCCAGTCATCCTGACCGGGCGTGCGCAAGCGAGCGAGCCAGTGGCTCGCAAACGCGCTTCCTCAGCCCAGCATGCCGTGGCTGTTGAGCCCCGGCGGCGGCCAGTTCTCAAGCTTCATGCCCAGCGACAGACCACGTTGCGCCAGCACTTCCTTGATCTCGGTGAGCGACTTCTTGCCCAGGTTCGGGGTCTTGAGCAGCTCCACTTCGGTCTTCTGGATCAGGTCGCCGATGTAGTAGATGCTCTCGGCCTTCAGGCAGTTGGCCGAACGAACGGTCAGTTCCAGATCGTCGATCGGACGCAGCAGCAGCGGATCCACACCGGCCGGCTGCGGCTTGCTCGCGCCGCGGTCACGGTTGGTGAAGTCGCCGAACACCGACAGCTGATCGGTGAGGATGTCGGCGGCGGTGCGCACGGCTTCCTCGGCGTCGATCGTGCCGTTGGTCTCGATGTCCAGGACCAGCTTGTCCAGGTCGGTGCGCTGCTCGACGCGGGCCGCTTCCACTTCGTACGCCACGCGGCGCACCGGGGAGAACGAGGCGTCCAGCATCAGCCGGCCGATCGTGCGGGTTTCTTCGTCCGGGTGGCGGCGGGCCGCTGCCGGCTGGTAACCGAAACCGCGCTCGACCTTGAGCTGCATGTTGATCGAGGCATCCTTGGTCAGGTTGCAGATCACGTGGTCGGGGTTAAGCACCTCAACGTTGTGATCAACCTTGATGTCACCGGCGGTCACTACGCCCGGGCCCGACTTGCTCAGGCTCAGGGTGGAAGACTCGCCCGTACCCATGCGGATGGCGACATCCTTCAGGTTGAGGAGCACTTCCAGCACGTCTTCCTGCAGGCCTTCGATGGCACTGTACTCGTGCAGCACGCCGTCGATCTCGACCTCGGTGATCGCGAAGCCGGGGATGGACGAAAGCAGCACGCGGCGCAGCGCGTTGCCAAGCGTATGCCCGTAGCCCCGCTCCAACGGTTCGATCACGACCTTGGCGCGATTGCCGTTCAGGCGCTCGATCTGCGGGGCGCGGGGGCGCAGGACCTGGTTGGCGGTAACCGTCATGTTATTGGCTTCTCCTGCAATGACCCACCGGCGGGAACCGGTGGTGATTGCCTTGGCGTTTGCATTTGGGGCCCCCTTGCTTCAAGGAGGCGGCCGATGCGCGAAGCGCACCGGCCTGGTGATGTGGGCGTCTGCATGTATCTTCGAAGCGCAAGGCCGCGAAGATCAGGCGGCCCTTACTTCGAGTACAGCTCGACGATCAATGCTTCGTTGATGTCGGGCGGCAGATCGCCGCGATCCGGCACCGCCTTGAACACACCGCTGAACTTCTTGGCGTCAACTTCGACCCAGCCCGGCGAGAGATCCATCTGTGCGGAAACGTCCAGCGCTTCCTGCACCCGCATCTGCTTCTGGGCCTTCTCGGTCAGCGCAATCGCGTCGCCTGCCTTCACTTGGAAGGACGGCAGGTTCACGACCTGGCCGTTCACGGTCACGCCGCGGTGCGACACCAGCTGGCGCGCCGACGGACGGGTGACGGCGAAGCCCATGCGGTAGACCACATTGTCCAGACGGGTTTCCAGCGCCTGCAGCAGGTTCTCGCCGGTGTTGCCCTTCTTGGTCGAAGCCTTCTTGTAGTAATTGCGGAACTGACGCTCCAGCAGGCCATAGATACGCTTGACCTTCTGCTTCTCGCGCAGCTGGGTGGCGTAGTCGGACAGCCTGCTGCGGCGGGCGCCGGTACCGGCACCGTGCTGGCCGGGCTTCTGATCCAGCTTGCACTTGGAGTCAAGCGCGCGGGTCGGGCTCTTCAGACCCAGGTCGACGCCTTCGCGACGGGCGAGCTTACAGGTAGGACCGATGTAACGTGCCATTTCTTATCGCTCCCTCAGACGCGGCGCTTTTTCGGCGGACGGCACCCGTTATGCGGGATCGGCGTCACGTCGATGATGTTGGTGATCTTGTACCCGACGTTGTTCAGCGAACGCACGGCGGATTCACGGCCCGGGCCAGGGCCCTTGATGCGCACTTCCAGCGACTTCAGGCCGTAGTCCAGAGCGGCCTTGCCGGCCTTCTCTGCTGCTACCTGTGCCGCAAACGGGGTCGACTTGCGCGAGCCGCGGAAACCCGCGCCTCCCGAAGTCGCCCAGGACAGTGCGTTGCCCTGGCGGTCGGTGATGGTCACGATCGTGTTGTTGAACGATGCGTGTACGTGAGCGACGCCGTCGGTGACGACGCGCTTGATCTTCTTCCGGGTCTTGGCTGCCGGCTTTGCCATGGCTATTCCTTACTTCCTGATCGGCTTGCGCGGGCCCTTGCGGGTACGTGCGTTGGTGCGGGTGCGCTGGCCGCGGAGGGGAAGACCGCGACGATGACGCAGGCCGCGGTAGCTGCCCAGGTCCATCAGACGCTTGATTGACATGCCTACTTCACGGCGAAGGTCACCCTCCACCACGAACTTGCCAACTTCGGCGCGCAGGCGTTCGACTTCAGGCTCGGACAGGTCCACGATACGGGTCGTCTCATCGACGCCAGCCGCAGTGCAGACCTGCCGGGAACGGGTACGGCCAATGCCGTAGATGCTCTGGAGCCCAACCCAGACATGCTTCTGGGCGGGCAAGTTGACGCCAGCAATACGCGCCATTACGCGGTCTCCAAACTGGTTAGTCTGACCGGGCGACACCAAAACGGCACGCATCGGGCAGAGTGAACAAGAAATTGTATCAGGATCTCGGCTCTTCAGGAAGCCCCCAGGATAAAAATCCCGCGGACTCCGGCATGGGGAGTGTGCCCATGCTCCGGCGACGGACCTGCGCTGTGCCAAAAACGGGATCAGATCCCATTCTGGCCGCCCCACCCACCCAGTGAGGACTGGCGCTGGCCCACCCGTGCGCGAGATCGCCGCCCGGGTCGCCCATCAGGATCCGGGCGCTACGTCCCGGGATCCATGCGGCCCTGCGGGGCCGCCTTTGTTCTCGTACTGATCCACCTGTGTGGCCGGTGGACCGCGGCGGGCCGAAGCCCGCCATTGTTCATTGCATCAGCGAAACCTGGTTTCGCCTCAGCGCCTGCCGCCGCCCTTGAGGTTGGCCTTCTTGAGCAGGCTTTCATACTGGTGCGACATCAGGTGCGCCTGGATCTGGGAGATGAAGTCCATCACCACCACCACCACGATCAGCAGCGAGGTGCCACCGAAGTAGAACGACGCGTTGAGCTCGGTACGCATGAACTCGGGCAGCAGACAGACGATGACCAGATAGGTCGCGCCCGCCGCAGTCAGCCGGGTCAGCACACCGTCCACGTACTCAGCCGTTGCTTTGCCCGGGCGAATACCGGGAATCAGCGCTCCGGACTTCTTCAGGTTGTCGGCGGTTTCCTGGCTGTTGAACACCAGCGCCGTGTAGAAGAAGGTGAAGCCCGCGATCAGCCCGCCGTAAAGCAGGATGTACAGCGGCTGGCCCGGAGACAGCGCCTGCGCCGCCCGCTGCAGCCACAGTGCCGAACCCGCCTGGCCGAACCAGGTGGACACGGTCGCCGGGAACATGATCATCGACGAAGCAAAAATCGCCGGAATCACGCCCGCCATATTGAGCTTCAGCGGAAGGAACGACGTCTGGTTCTGATAGGCGTTCCGCCCACCCTGACGTCGTGCGTAGTTGACTGTGATCCTGCGCTGGCCGCGTTCGACAAACACCACGAAGAAGGTGAAGGCCATCACGATCGCCGCGATCATGATCACCGCGATCGGGCTCATGTCGCCGTTGCGGGCCTGCTCCAGCGTGGTGAAGATCGCACCGGGCAGCCCGGCCACGATGCCGGCGAAGATAATCAGCGATACACCGTTGCCGATGCCCCGCTCGGTCACCTGCTCACCCAGCCACACCAGGAACATGGTGCCTGCGGTCAGCGCCACGATGGCAGTCAGCACAAAGCCCATACCCGGCGCGTAGACCACGTTCAGCCCCGCGCCGGCACCCGAGCTCTGCAGCGCCACCGCGATGCCCGCGGACTGGAAGATCGCCAGCGGGATCGCACCAAGGCGCGACCACTGGGTGATCTTGCGACGGCCCGACTCGCCCTCACGCTGGATCGCCTTCAGGCTCGGCACGATCTGCACCATCAGCTGCATGACGATCGAGGCCGAGATGTAGGGGATCACGTTCAGCGCGAACAGGCTGAAGCGCTCCAGGGCGCCACCGGAGAACATGTTGAACATGTCCACGATGGTGCCCTGCTGCTGCTCCATCAGGCGCAGCATTGCGTCCGGGTTGACGCCCGGCACCGGGATATAGCACCCGATGCGGTACACCAGCAGCGCACCGGCCACGAACAGCAGACGCTGCCGCAGCTCGGTGAACTTGCCCAGGCCTGCGCCCAGGCCACCCATGGCGCCAGCGCTACGCGACATCAGGCTTCCTCAATGCTGCCGCCGGCGGCTTCGATAGCCGCGCGGGCACCGGCCGTGGCCAGCACGCCCTTGAGCACGAGCTTCTTCGTCACTTCGCCCTTCTTCACGATCTTGGCGCGCTTGGCCGTCGACGGCACCAGCTTCGCGGCGCGCAGCGCCTTGAAGTCGATGTCGCCTTCCAGCTTCTCCAGCTGGTACAGGAAGACCTCAGCGGTGTCACCAGCGATCCGCGAGCGGAAGCCGACCTTCGGCAGACGCTTGCGAAGCGGCATCTGGCCGCCTTCGAAGCCCGCCTTGATCTTGCCCTTGCCCGAGCGCGCGAACGTGCCCTTGTGTCCACGGCCGGCAGTCTTGCCCAGGCCGGAGCCGATACCACGACCGACGCGCGTGCGTTCGGTGCGGGCGCCCTCTGCGGGCTTCATAGTGTTCAGTCGCATTGTCGATTACTCCTCGACCCGGACCAGATACTGGACCTTGTTGATCAGGCCCCGCACCTGCGGGCTGTCCTTCAGTTCACGGACGTCGTTGATCTTGCTCAGACCCAGCGCACGCACCGACAGGCGGTGACGTCCCTGGGTGCCCTGCAGGCCCTTGACCAGGCGCACCTTGACGGTGCCGCCGGTGGTTTCCTTCTTAGCCATGCTGAAGTTCCTCCACCTTCTTGCCGCGCTTGGCAGCGATCTTGCCGGGCGAGTGCATCGACTGCAGGCCCTTGATCGTGGCGCGCACCAGGTTGATCGGGTTACGCGAGCCGACCGCCTTGGCCAGCACGTCCTTCACGCCAACCGCCTCTAGCACGGCGCGCATCGCACCGCCGGCGATCACGCCGGTACCTTCGGAAGCCGGCTTCATGAACACGCGGGCCGCACCGTGATTGGCGTTGACCGTATGCCACAGGGTGCCGCCATTGAGTTCGATGTTGCTCATGCCCTTGCGGGCGGCTTCCATCGACTTCTGGATCGCCAGCGGCACTTCACGGGCCTTGCCGTAGCCGAAGCCGATCCGGCCTTCGCCGTCGCCCACAACCGTCAGCGCGGTGAAGGTGAACTGGCGACCGCCCTTGACGGTCTTTGCGACGCGGTTGACCGTGATCAGCTTCTCGATCATTCCGTCGTCCATTTCCTCGCGATCGCGACGATTACGGTCGCGGCCGCGCGGTGAGCGTTCTTCTGCCATCTTTCTTTTGCCTTTGTCAGTATCGGGAATGTACGGCTGGTGCCGCTTGTTGTTGGGTGCTGGTGCCGTGTTCCGTTTCGCCGCACAGAAGGCGACGGACGTCCGGTGCATGTCCGCACCGGCGGATGAGCCAAGGCCCGGTCGGCGCGGAGTCCCGCGCTTTTCCAGTGGCAACCCGGCCCGGTATAACCGGGCCGGGGAATTGCGAACCCGCGATAATACGCCAACCAGGGCCGGGGTGACAGCCCTCAAGTGGCGGGAGCGTACTCCCGCCAGGGTATTTCACGGATCAGAACTGCAGACCACCTTCGCGTGCGGCATCTGCCAGGGCCTTGACGCGGCCGTGGTAGCGGTATCCCGAGCGGTCGAACGCGACCTTCTCGATACCGGCAGCCTTCGCCTTTTCAGCGATGACCTTGCCCACTTTGGTAGCGGCTTCAATGTTGTTCAGGCCCTTCAGGCCCTCACGCACGTCGGCCTGGGTGGTGCTGGCGGCAGCCAGCACCTTGGAGCCGTCGGAGGTGAACACCTGGGCGTACAGGTGCTGGCCGGTGCGCAGCACCGACAGGCGCGGCACCTCGAGTTCGCGGATGCGCGAGCGCGTGGAGCGGGCGCGACGCAGGCGAGCTTTATTCTTGTCCATAGCTGTGTCTTCTCAGTTGGAAGCGGATCGGCGCGGATGGTGTCCGCTTAAGCCTTCTTGGCTTCCTTGCGGATGATTTGTTCACCGGCGTACTTCACGCCCTTGCCCTTGTAGGGCTCCGGCGGACGGTATCCACGGATCTTGGCGGCAACCTGGCCCACCTGCTGCTTGTCGGCACCGGCAACCAGGACCTCGGTCTGGGTTGGCGTGGTGATCGTGATCCCTTCCGGAATCGGGAACAGCACCGGATGGGAAAAGCCCAGGGTCAGGTTCAGATCCTTGCCCTGCACCGCGGCCCGGTAACCCACGCCGACCAGCTCGAGCTTGCGCTCAAAGCCTTCCGACACGCCGTGCACCATGTTGCCCAGGATCGAGCGGATGGTGCCGGTAATGGCCATGTGCTGAGGCTCGACCGGGGCGAGCACGATGTTGCCGTCCTCGATCTTGATATCGATGCCTTCCGGACGCGCCAGGGAGAGGGAACCCTTCGGGCCCTTCACAGTGAACGAGTCGTCCTGGATGGTCAGGTCAACGCCCTTGGGCAGCGGAATCGGCTTCTTGGCAATACGGGACATTCTTTTTTCTCCGTCAGGCCACGAAGCACAGGACTTCACCGCCGACGCCCTGCTGGCGCGCCTGCGCATCGGTCATGATGCCCCTGGAGGTTGAAATGATGGCGATACCCAGCCCGTTGAGCACCTTCGGCAGATCGTCCTTGCCGCGGTACTGGCGCAGGCCGGACCGCGAGAAACGCTGCATCTGCTCGATGACCGGCTGGCCTTCGTAATACTTCAGTTCGACTTCAAGGTCGGCCTTCGGGCCGGTCTCGATCACGCGCCAATCAGTGATGTAGCCCTCGTCTTTGAGGACCTTGGCGATGGCCACCTTCATCTTGGAAGAGGGCATCTTCACCGCCGGCTTGCCAACCGCTGCCGCATTGCGCATGCGGGTCAGCATGTCGGCGATTGGATCAGTCATGCTCATATCAGTTTACCTGCATCGATATCCGTAAGGATTTTGATTGTTTACCAGGACGCCTTGCGCAGACCCGGTACGTCGCCACGCATGGTGGCCTCGCGCAGCTTGTTGCGGCCGAGGCCGAACTTGCTGTACACCGAACGCGGCCGGCCGGTCAGGGCGCAGCGGCTGGTCTGGCGGGACGGAGACGAATCGCGCGGCAGCTTCTGCAGCTTGGCCACGGCGTCCATCTTCACGTCGTAGTCGGAGGTCGGGCTGGAGATGATCTTCTTCAGCTCTTCGCGCTTGGCGGCATATTTCTCTGCCAGCTTCGCCCGCTTGACCTCGCGGTTGACCATTGATTTCTTTGCCATAGTTGAATCTCTTCCTCAGCGGAACGGGAAGCGGAAGGCCTCGAGCAGGGCCTTGGCCTCCTCGTTGGTCTTCGCGGTGGTGGTGATGGCGATATCCATGCCGCGGACCGCATCAACCTGGTCGAAGTCGATCTCCGGGAAGATGATCTGCTCCTTCACACCCATGTTGAAGTTGCCACGTCCGTCGAACGAACGCGCCGACACACCGCGGAAGTCGCGAACGCGCGGCAACGACACGTTGATCAGGCGGTCCAGGAACTCGTACATCCGCCGGCGACGCAGGGTCACCTTGCAGCCGATCGGCCAGCCGTCACGGATCTTGAACGAGGCCACGGACACGCGCGACTTGGTCACGATCGGCTTCTGGCCGGACACCTTGGCCATGTCGGCGGTTGCGTTTTCCAGCACCTTCTTGTTGGTAGCAGCCTCGCCCACGCCCATGTTGAGCGTGATCTTGGATACCTTCGGAACCTGCATCGGATTGGTGTAGCCGAACTGCTCCATGAGCTTCGGCATCACTTCTTCCTTGTAGAACTTTTCCAGACGGCTCATTTATTCATTCCTCAAGCGTCGAGCGCTTCACCACTGGAGCGGAACACCCGAATCCGGCGTCCATCCTCCAGCACCTTGATACCAATGCGCTCGCCCTTGCCGGTAGCAGGGTTGAACGGCATCACATTGGACACGTTGATCGGCGCTTCGCGCTCGATGATCCCGCCAGGCTGTCCAGCCTGGGGATTGGGCTTGGTGTGGCGCTTGACGATGTTGATGTTCGACACGGTCACCCGATCGCCGTCCACGCGCACTACGTCGCCGCGCTTACCCTTGTCCTTGCCGGCGGTCACGATGACGTGGTCGCCCTTCTTGATACGGTTGATAGCCATTATTCCTGTCCTCCGCTCACAGCACTTCAGGCGCGAGCGAGACGATCTTCATGAACTTCTCGGAGCGCAGCTCGCGCGTCACCGGCCCGAAGATGCGGGTGCCGATCGGCTCATGCTTGGCGTTCAGCAGCACCGCGGCATTGCCATCGAAGCGGATCAGCGAACCGTCGGCACGGCGCACGCCCTTGCGGGTACGCACCACGACGGCGTTGTACACCTCGCCTTTCTTCACGCGGCCGCGCGGAATGGCGTCCTTGACCGACACCTTGATGATGTCGCCAATCGCGGCGTAACGGCGCTTGGAGCCGCCGAGCACCTTGATGCACATCACTTCCTTGGCGCCGGAGTTGTCGGCCACGTCGAGGTGGCTTTCTGTCTGGATCATGTCAGCGCTCCTTCCTTACTCGGCCGCGCGCGAGACGATCTCGACCACGCGCCAGTTCTTGGTCTTGGACATCGGCGCGATCTCCACCACGCGGACGGTATCGCCCTCGTTGCAGGAGTTCTCGGCGTCGTGGGCGTGCAGCTTGGTCGAGCGGCGGATGTACTTGCCGTACAGCGCGTGCTTGACCTGGCGCTCGACCAGTACGGTCACGGTCTTGTCCATCTTGTTGCTGACCACCCGGCCTTCAACCGTGCGCAGCTTTTTTTCGGCCTGCTTCATATCGGTAACGTTCTCGTTCATCGTCGGCCTTCCTTACTTCCGCGTGCCAGATTCGATCTGGCCAAGCAGAGTGTTGACGCGCGCGATGTCGCGGCGGACCCGGCGGGCCTCGTGGGTCTTGTCCAGCTGGCCGGTGGCCTTCTGCATGCGCAGCGAGAACTGTTCCTTGTGCAGCTCCACCAGGTGGGTCTGCAGGTCCTCAGCCGACTTTTCTCGCAGTTCGTTGATGGTTGCCATATCAGCGCACCGTCCGGGTCACGAATTGGGTGGTGACCGAAAGCTTGGCAGCGGCCAGGCGGAACGCCTCGCGCGCGGTTGCCTCATCAACGCCTTCGATCTCGTAGATCATGCGGCCGGGCTGGATCTGGGCTACCCAGTACTCCACGTTGCCCTTGCCCGAGCCCATGCGCACTTCGATCGGCTTCTTGGTCATCGGCTTGTCGGGGAACACCCGGATCCACATCTTTCCGCCACGCTTCACGTGACGGCTGATCGAGCGGCGGCCGGCTTCAATCTGGCGCGCGGTGATCTGCCCGGTCTGGGTGGCCTTGAGGCCGAATTCGCCGAAGCTCACTAGGTTGCCGTTCCACGACAGGCCAGCGTTACGGCCCTTGTGCGTCTTGCGGTATTTGGTTCGCTTGGGTTGCAGCATGATTAGTCCCTCGCCTGCCGATCACGACGCGGACCGCGCGGGCGCTCGTTGCGCTCGCCACGATCGCCGCGCGGCGAATCGTCCTGCTTTTCCTGGCCCACTTGGCTGAAATCGAAGATCTCGCCCTTGTAGACCCATACCTTGATGCCGATGATCCCGTAAGTGGTGCTCGCTTCGGCAAAACCGTAGTCGATGTCCGCACGCAGGGTGTGCAGCGGCACGCGACCTTCGCGGTACCACTCCGAGCGCGCGATTTCGGCGCCGTTGAGGCGGCCTGCAACGTTGACCCGGATACCCAGGGCACCAAGGCGCATGGCGTTGCCCACGGCCCGACGCATGGCGCGGCGGAACATGATGCGGCGCTCGAGCTGCTGGGCGATCGACTCTGCCACCAGCTGCGCATCCAGTTCAGGCTTGCGCACTTCGGTGACGTTGATGTGCGCCGGAACGCCCATCATGTCGCTCACTTCCTTGCGCAGGCGGTCGATGTCCTCACCGCGCTTGCCAATCACCACGCCCGGACGGGCGGTGTGGATGGTGACGCGGGCGGTCTTGGCCGGGCGCTCGATCAGGATCTTGCTGATACCGGCCTGCGACAGCTTCTTGCGCAGCATCTCGCGAACCTTCAGGTCAGCGGTCAGATAGCCTGCGAATTCCTTTTTGTCGGCGTACCACTTGGAGTTCCAATCCTTGGAAACCCCGAGGCGAAAGCCGGTCGGATGAACCTTATTACCCATGTTTACTTGCCCTTTCCGGTCGCGTCGCCCACCACCACGGTGATGTGGCTGGTGCGCTTGAGGATGCGGGTGCCGCGGCCCTTGGCGCGCGCCATGAAACGCTTCAGCGTCGGACCCTCATCCACCATGATCCGGGTCACCGACAGTTCGTCCACGTCGGCGCCCAGGTTGTTCTCGGCGTTGGCGATCGCCGACTCCACCACCTTGCGGATCAGGTGTGCGGCTTTCTTGTCAGAGAACCTGAGCAGGCCGACGGCACGCTCGGCCGACAGCCCACGCACCTGGTCCGCGACCAGGCGGGCTTTCTGTGCGGAGATGCGCACGCTGCGCAATACAGCTTTGGCTTCCATTGTCATCTCCTTACCTGGACTTCCGATCGCCGCCGTGACCCTTGAACGTCCGGGTCAATGCGAATTCGCCGAGCTTGTGTCCAACCATGTTTTCGTTGATCAGCACCGGAATGTGATTGCGTCCGTTGTGCACGGCAATCGTGTATCCCACCATTTCCGGCAGGATCATCGACCGGCGCGACCAGGTCTTGATCGGTCGCTTGGTGGTGCCTGCGGCCTCCACCTTCTTGACGAGGTGGTGGTCGACGAAAGGACCTTTCTTAAGTGAACGTGCCATGATCGATCAGCTCCTGCGGTCGCGCACAATGAACTTCTGGGTGCGCTTGTTGTGACGCGTCTTGTAACCCTTCGTGGGTACGCCCCAAGGCGTGACCGGATGCGGGTTGCCCTGCCCGGCCTTGCCCTCACCACCACCGTGCGGATGGTCGACCGGGTTCATGGCCGCGCCACGCACGCCCGGCTTGATGCCGCGCCAGCGGTTGGCACCGGCCTTGCCCAGCTTCTGCAGGTTGTGTTCGACGTTGCCGACTTCACCGATGGTCGCCCGGCACTCGGACGGCACGCGGCGGGTCTCGCCCGAACGCAGGCGCAGTGTGGCGTAGGCTCCCTCACGGGCAACCAGCTGCACGCCGGCGCCGGCAGCGCGGGCCATCTGCGCACCCTTGCCCGGCTTCATTTCGATGCAGTGCACCGTGGAGCCGACCGGGATGTTGCGCAGCGGCAGGCTGTTGCCGGTCTTGATCGGGGCATCGGAGCCCGCAATGACCTGGTCGCCTGCCTTCAGGCCCTTGGGGGCGATGATGTAACGGCGCTCACCGTCGACGTAGCACAGCAGGGCGATGTGGGCGGTGCGGTTGGGATCGTATTCGATCCGTTCCACGCGCGCCGGAATGCCTTCCTTGTTGCGCTTGAAGTCGATGATGCGGTAGTGCTGCTTGTGCCCGCCACCCATGTGGCGCGTGGTGGTGCGGCCGTGGTGGTTACGACCACCGGTACGGCTCTGCTTTTCCACCAGCGGCGCATAGGGGTCGCCCTTGTGCAGCTCGGGCGAGACCACGCGGACCGCGGAACGGCGGCCTGGGGATGTGGGCTTGAATTTCATCAATGGCATGGGACTGAATCCTGTTTGAGTGGAGACCTGACTGGATCAGGGCTCCGTCAGACCTTGGCCGTCATCACGTCGATCGACTGGCCCTCGGCCAGCTTCACGTACGCCTTGCGCCAGTCGCCGCGGCGGCCGGTACGAAAGCGGAAGGACTTGTTCTTGCCCTTCACGTTGACCACGTTCACCGCTTCGACCTTGACGTCGAACAGCTTCTCGACGGCGGTCTTGATATCGGCCTTGGTCGCGTCCTTCGCGACTTCGAACGCATACTGGTTGGAGACTTCCTGCAGGCGCGCGGTCTTTTCGGACACGCGCGGCGCACGGATGACTTCGTAGAGTTTCGCCTCGTTCATGCCAGCCACTCCTCGATCTTCTTCACCGCGTCGGTGGTGACCAGCACGGTATCGGCGGACACCAGGGCAACCGGGTCCAGGCCCTGCACGTCACGCACTTCCACGTAGGGCAGGTTGCGCGCAGACAGGTACAGGTTTTCCGAAGCCTCTTCGGTCACGATCAGCGGGCGCTTGCCCACCTCGGCTTCCTTCAGCTTGGCAACCAGGCCGCTGCTCTTGGGCGAGTCGATATCGAACGACTCGACCACCCGCAGACGACCCTGGCGGTTGAGCTCGCTCAGGATGGCGGCGATGGCCGCACGGTACATCTTGCGGTTGACCTTCTCGCCGAAGCTGCGCGGCTTGGCCGCGAAGGTCGCGCCACCGCCGCGGAAGATCGGAGCGGTCAACGCGCCGTGACGGGCGCCGCCACCCTTCTGCTTCTTGGACTTCTTGGTGGTGCCTGCCACTTCCGAGCGCGTCTTCTGCGCCTTGGTGCCGGCACGGCCGGCGTTGCGGTAGGCAACAACGACCTGATGGACCAGGTCCTCGCTGAATTCACGGCCGAATACGGCGCCGGAGACCGACAGCGTCTGGCTGCTGTTGTCGATGGCAAGTTCCATCATGCTGCTCCTTGACCCTTGCTGGTGGGACGCACGATCACGTCACCGCCCGGCGCACCCGGTACCGCGCCCTTGACCGCGATCAGGCCGCGCTCGGCGTCGACCCTGACCACTTCCAGGCCCTGCGTGCTCTGGCGCACATCGCCCATGTGACCGGCCATCTTCTTGCCCGGGAACACACGACCCGGCGACTGGCGCTGACCCAGCGAACCCGGGGTCCGGTGCGCCAGCGAGTTGCCGTGGGTGGCGTCACCCATGCTGAAGTTCCAGCGCTTGATCGTGCCCTGGAAGCCCTTGCCCTTGGTCACGCCCTGGACGTCGACCTTCTGGCCGACCTGGAAGATGTCGGCCTTGATCTCGCCGCCAACGGCCAGCTCGCCCAGGTCATCCACGCGCAGCTCCCACAGACCGCGGCCTGCTTCCACCTTGGCCTTGGCCAGGTGGCCGGATTCCGGCTTGTTGATGAGGGAGGCACGCTTGTGCCCGGCGGTGACCTGCACCGCGGTGTAGCCGTCGGCGTCGACGGTTTTCACCTGGGTAATACGGTTCGGGGTGGCTTCGATCAGGGTCACCGGAATGGACTGGCCATCTTCGGTGAACACCCGGCTCATGCCCGCCTTGCGACCGACGATTCCCAGCGAATATCTCTTCGCAGTCATTTCGTTAGCCTCAGGTCAGCTTGATCTGGACGTCGACGCCGGCCGCGAGCTCGAGCTTCATCAGCGCGTCCACGGTCTTGTCATTGGGGTCGACGATGTCGAGCACGCGCTTGTGCGTGCGGGTTTCATACTGGTCGCGCGCGTCCTTGTTGACGTGCGGCGAGGTCAGGATGGTGTAGCGCTCGATCCTGGTCGGCAGCGGGATGGGCCCGCGCACCTGCGCGCCGGTACGCCGCGCCGTTTCCACGATCTCGCTGGCCGAGCGGTCGATCAGACGATGATCGAAAGCCTTGAGCCGGATCCGGATCTTTTGGTCCGCCATGAGACGAAATTCCTTGGTTGAAAGAGCGTCGGGCCCTGCGGCTGGGTGCGCAGGACCCCGTTAAAATCAAAGACTTTCCGAGCCAATGCCGCCAGTCCGGAAGTATCCTTCGGAGAAAACAGAGGCAGACCGGTTGCCCGTCCTGCCCAAACAGGGAACTGCAAGCGTGACAACGCGCCCCTGCCGTAATGTTCCGAAAATCCTTCGGAACGACCGGGGCCCTGCCGCGCGACATTTCCATGTCTGGCGAAAACGAGGTGCTTCCTGCGCCTCCTTTCGCTGTATCACGGGCCCGATGAAGCTGAGTCCGTGAGCAAGCTGACCATTATGGAGCATTGGAATCTGGAGCGCAAGCCCTTTTTCCGTTTTGCCCCCAGGCGGGCGGAACGGCCCGAAGACCGACTGCCCGACCTGAAAAGCCCGTGCGCCAAAGGCGCACGGGCCAAACCATTACTTGTTGATCTTGGCCACCACGCCGGCGCCGACCGTGCGGCCGCCTTCGCGGATTGCAAAGCGCAGGCCTTCGTCCATCGCCACCGGGTTGATCAGCTCAACGTCCATCTTCACGTTGTCGCCCGGCATCACCATCTCCACGCCCTCCGGCAGCTCGCAGGCGCCGGTGATGTCGGTGGTGCGGAAGTAGAACTGCGGACGGTAGCCCT